>NZ_JACYUV010000002.1:0-601945 GCF_014841935.1 Stenotrophomonas sp. CFBP 13725 | reverse complement strand
CCGCAAATCCCCCGGCAAATTTCCCCGCCCCTACTCCGGCGGCGCCTCCACCCCATATCCCCGCGCCGCCAACGCCCCCAGGTAATCCTCCCTGCCCAGCAAGAGACTCACCGGCGCCGTGGAAAAGGTACGCGCGTGCTGCGCCAGCGCCTTGTCCACCAGCCCGAGCCACTGCGCCCTGGTCTGCGCCGGCAGGTCGTTCCAGCCACGGCGACGCGCGAATTCCGAATCGTGCACCACGCCCATGCAGGTCCGCGCCATTGCTGGCAATGCGAGCCGCCGCAGCGCCGCGATGTCACCGGCCGCCCACGCATTGGCACGCTCCCGCAGCACCGGCGCATCGAACTCCACCGTATCCAGCGTGCGCGCAAAGCAGGCACGGTCATCGACTTCGGTGCCGCGCAGTTCCTTCAGCGCATCGCGGGCGTCGTCGATCTTCAACTTCACCCGCGCCTCTTCCGGCACCAGGTCGTTGTCCTTATAGATGCGCTCCAGCGCCTCGGTCACCTGCTTGCTCTCGCGTAAGCCATTGCGCTTCAGGAAAGCACTGTAGAGCTCTCCCGAGGCAATCATCGGGCGCTTGTTCTCCACGCCCCGGTCGCGCCCGAGGTAGGTCTGCTTGAGCGTCAACCAACGCGCGTACGTCGCTGGCTCGATGATCTCCTGCAGCGTGCGGCCCTGCGGGTCCTTGGCGGTTCTGAGCGCCAGCGGCAGCAGCGTCAGCCCGCGGAACACCCCGATCTTTACGTCCGGCATCCAGCCCGGCGGACCCAACACATGGTCAGCGCCGGCAATGGCCTGCTCTACCTCGGTGGAACGCCACTGCACGCCTGCAGGAATCGGCGACACCGTGCCGAGCAGCCAAAGAACATGGCCTTGCTGCGACGTGATTTTCCAGAGACCGGGACCGGGCTGCTCGCCGGCGACCTGGACGGAGGCCATGTCGACGACGGGCCCTGCGGCTTGCAGCGCGTTCTGGGCGATTGCGGATGCGGGCGCCGCGCTCACCAGCAGGCAGAGCGCTGCGCCGCAGAGGAAGGACCGCGTGGGGCATCCGTGCTGCGGCATCTGACTTCCTCCCGAGTGAGTCCGCACTCTACCAATGGCGCAGGCGCAAGCGTAGTGCGGGCTGGCGTAGATGCCGGGGCAAGCTTCCTGTTGGGGGGGGGGGCGCGTCAAAAGGGGCTGGGACGCGCCGTCGTGCCGAACGTCTGCATCGAATTCACGGCGAGACTGATACACAGTCACGTCCCCGAATGGCACCACCCCATGACCACGGCCCATTACTTCTGCATCGAACTGATTGATCCGTCTGATAGGGGCGCCACCGGTTTTCTCAGTCTTTCTTTGTTCTGCAATACCTGCGGGCAGCGGCAGATTGAAAGCAGCCCGGCCGATGGCCGATTGCTGATTGAATGCATCGGCTGTCATGCGACGCAACCGCTATCGGAGGCGAGGTTCCTGCCGGGTCGTCGGCGCGCGGATTCGCGGCACTGACCTGCGCCTGCTGCTGCCGAGTAGACGGCGGTGCTTGGCGCTTGGAATTCTGGTGACCCCGGCCCGATTCGAACGGGCGACCTTCCCCTTAGGAGGGGGACGCTCTATCCAGCTGAGCTACGGGGCCAGATCGAGGCTGTGAAGGATACAGCGTGGCGGCGGGCAGCACTACCTCGGATGGCGCGCGGTCAGCTCCGCATGTTCACAGCCCCGTATGCTGACGCACCCTGCCCGCACGACGTCCGGACCGCATGCCCTCCCCCTGGGACTTCCTCTCTCTGCTCGGCGACAGCCGCGTGCTGCTGCCAATGGCGGCCGTGCTGCTGATTGTCGGTTGGCGCACTGACACAACGTGGTACGTCCGCTGGGCACTGGCATTGTCGGTGGTGGGGCTGACTGTCCTGGCATCCAAGCTGGCCTTCCTCGGCTGGGGCATCGGCGTGGCCCGCCTCGACTTCACCGGCTTCAGCGGTCATGCGGCGATGTCGGCAGCGGTGTGGCCCATGGTGATGTATGTCGCGGTCGGCCGATCACCACGGTGGGCCGCTTTGCTCGGATTCGCGCTTGCAGCGGCGATCGGGTATTCGCGTATTCCGTTGAACGCGCATTCCTGGTCGGAAATCGGTGCCGGTCTGGCACTGGGGGCGCTTGGTACCGCGTGGGTCCTCGGCCGGGAGAAGAAGCCATGGCGGCTGCCTGCCCACTGGGTCGCCCTTGCCCTGCTTCTCGGCGGCTGTGTTCCGCTCATGCTGCCCCAGCTGCGCACGCATCAGGCGGTGGTGGAACTGGCCAAGATGCTGTCCGGCGCGGCGAAAGAGTTCGACCGCAGCGCGATCCACGGTAAAAAGTAGCGCGGATAACGTGAAATTGTCCGCAGATCAAGAATTTATGACGCAAACGGCTTGACACCCCCTACGGCCACCCGTGACCATAGGGGCGTTCAAATCCCCCCGACGGAGTAGGAGACCCCGTTCATGAAGAAGATGTTTGCAGTACTGGCCCTTGTGGGTCTGTCCTCCCCCGTCCTGGCTCAGGATGCACAGGTTCAGGCTCCCGTTGACGGCGCAGAAACGAGCGCGGAGATTGCTGGTGCTGAAGCAGCTTCGGGCTACTCCGCAGCGGCGATCACCGGCACCGTGGTGGCAGCAGTTGCTACCGGTGCCGTGCTCTACAGCATTGGTGGCGACAGCTCCAGCGGTGAAAACGATGCGGGCGGCGGCGGCGGTGGCGGTGGCGGCGACGGCGGTGGTGGCACCGGCGGCACGGGTGGCACCGGCGGCGGTGGCGGCACAGGTGGTACCGGCGGCACCGGCGGCTGACAAGCCCCGCGCTTGAAGTCCAGCCCTCGCCGGGCAATGCTTGGCGAGGGTTTTTTATGCCTGCCGGAATCTGAAAGTCTCATGAAAACGAAGTTCAGCTGCATCGCACTCGCCGCATTGGCCTCCATGGCCCTCACCGGTTGCCTGCTCGCCCCCGGCCAGCACCTGCGTCACAGTGACGTGTCCAGCAGCCGGCAGAGTGATGACGGCAGGCTCGAGATGGTCGCTATCACGCCGAAGCTGATTGCCATGGACCGCGCATCGCAGTCCGAGCAGGTGCTGCCAGCCGAACTGTTCGATTACCAGCCGCAGGATTACCAGGTCGGCGTGGGTGACGTGCTGTATGTCACCGTCTGGGATCACCCGGAACTGACCGTGCCAGCCGGCTCGCAGCAGCAGGGCAACCTCGCCGGGCGTCTGGTACAGAGCGATGGCAGCCTGTTCTATCCCTACATTGGCAAGGTCGAGGCGCGCGGCAAGACGCCGGCGCGACTGCGTGAGGAGATCAGCCAGCGGCTGGCCAAGTACATCGAGTCGCCGCAGGTGGATGTGTCCGTGCTGAACTACGGCAGCCAGCGCGTCTGGGTGACCGGCGCAGCAGAGCGCTCCAGCCCCATCGCCCTGGGCACCTCGCCGCTGACCTTGGCAGATGCCATCAGCCAGACCGGACTGAATGCCAGCCAGGCTGACCTGTCGGGTATCCGACTGAGTCGCGGCGGCACCACCTACACGATCAACCTGGAAACGCTGGCCAATCAGTACGGCGGCCGTCAGCTGTTCCTGAAGGACGGCGATTCCATCTTTGTTCCTTATCTGGATCGCAAGGAAATTTTTGTCGTCGGCGAAGTGAACCTGCCCGGTGCCTACAGCTTTCGCACCGGCGACGTATCGCTGAACCAGGCAATCGGCCGTGCACGCGGCGTCATCCAGGCGACCGCGAACGGCAATGCCGTGTACGTGATCCGCGGCTCGAAAGACCTGGTGACCGAGCCCTCCACGATCTACCAGCTTGAAGCCCGCTCACCGGTGGCGTTCGCCGTCGGAAGCCAGTTCATGCTGCAGCCGGGCGATGTGGTGTTTGTCGGCGCAGCAGGTGTGACCCGTTGGAACCGCTTCGTGAACCAGCTGCTGCCTTTCACCAGCATCCTGTACACCGCGGCGCGGACCGAAAACGAGATCGGAAGCAACTGATATGGCTTGCCACGATTCACCCGGCGCTGCGATCGCGCGACCGCAGCACTGGTTGATTCTGGCGTCCGTGCTGGCCACCCTCGTGCTGGGTGGCTGTACCTCCGCCAGCCGCTCTACCAGTGACAGCTTCCGTCTGTTGTTGCAGCGGGACGTACAGGCGACGCCTGCGCAGGTCGCGGCCAACCGGTTTCCACAGGTCCAGCTCTCCGCTCCGGATCTGAGTGCGGTCATGGTGCTCGGCGCAATCGACGGTGCGCAGCAGACCTGGTTCGCCGGCTCGCTCGCTGTGTTCCAGCTGGACGACACGGGCCTGCTGCGCGGCACATCGGGTCTGGGCCGCAGTTATCAGACGCGGATCGTGGGCGCCTCCCCCTTCTCCCGGCTGCTGTCCCTGGGCGCGCCGGTCACCGTGTCACGCGAATACGACTGGGTTCCCGCGTACGCGCTGGGCGTCAAGGTAACGGGCACGCTCAGCCGGGCCGGCAGCGAGTCGGTGGAGATCCTTGGCCGCAAGGTCACGCTGTTGCGGTTCGAAGAGACGCTGTCAGGGGGGCTTACGGCCCGCAACGTGTACTGGGCCGATCCGTCCACCGGATTCATCCTGAAAAGCAGGCAGTATCTTGCGCCGCACTATGCGGTGGACATGGTGCAGCTCAAGCCGTACAGAAAGGCACAGGACTGATACACATGAAGCTTCGTGCATGGGCCCTGCTCACCGCCTTCCTGCTGCCCACTTCGGGCCTGGCCACGCCGTCCGCCACGGACCTCCCCGTCCAGGCGCGGGTGTCGGGCGAGGCGGACAGCGAAAGCGTGTTCACCCTCCCGCCCGGTGGCCGGCTGTCCGTGTTGCTGATCGCCGCGCAACCGCGTGACACGGCGTATCTCCTTGGCGCCGCACTGCTTCGTGAGCACGAGCGTGCGCAACAGGTGCGCCTTCGCGCCGGCCTCGCCCACGATCTGGCGGAGCTGCAGCGCAGTCCCTCACCGGTTCTTGCCGAGGCAGCCGCCTCGCTGTCGGTGTGGCTCCAGGCACACGCGCCTACCGGACGCATCATCCCGCAGCTGATGGACATGCGCCTGCTCCAGGTACAGCCGCTGCAGGACCCCGTCCTGCAGCAGGGTGACGTTGTGCAGCTGCCTGCCCGCCCGACAACCGTCCGCGTCATCGGCGCCGTGGCGCAGGAATGCACCCTCGACCATGAGCCCAGGCGCGATGCCAAGGCCTATCTGCGCAGCTGCCCCGCAACGGTGGCAGCCGATCCGGATCTGCTGTTCGTGATCCAACCCGACGGCCGCGTGCAGCAGTTGGGCAGCGCCGCGTGGAACCGCTCGGATCCGCAGCCTGTCGCACCGGGCGGCACGGTGTACGTTCCCCTGCGGGTATCCGCTTCCAACGGCGTGGATGAGCACTTCAACGAAGAGTTCGCTGCATTCATCGCCACCCAGCCCATTGCCCCGTGATGAGTAGCACCTTGAGCCGTTCGAACGCCCTGCGCCCCGCCGCCCTTTCGCTGACGGTGCTTGCCCTGTCCTTGTCCACCGCGCTGCATGCGCAGCAGGCACCGCCGCCAACCGCAAGCGAATGGGGGGGCGTCGGCCTGCTGCAGACACCTACCGCGCGCATGGCAGCCGATGGCGACATGGCGTTCACTGCTTCGCACAACTCGCCCTACAGCCGCTACAACGTGACGATGCAGCCGTTTCCGTGGCTGGAAGGCACGTTCCGCTACATCAACGTGTCCAACATCCGCTACGGCCCCAACATTGCCGGCGATCAGAACTACAAGGACAAGTCGATCGATTTCAAGCTGCGGCTGTGGCAGGAAACACGATGGACCCCGGATGTGTCGTTTGGCGTACGCGATATCGGCGGCACGGGCTTCTTTTCCAGCGAGTATCTCGTGGCCAGCAAGAATGTCGGGCCCTTGGACGTCTCGCTCGGCCTGGCCACAGGCTATATCGGAAACCGGGGTGATTTCTCCAACCCGCTCGGCGCGATCGATGACCGCTTCAAGGACCGACGCCCGATCGCGAACAGCGCCATCGCACAGGCCGGCAAGTTCGGCGTGAGCAACATGTTCCGTGGACCGGTGGGCATCTTCGGTGGCCTGACCTACCAGACGCCGTGGGATGAGCTGCTGCTCAAGGTTGAGTACGATGGCAACGACTACAAACGCGAGCCCCGCCTCAACAACCTGACCCAGCGTACGCCGGTGAACGTGGGCTTGGTCTACGTCCCCAATCGCAACGTTGAACTCACGGCAGCATGGGAGCGCGGTGACGCGGCGATGTTCTCGCTGACGCTGCGCGGCAACCCGGGCCAGGCCGCTGCCGCCGCGAAGCCCTTCGATCCGCCACCTGTCGGCCTGCGTGGCAGCGACAGCAACGTCGCGGCACCCCCTTCCGGGTCCACGCTGCCCTCCCCGTCCAACACGGCCCCCGCCACGGCAGGCGACCGTGACACCGACTGGACCGCTGTGGCCTCCGCCCTGCGCAGCAGCGCAGGGTTCCGCGTCGAGGAAATCTCACGCCGAGGCAGCGAGCTGTTTGTCAGCGGTTACCAGACGCGATACCTCAGTCCGGCCAAGGGGCTGGGTCGATCCGGCCGGGTGCTATCCAGCGCGCTGGGCGACGACTACGAGTGGTACACGCTGCGGACCACCCGCCTGGGCATGCCCATCGTCGACATGACCGTCAACCGTCAAGCGCTTGCCGGCTATCTGGACGGCACGGTCAGCGCGGATGTTCTGCGTCGGAGCACCGAAATCGGCGTGCCCGCAGACGTGTCCCGCGATGTGCTGTACCGCCCGCGCAACTCCCCGTTTGGCGGTGGTTTCAGCTTCGGCTACAAACAGAACCTGGGGGGGCCGGATGGCTTCATCCTGTACCAGGTTGCCGCCAATTATTCAGGCAGCGTCTTCTTCCGGCCTGATGTCTGGTTGACCGGCACCGTGAGTGCAGACCTGCTGAACAACTACGACAAGTTCAAGTACAACGCACCGAGCAGGCTGCCGCGGGTGCGTACCGACCTGCGACGCTACATGATCGACAATGACGTGACGCTCCCCAACCTGCAGCTGACCGCCGCGCGCAGGCTCGGACGTGATCTGTACGGCATGGCCTATGCAGGCTACCTGGAATGGATGTACGCCGGTGTTGGCGGCGAGCTGCTTTACCGCCCCATGGGCCAGCCGTGGGCGGTCAGCGCGAACATCAACCGGGTGCAGCAGCGCGACTACGACCAGCATTGGGGCCTGCGGGACTACCGCATGACCACCGGACACGCCACGCTGCATTACGCCTTCGACGCCAAGGAGCGCATCGTCGGTTCGTTGTCGATGGGGCGTTACCTGGCGGGTGACTACGGTGCCACGGTGAACATCGCACGGGTGTTCGACAACGGCGTGACCATGGGCGCCTATGCGACCAAGACGGATGTGTCGGCAGCTGATTTCGGCGAAGGCAGTTTCGACAAGGGGATCTACTTCAGCATCCCGTTCGACAACATCCTGCCTCGCTCCACCCGTGCCCGCGCCACCATCAACTGGAATCCGCTGATCCGCGACGGCGGTGCGATGCTCGCGCGCAAGTACTCCCTGTACAACGTGACGGGCGAGCGGGATGAGCGATTCTTCTACGACAACCTGAAATCCATCGCCGATTGACGGCGCGCGGTATCTCGCCGAGGCATCGTCGGCGGGAGCCGGGATCGGCAACTCAGGTCACAGGTGCCGCGACCAGCTGTTCACGCCTTCACTCATCAGCGCATAGACGTGCTCGAAGGCAGCGCGCTGCTGACGGTAAGGATCGGGAATCTCACGATCCTGCTGCCACTTGCCAAGCAGGAAGGTCTTTCCCGAGGCCTCCGGTGCGATCTCGGTGATGCGGCGCACGTGTTTGCGCTCCATGGTCAGCACCAGGTCGGCCTGGCCGAGAATGCTGCCACTGATCTGGCGGCCACGATGGCCACTTCCATCCAGACCGTGCTCCATCAGCAACGCTTGAGCGGTGGGGTCCACGCCATGGTCAACCAAGGCACCAAGCCCCGCCGAAGATACCTGGATGCCTTTGCCCGCAACCAGTTCGCGCAGCATGTACTCTGCGGAGGGACTGCGGCAGATGTTACCGACGCAGACGAAAAGAACGTTCTTGAACACGCATCTGTCCTGTATTTACCAATTCATGCCACGCACTGATCGCAGCCACTGCACAGCGTACCGCAGCGTCGGCTACGACATCAGTATGCTGACTTCTGTCCGAGCACCTTGAACGCCGTCATCGCGATGATCCGCACATCCAGCGTCGGACTCCAACGTCGGATGTAGTCGATATCGTATTGAACGCGCTTCTTCATCGAGCGCAGCTCGGGCGTCTCGCCGCGAAGCCCATGCACCTGTGCCCATCCGGTGATGCCCGGCTTGACGTAGTGACGGTGCATGTAACGCTCGATCACCTTCTCATAGTGATTGTTGTGCTGGATCGCGTGCGGACGCGGACCCACCACCGACATGCTGCCGCCCAACACGTTAAGGAACTGCGGCAGTTCGTCCAGGCTGGAGCGGCGCAGGAACGCGCCGAACCGGGTGATGCGCGGATCGTTGCGCGTTGCCTGGGTGATCTTGTCCGGCGTTTCAGCATGTACGCGCATGGAGCGGAACTTCAGCATCAAGAACTCTTTGCCTCCCAAGCCATGACGGCGCTGCTTGAACAGCACGGGCCCGGGCGAGCTGATCTTCACGCCCACGGCCAACACAGCCAACAGCGGCGCAAGCAGGACCAGCGCGATGCCGGCCACCAGAATGTCTTCGATACGCTTCACCAGCCTGAAATGCTGGTCCGGCAAGCCTTGGCGCACACCGATCATCGGCACGTTGCCGACCAGGTGCACGCCTGGATTGAGCGTGCCGTAGCCACTGATATCCGGAATGATCCGCACCGGTACCGGGTAGCGCTCGATCTTCTTCAGCATTTCCTTGATCTGCGGGCCGCTACCCATCTGCAGCGACACCCACAGTTGGTCGAACTCACCACGGTGCAGGTCCATGTACTGCGGAAGGTCATCAATGGTGCCCAGGCAGCGCGGACCGTCGGTACGGCGTGGCCGCACGATGTCGCCCGGGCTGGAGAAGTAGCCGATCACTTCCTTGCCCAGCTCCGGCTTACCGCGCAGCAGGCGATGCAATTTGAGCGAGGGCGCACGCAGGCCCACCAGGACCACCCGCTGCCGATCCAGCCCCTTTGACCGCAGGCGGTGCAACTGCACACGCAGACAGACCCGTGTGGCCGTCATGCCCAGCAGCCCAAGCGCATACCAGCCCACCAACCAGAACGTCGGCACCGCATCCGCCATATCCACCAGCACGGCATAGGTGGAGAACAGGCCAAAGGAGGCCGTCCACGCCAGAAGCACCACCCACAGATCGGCCAGAAGGCCGCGCGCACGCCAATTACGATAGACCGGGGCGATGCCGAAACAGATCACCGTACTGAGCAGCAACGCGCCAAACACGATGCGCTGTGGCTGCGAAGGCGCGACGCCGCCGTTACGCACCAGATGGCTGACGATGGCAGCGCCCGGGATGACCAGAAGATCTGCAAGCCGCAGCCCCAACTCCAGCGCGGCACGCGCCTCTACACGCCGACCTCGGCTGATCGCCTGCGGTTTTGGCAGGTCTTCTACAGATCCCTGTAGCACCTCGACTTCTCCTCTACTACGCATCACCCGGCACCTTCTCTCTAGTGCGCTGGCCTCCCCTAGCAGCGCATTTGTCTACACACAATGGGTGAAACGCGTTGATTTATGACGTAAATGTACCAGAGATTGCGCTTACCCCTGCACTATTAAAGAGTGAACTGCTTCACAGGTCGCTAGTACAATGGCGAAAAACGCCAATCTTTTGACGCACTTGCACTTACCGCCCTTCAATGTGATCGAACACCTCGACACATCTTGCGTTTAGCATTTCGCCGCAGCGCACCACATACCGCCGCCAAAAGAGCCTGACACGCCCCTTTTCACCTGAGACCTCATGAAGAACATCCTCATCTGCGGCGGCGCCGGGTACATCGGCAGCCATATGGCGCAATGGCTCCACGACAACGGCCATCAGGTCAGCGTCCTCGACAACCTGTCCACCGGCCACCGCGGTGCGGTCCGCTGGGGCGAGTTCATCCATGCCGATCTGATGGATCCGGCGTCATTGGAGGAAGCGTTCACCGGCCGACGTGTCGATGCCGTCATCCACTTCTGCGCTCGTTCACTGGTAGGCGAATCCTTCATCCAGCCCTACGCCTATTACGCCAACAACGTTTCCGGCACCTTGAACCTGCTCGAGACCATGCGCCGCCACGCCGTGGATCGCATCGTGTTCTCGTCCACAGCGGCGGTGTTCGGCAACCCCGTGTCGGAGCTGATCGATGAAGACCATCCCAAAGCACCGATCAACCCCTACGGGGCCAGCAAGCTCATGGCCGAGCGCATCCTGGCCGATGCAGCGCACGCCTACGGCCTGCGTTCGGTAACGCTGCGCTATTTCAATGCCGCCGGCGCGTTGCCCGAACACGGCATCGGCGAGGCTCACGCCTGTGAAACCCACCTGATCCCGAATGTCCTGCGCGCTGCACTGGGCACCGCGCCAGCACTGAAGATCTTCGGTGACGACTACGCCACGCCCGATGGCACCTGCGTGCGCGATTACGTGCACGTGCAGGACCTGGCGCAGGCACACGCGTTGGCCCTGGATTTCATGGAGAGCCGACCGGGGGCGCATGCGTTCAACCTGGGCAATGGCCGAGGATTCTCCGTCCGGGATGTCATCGCCACGGCAGCAGCGGTCGCGGGCGCGCCGGTACCTTTCGAGGTGGCCCCCCGCCGCGCAGGTGATCCTGCGATCCTGGTGGCCTCCAGCCAGAAGGCCCGCGAGCAACTGGGGTGGGTGCCGCGCTGGACGGAACTGGGGCCGATCATCGAAAGCGCCTGGCGCTGGCACCGGGATCAGCCGGACTGGTCCAAACAAGCCCACAACGGATAGCGCCGAGCCTCGCTCGGCGAGCGCAGCGGCAAGCGCATCAGCACCGTCGTGCGCCGACAGGCCCCGCCGAGCATGGCTCGGCGCTACCGAGACACGCCCCCCCACCGCACCGCACCATGCCCCTGCCGGCCCCTCTGCTACCATCATCGGCTTAGCTCGCCGCCGGCATCCCGTGCCGCGGCGGCACCAGAACAACATGATGAAACAGGAGTCTGCATGTCTTCCGAGCTGCTCAAGGCCTTGGGCCTGGATGCGATCAACGCGGGTACGTACCTGGGCAACGGGGAGTGGTCCACGGCCACCGACGCCGGTGTGATCACCCCGGTGAACCCGACCACGGGCGAAGCCATCGCCCAGGTCCATGCCACCACCGACGCCGACTACGAAACCATCGTGGCCCGCGCGCAGGAAGCCTTCAAGGTATGGCGCACCACCCCGGCACCGCGCCGTGGCGAAGCCGTGCGCCTGTGCGGCGAAGCGCTGCGCGCCAACAAGGACGCGCTGGGTTCGCTGGTCGCCCTGGAAATGGGCAAGAGCAAGCCGGAAGGCGACGGCGAAGTCCAGGAGATGATCGACATCGCCGATTTCGCCGTGGGCCAGAGCCGCATGCTCTATGGCTACACGATGCACTCCGAGCGTCCGGGCCACCGGATGTACGAGCAGTACCAGCCGCTGGGCCTGGTGGGCATCATCAGCGCGTTCAACTTCCCGGTTGCGGTGTGGGCGTGGAATTCGTTTCTGGCCACCATCTGCGGCGATATCTGCCTGTGGAAGCCGTCCAACAAGACCCCGCTGACCGCCATCGCCTCCATGCGCATCTGCAACGAAGCGCTGCGCGAGGGCGGGTTCCCGGACCTGTTCTTCCTGATCAACGATGCCGGCACCGAGCTGTCGCAGAAGATGGTGGCCGACAAGCGCGTGCCGCTGATCAGCTTCACCGGTTCGACCCAGGTCGGCCGTACGGTCGCCGAGAAGGTCGCTCATCGCCTGGGCCGCTGCCTGCTGGAGCTGGGCGGCAACAACGCGATCATCCTGGACGAAACCGCCGACCTGAAGCTGGCCATCCCGGGCATCGTGTTCGGTGCGGTCGGCACCGCCGGCCAGCGCTGCACCACCACGCGCCGGTTGATCGTGCACGAATCCATCCATGACGACGTGCTGGCCACGCTGATCAAGGCGTACAAGCAGGTGGAAGGCAAGATCGGCGATCCGACCGACCCGGCCAACCTGATGGGCCCGCTCAACAGCGACGGCGCCGTGCAGCAGTTCCTGGACTCGATCGAGAAGGCCAAGGCCAGCGGCGGCACCGTGCAGACCGGCGGCACGCGCATCGATCGTGCCGGCAATTTCGTACTGCCGGCCATTGTCACCGGCCTGAAGAACAGCGACGAGGTCGTCCAGCACGAGACCTTCGCCCCGATCCTGTACGTGATGAAGTACAGCACGCTGGACGAAGCGATCGACATGCAGAACGGCGTGCCGCAGGGCCTGTCCTCGTCGATCTTCACCACCAACCTGAAGACCGCCGAGCGCTTCCTGTCGGCAGCCGGCAGCGACTGCGGCATCGCCAACATCAACATCGGCACGTCCGGTGCGGAAATCGGCGGCGCCTTCGGTGGCGAGAAAGATACCGGTGGTGGACGTGAATCCGGATCGGATGCCTGGAAGGTGTACATGCGCCGCCAGACCAACACCATCAACTATTCAGATTCGCTGCCGCTGGCCCAGGGCATCAAGTTCGACCTGTAACCGGAAACCGGAAAACCGGGTAGCGCCGAGCCCCGCTCGGCGACTACCTGCCCAACGCCGCGATCCGGCGCATCCCCGACCGGGCGGGCACACCGCCGAGCGTGGCTCGGCGCTACAGGGAAACCGCTTCATGTCGGATGCTCTTCGCCTTGATTTCACCGGCCGCCGGGTGGTCATCGCCGGCGGCAGCAAGGGCATCGGCCGCTGCATGGCCCTGGCCTTCGCCGCTGCAGGTGCCTCAGTGTCGGTGTGCGCACGCGGCCAGGCCGGGCTCGACGCCCTGCAGGCCGACGCTGTGGCCCAAGGCACTCCGCTGCACACGCACGTAACCGATCTTTCCCGCCTGGAGCAGATCGGCCACTGGCTGCAGGACGCCGCCGACGCGCTCGGCGGCATCGATGTGCTGGTCAACAATGCCACCGGCTACGGTATGGCCGATGATGAAGACGGGTGGGCCGCCAGCCTGCAGGTCGACCTGATGGCGGCGGTACGGGCATCGCGCCTCGCCCTGCCTTGGCTGCGGGAATCGGCCGACGCCTGCATCCTCAACCTGTCGTCGATCGCCGCGCAGATGCCGCGCCCGGGCGGCGCACCGTATGCCGCCGCGAAGGCGGCGCTTTCCCACTACACCACCAGCCAGGCGCTGGCGCTGGCCGCAGACCGCATCCGGGTCAATGCCATTGCGCCGGGCTCGATCGAGTTCGAAGACGGCCTGTGGGATCGCCGTCGCGTGGAAGATCCTGCGCTGTACCACGGCACCCTCGCCCGCATCCCGTTCGGCCGCTTCGGCGAGCCCGCAGAGATCGCCAACGCGGCCCTTTTCCTGTGCTCGCCGCTGGCGCGCTGGATCACCGGCCACGTACTCAACGTCGATGGCGGCCAGGTACTGATGGGCTGAGCAGGGGGCTTTGTCCGCCAGCGGCATGGGCTTGTCGACCCACAACCTCTATCATGGGCGCTCCACCAAGGAGGTCCCGCATGAGCGTGCCTAACCGTCAAACCAGTGGACTGGCCGTGGCCAGCCTGGTCCTGGGGATCTGCAGTTGGACTGTGCTGCCCTTCATCGCCAGCATCGGGGCGATCATCACCGGCCACATGGCCCGTGCCGATATCCGCCGCCGCCCCTACGAACTGGACGGCGATGGCATGGCCATCGGCGGGCTGATCCTGGGCTACGTCATGGTGATCGGCGCGCTGTTGGCCGTCGGTGCCTTCATCCTGTTCTTCGGCGGCCTGGCCTGGTTGGCCCACATGAACTCATGAGGTGGGCATGAGCACCCCCGCATCCGCATCCCGTTTTTCCAACCGCGTCGACGACTACGTCCGCTTCCGACCCGGCTATCCGCCTGCCCTGCTGCAGTGGCTGCACAGCGAGCAGGGTGTGCCGCATGAAGCGCTGGTGGCTGACATCGGCGCCGGTACCGGCATCTCCAGCCAGATGCTGCTGGCCGCCGGCCATCCGCTGATCGCAGTGGAACCCAACGCCGCCATGCGCTCGGCCGCAGAGACCTGGCTGGGCACCGAATACCCGAATTTCCGCGCCATCGACGGCACCGCTGAAGCGACCGGGCTGGCCGACGCCAGCGTGGGCCTGGTCAGTGCCGCGCAGGCCTTCCACTGGTTCGACACCGTGGCCGTGCGCGCCGAGTGGCAGCGCATCCTGGCACCGGGCGGCCGCGTACTGGTGTTCTGGAATTCGCGCCTGCTCGACGCCTCGCCGTTCCTGCGCGGCTACGAGCAGCTGCTGCTGGATTTCGGCACCGACTACAGCGCCGTGGCCGAGCGTTACCAGACCGACGAGCAGATGCGCGAGTGGTTCGGCGGCGGCCTGCAGGCGATCGGCCACTTCCCCAATGTGCAGATGCTCGATTTCGACGCACTGCAGGGGCGGCTGTTGTCGTCCTCGTATGCGCCCACCGCCGGCCAGCCGGGGCACGATGCCATGCTGGCCGCGCTGCGTACCCTGTTCGACACCCACGCCGTTGATGGCCGGGTGGCATTTGAATACCAAACCCGCGCCTTCCTCGGCACGCTGGACTGATCTGCCCATGTACTCGCTTGCCCGTCCCTTCTTGTTCTCGCTTGATGCCGAGCGTGCCCACGGCCTCGGCCTGTCCGCGCTGGATGCGGCTTACCGCATCGGCACCACGCCCCTGATCGCCCCGCGCATCGCCCCGCTGCCGACCCCTGCCTTTGGCCTGACCTTCCCCAATCCGGTCGGTTTGGCCGCGGGGCTGGACAAGAACGGCGCGCACATCGATGCGCTGTTCGCGCTGGGCTTCGGCTCGGTGGAGATCGGCACCATCACCCCGCGTCCGCAGGCCGGCAATGCCAAACCGCGCTTGTTCCGGCTGCCGGCGCACAGCGCCATCATCAACCGGATGGGCTTCAACAACGACGGCGTGGACGCGCTGGTGCGCAATGTCGAGCGCGCACGCGACCGCCGCGGGGTGCTGGGCATCAACATCGGCAAGAACAAGGACACCGCCAACGAGAACGCGCTGGATGATTACATCGCGTGCCTGGACAAGGTGTATCCGCTGGCCGACTACATCACGGTGAATATTTCTTCGCCCAACACCGCCGGCCTGCGCGAACTGCAGGAAGAGAACGCGCTGCGGCAGCTGGTCGCCGGCCTGCGCGAGCGCCAGGAACAGCTGGCCAGCGTGCACGGCAAGCGCGTGCCGATGCTGGTCAAGGTGGCCCCGGACCTCAACGAGCGCGACATCGACGCGGCCGCCCGGGTGCTGGCCGAACTGCAGGTGGACGGCGTGATTGCAACCAATACCACCATCGACCGCACCGCCATCGTAGGGGATCCGCTGGCCAACGAAGCCGGCGGGCTGTCCGGTGCGCCGTTGCTGGACCAGTCCACTCTGGTACTGCGCCGCCTGCGTGCGCGCCTGCCGGAAAGCATGCCGCTGGTCGGCGTGGGCGGCATCACCTCCGGTGCCGATGCGGTGGCGAAAATGGCAGCGGGTGCTGCCCTTGTGCAGGTCTACAGCGGGATGATTTTCCGTGGCCCTGCGTTGGTATCGGAATGCGTGGAGGCGATCCGTCGCCGCCGCGAAGCGCCCAGTCGTGGCGCGGTAGGAGGGCTGTGATGGTGGCGACCGGTTGGACGATGACTGAGAACGCATCGCTGCTTGGCCTCAATACGTTCCATGTGCAGGCCCATGCGGCCCGCCTGCTGGAGATCCAGGATTCGGCCCAGCTGCCCGACGCGCTGGCGCTGCCCGAGGTCACCGCAGGTGAACTGCTGGTGCTGGGCAGTGGCAGCAATGTGCTGTTGGCCGGCGATGTGGACGCCACCGTGCTGGTGTTCGCCAACCAGGGCATCGAGATCCTGGAGCACCGTGCCGACCACACCATCGTGCGCGCCGCCGCCGGGGTGAACTGGCACAAGCTGGTGCTGTGGTCGTTGCAGCACGGGCTGTCCGGGCTGGAAAACCTGGCGCTGATTCCCGGCACCTGCGGTGCATCGCCGATCCAGAACATCGGCGCCTACGGCGTGCAGGTAGGTGAGTTCATCCAGACCGTGGAAGCGTGGGACCGCGAGGCCAACGACTGGGTGCGGCTGGACAACGAGCAGTGCGCGTTCGGTTACCGCGACAGCGTGTTCAAGCAACAACCGGAGCGTTACCTGATCACCGCCATCGAGCTGCGGCTGCCGCTGCTGCACGAACTGCGCATGGACTACGCAGGTATTGCCGAAGAACTACAGGCCCAGGGTGTTGAACTGCCCAGCGCGGTGGATGTAGCCAACGCGGTGATCGCCATCCGCAGCCGCAAGCTGCCGGACCCCAACGCGCTCGGCAACGCCGGCAGCTTCTTCAAGAACCCGATCCTCACAGTGGACCAGGTGGAGGTGCTGCAGCAGACCTTCCCGGACCTGCCGGTATACCCGGCCGAGCGCGAAGACCAGCGCAAGGTATCTGCTGCATGGATGATCGAGCACTGCGGTTGGAAGGGCTTCCGCGAGGGCGACGCCGGCGTGGCAGAGAGCCACGCCCTGGTGCTGGTCAATCATGGCACTGCCACCGGCGCGGAGCTGCTTGCGCTGGCGCGTCGCATTTCGGCTTCCGTGCTGGAGACGTTCTCTGTCGCCATTGAGCCGGAGCCGCGCCTGATCGGCGCACAGTGGTGACCCCTGCCCTGTCCACCACCGGCGCGCCGCCGCTGCGCGCTGCGTGGCTGATGCTCGGCAGCACGCTGTCGTTCGGGTTCATGGCGCTGGCCATCCGCTACGCCACTGCGTACGTGCCGACCCAGGAAGTAGCGTTCTTCCGCAATGCCTTCGGCCTGGTCGCCTTGCTGCCGATGCTGATGCGTCCGGGCCGCACACCGCTGAAGACGCAGCAGTTGCCACGTTACTTCATGCGCAGCGTGATCGGCCTGGCCTCGATGCTGTGTGCCTTCTGGGCGCTTGGCCACCTGCCGATGGCGCAGGCAATTTCCCTGTCCTACTCGACGCCACTGTTCGTCACCATCGCCGCCGTGCTGTGGCTGGGCGAAACGGTACGCATGCGGCGCTGGGCGGCGGTGGTGATCGGCTTCATCGGCGTGCTGGTGATCGTGCGTCCGGGCACGGGCAGCTTCAGTGCCGGCAGTCTGGTCGCCGTGGCGGCGGCGGTGCTCAGTTCGATCGTGGCGATCCAGATCAAGCAGCTCACCCGCGTGGACAGTGCCGATACGGTGGTGTTCTACACGTATGTGTTCTGGGTGCCCTTGTCCTTGATCCCGGCGCTGTTCGTCTGGGTGTGGCCGACCGGCATCGCATGGCTGTGGCTGGCGCTCACCGGTGTACTGGGTACGCTGGGGCAGCTGCTGTGGACGCGCGCGTTGCGCTTGGGCGAAGTCTCGGCACTCACCCCGATCAGCTTCATGCAGTTGCCGCTGGTAAGCGTGATGGCGTGGCTGCTGTTCGGCGAAGCCCTGGACCGTTGGACAGTGATCGGCGCGCTGATCATCCTCGGTTCCAACGCCTACATCGCACACCGTGAGGCGGTGCTGGCGCGGCGTGCCAAAAGCGCAGCGGTGAGCGCTGCGGCCAAGCCGGGCGAGTAAGCACCGGTCGCTGACCCACTGGTAGTGCCGGCCGCCGGGCGGCAACCCCAAAAGGGGTAACGACGTATCTTCAGCCCGCCCGCCACAGCGTGTCAGGCAGCATCTCCCTGGCCTGCACCGCTTCAAGCAGGGCCGTCAGGCGACGAAGCGTGGCACGACGCTGTGGCATCGGAAACGCGGCAGCCTGCGGTCCCAGCAGGACGTGTTGGCTGTCCACCAGATGACGCAACACGCGCTGGTGCCGATACGCCTCACTGCCAATAGGCCACAGCCCGGCCCTCTCCCCCTCGCCCACCTCACGTGCCGCTGGGTGTTCCAGCGCATCGCGCACTGCCTCCGCGCGGGCGTGCACAGCGGCGATACCCTCGCGATGGCGGGCCCACGCCTCGACGAAGCACTGGCCCAGGATATCGGTGGCCACTGGCAGGCCCGCAGGCTGCGTGAGCCAGCTCCCCACCCGCTCCAGCGCGCGACCATCGGCGCAGTTCAGCGCCAGCCGAGGGCGTGCCACCGCACTGACAGGGTCAGCCACCAACGCCCCCGGCGCAGCGGCCGCGCGTGCCGTCTCTGCCGGCAGCACCGCCCAATACCGCCCCCAGCGCCGGGCAACGCACTGGATGCCTTCTGCGGGCAGACCTGCGGCCTGCTGCCGTGCGTCAGACACGTCCAGTAACCAACAGACGCCGTCACGGTCAGTAATCGAGAACCGCACCACGGCGCGGTCAGGCGCGTGGGGTTGCGGTACCACCGTGTTCGCAAGAATGCCGAAGGCATGCGCCAGCATCTCGGTCACATGGACTATGGGCACGTGGGTCATGAGCGATCCGCCATCGGACTGGTCTGAATCCGCACTATCCCAGACGCACGAGAAACGCGTGTCGAAATGGCCCTCAGACGCCACCGGACGTCGCCTTCCGACCTCCAGCCACGACAAAGTGTGGGTCATTTACGACACCCAACACCCATGACCGTCGATTGGTGGGGCCTATGCCCTTGATCGTCGCAGCCTGTCAGACACAGACGCCCGCCAAGTCGCGCAGCATGCGTCGGCTGGGGCCTTGCTGCTATCAGATAAGGTGCAGCGCGGTATCTGGATGGCGCGGCGCAGATGCCCCCTTCGTGCCCGCCTCAGCGCCAACCGGTACAACGTCGCGCCGGTTCCACGGGGGCAGGCGAGCGGGCCCGCGTTACGGCACCTTCCGCACTTCCGTAACGTCGGGCGGCAGCGCAGCGCCGTCGTGGGCCTGCGGCACCATGCGCAGGATCGGCTTGCCGCTGCGCTTGTCAACAAGAACCGAGTGGCGCTCGCCACGCTTGAAGAGATGCTGTTCGCCCCACTGCCGCAACGCCACGACGATGGGAAACAGGCTTTGGCCCTTCGCCGTCAGCACATATTCCTGATAGGACGTGCCGTCAGAGGCGGCCTGCATTTCAAGCACACCGGCATCGACCAGCTTGCGCAGCCGGTCGGCGAGGATGTTGCGCGCTACGCCCAGGCTGCGCTGGAAGTCACCGAAGCGGCGCAGGCCATCGAAGGCGTCGCGGACCACGAGGAGCGACCAGCGATCCCCGATCAGGTCCACAGAGCGCGCAACGGGACACGGCGCGTCATTCAAGGCGTTGCGCGGCGGCATGGCATCTCCTGAAGGTCCAACAAGCGGACGGCGAGTGGTTGCATTTTAAAACCACGTACCCCAGCATTCAACTAGTCTTCTTTTGCAACCAGATTGCGCGGGTTCCGGATCATGAGTGCCTCCTCCATTTCGACCTCATTGCCCCGAAGTCTGGTGGGGCTGTTCGCCGCGGCCAGCGGGCTGAGCGTGGCCAATGTCTACTACGCGCAACCGTTATTGGACACCTTGGCGCAGGACTTCGGCATCAGCCATGCCGCGGTCGGTGGCGTGATCACGGCCACGCAGGTCGGCTGTGCCGCCGCGTTGCTGCTGCTGGTCCCGCTGGGAGACCGAATGGACCGACGTCGCCTGATGACCGTGCAACTTCTGGCGCTGGTCGTCGCGCTGGTGGTGGTCGGCATGGCGCAGTCCGCGCCTGTCCTGCTGGCAGGCATGCTCGCGGTGGGTCTGCTGGGCACGGCAATGACGCAGGGGCTGATCGCCTATGCGGCGAGTGCCGCCGCCCCGCACGAGCAGGGTCGTGTCGTCGGCGCGGCGCAGGGCGGTGTGTTCATCGGCCTGCTGCTTGCACGCGTGTTCGCCGGCGGCGTCAGCGATCTGGCGGGCTGGCGAGGCGTCTACTTCTGCGCAGCCCTGCTGATGCTCGCGCTCGCGCTGCCGCTATGGCGGCAACTGCCGGTCCTGCCCGCATCCCCGAATCCGATGAGCTACCCACGACTGCTCGCATCCATGGCGACGCTGCTGCGCCAGGAGCGGGTGCTGCAAGTGCGCGGCGTTCTGGCGCTGCTGATGTTCGCCGCATTCAACATCTTCTGGAGCGCGCTGGTGCTGCCGTTGAGCGCGCCTCCCCATGGTTTTTCGCACACCGTCATCGGCGCTTTCGGGCTGGTGGGAGTGGTCGGTGCATTGGCCGCCGCACGCGCCGGTCAATGGGCCGACCGCGGGCAGGGCCAGCGAACCAGCGCCGTAGCGCTGATGCTGATGCTGCTGGCTTGGTGGCCGTTATCGTTGATGGGCTGGTCGCTGTGGGCACTGGCGATCGGCATCGTGCTGCTCGACCTTGGGGGCCAAGCACTGCATGTGACCAACCAGAGCCTGATCTTCCGTAACCGACTCGAAACCCACAGCCGCCTGGTCGGTCTCTACATGTTGTTCTACGCCGTCGGCAGCGGGATTGGTGCGCTCAGCGCCACGATCACTTATGCCCATGCCGGATGGCACGGCGTGTGCCTGCTGGGCGCCACGGTCAGCGCGCTTGCACTGCTGTTCTGGTGGTTCACGCGAGACTGAGGCGGCGAACGAACTGCTGCTCGGTCTGCTGCACGACCATCGGCCTTGGTCGGCGGCAACTGGGCGCGCCGATGCTCCTCGGCGGGCGCAAACCAATCGCAGAGGGCTGCTGTAACGCCGCCCCATGGTTGGCGGCCTTGCGCCGTGATTCCCGCACACACGCGCGCGCCACGATGCTTCTGCTCAGCGTGTCATCGGAATGCCTAGCGGGCGGTCCAGCCGCCATCCACCGGCAGCGCCGTGCCGGTCATCTGCGCCGCGGCGTCCGAGGCCAGGAAGACCACCATGGCGCCGAGTTGCTCGGGCGTCACGAACTGCAGCGTTGGCTGCTTCTCGGCCAGCAGCGCGCGAGCGGCAGACGCCTGATCCACTCCCTCCCGCTCCGCCAATGCGGTGATCTGTTGTTCGACCAGCGCCGTCCGCACCCAACCTGGACAGATGGCATTGGCGGTGATGCCTGTGTCCGCGGTTTCCAGCGCCGTCGCTTTGGTAAATCCAACAACGCCATGCTTCGCTGCCACATAAGCAGACTTGTTCACTGACGCAACCAGTCCATGCACCGACGCGATGTTGATGATGCGACCGGATCCCTGCTGCTTCATGTACGGCAAGGCCGCCGCTGTTGCATGAAATACCGCCGATAGATTCAGTGCGAGGACCGCATCCCACTTTTCGACGGGAAACTCCTCGATCGACGCGGTGTGCTGGATGCCCGCATTGTTCACCAGGATGTCGATGCGCCCCATTTTCTCGACGGCACGGTCGATCATTTCCCGCACTGCCTCGCCGCAGGACAGGTCGGCGCCATCATGTGTGACCCGCACGCCAAACTCGGCCTCCAGGCTGGAACGGATTCTTTCGATTTCCTGCACATCACCGAATCCATTCAGCACGATGTCCGCGCCTTGCTGCGCGAGCGTCGTGGCGATGCCAAGACCGATACCGCTGGTGGAGCCGGTGACCACCGCGACTTTTCCAGTGAACATGGGCGAGCTTCCATGGGGCGTCGGTGGCCAGTGTAGCTTCAGTAGATCCCGCGCCACGCGTGGATGCTGTCCCTCGACGCGCCCCTTGCCTCCAATCCCGCTCAAGGCGGCAGGCAACCCACCCAACCAATGTCGCGAATGACATTGGACCCCACAACGCATGTGCGGATACTCTCGAATCCGCATGGATCTGCTGAAAAGGCGACAGTCATGGCTTTTGGGTCCCCTCCTGTTCCGGCCGAGATCCGCGAAATGTTCGAGGATTATCCCGGGCATATCGAGAGATTGCAGGAAGTTCTAAATCGATCGGTTGAGCGATCCCGCAAGATTCCGTTCATGCCGCTCGATGATGCGATCTGGGCCCTGGAAGGAACGCTCGAAGCGTTCATCATGGAAGCTAGCGATGAGCTTGAGGCTGCGGAGAAGTCGGGCAACCTAGCGGCAATAGCTGAGGCCCATCAGAAAAAGCGACTCATGTCGTTCGCTAGGTCCAGCAATAGTCGCATGGCCAAGCTCGACGACCTCGGGGAATACTTCGACCTCCATTTCAGAGGCGTCTAACGACGCCTTGTGATAGTCAGCTGGCCGTGGATTGCATTGAACTCGTAACTGCCACCACAGATACTCATGGAAACGTGTCAAACCGCTGAATAGGTGCCGACCATGTCTCAACCACATCCCCCCGTTCCGGCGAAGCTCCGGGAAATGCTCAAGGACTATCCGGATCACATCGAACAACTGCAGAAGGCTCTCAATTCGGTAAAGGATAGACGAATCAAGTCCACGCCACCCTTCGAGGCCGCAGTCTGGCTATTGGAGGACTATCTCAGTTCCTTCAAGAGCGAAGCGCGCGTTGAATTGGACGCTGCTGAGGCTTCGGGCAATCAGCAAGCCATTGAACGAGCTAAAGAAAAGGAACAACTGATGTCATTTGCCAGGTCGGGCAACATAGGGCTAGCGAATCTGAGTGAGCTGCGCGCCTACTTCGACCGCAATCGGGGAGGCGCCTGAGGACTCCTTCCGCTGTTTGGCCGGCGGTGGGTGGCATTGAGCTCGTACCTGCCAGAACAGATACTGATGAAAACGTGTCAAACCGCTGAATAGGTGCCGACCATGTCTCAACCCCATCCCCCCGTTCCGGCGAAGCTCCGGGAAATGCTGAGGGACTACCCGGAGCATATCGAACGACTTCAGAACGCTCTCTATTCGGTAAAGGACAGAAGAATCAAGTCCACCCCGCCCTTTGAAGCCGCAGCCTGGGTATTGGAGGACTACCTCAGTGGCTTTATCGGTGAGGCGCGAGCTGAACTGATTACCGCCGAGGAGTCAGGTAATCCACAGGACGTTGCACTGGCAAATAAAAAGCTCGAACTGATGTTCATGGCGAGAAGCGGGGGCGGCGGGATGCTGAACATCAGTGATCTGGCGGCCTACTTCCAGACCAACAGCAAAGGCATCTGACCATTCTCGCGTTGGCCAGCCAGCCCTGAGTTGCAATGAACTCACCTCCCCACGTACAGATAATCACAATAAGCGCGCAAAACCCCCGAATAGGTATCGACTATGCTTCAAGCTCCTCCTCCAGTTCCAGCCAAACTCCGTGAAATGCTCAAGGACTATCCGGAGCATATCGAACGACTGCAGGAGGTACTCAATCGATCAGCCGAACGGTCACGACAGATTCCGCTAATGCCATTTGATGACGCGGTCTCCGCTTTGCAAGGAAGACTGGGAGCGTTCATCTTGGAGGCGAGTGGCGACCTTGCCGCTGCCGAGGCATCTGGGAGTCCTGAGGATATTGCCAATGCACTTGAAAAAGAGCGGGTGATGCTTAGGACGCGCCTCCAAAGTCAATGGATAGCAGATGAGTCCATGTACTCCTATTTTCGGGAGCTCGAGCGTTGACCGCACCCGATTGGAGCTTGACAACCGAGGCCCATGCGCAGGCGTTTCTGGAGAAAGTGCTTCCGGCCAGTGGCCTGCACAGCACCAGCCCACAGGAGCGCCCAAAGGCCATCATCCTCGCTGGACAGCCAGGGGCAGGCAAGAGCGGCGTTGCCCGTGCTGCAATTCGAGAACTTGCTGGTGATGCCATCCCGATCGATCCCGATGCGCTGCGGGAGATGCACCGTGACGCTCCGCAGCTTTTCCAGCAGCACCCATACACCTGGTCAGGATATACCCACAACGATGCCAGCCAATGGGCAAAGGAGCTGCGATCCACGGCTATCGAGGGCCGCAGGAATGTCATCCTCGATACGACACTAGGAAATGGCGACAGCGCAGTTGACTTGATCTTGGATCTCCAGACCAAGGGCTATGAAGTCGAGATTCGGGCAGTTGTCGCGCATCGGTTGGAAAGCGAACTTGGTGTCGACCGAAGATTTACTGAAGACCTGGACAACCAAGGTTTCGGCCGCTACGTCCCCGAAGACGTGCGCAAGCACGTCTACGAGGCCCTGCCCGGGAATCTGGACAAAGTCCAAGCCGAGACTGGCGTCCAGATTCGGCTCTACGGTCGCGAAGGCGCGCAGCTCTACGACAGCCGGAGCGATACCCGCCTGCCGAGCGCCGCACTGGAAGCAGAACGCGACGCTCGGCTGAAGGACCCTCGGACCACCCCAGAACCTGCGCGATGGCTGGCGCGCGCAAGGTCGCTGGCATGCCGAACTTGCAGACACCCTACCCAACAACGAAAAGGTCAGCCCGACTACAGCGACGGCCGTTTTCGATGAACGCGCGTCGCTCAAGGTTGTTGAAGGCACTACGCCCAACATCCAAGAAGCACGCACCATCGACCACACCATCCGCGTGCGTCCGAACATGGTGCGGGGTACCGTCATCGGTGGCGCCGCTGCGACCGTCGTTGAAGCCGCCACGGAAGGGACGAAGATTGCCGACCTGTACGCGCGTGACAATCGCACAGGTGCGGAAGCCGCGATGTTGGATTTGGGTGCGCGCAGTGTCGGTGGTTGGACCGGGCAGCGTTGGGCGCCAAGGCCGGCACACTGCTGGGCATCGAGTCCGGCCCCGGCGCGATTGTCACCAGCATCATCGGTGCCGGGCTGGGTGCGTGGGGCGCCAGCGAAGTCGTCGACTGGATCGAGAGATACAAGATCAACAACCAGGCCGACAGCACCGGCAGGGTCTGGACGTTTGATCCCGAGCGCCCTGAAAAGGGCTGGACGCACAGCGAGCGGGAAATCGTAGGCACCGTGGGCACGCAGGCGGATCGCCCGATCTATGGCGCGACCAGGCTGCTGACGGCCGATGCCGAATTGACCCAGCAACTTAACTACCAGGCCTCAAGCATGGCCGTTGGCTTGCGGATGCGGGAGCCTGATCAACCGATCAATCCCTTCAGCATTGCTGGCCACGCTACCGATACACCCAGCGTCCTTTCTCGTTCGTGGGAGCGCAATCCGGAAACCGGAGAGTGGCGGCGTGAAGTCGTCCATCAGATCCTTGATCACGGCATCAAGAATACGACGGTGGAAGTAGCCGATGTAGCGAAGACGGCCCATCTTGATGAGACCGCTCAAGGCATCATGGCCTTCAACGCCGCACGTAGCTCGGCGGCCTTCGCCAAGCAGTACGAGCAGGTATATACCGCGCAGGGCTGGTCCCAGCATGGAGAGATTCCCGAGGAAGTGGTGTGGGCCCGGAATCATCCCGATCACGTGCTGGCTTCCGACGGGCGCACCTATCAGCAACAGCATGATGGCGAATGGCTGCATGATGGCTGGATCTACGATTCGCTGGCCGAGGGCAACATCCGCGATGAGTTGAACGGCACCTACCCGCAGATCCGGACCATCCAGCAGCAGGAGGCTCCCACACCCGGTGCCCATGAGCGACGTATCGAGGCTCTGAGCCCCAGCGAGCGTGATGCCTACCAACAGGCCACTCAGGAAGCCAACCGGCTGGGCGTCGCTGCACCGCAGACGCAACAGGTGGCCGCCGCTGCGGTCGCCGAGGTTCGTGGCGAGCACGCCGATGAACGCCAGCTGCCGCAGGCAGTGATCGACGAGCGGGCCGAGCAACGCGCTTCATCTGCACCCGGCACACCGCCTCTGGTGCAGGAGCAACGCACGTCCGTACCTGCAGCGCCGACGTCATCCGAGCCTGCGGAACGGGTGCGAGAGTCGGCGAGTCGCGAAGCGCCACGACAGGAGCCAACTGCGACGACAGCGCCTCCAACGGTGGATGATTCAACCGAGCAGAAAGCGCGCGTCGATACGACCGCTCCCTCGCAACATGCACCCCCCTCTCCCGCCTCTCCGCTGCCTATGGGCAAGGCGGAGCAATCCGACGCTCAGCGACCCGTGAGTCCGGCAGTCGCACCTTCGGTTGAGCGCCCCGCTCCCGCGTGGCATCCGCATTCGGCTCACACCGACTCCCAAGCTCCGCCCGTTCCGGTCGAATTGGCCGACGGCCCATCAAGGACTGTCGACGTCCAGGAGCAGCAAGCCTGGCAAGCGCCGATCCAGTTGCAATCAACAAGCAGTCTCGGAAAGGTCGCGCAAAGTGAATCCGCCCGGCCCCTGCAGTCAGAGGTCACCGCGCCGGTAGTCGCCCAAGGCGAGCGGCCGCACGCGCAATCGCCAGCGGAGGCACAGACTGCGCTGCCCTTAGGCGGGACAGCCTACGGGCAACCCGAAGCACCATCCTCGCCCGTACTGCCCAGCCAGCCCAGCCATGCCGATCATGCGCTGTATCAGCAGATACGCGACGGCGTCGAAGCGCTGGATGCCAGGCATGGCCGCAGCTTTGATGCCACAAGCGAGCGGATGGCGGCCAGTCTGCTGGTGCTGGCCAAGGACAACGACCTGGACGGGGTGGACCACGTACTGCTCAGCAACGCGACCCCGGACAAGGCCGCCGGGCACAGCCTGTTCGTGGTCCAAGGCGAGCCAAGCGACCCCGCGCACCAACGGGCCGCAATGCCGACCGCGCTTGCCGCACAGACCTCCGTGGAGGATTCAATGCAGCAGTTCGATGCAGTAACCCGGGAAGCCCAGCAGCGCGCCCAGGCCAACCAGCTTGAGCAGCAGTTGGACGATCAGCGTGTTCAGCAGAGTGTCCAGAGCCGCGCCGCCAGCATGGGTTGACGTGCATGCGCCCCAGTGGGGATCGCGACTCTGCATGTGACAAAGGCGCCTTTCGGCGCCTTTGTCGTTCAACTCACTCCCACTCAATAGTAGCCGGCGGCTTCCCCGAGATGTCATAGACAACCCGCGAAACCCCCCGCAGCTCATTGATGATCCGGTTACTCACCGTACCCAGGAACTCATACGGCAGGTGCGACCAGTGCGCCGTCATGAAATCAATCGTCTCCACTGCACGCAGCGCGATCACCCACTCGTACGCACGTGCATCGCCCACCACGCCGACCGACTTCACCGGCAGGAACACGGCAAACGCCTGGCTGGTCTTGTCGTATAGATCCGCCTTGCGCAGTTCCTCGATGAAGATCGCATCGGCCTTGGCCAACAGCTCGGCGTACTCACGCTTCACTTCACCCAGGATACGTACGCCCAGGCCCGGGCCCGGGAACGGATGGCGATAGACCATGCTGCGCGGCAGGCCGAGTTCGACGCCGAGGCGGCGCACTTCGTCCTTGAACAGCTCGCGCAGCGGCTCCACCAGGCCCAGCTTCATGTGTTCCGGGAGGCCGCCCACGTTGTGGTGGCTCTTGATCACGTGCGCCTTGCCGGTCTTGCTGCCGGCCGACTCGATCACGTCCGGGTAGATGGTGCCCTGTGCCAGCCACTTCGCATTCTTCAGCTTGTTGGACTCTTCGTCGAAGATGTCCACGAACAGGTTGCCGATGATCTTGCGCTTGGCTTCCGGATCACTCACGCCTTCCAGCTTGGCGAAGTACCGGTCGGCCGCGTTCACGCGGATCACCTTGACGCCCATGTGCTCGGCGAACATCGCCATCACCTGGTCGCCTTCCTGCCAGCGCAGCAGGCCGGTGTCGACGAACACGCAGGTCAGCTTGTCACCGATCGCTTTGTGCAGCAGCGCCGCCACGACCGACGAATCGACGCCGCCGGACAGGCCCAGGATCACTTCGTCATCGCCCACCTGTTCGCGCACGCGGGCGATCTGGTCGTCGATGATGTTGGCGGCGGTCCACAGGGTTTCGCAGCCGCACACGTCCACCACGAAGCGGCGCAGCAGCGCCTGGCCCTGCAGGGTGTGGGTCACTTCCGGGTGGAACTGCACGCCGTACCAGCGCTTTTCTTCGTTGGCCATCGCGGCCACCGGGATGCGATCGGTGGTGGCGGTGATGGTGAAGCCCGGCGGTGCCTTGGACACATGGTCGCCGTGGCTCATCCACACGTTCAGCCGTGCCTCGCCCGGGTGGTCGCTCAGCCCGGCAAACAGCGAATCCGGGGCCACGATGTTGACTTCGGCATGGCCGAATTCACGCTGGTCGGCGGCTTCCGTTTCACCGCCCAGCTGAGCGGCCAGGGTCTGCATGCCGTAGCAGATGCCGAACACCGGCAGGCCGCTGTCGAACACTTCCTGCGGCGCGGCGGGCGCGTCCGGCAGGGTGGTCGATTCCGGGCCACCGGACAGAATGATGCCCTTGGCCCCGAAGCCAGCGATGTCGGCCGGGTTGTGGTCCCACGCCCAGATCTCGCAGTAGACGCCGAGCTCGCGGATGCGACGGGCGATCAGCTGGGTGTACTGCGCGCCGAAATCGAGGATGAGGATCTTGTCGGTATGGATGTTGGTCATGATGCCCGGGCGATGCAGGAGGAATAACGGAGTACGAAAGCGCAACCAGCGGCGGATGAAGAAAGAGGAACGGGAAGCAGCTTCCTCGTTCCTCTTCTTGCGTCCGGCCTCAGGCGCGGTAGTTCGGCGGTTCCTTGGTGATCTGCACGTCGTGGACGTGGCTCTCACGTTGGCCGGCGCCGCTGATCTTGACGAACTTCGGCTTGCTGCGCATGTCTTCGACCGTGCCGCAGCCCACGTAGCCCATGGTGGCGCGCAGGCCGCCCATCAGCTGGTGGATGATGCCGCCGACCGGGCCGCGATACGGCACGCGGCCTTCGATGCCTTCCGGCACCAGCTTGTCGGCGCTGGAAGCGTCCTGGAAGTAGCGGTCCTTGGACCCCTTCTCCATCGCCGCAAGCGAGCCCATGCCACGGTAGCTCTTGTACGAACGGCCCTGGAACAGCTCGGTTTCGCCGGGCGACTCCTCGGTACCGGCCAGCAGGCCACCGATCATGATGGTGGACGCACCGGCGGCCAGCGCTTTGCCGATGTCACCGGAGTACCGGATGCCACCGTCGGCGATCAGCGGGATGCGATCCTGCAGTGCCTCAGCGACCAGATCGATGGCGGTGATCTGCGGCACGCCGACACCGGCGACCACGCGGGTGGTGCAGATCGAGCCCGGACCGATGCCGACCTTGACCGCGTCCGCGCCGCAATCCAGCAACGCCAGTGCGGCTTCGCCGGTGCAGATGTTGCCACCGACCACCTGCACCTGCGGGAAGTGCTTCTTGACCCAACGTACGCGGTCCAGCACGCCCTGCGAGTGGCCGTGCGCGGTGTCCACCACCAGCACGTCCACGCCGGCGGCGACCAGCGCTTCGACGCGACGATCGGTATCGCCGCCCACGCCGACCGCGGCACCCACCAGCAGACGCGTGGCGGAGTCCTTGGCAGCGTTCGGGTAATCGGTGTTCTTCTGGATGTCCTTGACGGTGATCAGGCCGCGCAGGGCGAACTCATCGTTGACCACCAGGATCTTTTCGATGCGGTTGCGATGCAGCAGCAGCTGCACTTCTTCCGACGCCGCGCCTTCCTTGACCGTGATCAGGCGATCCTTCTTGGTCATGATGTGGCGGACCGGATCGTCCAGCTCGGTTTCAAAGCGCATGTCACGGTGGGTGACGATACCGACCAGCTGGCCGCCATCCACCACCGGCACACCGGAGATGTTGCGGGCCTGGGTCAGCGCCAGCACGTCGCGGATGGTGGTTTCCGGCCCGACGGTGATCGGATCGCGGATGACACCGGCCTCGAACTTCTTGACCTTGGCCACTTCGGCGGCCTGCTGTTCCACGCTCAGGTTCTTGTGGATGATGCCCATGCCGCCGAGCTGGGCCATGGCGATGGCCAGGCGTGCTTCGGTGACGGTATCCATCGCAGCGGACAGGATCGGGAGCTTCAGCCGCAGGTCGCGGGTCAGCCGGGTTTCCAGGCTGACATCCTTCGGCAGGATGATCGAGTGGGCGGGGACGAGCGAGACGTCGTCGTAGGTGAGAGCTTCAGCCTGGATGCGCAGCATCGGCATACCCGAGATGTGGGGAAGCGCGTCATTTTACCCTGATTGTCGGCCGAGCGGCAGGGGGTAGATGCGACGGTGTGTCGCGCCGGTAGGGTGCGGGGTGAAAGGCGCCGCTGCGCTCGCCGAGCGTGGCTCGGCGCTACCGGGGTGCGGCGTTATCGGGCGTCGCGGCGGGTGGGCGGAATCGGGCGAGGCAGGGGCTGGTAGCGCCGACCCATGGTCGGCGAGCGCAGCGGACTCTACGCGCGATCTCTCAGACGAAGGCTTCGGCCGCTTCCAGCGTGTTCTGCATCAACGTCGCCACCGTCATCGGCCCTACCCCACCGGGCACCGGGGTGATCCAGCTGGCGCGCTGCGCAGCGGCCTCGAAGCCCACATCGCCGACCAGGCGGCCATCGTCCAGCCGGTTGATGCCCACGTCGATCACCACTGCGCCGGGCTTGACCCATTCGCCCGGCACGATGCCCGGGCGACCGACCGCGACCACCAGGATGTCGGCGTTGCGCACGGCCTGCTCCAGCACGTCCTTCGGGGTGAACTTGTGGCAGCTGGTCACGGTGCAGCCGGCGATCAGCAGCTCCAGCCCCATCGGCCGGCCGACGTGGTTGCTGACGCCGACGATGGTCGCGTTGCGGCCGCGCACGGGCTGGTCGGTGTGGCCCAGCAGCGTGGTGATGCCGCGCGGAGTGCACGGGCGCAGGCCGAATTCGCGCAACGCCAGGTGGCCGACATTTTCGGGATGGAAGCCGTCGACGTCCTTGCGCGGATCGATGCGCTGGATCAGGCGGCGGGCATCGGGAATACCCGGAAGCGGCAGCTGGATCAGGATGCCGTGGATCTTCGGATCGGCGTTCAGCTCGTCGATCAGCGCAAGCAGATCGGATTCGTTGGTGCCGGCGGGCAGGTCGAAGTCATGCGCTTCGATGCCCACCTTCTCCGCCGCACGGCGCTTGTTGCGCACATAGACGGTCGACGCCGGATCGCCTCCTACCAACACCACGGCCAGGCCGGGGCGGCTGCCACCAGCGGCGACACGCGCGTCCACGCGCACCTTCAGGCTGTCGAGCAGCGCCTCGGAGATGCGGCGGCCATCGAGGATGCGGGCGGATGAGGGGGCGTCGGTCGGCAGGGTCATCGAAGCGGGCGTGCAGCGGCGGGGACGGCTATTGTCCCTGATTCAGGCCCGGTAGTGACGGCCGCTGGCCGTCAAGGCGGGATTGCAGGGGCTGACGGCCAGCGGCCGTCACTACCCTGGTCAAGCGTCCGGCGGCACCTGATCGGCATTGAGCGTGCGCGACTGACGCTTCGGCACGGTGAACGGGGTCGGCGTCGGCACGCCTGGCAGCGAGGTGCCGAACACCATATGCGCACCGGAAATCAGGTCGCCGCCGGCCATTTCCAGCTGGAAGCGCTCTGCGTCGCGCTCGCGGATCTGCTCGGCGATATCGCGTGCATCGTCCTCATCGGCACCGAGTTCCATCAGCGCGGCCTGACCGAACACCACGGCCGATTCGAAGGTTTCGCGGATCTGGAAATCGACACCTGCATGTATCAGACGCAGTGAGTGTTCGCGGTCGAACGAACGCACCAGCAGCTTGGCCTGCGGGAATTCGTGCGACACCAGCTCAACGATGCGGTCCGCCTCGGTAGCGTCGTTGACGCACACCGCAATCGCGCGCGCCGACGCTGCACCGGACGCATGCAGCACGTCCAGACGGGTACCGTCGCCGTAATAGATCTTGAAACCGAAGCGTTCGGCGCTGTGGATCATCTCCACGTCGTTGTCGATGATGGTCACGTCCACGTCGCGCGCCAGGAGTGACTGGCTGGCCACCTGGCCGAAGCGTCCGAAGCCGATCAGCAACACGCTGCCGGACAGTCCCTCGGCCTCCTCCACGCCTTCCATGCTGACCACGGCAGGTGCAGCGAAGCGCTTATGCGCCAGCACCACCAGCGGGGTCAGCGCCATCGACAGCACGACCACGGCGGTGAAGTTGGCGTTGATGTCCACGTCGATCACCCCGGCACTGGCAGCGGCGGCGAACAGCACGAACGCGAACTCGCCGCCCTGCGCCATCACCACGCCACGGTCCAGCGCCTGCGCATGGCTGCTGCCCAGCAGTCGTGCCACGGCATAGATGCAGACCGCCTTGGCCGCCATCAGCGCCAGCACCAGACCGACGATCAACGGCCAGTTGCGTGCCACCACGCCCAGGTCCAGCGCCATGCCGACACTGAGGAAGAACAAGCCCAGCAGGATGCCGCGGAAGGGCTCGATATCGGCTTCGATCTGGTGACGGAAGGTCGACTCGCTGAGCAGCACGCCGGCCAGGAACGCGCCCATCGCCATCGACAGCCCGGACAGCTGCATCAGCAGTGCCGCGCCCAGCACCACCAGCAGCGCCGCGGCGGTCATCACTTCGCGCGCCTTGGCGGCAGCGAGGATGCGAAACAGCGGATTGAGCAGGAAACGCCCGACCAGCACGAGGCCGATCACTGCGCCGGCGCCGATGGCCACCGACATCCAGCGCGAGCCCTCGCCGTCGGCACTGCCCGCAGACGGGCCCATGAACGCGACCAGCGCCAGCAACGGCACGATCAGCAGGTCTTCGAACAGCAGGATCGAGACGATCTTCTGCCCCGGCGGCAACGCGATGTCACCGCGCTCGGCCAGCAACTGCATCACCACCGCGGTAGAGGTGAGCACGAAGCCGGTGGCACCGATGAAGGCCACCTGCCACGGCAGGCCGAACAGCTTGGCGACCAGGGTCAGTACGATGGCGCAGACGGTAATCTGCGCCGTACCCAGGCCAAAGATCTCCTTGCGCAGGCTCCACAAGTGCGACGGCCGCATTTCCAGCCCGATCACGAAAAGGAACATCACCACGCCGAGTTCGGCGGTGTGCAGGATGGCTTGGGGATCGGAGAACCAGCCCAGCCCGAACGGCCCGATCGCCAGACCAGCGGTGAAGTAGCCCAGGACCGACCCGAGGCCGAATCGTCGGAACAGGGGCACCATCACCACTGCCGCGCCCAACAGGGCGACGACCTTGACCAGTTCACTGCTTGCTGCTGCTTCCACCGCCATGCGGCCGTTCCTGTGAGGCGTCGAGAGGGCTCAACGATAGGGCATGCGGGTGGTAATCAATACCACGTGAGTTGCGGTTGATTGTTCTGCTGGCGCAACGAGTGGTTAATCTATCGCCATGTCGTTCCATCTGGCATTGCGAACGAACGGCTGCCGCTGCGCTCGCCGACCATGGGTCGGCGCTACAGGTGTCACGGCCCTGCGCGCCAGATGGGTGCCTCGGTAGCGCCGAGCCACGCTCGGCGAGCGCAGCGGCGGATCAGCGGCCCGCAGAAGGCGGCGTAATCAATACAGCCGGGGAAGGGTCCCGCCACCACACCCGGGTAGCGCCGAGCCACGCTCGGCGAGCGTAGCGGCAAATCAGCGGCCCGCGCAGAACGCGGCGTAATCGATATAGCCGGGGAACTCGACGCCCGGACCACAGACCGCGCACTGCGGGTCGGGGCTGAGCCGGGTTTCGCGGAAGCGCATCGCCAGCGCATCGAAGCGCAGCAGGCGTCCGGTCAGCGGCTCGCCGATGCCCAGCAGCAGCTTCAGCACCTCGGTCGCCTGCAGGATACCGGCCAGTCCGGGCAGGACGCCGAGCACGCCCGCCTCGGAACAGTTCGGCGCGAACTCCGGCGGAGGCGGCTGCGGGAACAGGCAGCGGTAACACGGCGCCACGCCGCGCTGGCGTCCGGCGTCAAACACGCTCACCTGGCCATCGAAGCGCTCGATCGCGGCATACACAAGGGGCTTGGCGTGCTTGATGCACGCGTCGTTGAGCAGGTAGCGCAGCGGGAAGTTGTCCGAGCCGTCGAGCACCACGTCCACCCCGTCCATCAGCGCGTCGATGTTTGACGAGGTGGCACGCTCGGCGATGGCCTCTACTTTGAGAGAAGGGTTCAGGGCCAGCAGGCGCTCGCGGGCCGAGTCCACTTTCAGCGTGCCTACGCTGGCTTCGGTGTGCACGATCTGCCGGTGCAGGTTGCTGCGCTCCACGCGGTCATCGTCGACAAAACGGAGCTGCCCTACCCCGGCCGCGGCCAGGTAGAAGCCGGCAGGCGAGCCCAACCCGCCAGCGCCCAGCACCAGCACGCGCGACCGTTGCAGTTGGCGCTGGCCTGCTTCGCCGACCTGCGGCAACAGCAGATGGCGGGCATACCGATCGTAGAAATCGCGGTCTTCGGCCGATGTCAGGGGCTGCACCAGCGGCAGTCCCTGCGCGCGCCAGGCGACGGTGCCGCCGGCCACCGAGGCGACGTTTGCATAGCCGGCAGCGAGCAGCGCCTGCGCCGCATCGACGGAGCGCCGGCCGGTCTGGCAGATCAGCAGGATGTCCTGGTCGGTGCGCGGCAGGTGCGCGCCAGGATCGGCCTGCAGCACGCCGCTGGCGATGCCGTGCGCGCCTTGGGCCATGCCGCCTGCACGCTCGTGCGCCTCGCGCACGTCGATCAGCGCCGCGCCGTGAGCGAGGCGTTGCAGGGCGATTTCCGGGGTTATTTCGGGGATACGCATGGCGGCATTATCGGCCATGCGCGCAGGGGTGGCACACCGCCGCTGCGCTCGCCGACCATGGGTCGGCGTTACCGGTGATCTGGTCGCGCCGCGAACGGCCCGCTGCGCTCGCCGACCATGGGTCGGCGCTACCGTGGGTTCGGCGTCAGTGGATTCGGCGTTACCGGGTCGCGTCAGCGACCCTTGACGTGCTTCATCAGGCGACGCTTGGCCTTGACCTGGCGTTCGGTCAGCGGGTTCTTCTTGCCTTCGTACGGGTTCGCTCCCTCGCGGAAGATGAACTGCACCGGCGTACCGACCAGCTTGAAGCGCTTGCGGAAGAAGTTCTCCAGGTAGCGCTTGTACGACTCGGACAGCTCTTTCAGCCGCGTGCCGTGCACGATGAAGGTCGGCGGGTTGGCGCCGCCCGGATGCACGTAGCGCAGCTTGGACACGTGGCCACGAATGGTCGGCGGCGGATTGGCCTGGTAGGCCACTTCCAGCGCCTGGTTCACTTCGCTGGTGCTGAACTGATGGTTCGCCGACGCATGCGCACGGTGCACTGCATTGAACAGTTCACGCAGGCCAGAGCCGTGCATCGCCGAAATACGCACCGACTCGGCCCACGGCACGAAGCCCAGGCGCAGCGACAACTGGGTCTCCGCCTGTTCGCGCTGGTAGTCGGTCAGTCCGTCCCATTTGTTGATCGCAATCACCAACGCACGGCCGGCATCCAGCACCGCACCGAGCACGGTGGCGTCCTGGTCGGTCACGCCTTCGTGTGCGTCCAGCATCAGCACGGCCACCTGGCACTGCTCGATCGCCTGCATGGTCTTGACGACGGAGAACTTCTCCACCGCTTCGTCCACGCGGCCCCGACGGCGCAGGCCGGCGGTGTCGATCAGTCGGTAGTCACGGCCCTCGCGCTCCAGGTCCACCGAGATGGAATCCCGGGTGGTGCCCGGCACTTCAGAGGCGATCATCCGCTCCTCGCCGAGGATGCGGTTCACCAGCGTCGACTTGCCCACGTTGGGGCGACCGACGAAGGCGATGCGCACGCGGTTCGGATCGTTGTCCATCTCTTCGGCGCTGCCTTCTTCCGGCAGGCGCTCGACGATTTCCTCGAGCAGGTCATCCAGACCCTGACGATGCGCCGCCGAGACGGTCATCATCTCGCTGAAGCCGTACCGCGAGAATTCCGCGCGCACGGTGTGCTCGTCGGTGCCGTCGATCTTGTTGATCAGCAGCACCTTGGGCTGCTGCTGCTTGCGCAGCCACGCCAGGATGTCATCGTCCAGCGACGAGGTGCCGTCGCGGGCATCCACGACGAACACGATCAGGTCGGCTTCCTCCGCAGCAGCACGTGCCTGGCGCGCGGTCGCGCCGGCCAGGCCTTCTTCCTGCTCGGCGATGCCGCCGGTGTCCACGATCAGGAACGGGTTGTCCTCGTCCAGGCGACAGACACCGTAGTTGCGGTCACGGGTCACGCCGGGCTGGTCATGGACCAGCGCGTCGCGGGTGCGCGTGAGCGCGTTGAAAATTGTGGACTTGCCGACATTCGGCCGTCCGACCAGGGCGACCAGGGGCAGCATCGCGTTTACTCCGTAATTAATTGGCCAACCGGTAAGCGGTCAGCTTGCCTTCGACGTTCTGCACCAGCAGCACCCCGTCAGCGACTATCGGTTGGGCCTTGACGGTCCCGCCGGTCTTTGCCCGGGCGGCCATCGCGCCGTCGGACTGTTGCAGCCAGTGAACATAGCCGTCGAGATCGCCGACAACCACGTAATCGCCCTGCAGCGCAGGACCGGTCAACTGGCGCCGGGCCAGGCCGGTCTGCGACCAGCTGGCCGCACCGCTCTGCTTGTCCAGGCCGAATACACCGCCCTGGTTGTCAGTAACGATCACGTAGGACGTCGACACGGCGACACCACCGGCACCGCCGTGATCGCGCGCCCACAGCGGGCGGCCGGTCGGGCCTTCGATGGCCATGGTCTGGTTCTTGAAGCTGCTGGCATACAGCGTGGCGCCTTCCAGCACGGGGGCGCCATCCACGTCGGCCATGCGGTCCAGTTCGGTGCGCCCTTCCGGGTTGCCGACCACCTGGTCCCACAGCGTGCGGCCATCGGTGGACGCCATCGCGGAGATGCTGCCGTCGTCGTTGCCGACGAACAGCACGCCCGGACCCGGCACGATCGGCGCGTTGCCGCGCACGGTCAGCGCCGGCAGTTCGCGCGGGTTGAACCAGCGCTGGGTGCCGTTGGACACATCGAACGCGGTGATGCGGCCGTCATTGCTGCGTACGTACACCATGCCTTGGCCGATGGCCGGCGCGGAAATCACTTCGCCGGGCACCTTGGCGCGCCACTTCTCGGTGCCGTCGTTGGCATCGAGCGCGATCACCTGTCCGTCCAGCGTACCGATGGCCACCAGGCCTTCGCCCACGCCCGGTCCACCGGACAGGCGCAGCTTCGGCTTCTTCTTTTCCTTGGCCGGCTCGTACGTCCAGATCTTCTTGCCGGTCTGCAGATCAATGGCGTGCACGCCACCGGTGATCGCCGCGCCGTAGACGCGACCATCGGCCACGACCGGACCCTGGCGGACGCCGATGCGCTCTTCGCCCTTGCCCAGGTTGACCGTCCACAGCTTGTCGATCTTCACCGTGGCATCGAACTTCACCAGTTCGGCCGGTTCCTGCAGTTTCTTCGCCGCTGCGTCCTTGCCGGCGAACCAGCCCTTTACCGTGCTGCAGCCGGACAGTGCCATGCCGAGCATCGCAACCGTGGCAACCCGCTTGAGGATGACCATCTGACCCATTACACCGTCTCCTCAGTCGCCGCGACCGTGCCGCCGGCGTCCATCAACTTGGTTTCCAGCAGGCGCCGTTGGGGCGCTGCCACGTCCAGCGTCTTAAGCGCTTTCTCGTACTGCCCGCGGGCTTCATCCCGCTTGCCGGCGGCCATCAAGGCGTCGCCATGAATCTCCAGCGCACTGCTGTCGGTGGCCGAGCCCAGCAGCTTGATGGCTTCGTCGCCCTTGCCGGTCGCAACCAGCAGACGCGCAATGCGTTGGTCAACCACGTGCTTCAGGTCGCCTTCCACGCTGACCGCGCGCAGGGTGGCAAGCGCGTCATCGTTCTTGCCGGCTTCCACCTGCGCTTTCGCCAGCTGCAGGGCAGCCAGTTCGGAATAGATGTTGGACGGGCCGGCGTCGAGTGCCTTCACTGCCTTGCCCGCCTCATCGAGTTTGTTCTCCTCGATGCCCTTGAGCACCTTCTGGTACTCCAGGTTGGCCGAGGCCAGCTTGTCGCCGTGCGACTGCTGCCAGTAGCCCCAGCCCCAGATCGCGCCGACGGCCACTGCTACGCCACCGAGGATGCTCAGGCCGTTCTTGCGCAGCCAGGAGCGGACGCGTTCACTTTGTTCGTGCTCGTCGAGCAGGTCGTCGATCGCCATGCGTACTCTCGCCCTACCCGAGCCGGAGACAAGCTCGCCGGGGAGGACTGTTCATTGGGTTGTGGAGTGCCGCCGCGGTCTCAGTTGGAAACCGGGACCACGGAGCCGTCAGAGGATACCGTAAAGCGGGCAACGTTGGCTCGCTGATACGGACCGAGATCGATGATGGTGCCGTTCTGCTGAACCTGCACCTGCGAGGCGTTGCCCAGCACGATCCGGCTGACCTGGCCTGCCGGGAAGCTGCGCGACTGGCCCGCCTTGATCAGCGCTTTTTCCACCGTCGCCCCATCGGGCCCGGTGATGTCCACCCAGCTGTCGCCGCTGAACTGCAGTGCCAACGCCGTGCCGGCAGCCACCGGCGGCTCGACCGCCGCAGGCCGTGGCACCGGCGTCAACGAGGCCATGTAGGGCTGGGCGGGCGGTCGCTGCGGTGTCGCAGCGGCCGTCGGTTCCGGCGCGGCATCGCGGCCATCGGCAGGCGGCGCGACGGCCACCGTTGCCGGGATCACATCCAGGGAGGCCGTGTTGGGCCCCTGCCCGCTGCCATCCAGATGGCTGCGGGTAGCGAACCAGACCGGCACCGCGAGCGCTGCGGTGATGCCCACGTACAGGAGGCGTCGGCCCAGGCTTTCCGCGATGCGCCGCGCGCGCGGCGTATGGGTATGGCTGACCAGGGTAGGCGGCACGATCGGCCCCACCTGGGCCTGTTCAAGCACCTGTCCCACGTCCACGCCCAGCAGCCGCGCATAGCTGCGCAGCTGGCCGCGGACGAACACCGGCGCGCCCAGACGCTGCCACTGCTCTTCCTCAAGCGAACGGACGACCTGCACAGGCATGTGCAGGCGCTTGGAAACCTCGTCAAGTGTCAGTCCTGCCGCTTCACGGGCCTGGCGGAGGCGTTGGCCACAGCCGGCTGCCGTCTCGAAAGCGTTCACGGTCTGGTTGTCAGTCACTATGCTTCAACCCTTGGAATTGGGGTCCGCATCCTGCGGAAATTCCTGACGAATCCGCTGCTGGTAGCGTGCGGCGGCTGCCGCATCACCCAGTCGCGTCTCGATTTGCGACGCCAGTTGTAACACGGAACGCGTTGACGGTGCAGCCGCGAGGCGGCGCTCCGAAAACGCACGCGCTTCCATGAAACGGCCATCGTCGTACGAAAGTTGCGCCATCGCGGTCAGCGCCTGGGCGTTTTTGGGCTCGCTGGCCAGCGATGCGCGCAGGTCACGCTGGGCGCGTTCACGCTGCCCGGCATCCAGGGCGCAGGCACCGGCGTTGGACAGCGCGATGGCCGGCGTGGCGTAGCCCGGCGCCACCAGCGCCCGGTCGAACCACGGCAGCGACTCCGCCGCACGCCCCTGCTGGCACAACCACGCCGCGTAGTTGTTCAGCACGTCGCCGCGCTCGGGAGCCAGCACGGTGGCCCGCTGCAGCAGCTGGCCGGTCTGTACGTTGTCGCCACGCCGCTGCGCGACGGCAGCGAGCAGCAGCAGCGCGTCAGGGCGTCCACTGTCCAGCTTGAGCGCCGAACGCGCGCGCTTTTCCGCCGCGTCCAGATTGCCGGCCCCGAGGTCGGCCCCGGCCAGCGTCACGTCGTTGTTGTATTGGTGCTGGCGTCGCACCTGTTCGCCGTCATGGGCTGTGTAGGTGGGCGCAACCGACATCTCGGCCTTGCCCATCTTCAATCCGCCCCCCTTGCTGCCACCACCGCACCCCGCCAGCACCAGCGCGCACAGGGCAGCACCGGCGAGCAGGCGGTCAGGCCGCTGCATCGCGCCCGGCCCGTACGTTCTCAAGCGCATCAAGGGTCTTGTTGAACTCGGCCTGGCGCCGCGTCCGATCCATGACCTGCCCCTTCAACTGGCCACACGCCGCATCGATGTCATCACCGCGGGTACGGCGCACCATCGTCAGCACGTTGTTGTCCAGCAGGATGGTCTGGAAGGCGCGGATCTGCACATCGTCGGAGCGTTCGTATCGCGTGCCCGGGAAGGGATTGAAAGGGATCAGGTTGACCTTGCCCGAGCCCTTGGCCTGCACCGCGTTGTCGAACTGGCGCATCAACCGGGCCAGTGCACGGGCGTGCTCGGGCTGGTCGTTGATGCCTTTCATCAGGGTGTATTCGAAGGTCACCGATTCGCGGCGCTTGTTGCCACGCAGGTAGCGCGCGCAGGACGCCATCAGATCTGCGATCGGGTACTTCCGGTTCAGCGGCACGAGGGTCTCGCGCAGCTCATCGGTCGGCGCATGCAGGGACACCGCCAGCGACACATCGCTTTCGGTGGACAGCCGATCGATCATCGGCACCAGGCCGGAGGTGGACAGAGTCACCCGCTTGTTGGCGAGGCCATAGCCCAGGTCGTCGCGCATCACGTTCATCGCGCGCACGACGTTGTCGAAATTCATCAGTGGCTCGCCCATGCCCATCATCACCACGTTGGTGAGACGGCGCATCAGGTGCGGCACGTTGCCCAGGTGACGCGCGGCAATCCATACCTGGCCGATGATCTCGGCGGTGGACAGATTGCGGTTGAAGCCCTGGGTGGCGGTCGAACAGAACGTGCAGTTCAGCGCACAGCCCACCTGCGAGGAAACGCACAGCGTGCCGCGGCTCTTGTCCGGAATGTAGACCGCTTCGATGGCGTTCTTGCCATCGTTGCCCATCGCCAGCAACCACTTGTGGGTGCCGTCGGCGGACGGTTTGTCGAACACGATGTTCGGAACCAGCACCTCGGCATGTTCCTGCAGCTTGGCGCGCAGTCCCTTGCCGAGGTCGGTCATTTCATCGAAATCGGTGACGTAGCGATGGTGGATCCACTTCATCACCTGATGTGCCCGGAACTTCTGTTCGCCGAGTTTTTCGACGAAAAAACGCTCCAGGCCCGCGCGATCGAGGTCGAGCAGGTTCTGCTTGCCAGCCGTGGGTGCCGACTTCGGCAGCGGCTGGATGGCGGGTGTCTGTACGACCTCGTTCACGGCAACCTCTTAACGGGAGACCACTTCCGTGGCGGCAAAGAAGTAAGCGATTTCGTTGGTGGCGTTCTCGACCGAGTCCGAGCCGTGGGCGGCATTGGCATCGATGGATTCAGCGAAATCAGCGCGGATGGTGCCGGCCGCGGCTTCCTTCGGATTGGTGGCGCCCAGCAGGTCGCGGTGGGCCAGAACGGCGTTCTCGCCTTCCAGCGCCTGGATCATCACCGGGCCGGAGATCATGAACTCGACCAGCGCGTTGAAGAACGGACGCTCGCGGTGCACGGCGTAGAAGCCTTCGGCTTCGCGGCGCGACAGCTGCTTGTACTTGGCAGCGACGACCTTCAGGCCGGCCTTTTCGAAGCGGGCGTAGATTTCACCGATGACGTTCTTGGCGACGGCGTCGGGCTTGATGATCGAAAGGGTGCGCTCCAGCGCCATGGTGGTATCTCCGAGATCCGGGCCACTCAAGGCCCGAGGGTAGCATGAAAAAAACCCACGTCGAAACGCGGGCTTAGGCTGATATACGTAGGCTTATTGTAGCGCCTCGCCGCAACACACGGTAGCCCCGGCCATTCATCTGCGGCCGGGGATGAACGGCGGCGACATGATGCTGCGGCGCACAATGCATTGCGCCGAGCCCCAGGTCTAATATCAAACAATCGTTTGATTGAACCCTGTTCTCCATGGCCAGACCTGCCCACTTCTCCACCAAAGACCGCATCCTCGGCGCCGCCGAGGCGTTGTTTGCGCTGCATGGCTTTGCCGGGACGTCGCTGCGCCAGGTGACCAGCCAGGCTGACGTCAACATCGCAGCGGTCAACTATCACTTCGGATCCAAGGAAAACCTGGTCAACGAGGTGTTCCGGCGCCGCATGGACGAAATGACCGCCGCGCGGATGGCGCAGTTGGAGAAAGCACGCAGCGAGCATCCGGGCGAACTGCGGCCGGTGCTGGCCGCATTCGTCGAGCCGGCGCTGGCGATGGCGCAGGACAGCCAGAGCGGTGGCGCGTTCGTGCGCGTCATCGCCCGTGCCTATGCGGAGAAAAACGACAACCTGCGGCGCTTCCTGTCGGATCACTACGGCCACGTGCTGCGAGACTTCGGTCGTGCCATTTCCGCCTGCGTGCCGGATCTGAGCAAGGAAGAGCTGTACTGGCGCCTCGACTTCCTGGCCGGGTCGCTTACCTATGCGATGGCCGATTTCGGCCTGATCAAGCGACCTGCCGGCGTCACCGAAGCCGCGCATGGTGCCCAGGCCGCACAGGAACTCATCCGTTTCGCCGAAGCCGGCTTCCGCGCGGCTGCACGCAGCGCCGCGATGTCCGCCAGCCCGGCTGTCACCCCACCTTCCCTTTCCACCCAGTAACTGCTGACCAACCAAGGCTTATCGACATGTCCAATTCCCTGCTAGTCCGCCGCGCCGCCGTGCTGGGTGCCGGCGTCATGGGCGCCCAGATCGCAGCCCACCTGACCAACGCCGGCGTCGACACCGTGCTGTTCGACCTGCCCGCCAAGGAAGGCCCCGCCGACGGCATCGTGCTGAAGGCGATCGCCAACCTGGGCAAGCTCAGCCCTGCCCCGCTCGCCAGCAAGTCCTACGCCGAGGCGATCACGCCGGCCAATTACGAGAGCGGGCTGGAGCAGCTGCGCGACTGCGACCTGATCATCGAAGCCATCGCCGAGCGGATGGACTGGAAGCAGGGCCTGTACAAGAAGATCGCGCCGTTCGTGGCCGACCACGCCGTGCTGGCCTCCAACACGTCCGGCCTGGGCATCAACAAGCTGGCCGACGTGCTGCCCGAACAGCTGCGTCATCGCTTCTGCGGCGTGCATTTCTTCAACCCGCCGCGCTACATGCACCTGGCCGAGCTGATCCCGGCCTCCACCACCGACGCCAGCGTGCTGGAGGGCCTGGAAAGCTTCCTGGTCACCACCTTGGGCAAGGGCGTGGTGTACGCCAAGGACACCCCGAACTTCATCGGCAACCGCATCGGGGTGTTCTCGATCCTGTCCACCATCCACCACACTCAGGAATTCGGCCTGGGCTTCGACGAAGTCGACGGCCTGACGGGCCCGCTGGTCGGCCGCCCGAAGTCGGCGACCTACCGCACCTCTGATGTGGTCGGCCTGGACACCATGGCGCACGTGATCAAGACCATGGGCGACACCCTGCCCAACGATCCGTGGCACGCGTTCTTCAAATCGCCGAAGTGGCTCGACGCGCTGATTTCCAAGGGCGCACTGGGCCAGAAGACCGGCGCGGGCATCTTCCGCAAGGTCGGCAAGGACATCATGGTGCTGGACCTGGAAAAGCAGGATTACCGCGCCGCTGACCGGACCGCTGCAGCGGAAGTGGTCGAGATCCTGAAGATCAAGAATCCGGCGGAAAAGTTCGCCAAACTGCGCGAGAGCCAGCACCCGCAGGCACAGTTCCTGTGGGCCACCTTCCGCGACCTGTTCCACTACAGCGCGTATCACCTGGCTGACATCGCCGAGACCGCGCGCGACGTCGACCTGGCCATCCGCTGGGGCTACGGTTGGTCGCTGGGTCCGTTCGAAACCTGGCAGGCCGCCGGCTGGAAGCAGGTCGCGCAGTGGATTGCCGATGACATCGTCGCCGGCAAGAGCATGAGCAGCGCGCCACTGCCGGATTGGGTGTTCGATGGCCGCGATGGCGTGCACGCCGCCGAAGGCAGCTACAGCCCGACGCGCAACGCCAAGCTGCCGCGCTCCGCATTGCCGGTCTACCAGCGCCAGCGCTTCCCCGATCCGCTGCTGGGCGAACAGTTCCCGCAGGGCGACACCGTGTATGAAAACGACGGCGTGCGCATGTGGCACGACGGCGATGGCATCGCGGTGGTCGGCTTCAAGACCAAGATGAACACCGTGTCCGATCACGTGCTCGATGGCCTGCAGGAAGCCATCAAGCGCGCCGAGAAAGACTTCAAGGGCCTGGTGATCTGGCAGCAGAAGGAACCCTTCTCCGCCGGCGCCGACCTGGCCGGTGCACTGGGCCTGCTGCAGGCCGGCAAGGTCGAGCAGTTTGAAGAAATGGTGCACAACTTCCAGCGCACCAGCCAGGCGATCAAGTACTCGCTGGTACCGGTAGTGACGGCGGTGCGTGGCCTGGCCCTGGGCGGTGGCTGCGAATTCCAGATGCACAGCGCGAAGAGCGTGGCATCGCTGGAAAGCTACATCGGCCTGGTGGAAGCGGGCGTTGGCCTGCTGCCCGCCGGCGGCGGCCTGAAGGAGTTGGCGGTGCGTGCATCGCAGGCTGCCGGCCCCGGTGGTGATGTGTTCGCCGAACTGAAGAAGACCTTTGAAACGGTGGCCATGGCCAAGGTCTCCAACTCGGCGGTCAACGCGAAGGAACTCGGCCTGATGCGCGCCACCGACAAGGTGGTGTTCAACAGCTTCGAGGCGCTGCACATCGCCAAGGCTGAAGTGCTGGCCCTCGCCGAAGGCGGCTATCGCCCGCCGATGCCCTCGCGCCGCATCCAGGTCGCCGGTGATGTCGGTATCGCGACCTTCAAGATGATGCTGGTCAACATGCTGGAAGGCCGCTTCATCAGCCCGTACGACTACGAGATCGCCGTACGCATCGCGACCGTCCTGTGCGGCGGCGAAGTGGATCGCGGCACGCTGGTGGACGAGGAGTGGCTGCTGACCCTGGAGCGCAAGCACTTCGTCGAACTGGCACAGCAGGAAAAAACCCAGGCCCGCATCGCGCACATGCTGAAGACCGGCAAGCCGCTGCGGAACTGACGGGACATCGGTCGTGCCGGCCGTTGGCCGGCAACCTCATCCCAACCCCTATTGAAGAGATCACTGCAATGACCAAGCAAATCCAGGACGCCTACATCGTCGCCGCCACCCGCACACCGGTAGGCAAGGCGCCCAAGGGCATGTTCCGCAACACCCGTCCCGACGACATGCTGGCCCACGTGCTGCGCTCGGTGGTAGCGCAGGCGCCGGGCATCGACGTCAACCGCATCGACGACGCCATCATCGGCTGCGCGATGCCGGAAGCCGAGCAGGGCATGAACGTGGCGCGCATCGGCGTGCTGCTGGCCGGCCTGCCGGACACCATCGCGGCGCAGACGGTGAACCGTTTCTGCTCATCCGGCCTGCAGGCCGTCGCCATGGCGGCGGATCAGATCCGTCTGGGCAATGCCGACCTGATGCTGGCCGGCGGTACCGAATCGATGTCGATGGTGCCGATGATGGGCAACAAGATCGCGATGGCCCCGAGCGTGTTCGATAACGACCACGTGGCCATTGCCTACGGCATGGGCATCACCGCTGAGAAGGTCGCCGAAGAGTGGAAGGTGTCGCGCGAAGAGCAGGACGCCTTTGCCCTCGCCTCGCACCAGAAGGCGATCGCCGCGATCCAGAACGGCGACTTCAAGGACGAGATCAGTCCGTACGACGTGCGCACCCGTCAGCCGGACCTGGCCGACGGCCGCCGCATCATCACCCGCGACACCGTCGTCGACACCGATGAGGGCCCGCGCCTGGATTCGTCCGCGGAAGGCCTGGCCAAGCTGCGCCCGGTGTTCCGCAACGGCCAGTTCGGCGGTACGGTCACGGCCGGCAATTCCTCGCAGATGAGCGACGGCGCCGGTGCGGTGCTGTTGGCGTCCGAGCAGGCGGTGAAGGATTACGGCCTGAAGCCGCTGGCCCGGTTCGTCAGCTTCTCGGTCGCCGGTGTGCGCCCGGAAGTGATGGGCATCGGCCCGATCGCGGCGATTCCGAAGGCGCTGAAGCAGGCCGGCCTGACCCAGGATCAGTTGGACTGGATCGAGCTCAATGAAGCATTTGCGGCGCAGTCGCTGGCGGTGATCCGCGATTGCGGGCTGGACCCGTCGAAGGTCAATCCGCTGGGCGGCGCCATCGCGCTGGGCCATCCGCTGGGCGCCACGGGTGCGATCCGTACGGCAACGCTGTTGCACGGTCTGCGTCGTCGCCAGCAGAAGTACGGCATGGTGACGATGTGCATCGGCACCGGCATGGGTGCGGCGGGCATCTTCGAATCGCTGTAAGAGGGTTTTGGTTGCCGCGGCTGCGCCCCGGCACCCTGCTTGAGCCAGAGCCAGAGCCAGAGCCAGAGCCAGAGCAAGAGCCACAGCAACAGCTGCATTGCCGGGGTGGGCGGGACGGGGTGGGTTCGCGGGGGACGGCAACAGCCGCATCCATGCGGGCCTCGTTTCGCGCCATCCATGGCGCTCAACGCCCCCGCGAGCCCACCCCGCCCCACCTTCGACAGGTCCATGGCGGCCACAGGACCTTCGGGCATCGGTAGCGCCGACCCATGGTCGGCGAGCGCAGCGGGCCGTTGGCGGGAACATTCCGCCGAAAGGGTTTTGGTTGCCGGGGCTGCGCCCCGGCACCCTGCTTGAGCCAGAGCTGCGGCAACGGCAACAGCCACAGCTGCAGGCATGTGTGTTTGGCGGGACGGGGTGGGTTCGCGGGGGACGGCAACAGCCGCATCCTGCGGGCCTCGTTTCGCGCCATCCATGGCGCTCAACGCCCCCGCGAACCCACCCCGCCCCACCTTCGACAGGTCCATGGTGGCCACGGGACCTGCGGGCATCGGTAGCGCCGATCCATGGTCGGCGAGCGCAGCGGGCCGTTGGCGGGAACATTCCGCCGAAAGGGTTTTGGTTGCAGGGGCTGCGCCCCGGCACCCTGCTTGAGCCAGAGCTAGAGCAAAGCCAAAGCCACGGCAACAGCAACAGCTGCATTGCCGGGATGGGCGGGACGGGGTGGGTTCGCGGGGGACGGCAACAGCCGCATCCATGCGGGCCTCGTTTCGCGCCATCCATGGCGCTCAACGCCCCCGCGAACCCACCCCGCCCCACCTTCGACAGGTCCATGGCGTCCACAGGACCTGCGGGCATCGGTAGCGCCGACCCATGGTCGGCGAGCGCAGCGGGCCGTTGGCGGGAACATTCCGCCGAAAGGGTTTTGGTGCCGGGGCTGCGCCCCGGCACCGTGCTGGAGCCAGAGCCACGGCAACAGCAACAGCCGCAGCTACAGCTGCAGGTATGTATGTTTGGTGGGACAGGACCTGCGGGCATCGGTAGCGCCGACCCATGGTCGGCGAGCGCAGCGGGCCGTTGGCGGCAACATTCCGCCGACCATGGGTCGGCGCTACCGCTTTTTTATTTTTTCTTACGTGGCGGGCTGCCACCGGAACCCGTCAGGGGGTCGGGCGGTGGGGCTGGGCGGGGGCGTTGAGTGCCATGGATGGCACGAAACGAGGCCCGCATGGATGCGGCTATTGCCGTCCCCCGACCAGCCCCACCGCCCGGCCCCGCCGCAGCTGCAGCTTTCGCCGCCCGCCACGAGGGGCTCGGCCGTTCGCCGGATCAATCGTCTTCGGCGAGCATTTCCTGCAGCTTCTGCCGGGCCGGCTTGGCCAGCTTCTTGCTGTTCAGTGCAAACCGGATGGTGGCTTCCACCAGGCCCAGATGCGTGCCGCAGTCGAAGCGACGTCCTTCGAAACGATAGGCATCGACGGGCTCGCTCTTCAGCAGCTCGGCGATCGCGTCGGTCAGCTGGATCTCGCCACCTGCGCCGGTACCGGTCGCTTCCAGCAGCTCGAAGATCTTCGGGCTGAGCACATAACGGCCCACTACCGCGAGGTCACTGGGTGCATCTTCCGGCTTCGGCTTTTCGACAATGGCCGAAATGCGGCCGTGACTGCCATCGAACGCGTCCGTGGCGACGATACCGTAGCTCGCCGTCTGCTCGTGCGGCACATCTTCCACCGCGATCACGCTGGCACCGGTGGCCTCGTTGAGGTCAGCCATCTGCTTGAGCGCACCGTCACCGCGGTTGTAGATCAGATCGTCCGGCAGCAGCACCGCGAAGGGCTCATCGCCGATGATCTCTTTCGCACACAGCACGGCATGGCCCAGGCCCAGCGCTTCAGCTTGGGTCACGAAGACCGCACGCACGCCGTTGGGAAGCACATGGCGAACCAGCTCCAGCTGCTCCAGCTTGCCGGCGCGTTCGAGCTTCTGCTCGAGCTCGTAGGCCTTGTCGAAATAGTCGGCAACCGCATGCTTGTAGCGGTTGGTGATGAAGATCAGGGTGTCGCAGCCCGCTTCGATGGCTTCGTCAACGGCGTACTGGATGAGCGGACGATCGATGATCGGCAGCATTTCCTTCGGAACCGTCTTGGTTGCCGGCAAAAAGCGTGTCCCTAGCCCTGCCACCGGAAAAACTGCTTTTCTGATTCGCTTGCTCATCTGCTACCTGTTGGCCTCTCTTACGGGGAAGGGAACCACGTTAGCCGAAGGGATGTAAGCATCCTGTTGAAGCGGATCGAACTCCGGCATCGTGGCGAACAGGATCTCCTGGATCGCTTCGATATCGTAAGTGGATATCGCGTCGCGCAGCTTCGGCACGTTGGCCAGCACGAGGTCCCGCGAGAACGTACGCACGCCCGCCTCCAGCACCTTGGGGTGTGAGGTGGGCCGGTATTCCTCATCGGAATAGAACAGCGTTTCGTGCAGCTTCTCACCGGGACGCAGGCCGGTGTAGATGATGGCGATGTCCTTGTACGGCTGCTTTCCCGTCAGTCGGATCATCTGCTCGGCGAGCACGCGGATCGGTACCGGTTCGCCCATGTCCAGCGTGTAGATCGCGCCGTGCGAGGCGGACGCGGCCGCTTGCAGGATCAGCTGGCAGGCTTCCGGGATGGTCATGAAGTAACGCGTGACCTCCGGATCGGTGACGGTCACCGGACCGCCCTTCATGATCTGGTCGCGGAACAACGGCACCACGCTGCCGGCGGAGGCCAGCACGTTGCCGAAGCGGACGGTCACGAAACGCGTGTGCGTGGACTTCTGGTCCAGGCTCTGGCAGATCATCTCGGCATAGCGCTTGCTGGCGCCCAGCGAGTTGACCGGGTCTACGGCCTTGTCGGTCGAGATGAAGACGAAGTGCTCCACCTTTGCTTCCATGCAGGCGCGCGCCACGTTCTCGGTGGCCAGGATATTGTTGCGGACCGCTTCGCGCAGTTGACGCTCCAATACCGGCACCTGCTTGTAGGCGGCCGCATGGAAGGTCGCTTCCACCCGACGCAGCGACAGCGCATGGCGGATCACCGCGGGGTCACCGCAGTCACCCAGCACGGCCTCGACCTCGATGTCCGGGAAGCTGCGACGCAGCTCGGCTTCGATGGTCAGCAGCAGCAGTTCGCTCATCTCGAGCAGCACGATGCGCCCTGCTCCATGGCGTGCACACTGGCGGCACAGTTCTGAACCGATCGACCCGCCGGCGCCGGTGACGAGCACCGTCCGGCCGCCCAGCCAACCGCGGATCAAGGTCCAGTCCGGCTGGATCGGCTTGCGCCCCAGCAGGTCTTCGATCGCCACTTCCTTCAACTGACCCGGCAGCGACTGGCCCTGCAGGATGTCACTCAATTTGGGCACCGTGCGGAACGGCACACCCGTGCTCTCACACAGGCCGACCACCCGCTGCATGCCCACCGCATCCAGCGAGGGAATGGCGATGACGATCAGCCGCGCAACGGTTTCGCGCGCGACAGCCGGCGCGTCGTCCAGCGTGCCGAGGATCGGCAGTCCCTGCAGCTTGGCGCCCTGCAGGTGCGGGGCATCGTCCAGCAGGCCGACCGGTTCGTACTCACCGGAACGGCGCAGGTCGCGCACCAGCGCCTCCGCAGCCTGACCTGCGCCCAGGATCAGCACACGGCGACCGGTCGAGTCGGACTGTACGGACTGATAATCCTTCCAGGCGCGATACAGCAGGCGCGGGGCACCGAGCAGCGCGGACAGCGCGAAGGGATAGATGACGAGCACCGACAGCGGCACGCCGTCGAAGCGCTTCCATGCCAACGTCAAGACGATGGCGATCAGGCCGATGAAGCTGGCCTTGAAGATGTTGATCAGGTCGGCCACGCTGGCAAAACGCCACAGGCCGCGATACAGGCCGACACGCCAGAACACCAATGCCTGGATGCCCAGCACCAGCGAGGTGTCTACATTCCAGAGAGGCAGCGCCGGCGCATCGGGGAGGATCGAGTACCGGCCCGCGTGCAGAAGCTGCCAGCAGGCCCAGACCATGAAAAGATCATGGACGACGATGGCGGCGCGCGGCAGCAGCGCAAGAATTCTGTTCCACCTAGCTGACATGAGCAGGATAAACCCTCAGAAATTGCGCAGGCGAACGCGCGACACGCCCCACAGGCAGGCCAACAGCACCCCCCAGGCGACCGCCACGCCAGCCTGATGCAGCGAAGATATCGAACGCGCTGCGTACAGCAGCACCGCTCCGACCAGGCCGAGCAGAATATACACGCCCGTCACCCGTGCGTGGCTGAAGCCAGCCTTCACGGCGCGCTGATAGACGTGCTGCGTGTGTGGTTCCATCCAGCGTTGCCCGGAGAGCATGCGGGATGACAGCGTGAAGCCTGCGTCCACAAGGAACACCGCGAGCGGCACCAGCAACAGCAGCCAGTTGATGTCGGTCACCACGCTGGCCAACCCGACAAGCGCCGCGAGCAGGTAGCCCAAGGCCCCGCTGCCGACATCACCCATGAAGATGCGTGCGCGCGGAAAGTTGAACGGCAGGAATCCAAGGCACCCGGCCGCCACGGCGATCGCCAGCAGTGCCGCAGGGGTTGGCAGAATCGCGGCGATGGCCAGCGCGGCAATCAAGGCCTGACTGGCGGCGATGCCGTTGATGCCATCCATGAAGTTCCACAGATTTATCAAGGCAGTTGCGACAAAGAACAGCAGGACGGCCTGCACGATGCTGCCCGTTGCCTGCCACACCAGCGCAGCCAGCAGCGCCGATGCCAGCATGTGTACCATCAGCCGCCGAATCGCCGGCAACGGATGATGGTCATCCCACCAGCCGATCCCTGCGACCAGCAACAGTCCCGCGGCGAACACGGCCAGCCCGACCACCGCAGCAGGCCACACCATCGCGCCGGCGGTCGTGCCCAGCAGGACCGTCGCCACGATGGCAATGCCACCGCCACGAGGCGTCGCCACCGCATGGCTGCGCCGCTCACCGGGCTGGTCCAGCAGCTGGCGATGCAGCGCATAGCGGCGTGCCAGCCAGGTCAGGCCGGCCGCCGCGAGGGTAAGCATGCCCAGCGCCTCGAACGCGACAACAGCGTTCATGCGTTACAGCACCGCGTAATTCAGCAGTGGCTTGACCGTGCCCCATTCCTTGCAGCTCGGGCACTGCCAATGGTGCGTGCGTGCGCCAAAACCGCAGCGCGTGCAGCGGTAGGCCGGGTTGCGCACCAGCAACTGGTCGGTGATGTGCTTCAGATCGTGCAGGGTGGCGGTCGGGTCGGCACCCTCGGCCAAGGTGAGGTCGATGAGCGCTGACTCGCCGCGTACCGACGGGCGATCCTTCAACTGGCGACCGAGGTAGGCACGCGCGGGGGCGACACCTTCCTGCTCTTCCATCAACCGGGTCAGCGCCAGCACGGGCGCGATGCCACGGTAATGTTCCGTCATCTCGGACAGGAAGCTGCGCGCGCCGCCCAGGTCACCGACCTTGCGGTAGTTCTGCATCAGCGGCTGCAGCACTTCCGGCAGGTACTCCGGATCGTTGCGCGCGGCGCGCTCGAAAGCGCGGACGGCGGCTTCGGCGTTGCCGGCATCGGTTTCCAGACGGCCTTCGATGATGCCGGCCCGTACGGACATCGCATCGGCCTGGTAGGCCCGCGCGATGGCTGCCCTCGCCTGCTCCACGTTACCGGCGCCGCGGTGGCGCTCGGCCAGTTCGCATTCGAACTGCCCGACCAGCTTGCCCATGGGCTCGCCGGTGACTTCTTCGAAGCGCAACGCGTTGTCGATCGCCTTTTCCCAGTCCCGCTCGGCCTGGTAGATGCCGATCAGGTGCTTGAGCGCCTGCGGTGCGCGCTGGTCGATCTGTGCCAGTTCGGAGAACACGGTTTCGGCACGGTCCAGCAGGCCGGACTTCATGTAGTCCTCGCCCAGCGCCAGCAGCGCCTGTACGCGCTGGGGATCGCTGAGGTCGGTGCGGTTAACCAGTCCCTGGTGCAGGCGGATCGCGCGATCGACCTCACCGCGACGGCGGAACAGATGGCCCAACGCGACCTGGGTCTCGAAGGTTTCCTTGTCCAGCTCGGCGATGTGCAGGAACAGTTCGATCGCCTTGTCCGGCTGCTCGTTGAGCAGGTAGTTCAGGCCGCGGAAGTAGGTGCTGGACAGGCGGCTGACCTGGTTGTCGCCGTGGCGCTGTCCGCCGCGCCGGCCGATGACCCAGCCGGCAACCGCCGCCAGCGGGACACACAGGAAAAACCAGAAGTACTCGGAGACAAATTCCATCTGCGATCAGCGTCCATCATAAGGAGGAGTAACAGCCACACCCGGAGTTGCCAGGGCAGCCTTGTTGGCACGGCGCAGCTGGGCATAGAGCGGAACGACCACGCTCACCAGCACCAGCCCGGCACCGACCACGACCCCGACCAGCAACGCAGCGATCATCGCCACGCCAACCGAGGTATGCAATTCAGTGAAAACCAGGTTGATCGTCATCTCGGTCATGTTGACCGCACCGATGATCAGTCCAATGACCAGCACTGCCAGCAGGACCAGTAAACGGAAAACCTTCATGCGACAGCTCCAGTCACGGAAGACCGTAGCTTATCCGACCCGGTGGGTGGATCGCACGTCGTGATGCAGGATCAGGCCGGATCGGCTTCCTGTGGCACCACATCGCTGACGCGTTCGCGCAGCTCTTTGCCCGGCTTGAAGTGCGGGACATGCTTGCCCGGCAGGGCGACCGATTCACCGGTCTTGGGATTGCGACCCAGGCGCGGCGGACGGTAATGCAGGGAAAAACTGCCGAAACCGCGGATCTCGATGCGATCACCGGCCGACAACGAGCCGCCCATCATCTCCAACAACGACTTCACCGCCAGATCGACATCATCGGCCTTCAGGTGCGCCTGCCGGCGCGCAAGGATTTCGATCAGTTCGGATTTGGTCATTGCAGGCTCTGCTCGAGGGGCTCAAACCCTGAAACGGCCCGGACTGATGTCCGGGCCGTCCAGGAAACTACGACAGCGGCAGACCGATTACTCGGACTTGTTGCCGCCCAGCTGTGCACGCAGCAGCGCGCCGAGCTGGGTCATGCCGGCCGAAGAGGCGGACTGGTAGTCCTCCAGCACTTCGCGCATTTCCGCATCGTCCTTCGCCTTGATCGACAGCTGCAGGGTACGGCCCTTACGGTCCATGCCCACGAACTTGGCTTCGATCTTGTCGCCAACCTTCAGGTGCTGGGTGGCATCGTCGACGCGGTCGACGGAGATATCGCGGGCAGCAACATAGCCCTCGATGCCGTCGGCCAGTTCGATGATGGCGCCCTTGGCGTCAACTTCCTTGACCACACCTTCGATCTTGGAACCCTTCGGATTGACGGCCATGAACTGACCGAACGGATCCTGCTCCAGCTGCTTGACGCCCAGGCTGATGCGCTCGCGTTCCGGATCAACCGCCAGGACCACTGCGTCCAGGTTGTCGCCCTTCTTGAAGTTGCGCACGATGTCTTCGCCAGTGGTCGCCCAGCTGATGTCGGACAGGTGAACCAGGCCGTCGATGCCGCCGTCCAGGCCGATGAAGATGCCGAAGTCGGTGATCGACTTGATCTGGCCCGACACCTTGTCACCCTTCTTGTGGGTGGCAGCGAAGGTTTCCCACGGATTGGCGGCAACCTGCTTCATGCCCAGCGAGATGCGGCGACGCTCTTCGTCACAATCCAGCACCATCACTTCGACTTCGTCACCGACCTGCACCACCTTGGACGGGTTGACGTTCTTGTTGGTCCAATCCATCTCGGACACGTGCACCAGGCCTTCCACGCCCGGCTCGATTTCGACGAATGCGCCGTAATCGGTCACGTTGGAGATCTTGCCGAACACGCGGCTGTTGGCCGGGTAACGACGCGAGATGTTATCCCACGGATCTTCGCCCAGCTGCTTCAGACCCAGCGAAACGCGGTTGCGCTCGCGGTCGAACTTCAGCACGCGCACGTCCAGCTCGTCGCCGACATTCACGACTTCGGACGGATGGCGCACGCGCTTCCAAGCCATGTCGGTGATGTGCAACAGGCCGTCGATGCCGCCCAGGTCCACGAAAGCGCCGTAATCGGTCAGGTTCTTGACGACACCCTTCAGGATCGCGCCTTCCTGCAGCTTGTCCATCAGCTGCTCGCGCTCTTCCGAGTGCTCGCTTTCGACGACAGCGCGGCGCGAAACCACGACGTTGTTACGCTTGCGGTCCAGCTTGATGAGCTTGAATTCCAGCTCCTTGCCTTCCAGGTAGGCCGGATCGCGCACGGGGCGCACATCGACCAGGGAACCCGGCAGGAACGCGCGGACATCCTTGATGTCGACGGTGAAACCACCCTTGACCTTGCCGCTGATGCGACCGGTGATGGTTTCGTTCTTTTCCAGCGCTTCTTCCAGCTCGTCCCACACCATCGCGCGCTTTGCTTTCTCACGCGACAGAACGGTCTCACCGAAGCCGTTCTCGATGGAATCGAGGGCGACCTTGACGACATCGCCTACGGCGACATCGATCTCGCCATCATCGTTACGGAACTGTTCGATCGGCACGATGCCTTCGGACTTCAGCCCGGCATTGATCACCACGACATCGCCGCGGACTTCCACGACGGTACCGCTGACGATGGAGCCCGGCTTCAGCTTGGCCAGATTGGCCTGGCTGGCTTCAAACAGTTCGGCAAAAGATTCGGTCATTAGATTTACTCTGTTGATCACATGGGTCAGCGGTTTCCATCAAGGAACCCAGCCGCCCGCCTGTTGGTCGACCCCGGAAAAGCGGGCCGTGTGTGAAGTGATTAAACCGCCACGCATCATTGCGCGACGGAGCATTTACAACCCTGCGGTGCGTGTTGCGACACCGCCCCGTCGAGGGCGGTTCTCCTGTACGAACGGATCAGGCAGCCGAAACCGGAAGCAGATCCATCACTCGTGCAACGACATCATCGATGCCGATACCAGTGGTATCGATGAGGACGGCATCGTCTGCCGGCTTCAGGGGCGCCACAGTGCGCTGTGCATCACGGGCGTCGCGGGCCATGATCTCGCGCAGGAGGTCATCAAAGCTAACAGAAACCCCCTTGTCATTCAACTGCTTATGACGGCGCTCGGCGCGCTCCTGGGCACTTGCGGTCAGAAACACCTTATAGGAGGCGTCCGCGAAGATGACCGTACCCATGTCACGGCCATCGGCCACCAGGCCGGGGGCAGACCTGAATGCGCGCTGCCGCTCCTTGAGTGCGCCACGCACCTCCGGGATGGCGGCAATGGCCGAGGCCAGCGCACCGGTGGTTTCCAGCCGCAGCTCGTCGGTGGCGTCGGTGCCGTTGACCAGCACCCGCATCGTCTCGCCCTGCTCCACGAACTGCACCTTGGTGTCGAAGGTGCAGCGCACCAGCGCCGACGCGTCCGAGGTGTCTATGTCCGCCCAGCTGGCGGCCACGCCCACGGCCCGGTACAGCGCGCCGGAATCGAGGTAGTGCCAGCCCAGGCGGCGGGCCACGATGCGGCTGATGGTACCCTTGCCAGCCCCGGAAGGGCCGTCGATGGTGAGGACGGGAACGAGTGCAGACATGGGGTTTCCAGCAGGTGTGAAGGGCCCATTCTAGCCCCAGCCTGACCGGGTGCTGCGATTGGTCTGTGCAACCACTTGAAACGATGGAGAAAAGCCCGGTAGAATGGCGGGCTTGAACGAGCGTCAACGCAGTATTGTCTCTGGCATATCGCGGCCGCGCTCCACTTGAACACTTACTTTTACACTCAACGTGTACGCCGAGGTATGCCATGAAAGTCCTGTCCTCCCTGAAGTCAGCGAAGGCCCGTCACCGTGACTGCAAGGTCGTGCGTCGTCGTGGCAAGATCTTCGTGATCTGCAAGTCGAACCCGCGTTTCAAGGCGCGCCAGCGCTGAGTTGGCCGGCCTCACGGCCGACCACAGGTCCTTCGCGGGGCCGGTTTGATACAGAAAGCCGCCTCCGGGCGGCTTTCTGCTTTATCCATGTTGTAATCGCGTTTCTTGACCACTGGGGAGTAGTTCGAGATGAAGCGTTGCCTGATGTCCCTGGCCGTGATGGCCACCCTCGCCGCGGCCATACCGGCCCTGGCAGACACCCTGCTGGTGGATCGCGCCGCCGAGAAGCCGGGCATCGCCCTGCCCGTCCGCGGCCAGAGCATGCAGCAGGTGCAGAGCCAGTTCGGCGCACCGGCCGAGCAGTTGGATGCTCGCGGCGGCCAGAAGCGCCAGTGGCCGACCATCAACCGCTGGGTCTACCCGCAGTTCACCGTCTACTTTGAAAAGCAGAAGGTGATCGACGTGGTGGCCAACAAGGCGGCCCCCAACGAGATCGGCCCGAAGCCGCCGATCCGCTGACGAACCCAGCCCGCGCCCGCGCGGGCCAATGCAAGCGAGACCATGAACGAGACCCTACGTTTTCCTGCCGAGTGGGAAGCCCAGAGCGGCGTCCTGATTGCCTGGCCGACGGCCGACACCGACTGGGCCGAGCGCCTGGGCCAGGTGGAAGAGACCTACATCGCCCTGGTGGCCGCGATCACCCGCTTCCAGCCGGTGCTGATCTGCGTGGCCGACGACGACGTGGAGACCTACGCCGAAATGCGCCTGCGCTCCAACCGCATCGACATGGACCGCGTGCACTTCGTCACCGCGCAGTACGACGACACGTGGCTGCGCGACTCCGGTCCGATCACCCTGCAGCGCAAGGACGGCGGCTTCCAGCTGCTGGACTTCCGCTTCACCGGTTGGGGCGGCAAGTTCGATGCCAGCCTGGATGACCAACTGGTCGGCGTGTTGGCCGGCGCGGGCGTGTTCACCGATGCACCGGTTCGCAGCATTCCCTTCGCGCTGGAAGGCGGCGGCATTGAAACCGATGGCCAGGGCACGTTGCTGACCACGTGGAAGTGCCTGCATGAGCGCCACCCGGACCGTGATCGCGCCAGCCTTTCGACCGACATGGCCGACTGGCTGCAGCAGGACCGGGTGCTGTGGCTGGATCACGGCTATCTGGAAGGCGACGACACCGACGCGCATATCGACACGCTGGCACGTTTCGCGTCCGCGGACAGCATCGTCTATCAGGCCTGTGATGACGCCGGCGACTCGCACCATGCCGAGCTGCAGGCGATGGGCGCCGAGCTGGCCGCGCTGCGCACCGTCGATGGTGCGCCGTACCGTCTGTTCCCGCTGCCGTGGCCGCAGCCGGTACTGGACGACGGCCGCCGCCTGGCTGCGTCGTATGCGAACTTCCTGATCATCAACGGGGCGGTGCTGATGCCGGCCTACGGTGATGTCGCCGATGACGCCGCACGGGATGTGCTGGCGGCGGCGTTCCCGGATCGGGAGATCGTGCAGGTGCCCTGCCGGTCGCTGATCTGGCAGAACGGGAGCCTGCATTGCATCACGATGCAGTTGCCGGCGGGGTTGCTGGCAAACGGCTGAGCCCTTCGTGGCTGGCTGGGAAGCGGCAGCTGGGTGAAGGGCCGGGCGGGGAGGCTATGCGGGGCACGCGCAAGTACGTCCATGTAGCTCTTCGCGGCTCCTGCCGCTCAAGGCCCCGCATAGCCTCCCCGCCCGGCCCTCGGACAAGTTCCGTGGGCCGCCCGCCACGTGAAAAATAGAAATGGGCGGGGCTCTGCCCCGCCCATTCTTTTTCCGTTCCGCTTCACCTCTATCGCCCCCCCCATAGGGACGTATTCACGGCGATTCCTGGCGATCCCTGCCGCGCCGGCCGGGGCGATGCAGCCGTGCTCCTGAAATTGCAGTTGCCGTCTGCTGTTGACGTTGCCTGCGCTTCTGCCGGCCGCAGGCCAGAACGCCCCCATACCCATCATTCAGCCGCGGCCACGCTGCCCTCGCCCATCCGCGTTAACATGCATGTTTTCCCCTGCAGGAACGCTTTCGGATGAGTCCCCGCCAGCCCCTTACCGTCGCTCTGATCCAGGAGCGCAACCACGGTGATGCCGCCGCCAATCTCGCCGTGATCGAATCCCGTGTCGCTGAAGCCGCAGCCAATGGCGCCAAGCTGGTGCTGCTGCAGGAGCTGCACAATGGCGCGTACTTCTGCCAGCACGAAAATGTGGACGAATTCGACCTGGCCGAGCCGATTCCGGGCCCCAGCACCGAGCGCCTGGGCAAGCTGGCCAAGCAGCACGGTGTGGTCCTGGTCGCCTCGCTGTTCGAGCGCCGTGCCGCGGGCCTGTACCACAACACCGCGGTGGTGTTCGAAAAGGACGGCAGCCTGCTGGGCAAGTACCGCAAGATGCACATTCCGGACGATCCGGGCTTCTACGAAAAGTTCTACTTCACCCCGGGCGATCTCGGCTTCACGCCGATCGACACCTCGGTCGGCCGCCTTGGCGTGCTGGTCTGCTGGGACCAGTGGTATCCGGAAGCGGCCCGCCTGATGGCGCTGGCCGGTGCCGAGCTGCTGCTCTATCCCACCGCCATCGGCTGGGACCCGGATGACCAGCAGGATGAAAAGAATCGCCAGCGCGATGCGTGGGTGCTCAGTCACCGCGGCCATGCCGTGGCCAACGGCGTGCCGGTGCTCAGCTGCAACCGCGTCGGCCACGAACCGTCGCCAATGGGCGCATCGGGCATCCAGTTCTGGGGCAACAGCCACGTGCTGGGGCCGCAGGGCGAGTTCATCGCTGAAGCCGGTGGTGAGGAAACGGTGCTGATCTGCGAGGTCGACCTGCAGCGCAGCGAGCACGTGCGCCGCATCTGGCCGTTCCTGCGTGATCGCCGCATCGACGCGTACGGCGACCTGCTCAAGCGCTACATCGACTGATCCCCTGCCGGAACCTGCGCCCATGGCCGTGCTTATCCGTGATGTCCGCGAGGCTGACATCGCTGCGATCACCGCGATCTACGCGGTGGAAGTGACCGATTTCGTCAACACCTACGAGTACGACATCCCCGACGCGGCTGAAATGCAGCGCCGGATGCAGGACATCGTGGCCCGCGGCTTCCCCTACATCGTCGCCGAGGTTGACGGCGACGTCGCCGGCTATGCCTACGCCAATACCTACCGCACCCGAGTGGCCTATCAGTGGACCGTGGAAAACTCGGTCTATGTGGATGCGCGCTTCCAGGGCCAGCGCGTAGGCACCACGCTGCTGCAGGCGCTGATCGATGCCTGCACCGCACGTGGTTATCGGCAGATGGTGGCCGTGATCGGCGAACCCACCAACACCGCCTCCATCAAGTTGCACGAGCGCTTCGGTTTCCATCTGGTCGGTGTTTTCCAGGGGCTGGGGCGCAAGCACGGCCGCTGGCTCGACACGGTGCAGATGCAACGCGCGCTCGGCGACGGCACTGACAGCGCACCCACCAATGAGTAATGCATGACTGACTCCCTGCCCCGCTCCAGCGATGTTGCTGATGGCGAAGAACTCTTTGCCGGCCAGCCCGTGCGCATCGTCGTACGCGAAGGTGTGCGTTACACGCTGCTGGGCACTGCGCACGTATCGCACACCAGCGTGGAAGCGGTGGAAAAGGCCATCTACAGCGGGCGCTTCGATGCCGTCGCGGTAGAACTGGATCCGCAGCGCCTGCAGGCACTGACCGAGCCGGACACGCTGGCCAAGCTGGATCTGGTGGAGGTGATCCGCAAGGGCCGCGTGGCCCTGTTCGCCGCCAACCTCGCGCTGTCGGCGTACCAGCGCCGCTTGGCCGAGCAGCTCGGCATCGAACCGGGCGCGGAGTTGAAGCGCGCGGTACTGCTCGCGCGTGAGCGCGGGCTGCCCGTGCACCTGATCGACCGTGAGGTCGGCCTGACCTTCAAGCGTGCGTCGGCGCAGCTGGGCTTTTTCGGCAAGATCAAGCTGATGACCGGCTTGGCGGCTGGCCTGTTCTCGTCCGACGAAGTGGGCAGTGATGAGATCGAGAAGCTGAAGCAGGGCGACATGCTCGAATCCAGCTTTGGCGAGTTCGCCAAGGAAAGCCCCGCGCTGTACGACACGATCATCGGTGAGCGCGACCGCTACATGGCGACCCGCCTGCGCGAAGAACGTGCCCTGCAGGGTGTCGAGCCGGCGCAGCGCGAAGTACTGGCGGTGGTGGGTGCCGGCCATCTGGCCGGTCTGGCCACCTATCTGGAAACCGACAATGAGCCGCCGGTGCCGCTGCGTGCGCAGCTGGAATCCGTGGCGAAGAAGCGCAACATTCCGTGGTTCACCCTGGCCATCCTGGCCATCGTGGCAACCGGCATCGGCGTGGGCTTCTACCGCGGCGGGATGGGCGTGGGCACCGAACTGCTGGCGACCTGGGCGATGTACACCGGCGGCCTGGCGGGCCTGGGCTGCCTGTTGGCAGGCAGCCACCCGTTGAGCATTCTCACGGCGATCGTGGTGGCCCCGTTCAAGCCGTTCCGCCTGAGCATTCCCACCGGCGCGTTCGCGGCGCTGGTAGAGACGCGCCTGCGCAAGCCGGCCTACGAAGACTTCCTGAAGCTGCGCGACGACGCGCAGACGCTGAAGGGCTGGTACCGCAACCGCGTCACCCGCGTGGTGCTGACCTTCATGCTGACCAACCTCGGCAGCATGCTGGGCCTGTGGCTGACCGGTTTCCAGGTATGGGGCAAGGTCGCCGCGCAGTAAATCGGGTAACGGCCCCTGGTCGTCACTCGTCTGGCGTTTTCGGAAATCAAACGGCGGGCCATGCGCCCGCGCTGCTGTGCTGCCGCGCTCGAATCATCGCGCGATTTGAAGTAGCAGCCTGTTTGCCAGACAGCCGGAGGTTCGGCAAAAGTGGCCCACGGTGCCTTTGGCCCAGCCCAGCGTGCCGGCCAGCGCAGGCACCAGGCTGTTGACGCTCGTCACTTGATTGGGCCCCGTCCTATTACGCCACCCTCTCCCGCCCCGGAGAATCCTCCATCAGAAGTGACACCCCCTGACGCACCGGACTCCGCGCGGTGCGTAACCCCTGATGAGGACGCCCGCCATGAAGTTGATCAAATCCGTATTGCCCGCAGTCGCGCTCGCCGGCATCACCCTGCTGTGCACCACCGTGCCAGCCAAGGCCGACGGCATGCAGCCTGAAACCACCATCGTCGTCATCCACGAAGAAGACGGCGAAGCGACGATGAGCGTGAAGAACAGCGATCCGATGTCCGCTCTGTTGCACACCACCATACATGACATTCCAGAAGACACCGAGAGCGTGGTCGTGGTGACGCCACCGATCGCGCGGGTAGAAGCGGGCCAGAGTCAGCTGGTGCGCTTCATCTACCAGGGCGAGCCGCTGGCAACGCAGCGCATGAAGCGGGTTTCGTTCGACACCATCAAGCAGTCCCGCAAAGGTGAAGAAGGCTCATCGGTGGGCGTCAGCGTGCGCCAGAACCTGCCGATCCTGCTTCACCCCAAGGGCCTGCCCCGCAATGAAAAGCCGTGGGAACTGCTTGCCTGGTCGCTGCAGGGTGACCAGTTGAGCGTCACCAACGACAGCGCCTACGTCGTGCGCTTGGCGCAGGAGGTCCACGTGATGCCTTCCGATGCCATGGGGACACTTCCCCGCACCTACCTGTTGCCTGGCGAGCGGTTCACCACGACCGTCGCAGGCGCTGGTAACGATGACCGCGTGCGACTCCAGCCCGCCAGTGTCTATGGCTTCACGGTCAAGGAACATATTGCGCCGCTGAAGTAAGGCTATCCGGCCAGTCCCGCCGCTCGCCCAACCTCATCCGGAGTTCCGCCATGCAGATGTCCACCACTGCCCGCAAGGGCGGCCATGGCGGGGTGTTGCCGACACCCAGCCGTCCGCACGCGCTGGCCTTGGCGCTTACCGCCGCCCTGTTCTGTCCCGCCGGGTACGCCGTGGCGACGGGCAGCGCGTCAATGGCAGACTTCGATGTGGACTCCCTGCGCGCGCGCGGCCTCGATCCTGCATTGGCTGCGTACTTCCGCGAAGCACCGCGGTTCTCCGCCGGCGAGCGCAGGGTCGGGCTGGTCATCAATGGCCAGTCACGCGGCACGCTGGATGCACGCTTCGACGCGTCAGGTGAGCTGCGCTTCGACGCCCGGTTCCTTCAGGACGCCGCCCTGCGGATCCCGCCCGCCCCGCATCAGCTTGCGCCGCCAGAAGCGGAAATTTACGACTTCCTGGGTGCGTGGCCCCAGGCGGTGCTACGACTCGACCCGGCCAATAACCAGGTGGAGCTGGTGGTGCCGGAAGCGGCCCTGGACGAGCGACCTGGCGAGATTCGCCACTACAGCACGGGGGGCGTGGCTGCGCTGATCAACTACGGCGTGAACTCGTCGGTCTTTCGCACCGAACGCGGCACGCGCCGCAATACTAGCGCCAACATCGAGCTGGGCTTGAACGCTGGCGACTGGATCGTCCGCAGCCGCAGTGCGCTGAATGCGGGCGAGGCAGGCGTACGCGTGCAGCAACTTGAGACCTATGCACAGCGCAGCTCGGTGAACCTGCAACAGGTGCTGCAGTTGGGAGAGATCAACGTCACCAGCCCACTGTTCGGCGGTACGCCCATTGTCGGCCTCCAGGTCGTCCCGGAAGAAGCACTGCGTCAAAGCGATGAGGGCGGCGCCTTGGTCGAGGGTAATGCGGCCAGCGAAGCACGCGTGGAAATCCGCCAGGCGGGCATGCTCCTGCACAGCACCGTCGTACCGCCGGGTCCCTTCGCGATCGGTGATTTCCGCGTGCTCAACCGTAACCTGGACCTGGAGGTGACGGTTGAGGAAGCCAGCGGCACACGCAGCTTCATCGTGCCTGCCAGCAGCTTCCGTCGGGCCAGCCTCAGTGTGCCGGGCGCGACGTTCGCGGCCGGCCAGATTCGCCGATTCGGTGGCGAGATGCTGCACGACAACCCCGTGGTTGTCTCCGCAACGACCGCTTGGGGCTCGCGGCGTGCCGATGCGGTGTTCAGCGCCGGGTTCCTCGCCACCCCTTACTACCAAAGCGTGGCAGTGGGTCTGGATACCCCGCTTGCCGCTGCGAGGCTGTCGACCCGTGCGCTCTGGTCGACGGATCGTACCGACGGATCACGCGGCGGCCAGATCGAGGCGCGGATCAGCGCTCCAATCGGTAGCCGGCTGAACCTCAATGTGACCGCCAGCCAGCGAACGGACGGTTACCGCGAGCTGCTCGCCGCCACCTATGGTGTTTCGGATCATTGGTCGGCGACGCGCAACAAGCGGCAGTGGAGTGCGGGCTTGAACGTGTCTGGGGGTGTCCTGGGATCGTTCTCCGGATCCTACTCGCCGCGCCAGACGTTCGACGGCCGCAGCAGCAACCGCGTGGGGCTGAGCTGGAGCAAGCGACTGGGGCAATCACTTGTATCGTTGAGCCTTGACCGCGACACCAACAGCAGTCCTACCGGCGCACGCAGGCAGCAGTCGGCCTATCTCAGTGTCACGGTCCCGCTTGGCCCCACCAGTGTTCGCGCCACGGCACGTACGCGCAGCGACTCCACGTATCTCGGCGTTGGGGTGGATCATCAGGATGACAACGGAATCGCCTATCGCCTGTCGGCTGAGCGGGAAATGCATTCTGGCCAGGAGTCGTTGTATGCCGGCATCAGTGCCATCCCGCGCTACGCCCAGGTATCGCTGGGCTACTCGCAGAGCGGCCAAAGTCAAGCGCTTTCCGGGTCGGCAACGGGTGGCCTTCTGGTACACCGCAATGGGCTGACCCTATCACCCTATCCACTTCGCGACACCTTCGGCCTGGTCAAGATCGGCGACCGGGCCGGCACGCGGATCTCCACTCCGGGCGGTACCGTGTGGACCGACATGCGTGGCCATGCCGTTATTCCACAGATGACCGCTTTCGGCGTCAGCCGCATCGAGGTGGAAACCAAAAGCCTGCCCCGCCACTACGAACTGGATAACGGCGTGCGCGTCCTCGAAGCCAGCCGGGGCTCTGTCAGCCGGGTTGAGTTTGGCGTCGCCAGTACCCGTCGCGTCCTGGCCCGCATCGTTGATGAGCACGGGCAACCCATCGCCAAAGGTACACCGGTGATGGCCGGTGAGGAGTTCGTCACCAGCGTGGGAGATCGCGGCATCGCCTTCATCAACAACTACCAGCCAGACCAGAAATTGACGCTTTCCCTGCCGGAAGCCGCCCAGTGCAGCCTCTCGATCAACCTTCAGCAAGAGCAGAACGAGGATCTCTTCTATGAAAACGCATCGGCGACCTGCCATGTGCTCTAACGCAGCGATGCTGCGACTGCTGTTGATGCTGCCAGGCGCTGCGGGTGCCTGCGAGATTCAGATCAGTCAGCCAAATGTCGACTACGGCCGAGTGCGCCCCTCGGAGCTGATGCCGCGAAGCGGCGGCGCCGCCGAGCTGGGGGCTCGCACGCTGTCGCTGAGCGTGGATTGCACCGCGCCGCGGGCGTTCGCGCTGCAGGCGGATGGGCCCGTTGCCCACGATCCGGAGTCGTTTTCGTTCAGTGAGCACGGCGATGTGCGGCTGACGCTGTTCGATGCCAGGGTGGACGACCGCGCGGTATCGCTTGAGCGGGATCAGGCATCGCCCGCCCTTGCCATGCTGCTGCCGCCTTCGGTCAGCGTGCGCGCGGTGGACGGTGGCCGGCCGGTTGAAGGCAAACGATTCACGGCGCAACTGCGGGTCAACCCACGCCTGACCACGTCGGTTCAGAGAGTAAGCGACCTTGAACCGTTGCGGCTGGATGCACTGATCAGTCTGCTGGACCCCTGAGTCGATAGAACTGCGCTTTCAGCCTGATCCGATGCCTGAGGCGCCATGTAACAGCGAAACTAGTCGTGTCAAGTCCAGGTTCACACCTCGAACCGTAGCGGGCCAGGGCATCTGACCAGTTTGTTCTGCCGCAAAGGCAGCGTCGCCCCTTCAAGGGCGGCTGACAGTCACGGCCATCCTTATCAGGGTGGCCTCCACCCCCAGCGATCACCCGATCGCTTATTCGATGAGGATTTTCCATGAACTTCAAGCACCACGCCCTACTGGGTCTGGCCATCACCGCCGCGTTGGGCTCGGGGCAAGCGCTCGCTCAAGCGGCGCCGTCGGCAAAACTGAGTGTCACCGGCAGTTTTGTCCCAACCGCATGCGTTCCCACCCTGAGCGAATCCAGCATTGACTATGGCGTCGTGGGCGCAGCAGCCCTGAACAAGAGCACGCCTACCTCATTGGGCAGTAAATCCGTCACCTTGACCATCACCTGTAAGGTTCCGGGCGCCGTCGGCGTGCGGATTGCGGATAGTCGCGCTGGCACGGCGGCCCCCGGCGTTACCGGCGTTATCGACAGCCGTACGGGCAATGCGCACGGCTTTGGCTTGGGTGTGATTGCCGATCCTGCCGGCGACCAGCCGATTGGTGCCTACACCGTGCGCATCACCGATGTCAGTTCGACTTCCGGCCCCAAGTTTCTGATGTGGTCGGCTGACAACGGCAGCACGTGGGGCGACTTCGTTGCCTCTGCACTCTTCGCCCCAGGCCAAGACCAGCTGCTTGGCTGGACCGGGACTGCGGGCACCGGTCCCGGTGCCTACGACGTAAGCACGATGAAGGTCAATGTGCTTGCAGGTATTGCACCCACGGACAACCTCACATTGGACAGCGAGGTGGAGCTCGATGGCGAGGCCGTCATTGAGCTGGTCTACATCTAAACCTACATCGAGGAATCAACATATGAAAAACTTCATGAAACTCAGCGCCCTGGCTGCAGCAATGGCTGCCAGTGCGGGCGTCTCGGCCGCCGACGTCAAGCTCGGCGTTACTGGCCGTATCGTGCCGCCGGCATGCACTGTTACGTTGGCTAATGGCGGCGCCGTCTCGTATGGGGCGATAACGATCGATGAGCTGAAAGCGGATGAGCCGGTCAAGCTGGATACAAAGACCCTCGCCACCACTATCCAGTGTGCCAGTAACGCCAAGTTCGCGCTGCAGTTCATCGACAACAACGCATTGTCGAAGAACGACGACGTTGCTGATGTTGCCATCCACGACGCCAGAGACAAGAATGCCGCCAGGCTGTTCGGCATGGGCACGGACAGGTCGGGTAACAAAATCGGTGGCTACTATCTTCGCTTCGACACTGGTGCAAGCGATCAGGACGGAACCGCGATGAGTAGTTCGGTATGGTCTGGCGGCAGCTGGAAAGGCAATACCACCGTCACCCCCGAGGTTGACCGGTCCGGCTGGCGCCTCGGCAGTGCTCCCGTTGGCTCGGCGCCGCCAGCGGTCAGCGGAATTGCGGCGTACCTGTCAATCTACCCGGGTGTGGCGGCCACGGATGACCTCGATGTGACGGATCGGGTGCGCTTCGCCGGTGATGTCAGCATTGTGCTGCACTACCTCTGATCGACCCCGCCGCGTTGATCTTTCCCGATGGGGCGCGTGAGCGCCCCATTTTTTGTGTCTGATCGTGGCCGCCGCGCTGCGTGCATCGTCCAGCACCGCGTAGATCGTCGGCAGAACCAACAGGCTGACCACCGTGAACTAGACACGACCCACGCAGCCGCCCGGTAGCGCCGACCCACGGTCGGCGAGCGCAGCGGGCGTGTCACCCGGACATCCCGCCACGCATGGCTCCGCGCTACCGCAGCGCCGGGGCCTCCACGCCGCGACCGCGCGCCTTGCGGATCAACTGGCCGGCTGCGCTGCGCGCATCGTCCAGCACCGCGTAGATCGTCGGCAGGAACAACAGGCTGACCACCGTGGAGAACGCCAGCCCACCGGCAATCGCACGGGCCATCGGGTAGTACGGCGGGCCATCGCCGAACATCTGCGTGTCGGTCAGCGAGATCGGCACCATCGCCAGGATCGCCGTACCCATCGTCATCATGATCGGACGCAGCCGCTCGCGTGATCCCTCCACCAACGCCTGCGTACGCCCCATGCCGTTGCGGCGCAGGTTGTTGATGTGCTCGATCATCACGATGCCGTTGTTCACCACCACCCCCATCAGCACCAGAATGCCGATGAAGGACATGATGCCGAACGAGGTGCCGGTCAGCCAGAACAGCCAGAACACACCGAAGATCGAGAACAGCACACCGCTCATGATCGCAGCCGGGAACAGCAGCGATTCGAACACCGCCGCCATCACCACGTAGATCATCACCAACGCGATCACCAGATTGAACAGCATCTGCTGCATGGCCTCGTCGTCGTTGCCGAAGTCGCCGCCATCGAAGCTGAAGCTGTAGCCCGCCGGGAAGTTCATCGGCTTCAGAACGGCTTCGATCGCCTTCCGACCATCCGGAGCGGTGATCTTTTCAGCAAGATTGGCCTTGATGGTCAACGTCGTCTGTCGGTTGGTCCGACCAATCTGTGTGGCCGATGACACGATGTCCACCGACACCAGGCTCAGCAGCGGCACGGTGCGGCCATCGCCCGTGCGTACGCTGAAGCCGGCAAGGTCTTCGGGCGTGCTCTTCTCGGCACCGGCGAAACGGACCCACACCGGCACCTCGTTGTCACCGCGTCGGAACTCCCGCATGGGCGCGCCACGCAGCGCCAGGCCCACGAAACTGGCGACCTGCTCGGCGTTGAAGCCGAACGCCGAGGCGCGCTCGCGGTCAACGCGGATCGCCAGTTCGCTGCCCTTCTCCCCGTTGTCGATGCGCACATCGCGCAGTTCCTTGCGCTGGGCCAGCAGCGGCAGCACTTCCTCGCCGATCTCCTGCAGCATCGAACTGGAATCACCGACCAGCTGCACCTGCACGCCGCTGTTGCTGCTGCCGGAATCACCGCCCTGGTTGCCGACGAAGTAGTCGGCCCGCGCGGATTTCGGCAGCCCCTTGCGCATCTCTTCCTGGATCGCCTTCAGACCACCCGCGTGCGCCTCGTCGACCGTGACGATGGTCGAGCTGCCTTCTTCCTCGCTGTACCAGGAATACACCTGGGTGATGTGCAACCGCTCGCGGTTGGCGTCCAGCCAGTCCTCCACGCGCTTCACTTCATCGGACATCTGCCGGTAGGTGTAGGCGCTCTTCCACATGTAGCCGATGAACACGTCCTTGCCGCCTTCGCCGCCGAACATGTCCACCTTGGTCAGCTTCATCGGCACCAGGCTGACCAGCACCACCAGCAGGATGCCCAGCAGGCTCCAGCCACGGTGGCGCAGCGTCCAGTCCAGCAGCACGGCATAGCGGTCCTGCAGGCGCGCGATGACACCCGTTTTGGAATGCAGCAGCTTGGGCGTATCCATGCGCGCGGACAGCATCGGGATCAGGCTCACCGCCACCAGCCACGATGCCAGCAGGGACACCGAGATGGTGATCGCGATCTGCGACATGAAGATGCTGATGTTGTTGGTCTCACCGAACAGGTTCGGCAGGAACACGATGCAGTGGCACAGGGTGCCGGCGCTGAGCGCGATGGCTACGTTGCGGGTGCCGATGATCGACGCCAGCCGCGGCTGGTCGGGTATCCGTTCGCGCTCCTGGTAGATGCTTTCCACCACCACCACGGCGTTGTCGACCAGCATGCCGACCGCCAGCAGCAGCCCCATCATGGTCAGGATGTTCAGCGTCACCCCGACGAAATACATGAAGCCCAAGGTGATGATGAAACAGATCGGGATGGCCAGGGTCACCATCAGGGTGGACGGCCAGTGGCGCAGGAAGAAGAACAGCACGGTCACCGACAGGATCAGGCCCACCGCACCGGCTTCGGCCAGCTCCAGCAGCGACGAGGTCACCGTCTTGCCCTGGTTGTCGATGACCTTGATCTGTACGTCGCGCATGCTCGGCTGCGCGCGGATCGCTTCCACTTCAGCCAGTGCAGCGCGCGAAACCTCCACCAGGTTCGCACTGCGTTCCTTGAAGACATCCAGGCCGATGGCCGGGTTGCCGTCCAGCCGGCGACCGTAGCTCATCCGCGTGGGCTTCAGGCGCACCTCGGCGATGTCACCCAGCCGCAGTCCCTTGGCATTGATCACCAGGTCGCGCATCTCCTGCAGGTCGGTGATCTCGCCTACCGGCTGCACGCGCACGCGCTGGCCGTTGTCATCGATCTGCCCCGCCGACAGCGAGAAATTCAGGGTCCGCAGACGGTCGCTGAGTTCATTGATGCTCAGCCCATGCGCGTTGAGGCGGTTCGGGTCGATGGCGATCTCGACCTCATTCGGTGGCGCACCGGAAATGTTCACCCGGGCTACGCCGGGAATGCGTTCCAGCCGCCGCTTGAACTCGCGGTCCAGCATGTCATACGCACCGGTCAGGTCGGTGTCGCTGGCAAGCCGCACCTTGAGCACCGGCTCGTCGCTGCTGGACCACTTGAACACGTTGTAGCGCTGCAGGTCGTCGGGCAGGTCGCTGCGGATGGCATCGATGCGTTCGCGCGCGTCGGACGCGGCGATGGCGATGTCACGGTCCCAGTCACTGAACTCGATGAAGATGCTGGCCCCTTCCGATGTCGCCGAAGAGCGCATCCGCTTGATCCCGGTCATCGTGGCCAGGCTTTCCTCTACCGGCCGGATCACCGTGCGCTCGACTTCTTCCGGCGTGGAGCCCGCGTACGGCACCTGCACGAACAGGAACGGTGCGGTGATGTCCGGTAGCGCCTCCAGCGGCAGCCGGAACGAGGCGATCAGGCCTACCACCACCAGCGACACGAAACACATGATGGTGGTGACCGGGCGGCGGATGGAGAACTCGGCAATGCTCATGCCGCGCGCTCCGGGTGACCTTCCACGGCGGACCCGTACGCCAGTTTGCGGCCGCGCTCACGGTAGTAGGCATCGCCCTTGCGGTCCATCAGGTCGTACACCACCGGGATCACCAGCAAGGTCAGCAGCGTGGACACCAGCAGGCCGCCGATCACGGTGATCGCCATCGGCGCGCGCACTTCGGCCCCCTCGCCCATCGCTACAGCCAGCGGCAGGAAGCCGAACAACGTGCACAGCGTGGTCATGATGATCGGGCGCAGGCGCGAGCGAGCGCCTTCCACCAGCGCCTCGTGCTTGGCTACTCCGGCTTCGCGCAGCTGGTTGACCTTGTCGATCAGGATGATCGCGTTCTTGGTCACCAGCCCCACCAGCAGGATCAATCCGATGAACACCACCACCGAGATCGGCTTGCCACTCAGCAGCAGTGCCAGCACCGCACCGACCAGGGCCAGCGGGATGGTGAACAGGATGACGAAGGGATGCAGCAGGGATTCGAACTGCGAGGCCATCACCAGGTACACCAGGAAGATCGCCAGCCCGAAGGCGAAGATCAGCGAGCGTGCGGACTCTTCCAGCTCTTCGCCCTGGCCCCCGATGTGCATGCCCACCGCAGCGCCCAGCGGCTGCTCGGCGACCATCGCCTGCACTTCGCGCATCGCCGCGCCCAGGTCGATGTCGCGCAGGTTGGCCGACACCACCGCCACCCGCGTCTGGTCAGCGCGATGGATCTCGCTCGGCCCGGTGGTGGCCACCACTTCGGCCACCGCATCCAGGGTCACCGGTCGGGTACTGCCCGGATTGACGATCAGCCGGCGGATGCTGTCCACGCTGGCCCGGTCGCCTTCCTGGGCCCGCACCAGCACGTCGATCTTGCGGTCACGGAAGCTGTAGCGCGTCGCCACGTCACCGCGCACCTTCTTGACCACCACATCGGCGATCTGCCGTGTGGTCAGCCCCAATGCACCGGCACGTTCCTGGTCGAAGCGGATCTGGATTTCCGGGAAGCCTTCTTCCACCGTGGATTTGACGTCGGCATAGTGCGCGTTGTTGCGCAGCATCGCCGCCAGCCGTTGCCCGGCCAGCTCCAGCGAGGCCATGTCCTGCCCGCGCAGTTCGATTTCCAGCGGCGTGGAGAAGCTGAACAACGCCGGCCGCGCGAAGTCCACCTGCACCCCCGGGTGCGTCGCCATGGTGGCGCGCAGCCGATCGCTGATCGCCGCTTCGCTGCGTGCGTTGCCGCCGCCTTCCATCACCACGGTCAGCTTGCCGATGTTCTCGCCACTTTCGGTCGGACTGGCATCCAGCCGCGTGCCGGCGCCGCTCACACCGTACAGCGAGGCGATGCCTTCACCGGCCGGTTGCTTGCCGTCGCCGTGGGTCAGCTGCAGTTCGCGCACCAGGGCATCGGTCTGCTTCAGCGGGGTGCCGGCCGGCAGCTTGACCGTCATTTCAAAGCGATCCTGCGCCAGTTGCGGAATCAGGTCCGCACCCAGCATCGGCACCAGCGCCATCGTGGCAACGAACGCCAGCGCGGCCAGCCCGAGCACCTTGCCCGGATGAGCCAAGGCATTGGGCAGCAGGCGTAGGTAACCGCGCTCCGCACCCGCATAGGGCTTCATCGCGACATCGCTGGTTTTGCGCATCACCGGGCCGACCACGGCCACGATGCCGCGCCACACCCGCACCACCAGCCAGGCCGCGCCGAAGAAGGTGTACCGGATACCGGCCATGGCACCCCGCCGACCGCCCGCCACCGGCTTCAGCCAGCGGTTCTGCGGACGCCATGCGTCGGTTGCCGGTTCTTCCGGGAACGCCAGCGGAGGGCGTCCTTTCAGCGAGCTCAGCATCGGAATCAGGGTCATCGACACCAGCAGCGAGATCGCGATGGCGATCGCCACGGTCAGCGCCTGGTCGCGGAACAGCTGGCCGGCAATGCCATCGACGAACACCAGCGGCAGGAACACGGCGATGGTGGTCAGGGTGGACGCGACGACCGCCATGCTGACTTCGCGGGTACCGGCAATGGCCGCCTGCAGCACCCCCAGCCCGCGTTCGCGCGCTTTGGCGATGCTTTCCAGCACCACGATGGAGTCATCGACCACCAACCCGGTTGCCAGTGCCAGGCCGCCCAGCGACATCACGTTCAAGCTCAGGCCCAACTGGCCCATGAAGAAGAACGTGGTGATGATCGAGACCGGCAGCGACAGGCTGATCACGAAGGTGCTCCAGCCGTCACGCAGGAACAGGAAAATGATCAGGATCGCCAGCAGGCCGCCGATCACCGCGTCTTTCTTGACGTCGCTGATTGCGTGTTCGATGAAGCGCGACTGGTCTTCGATGGTGGTCAGTTCGGCATCGGCCGGGAAGGTGGTCTTGATCTGCTCCAGCCGCGCGCGCAGCGCTTCGGCCGTGGTCACGGTGTTGGCGTCGCCTTCTTTGTAGATCGCCAGCTCCACCGCTTCTTTGCCACCGAGGCGGATGATCGCTTCGCGCTCCTTGTAGCCCTGGCGCACGGTAGCGACGTCCTTCAACCGCACCGGCACACCGTTGGCCACCACGCTGGAACTGCCGCCGGATGCACTCTGCGCCGCCGATGCCGCCGACATCGCCGCATCCGAGCCGGTGGCCGCCGCGATCGCGAACATCTGCGCCATGGCCGAGGCGGCAGCGCTACCGTTGGACGACTGGCTGGTGATCAGCAGGTTGCGGATCTCTTCGAGGTCGGCGAACTGGTTCACCGTCCGCACCAGGAAGCGCTGCGACCCCTCCTCCAGACGCCCGCCGGAGATGTTGACGTTCTCTTCCTTCAGCCGCTGGATGACCGTGTCGATCGGCAGGTTCAACTGCGCCAGTTTCTGCTGGTCGATGTCCACCTGGATCTCATCTTCCAGGCCGCCACCGACCTTCACCGCGGCCACGCCAGCCACCGGCTCCAGCTTCTTCTTCAGGTCTTCGTCGGCGTAGCGACGCAGGCCGGTCAACTCACGGATCGCCTCGGCGTCGCTGGCCGGTGCTTCCTTGCTGGATATCACCAGGCGCATGATCGGTTCGGTCGACGGATTGAAGCGCAGCAGCACCGGCGCCTTGGCCTCCAGTGGCAGGTTCAGCGCTTCCATCTTGTCGCGCACTTCCAGGCTGGCCTGGTCCATGTTGGTGCCCCACGCAAACTCCAGCACCACATCGCTCTGGCCGGTGCGCGAAATGGACTTCAGCTTGCGCAGGTTCTTGACCACCCCGACCGCTTCTTCCACGGGCTCGGAGATCAGGGTTTCGATTTCAGACGGCGCCGCGCCGGTGTACTCGGTGCGCACGGTCAACGTGGGATAGCTGAGGTCCGGCAGCAGATTCACCTTCAGGCTGCCCAAGGCGATCAACCCGAACAGGATCAGGGTGACCGTGCACATGGCGATGGTCACCCGGCGACGCGTGGCGAACTCCACCAGGCCGCCGCCCATGCTGCCGGGGCCGTGACCCTCGTGGGGGTCGCGACCGTGGTCGTTGCCGGCCGATGTCATGGGGCGCTCCCTGCCTTGGTCGCCGGCGTGGCCTTGGCCACCTGCTTGGGATCGGCGGGCACGATGACCTGCACGGCGGTGCCGTCGCGCAGCGCGACCTTGCCGGCGGTCACCACCTGATCGCCGGCGGCCAGACCTTCGCGCACCTCGATCCACGCCCCTTCGGCGTAGCCCAGGGTGATCGGCACGCGCGCGACCTTGCCGGCACGCACGCGGAACACGGCCGGATCCCCATCGTCCAGCAGCGCCAGGCGCGGTATCACCAACGCATTGGCGCGCTGGTCGTAATCGATGCGGATGCGGCCGAACATGCCCGGCTGCAGCGACTGCACGCCGCCGTCGAAGGTACTCACCACACGGAAGGTGCCACTGCCCGAATCCACCACCGGCGAAATGCGGTCCACCTGGCCGGTGAAGCGCTGCCCGGGCAGTGCATCGGCCAGCAGGGTCACCGGCTGGCCGGCACGCAGCGTTGCCAGCTCGCGCTCGGGCACGTTGAGCGTGGCTTCCAGGCGGGAGTTGTCGACGATGCGGAAGATCGGCGTATTGATCTGCACGAAGTTGCCGGTCTTGATCGAGCGCGACGCGATGACCCCGCTGATCGGTGCGGTGACCGTGGTGTAGGACAGTTCCAGCGTGGCCAGCCGGTACTGCGCGCGGGCGTTTTCCACGTCGTAACGCAACTGGTCGACATCGGCGGCGCTGACCATCTGCTGGCCGACCAGCCGGTTGGCGCGCTGGTAGTTGTTCTCCAGTTTGCGCATCACCGCCTCGCTCTGGGCGACAGCCAGGCGCGCGCGGTCCGGGTCCAGGCGCACCAGCGGCTGGCCGGCACGTATCTGCTGGCCTTCTTCCACCAGCACCGCCAGCGCCACGCCGGACGTCTTCGCAACGACCTGGGCTTCAGCGCGCGGTTCCAGTGCCGCCGTGCCGGTGTAGCTGGCTGCAACGCCGCGATGGCTGGCCACGGCCACTTCCACCGGCACGGACTCGACCTTCTTCTCGTCGGTCTTGCCATCCTTGGTTTCCGCTGCCTTGGCTTCGGTGTTGGGGCCCCCTGCGCAGCCGGACAGCAGCAACGAGGTGGAGATGAGCAGCGCGGCGGCGCAGATTCCGCTGCGGCCGGCGGGCAGGAAGGCATGGCGTGACATCATCGGGTCCCTGGGGATACGTGGACAGGTGTGGTAGCAAAGTAATGCACCACCTCACAGGTACACCATATCCCAAAGGTCACGGTGACTTCACGCCACCGGTCGGCCGCTGCCCATTTCAGCAACATGAAATGAGCCGCTATACTCGGGCCGTTCCGAACCCCACGCCGGAACGACCAGACCCGAATCCCGGAAACGACATCATGCGCCCGCAGCCGCTCGCCGCTTGTCTTGCTCTGGCCGTCCTCCTGCCCTTCGGGGCCGCCGTGGCCGCTCCTGCCCCTGCTTCACCCGCTACGGCTCCGGCCGCGCCGGCGCCGCTTCCGGCCCCGCAGGCGCCCGCCCCTGCCGCGGCGCTGACCGGCAATTTCGACAATGGCCGGGTATTGGCCTATACCTGCCAGGGGTGCCATGGCATCACCGGCTACAAGAACGCCTATCCCAGCTACAAAGTGCCCAAGATCGGCGGGCAGAGCGAGCAGTACCTGCTGCAGGCGCTCACCGAATACCGCCATGGCAAGCGCCGACATCCCACGATGCAGGCGCAGTCGATGAGTTTCAGCGAACAGGAGATCGCCGATCTCGCTGTTTACCTGTCCACCATCAAGTAAGGCACGCCCACATGTCGAAAGCCGCGCCGTTCACGCGTCATGCCATCGCCTTGTCCGTCGCCGTCCTGCTGGCGGCCTGCTCGCCCTCGCACGAGGACAGCAGCACGCAGTCGCCCGCACAGCCGGGACAGGCCGCGGGTGATCTTCCAGCGCCCTCGTCGTCTGCCGGCCTGCCGGCTGGGCGCCTCGCCGCCGGTGAGGCACGTGCGCAGGCCAAGGGCAAGGCCACCGGACAGAGCTGCATCGACTGCCACGGGGCCGACGGCAATTCGCCGATCGATCCGACGTACCCGAAGCTGGGGGGCCAGTACAGCGACTACCTTGCGCATTCGCTGCAGGCGTACCGCAGCGGCGATCGCCAGCACGCGCTGATGACCCCGCAGGCAACGGGCCTGAGCGATCAGGAGATCGCCGACCTGGCCGCCTATTTCGGCTCACGCCCCACCCAGCTGCGCGACCTGCACGGCCTGAAATAGCCGCAGGCCGGAAATGCCCGTGCACGGGTAGAGCCGAAACGGTAGAGCCGACTTCAGTCGGCTGCATCAGCGGTAGAGCCGACTTCAGTCGGCTACACCAGCGGTAGAGCCGACTTCAGTCGGCTGCACTAGCGGTAGAGCCGACTTCAGTCGGCTGCCTTAGCGGTAGAGCCGACTTCAGTCGGCTGTTTTGTACAGCAAGCAGCCGACTGAAGTCGGCTCTACCAGGGCAAAAGCCCAAGCCCAAGCACAGGCCCAAACCACCGCCCCGTCACCGGTAGCGCCGACCCATGGTCGGCGAGCGCAGCGGCCCAAGCGTTCACACATCCGGTAGCGCCGACCCATGGTCGGCGAGCGCAGCGGCCCAGGTGTTCACGCAATCCGCCGAGCATGGCTCGGCGCTACCACCGCCCACCCCCGAGCGGCAGCGCATCCCTCAGGCATCCAGCTCCTGCCAGCGGGCGTAGGCGGCATCCAGTTCGGCCTGCACCTTCGCCAGCTTCTGGTTGTGCGCGGCCATGTCCGGCGCGCTGCGCTGGTAGAACGCGGGGTCGTTCATCGCGGCGGTCAGGCCCTCGACGTCCTTCTCCAGCGTTTCAATCTTCAACGGCAGCTGCTCCAGCTCGCGTGCATCCTTGTAGCTCAGCTTGCGCTTGGCCGGTGCAGCCGCTGCGGCAACGGCAGGTGCAGCCGCCACGGCAGGCCGGCTGGCCAGCACCGGCGCGTTGAGGGCCTGCGCCGCCACGAACGCCGCATGGCGCTGCCAATCGGTGTAGCCGCCCACGTAATCGCCGACCACGCCATTGCCTTCCATCACCAGCGTGGAGGTCACCACGTTGTCCAGGAAGTCACGGTCATGGCTGACCAGCAGCAACGTGCCCGTGTAATCGCCCAGCAGCTCTTCCAGCAGCTCCAGGGTTTCCACGTCCAGGTCGTTGGTCGGCTCATCCATCACCAGCAGGTTGGACGGCTGCGCGAACAGCTTGGCCAGCAGCAGGCGATTGCGTTCACCACCCGACAGCCGCGTGATCGGTGCACGTGCCCGTTCCGGCGTGAACAGGAAGTCCTGCAGGTAGGCATGCACGTGCTTGCGCTTGCCGTTGAACTCGATGAAATCGCGGCCCTCGGCCACGTTCTCGATCGCCGTCCAGTCCTCGCGCAACACCGCGCGGTACTGGTCGAAATAGGCGATCTCCAGGTTGGTGCCGGCACGCACTTCGCCGCTGTCCGGTGCCAGGTCGCCCAGCAGCAGTTTCAGCAGCGTGGTCTTGCCGCTGCCGTTCGGCCCGATCAGGCCGATACGGTCGCCGCGCAGGATCGTCGCGGAGAAGTCGCGCACCATGCAACGCTCACCGAAGGAGAACGACACGTCCTTGATGTCGATGACCTTCTTGCCGGAGTTGGCCGCCTGGGCCGCTTCCATCCGTACGTTGCCACTGAGGTCACGGCGCACGGAGCGCTCGCTGCGCATCGCTTCCAGACGGCGCACGCGCCCTTCATCGCGGGTACGGCGGGCCTTGATGCCCTGCCGGATCCACACTTCTTCCTGCGCCAGCATCTTGTCGAAGCGGGCGTTTTCCTGCGCCTGCGCGTTCAGCCGTTCCTCGCGGCGACGCTCGTAGTTGGCCCAGTCGCCCGGCCAGCTGGTGACCTGGCCACGGTCGATCTCGACGATGCGGGTAGCCAGTGCACGCAGGAAGCGGCGGTCATGGGTGACGAACACCACGCTGCCGTTCCAGTTCTTCAGGAACATTTCCAGCCAGTCGATGGCCTCGATGTCCAGATGGTTGGTCGGTTCGTCCAGCAGCAGCAGATCCGGGCTGGACACCAGCGCGCGGCCCAGCAGCACGCGGCGCTTCATGCCCCCGGACAGGCGCGCGAACTCGGCATCACCGTCCAGGTCCAGCTTGGTCAGCGTTTCGCTGACGCGCTGGTCCAGGCCCCAGCCGTTGGCCGCATCGATCTTCGCCTGCACCGCGCCCAGCGCGTCGCCGTCGAAGTCCTCGGCCATGCTGAGGTGGTGGAATTCGGCCAGCCACTGGCCCAGCTCGCCCAGGCCCTCGGCGACCACGTCGAACACGCTGCCGGCGGCACCGATGGGCACTTCCTGTTCCAGGCGCGTCACGCGGACGCCCTGCTGGATGCGGACTTCGCCGTCGTCGGGCTTGTGGTCGCCGGACAGCAGCTTGAGCAAAGTGGATTTGCCGGCGCCGTTGCGGCCGATCAGGGCGATACGCTCACCCGGTTCGATCGACAGTTCGGCTTTTTCCAGCAACAACGGGCCGCCGACGCTGAAGTCGACGTTCTGCAAGGTAATCAGAGGCATGGGGCTATTGTACGGGGTCGGATCGCTTTTCTGGGGAAAAGGGATCAGGCCCGGCGCGGACCCCGTACAATGCGCCATGAATGAATTCTCGACCCTGCCGCTGAGCCCGGCCCTGCAGCCCGGCCTGGAAGCGCTTGGCTACACCACGATGACCGCCATCCAGGCGCGCGCCCTGCCCCCCATCCTCGACCGCCGCGACGTGATCGCGCAGGCGCCGACCGGCAGCGGCAAGACCGCCGCCTTCGGGCTGGGCCTGCTGCAGGCACTGGATCCGGCCACCCAGCGCGTGCAGGCGCTGGTGTTGTGCCCTACCCGCGAACTGGCCGACCAGGTCGGCAAGCAGATCCGCAAGCTGGCCACCGGCATCCCCAACATGAAGCTGCTGGTGCTGACCGGCGGCTCGCCGCTGGCCCCACAGCTGGCCTCGCTGGAAGCTCACCACCCGCACGTGGTGGTCGGCACCCCCGGCCGCGTGCAGGAACTGGCGCGCAAGCGTGCGCTGAACCTGGGCCAGGTGCGCACCCTGGTGCTGGATGAGGGCGACCGCATGCTGGACATGGGCTTTGAAGAGCCCATCCGCGAGATCGCAGGACGCACGCACAAGGATCGGCAGACGATGCTGTTCTCGGCCACCTTCCCCGATGCGATCCGCGCGATCGGCCGCGACGTGCTGCGTGAACCGGTGGAAGTGACCGTGGACGGTGCCGACGACGCCCCCGACATCCGCCATCTGTTCTGCGAAGTAGAGCCTGCGCATCGGCAGAAGGCGCTGGCCGGCCTGCTGCTGAAGTACACCCCGGAATCGGCCGTGGTGTTCTGCAATACCCGCAAGGATGTCGACGAGGTCGCCAACTCGCTGCAGCAGTTCGGCTTCTCGTCGCTGGCCCTGCATGGCGACATGGAGCAGCGCGACCGCGAGGAAGTGCTGGTGCGCTTCGTCAACCGCAGCTGCAACGTGCTGGTGGCCAGTGACGTGGCTGCGCGCGGACTGGACGTGGAAGACCTGGCTGCAGTGATCAACTACGAACTGCCGACCGACATCGAGACCTACCAGCACCGCGTGGGCCGCACCGGTCGCGCCGGCGCCAGCGGCATGGCGATCAGCCTGGTCGCGGGGCGCGAGAAGTCGCGCGCGGAGGCACTGGAAGCGCAGCGTGGCAAGCCGCTGGACTGGCAGAAAACGCCGCTGGCCACCTCGCGCCCGGATGAACTGCCGCAGGCCGCCATGCGCACCCTACGCATCGACGGCGGCAAGACCGACAAGCTGCGTGCAGGTGACATCCTGGGCGCACTGACCGGCGATGCCGGCCTGGCGGGCAAGCACATCGGCAAGATCGCGATCTATCCCACGCGCTCCTACGTGGCGATCGCCCGCGACCACGCCAACCGCGCACTGGGCAAGCTGGAAGAAGGCAAGATCAAGGGCCGCCGCTTCCGCACCCGGGTGATGTAAGCATCACGCACCGGTGCACCGGTACGCCGGTGCTCTGGCTTGGTTCGGGCTTGGTTTGCTTCGGCTCTGGCTTGCTTCGGCTCTGGCTTGCTTCGGGCCTGGCTTGCTTCGGGCCTGGTTTGCTTCGGGCCTGGTTTGCTTGGGGCCTGGCTTGCTTCGGCTCTGGTTTGCGTCTGGTAGAGCCGACTTCAGTCGGCTTCGCACGCAACAGCAGCCGACTGAAGTCGGCTCTACCGGATTCCGATCGACCGTTTGTCTCGGCCGACCGTTTGTTTCGGACGGCCGTGTATTTCCGGCCAACCGTGTATTTCTCGGCCACCCGCGTTTTTCCGTTCGACCGTGTATTTCCGTTCGACCGTGTATTTCCGTTCGACCGTGTATTTCCGGCCAACAGTGTATTTCCGGTCGGCCGTGTATTCCAGCCGACCGTGCATTCCGGTCGGACCGGCGGGTCCCTCAGTACACCAGTTCTGCGTGCAGCGGCAGGTCGGCTTCCCAGCGGCCGCGGCCGCCCAGGCCGTCGAGCTCGACCAGCACGCCGGCACCCACCACGTTCACGCCCAGGCGCCGCACCAAAGACAGCGCCGCCACCAGCGTGCCGCCGGTCGCCAGTACGTCATCGATGATCGCCACCCGCGCACCGGCCGGCAACGCGTCGGCGTGCACTTCGATGCAGTCGCTGCGGTATTCCAGCGTGTATTCCTCACGCAGCACCTTGCCCGGCAGCTTACCCGGCTTGCGCACCGGCACGAAGCCGATACCCAGTTCGTGCGCCATGGCTGCGCCCAGGATGAAGCCGCGCGACTCGATGCCGACCACCGCATCCAACTGCAGGTCACGCCAGCGTGCGCTCATCGCCTTGACCGCGGCGCGGAAGTCGTCGCCGTTGGCGAGCAGCGGCATGATGTCCTTGAACAGGATGCCCGGCTTGGGGAAATCAGCGATGTCGCGCAGGCGCGATGCCCACTGCGGTTCGACGGATGCGTCGGTCATGGCGAGGCCAGCAATGTAGGGCGGCATAGGGTAACAGGCCGTTCAAAGGACAGCTTCACTGTCAGGAACTGCACGACAGCATCGAACAGCCTGCCTTGTGATCCGCCCACGCTGGGCGTTTGCCGGCGTAATGCTCCAGCCCGGCACGTTCGGTGCAGGGATCACGCAGGACCTCCTGCAGCGCCCGCACACCGCCCAGATCGCCCTGCTCGGCACGCTCGATCGCTTCCTGGGCCAGCCAGTTTCGCAGCACGTACAGGGGATTGGCGCGGGTCATCCGCGTCATGCGCTCCGATGCCGACAGGGGATCGGCACGCAACCGCGCGGCATAGTCGCCCAGCCACTGCAGCAGCGCCTCATGGACGGCGGCCTGGCGCGCAGGGTCGTAATACACGCCGTCCAGCACAGCGGCATCCGGACGCGTGGCATCGAAGCGAATCAGCGCCCGGTAGGCCAGGGTCATGTCCATCGCTCCGTCCTGCATCAGCCCTTGCCAACGCTTGTGCAACTGCAGGTCGTCCTCGCCCGCCACGGACAGACCCAGTTTGGCGGCGACGTCGCGTCGCATGCAGGCGGCCAACGTGACCTGGAAGGTGTCCAATCCCGCCTGCAGCGGCTGCACGTCCGTGAACAGCGGTGCCACCGCCTGCGCCAGCCGGGTGAGGTTCCAGAACACCACCTGTGGCTGGGTGCCGAACCGGTAGCGCCGCCCCTGTGCGTCAGTGGTATTGGGCGTCCACTCCGGGTCGAAATCCTCCACCCAGCCATACGGGCCGTAGTCGATGGTGAGCCCGAGCACCGACATGTTGTCGGTGTTCATCACGCCATGCACGAAGCCCACGCGCATCCAGTGCGCGACCATTTCCGCGCTGCGGGTGCACACCGCGCCGAACCATGCGCCCAACAGCGCATCGCCACTGCCCTGCAGCTCGGGGAAATCACGGGCGATGCACGCGTCGACCATCCGCTTCAGCAACACCACATCGCCGCGCGAAGCGGGAAGTTCAAAGCTGCCAAAGCGCAGGAATGAAGGCGCCACGCGGCATACGATGGCGCCAGGCTCGGCCTTTGCATGGCCGTCGTAGAACATGTCGCGCACCACACCTTCGCCGGTGCCGACCAGCGACAGCGCGCGCGTGGTCGGCACGCCCAGATGGTGCATCGCCTCGCTGCACAGGAACTCCCGTATCGACGACCGCAGCACGGCGCGGCCATCGGCCCCGCGCGAGTAGGGCGTCGGCCCTGCGCCCTTCAGCTGCAACTCCCAGTGGCGTCCGTCGGCAGCGACCAGTTCACCCAGCGAGATCGCCCGTCCATCACCCAGTTGCCCCGCCCAATGGCCGAACTGATGGCCGCCGTAGTTGGCGGCCCACGGCTGCATGCCGGCCAGCAAGGCGTTGCCGCCGAACACCTCCGCGAACTCACTGCTTTCAACGAACACAGCGGGCAGACCGAGCAGCTCGGCGACCTCCGGCCAGACGGCCAGGGTGCCCGGCGCGGCGACCGGCGTGGGCATGACCGCCGACCACGCGGCCCCGATCACCTCACGGCGGCGTGGCCCCTGCTCTGGATCCCCCGGTAGGGTGGAGATAAGGCGGTTGTCGAAGTGCGGCGATTGCGTATCCATGCCGACTACATGGGGATGCCCGCGCGAAGCGGCAAGTCGCTTCCTCAGCGGCCGTCCAGCGCCTTCAGGCTGCCGCCACGCGCCACGGCGTGCTGGTAGCCCGGACGCTGCTCGATGCGCTGCAGGAAGCTGCGGATCGCCGGCTTGTCGGCCAGGCCATCGCCGCGGCTGCCCGCGGCCTGCAAGGGGAAGCTCATCTGGATGTCGGCCAAGGTGAAGCGCTGACCGGCAAACCACGGGCTTTCGCTGAGCCGCTGCTCCATCCAGTCCAGATGCAGGCGACGCTGTGGCCCGACGAAGCCTTGCTCTGCCTTGTCCGCGATCGCGCGCGCGATGGGGCGGGCAAAGAACGGCATCGGCGCGTTGCGGATACGGGCCATCACCAGCGTCAGCAGCATCGGCGGCATGGCCGAACCTTCGGCGTAGTGCAGCCAATACCGGTATGCCATGCGCTCGTCACTGCCGGACGGCTGCGGCGCGGGGGAAAGCACGCGTTCCTTGTCGTAGGTATCGGCCAGGTAGTCCAGGATCGCACCGGATTCGGCCAGCATCCGCGTCCCGTCCTGCAGCACCGGGGCTTTGCCCAGCCCGTGGATCTGCTTGAGCGCGGCAGGCGCGAGCATGGTCTTGGTATCCCGCGCGTACTGCTTGAGTTCGTAGTCCAGCCCGAGCTCTTCCAGCGCCCACAGGACGCGCAGGGAACGGGAATTGTCGAGGTGGTGGACGATGCGCATGCAGGGGATCCGCGATGAAGGGTTCCCATAGCGTAGTGGGCAGCGTTTGCGCGAAGCGTGACGAACAAGGGCGTCGCCCGGCTGGGACGCGGGCAAAAAAAAACGCCGGAAGCTTTCGCTTCCGGCGTTCATAGCTACCTTAAGGTAGCAAGCGGATTAGACCGCCTGCACCTGGTCAGCCTGCATGCCCTTCTGGCCCTGCACGGCGACGAAGGTTACCTTCTGGCCTTCCTGCAGCGACTTGAAGCCGTTGCCCTGGATGGCACGGAAGTGCACGAACAGGTCCGGGCCGCTTTCCGGGGTGATGAAGCCGAAGCCCTTGGCATCGTTGAACCACTTCACGGTACCGCTCTGACGATCAGACATCTTTGAAACTCCTGAAACAATATGAAATAAATCGCAGCCACCGGATATCGGGGCCGAGACTGAGTTGCAGGCGTTGGCAAAGCGGATCGATGGAGCAGATCGTGAGATCAACTGCACCAGGCCACGATTTACGGTGACCCTAGCAAACACAGTGGGACGGACAATACGCGTGTTTGGACTAAAAAGCGATAGCGGAGATGTTCATCAAGCCCAATTCAGGCTTCCGGCGCGTTGGTGTCAGCCCCCGTGGCCCTGCCGGGGGATCCTCGCGACGGCTCCTTCAAGGTCAAGCCGCTGCAGAAATGGCGCACCTCCCCGCTGAGCGGATCGCTGAATGAAAGCGTCCGGGCCAACAGCTGCAAGGGCTGGGAGTAGTCCCCCGCATCCCGCGGAGCCAGGGTCGGGTACAGATCATCCCCCTGCAGGGGTGCCCCCAGGGCGGCCATGTGCACCCGCAGCTGGTGCTTGCGGCCCGTGACCGGGCGCAGCCGGTAACGCCAGACCGGACCGGTTCCCTCGATCACCTCCACCTCGGTCTCGCTGTTGGGCGCGCCCTCGACTTCAGCCATGCGGTGGAAGGGCGCCCCGCGCTCCAAACGACTGCAGTAGCGAAGCGGAAACGCCGTCGCAGGCAGCGCAGGCGCCAGCGCTTCATAGGTCTTTTCGATACGCCGCTCGCGGAACAGGCGCTGGTAGGCATCCCGGCTGCCGGGCCGGGTCGAGAACAGCACCAAGCCCGCAGTCAGCCGGTCCAGCCGGTGAAGGGGCACCAGGTCTGGATTGCCGGTCGCGGCGATCAGGCGCGCCAACAGCGTCTGCTGGACGTGCCCGCCCGCCGGCACCACCGGCAGGAAGTGAGGCTTGTCGGCGACCAGCAGGTGCGCATCGTGATGCACGATGCGCTCGGCGAACGGCACGACCGGCTCGTGCGCCACCTCGCGGAAATAGCGGATCTCCAGACCGACCTGCCACGGCTGTGCCGGATCGAGCGCCCTGCCCTGCGCATCCTGCACCCGCCCACGGCCGAAGCGGTCCAGCCACTGCGCGCGACTGATCCGCGGGAAGCGCGCGCACAGCCCATCCAGCAGGCAGCCCCAGGCCCCCGGCGGCAACTGCAGGCGACTGGCGGCAACGTGCGGGTACATCGGATCGGACGGCATCATGGCCCACCCATTATCATGGTGCTCTTTGTACACGGAAGCCCCATGGCCCTCACCGCCACCATCCGCAAGGCCGAGCTGCAGATCAGCGACATGGATCGCGGCTACTACGCGACCCACAACCTCACCCTCGCCCAGCACCCGTCGGAGACCGACGAGCGCCTGATGGTGCGCTTGCTGGCCTTCGCGTTGAACGCAGCGGATCGCCTGGAGTTCGGCCGTGGCCTGAGCACCGACGACGAGCCGGACCTGTGGGAGCACGACTACACCGGCGAGATCCTGCGCTGGATCGACCTGGGGCACCCGGACGAGTCACGCATCCGCAAAGCCTGCAACCGCAGCCGGCAGGTGCAGATCGTCAACTATGCCGGCCACGCGTCGGATGTGTGGTGGCAGAAGCAGGGCAAGGCGCTGGAGCGCTTCGGCAACCTGTCGGTACTGGACCTGCCCGCCCCGTTCGTCGAACAGTGGACCACGCAGATCCAGCGCGCGATGCGCTGGAGCGTGCTGATCCAGGACACCGAAGTACAGCTGATCGCCGACCACATGCAGCTGGACGTCATTCCGGTCTGGCGCAAAACCGCCAAGGCGTGAGTGGCGTGGCGACCCCCCGTTGCGATGTCCTGGTGATCGGTGCCGGCGCAGCCGGGCTGATGTGCGCGCTGACCGCCGGCAAGCGCGGCCGCGTGGTGCAGGTCATCGACCATGCCAACAAGGTCGGCAAGAAGATCCTGATGTCCGGCGGTGGCCGCTGCAACTTCACCAACACCGGCACCACGCCGGCCAACTTCGTGTCGGCCAACCCGCACTTCTGCAAGTCCGCGCTGGCCCGCTACACGCCCTGGCACTTCATCGACATGGTCGAGCGCCATGCCATCGCGTATCACGAAAAGGAACTGGGCCAGCTGTTCTGCGATGTGTCGTCCAAGCAGATCGTGAAGATGCTGGTCGACGAATGCCAGCAGGCCGGTGTGCAGATCCGCACGGACTGTGCGGTGCAGCGCATCGAGCGTGGCAGTGATGGGTTTCATGTGCACACCGCCGATGGCGTGATCTTTGCTGCCTCGCTGGTGGTGGCCACCGGCGGGCTGTCCATCCCCAGCCTGGGCGCCAGCGGCTTCGGCTACGAGATCGCACGCCAGTTCGGCCACGATGTCCTGCCCACCCGCGCCGGCCTGGTGCCGCTGACACTCAGTGGTACCCACCAGCAACGCCTGGCCGACCTGGCCGGCGTGGCGCTGCCGGTGGAAGCACGCAGCAACGGGGTGTCGTTCCGCAACGCGATGCTGGTCACCCACCGCGGCATCAGCGGCCCGGCGATCCTGCAGATCTCCTCGTTCTGGCAACCGGGCGACGCGCTGGAGCTTGACCTGCTGCCCGGCCAGGATGCAGCGGACTGGCTGCGCCAGATGAAGCGCGACCGCCCGGACGCGGCGCTGCGCACGGTGCTGGGCGATGTGTTGCCCAAACGGCTGGCACAGCGTCTGTGCGAGCACTGGTTGCCGGATCGCCCGGTCAAGCAGCTGGATGAACCGCAACTGCGGCAGGCGGCGGCCCTGCTGGGCGCCTTCCCGCTGGTGGCCAGCGGCACCGAAGGCTACCGCACGGCCGAGGTCACCCTGGGGGGTGTGGATACCGCACAGGTGTCTTCGTCGACCTTCGAATCTCGGCAGGTGGACGGGCTGTATTTCATCGGCGAAGTGCTCGATGTCAGCGGCTGGCTGGGCGGCTACAACTTCCAGTGGGCGTGGGCCAGCGGACATGCCGCCGGCAGCGTGGTGTAGGCATGGCGCAGTTCCCGTCCGCCCCGGGGGCTGGCGCATGGACCTGCGGACGTGCATCGTGTATCTAATGCGCAGCTTGGGGAGCAATGAATGCAGAACTCGAATGACATCACCCTGCGCCTGGTGATCGTGGATGACAGTGGCGAGAACGCCGAAGCCATCGTGAGCGCGCTGCGCAACAGTGGCATCGCCGTCCGCCCGTCGCGCCCGCAGGACGCCGAGGAGCTGGGCCAGGTGCTGACCGCACAGGCCATCGACCTGGTGCTGGCCGCGCCGTCGCAGTCGATCAGCCTGCCGCAGGTATCCCAGCAGATTGCCGCCAGCGGCAAGGATGTGCCACTCATCCTGCTGGTGGACCACATCGAAGAAGACGCGCTGGTGGAGGCCAGTGCGCACGGTTTCCGCGCCCTCGCCCTGCGACCGCGTCCGGAACACCTGCTGGCCGTCGTGCGCGACCAGTGGGTGGATCTGCAGGCGCGTCGCAGCCTGCGCCGCATCGAGGCGCAGATGCGCGAGACCGAGCGCCGCTGCGATGCACTGATCGCCTCGTCGCGCGACCCTATCGCGTACATCCATGAAGGCATGCACATCCGTGCCAACGAGGCCTACCTGGAGATGTTCGGCTTCGAGCATTTCGACGATGTGGAAGGCATCTCGTTGCTGGACATGGTGTCGGCGCAGCACGTTGAAGGCTTCAAACAGCTGTTGAAGGGCCTGAGCAAGGGCGAGGCGCCACCCCCGCAGTACCAGGTGGATGCGCGCCACCAGGATGGTTCCGCGTTTGCCGCCACGATGGAGTTCACCGCGGCCACTTACGAGGGTGAGACCTGCCTGCAGGTGGTGTTCCGCCGCCGCCTTGAACTGGACCCCGAACTGGCCCGCGAAGTGGAAGAGCTGCGCCAGCGCGACCAGGTGACCGGCCTGTTGAACCGGCCAACGTTCATGGTGCGCGTGGAGAACGCCGTCGCCCAGGCCGGCCGCAGCGAAGGCCGCGCCGGCCTGCTGCTGGTCGAGCCGGACCACTACGCCCGGCTGCTGCCAGACTTCGGCCTGGATTCGGCAGATGCCTTGATCGCCGCCATGGCGGCCCTGCTGCAGGACACGGTGGGCGAACAGGCCGAGCTGGCGCGCTTCGGCGAACACAGCTTCGGCGTGCTGCTCGAGGGCGCCTTCGCCGACACGTCTGCACTTGCAGAGCGCATCCGCGCCGCCTACGCCGCCCATGTCTTCAGCATCGGCAACCGCTCCGCGACCGTCACCGTCAGCATTGGTGGCGTGCAGGTGGGCGAGAAGATCGCCAGCATCGGCCAGGTGTTGGCCCGCGCCACGGCCTGCGTGCAGGACGCCTCCGAGCTGGGCAACACCGTGCGCATCTTCGATCCCGGCGCGACGGACCGCGTCGAGGAAGAACGCATCTCGCGCTGGGTATCGCGCATCCGCGAGGCACTGGACGGCGATGGCTTCCAGCTGCATTACCAACCGGTGTTGAACCTGCAGGGCGAGCCGCGCGAGCTGTACGAAGCGTACTTGCGACTGGACAACAACGGCGAACTGCAGAGCCCGGTGGCCTTTCTGGGCATCGCTGAAGAGCATGGCCTGCTGGCGGACATCAACCGCTGGGTCGTGCGCCGCGCGATCGCCGTTCTCGGCGAGCACCAGCGTGCCGGCCGGTCCACCAACATGCTGGTCAAGATCACCCCGGAGTCCTTCGCTGATCCGAAGTTGATCGCGGTGCTGCACGATGAACTGCGCGCCCATGGCGTGCCCGGTGAGCGGCTGTGGCTGCATGCGCCGGAGTCGAAGGTGTTCACCCACCTGCGCAATGCGCAGCAGTTCCTGCAGGACGTGGCACCGTTGGGCTGCCGCATCGGCTTGGAGCAGTTCGGTTCCGGCCTGGATTCGTTCCAGCTGCTGGCGCACTTCCAGCCACAGTTCCTGAAGCTCGATCGCGGATTCACCCGCGACGTGGCCAGCACCCGCGAGAACTTCGAGAAGATCAAGGAAATCACGGCGCGCGCGCAGGCGGCGGACATCGCCACCATCGCCGAGTTCGTGACCGACGCCAACTCGATGACCTTGTTGTTCAGCGCCGGCGTGGATTACGTGCAGGGCGAGTTCGTCGGCGTAGCGACGCCGCGAATGGAGTTTGACTTCGGCTGACGCCCGGCGCTCCGGAGTACCGGTAGCGCCGAGCCCTGCTCGGCGGGGCGCATCGGCGCCCGTCGACAAAAACCGCCGCGCCATGCGCGGCGGGCGGCATCAGGTCATGTCGACCAGATTGTCGATCTTGACGTCCGGATCGACGTCGGCGTCGTAGTCCACGCGTTCCACGCCAAAGCCGAACAGGCGCAGGAAATCCGCCTTGTAGCCCGCCAGATCACTGATCTGGTACAGGTTCTCGTTGGTCACCTGCGGCCACAACGCCAGCACCTCGGCCTGGACCTCCGGCACCATTTCCTTGTAGTCCGCACGCAGGCGGCCTTCTGCATCGATCAGGGGTACCGTGCGGCCATCGGCGTCGATCAGTTCGCGGCGCAGACGATCCACTGCCGTCCCCTCGTCCTTGCCGCCGTACAGGATGTCGTACAGCACATCCAGCTGCTCGATGCAGCCTTCGTGCGTGCCTTTTTCCTTCATCACCTTGAACAGCAGCGAGAGGTACAGCGGCATGGTCGGGATGGCCGAGCTGGCCTGGGTGACCACTGCCTTCAGCACCGATACGCGCGCGTCGCCGCCGATCTTCGCCAGCTTCTCGCGCAGGCCCAGCACCTTCAGGTCCAGGTCTTTCTTGGCCGCGCCGATGCTGCCGTTCCAGTAAATGGCCTGGGTGATCTCTTCGCCGACGTAGGTGAACGCGGTGGTGGTGCAGCCGTTGGCGAGCACGCCGGCATCGGCCAGCGCATCGATCCACATCTGCCAGTCTTCGCCGCCCATCACGGCCACGGTGCCGGCGATCTCTTCGTCGGTCGCCGGTTCCAGGTGCGTCTCGGTCAGTTTTTCCTTGTCGGTATCCAGCCCACGCAGGGTAATCGGCGCGCCGATCGGCTTCAGCGTGGAATTGATCACTTCGCCGGTCTTGGGGTGTCGGCGACGCGGCGAGGCCAGGCTGTAGATCACCTGGTCGACTTCACCCAGGTCGGCCTTGATCGTCGCGATGACCTGCGCCTTGACCTCGTCGGAAAACGCATCGCCGTTGATGCTCTTGGCATACAGCCCGGCCTGGTCTGCGTATTTGTGGAACGCGGCCGAGTTGTACCAGCCGGCACTGCCCGGCTTGGTTTCGCTGCCGGGCTTTTCAAAGAAGACGCCCAGGGTGGCGGCGTCGCTGCCGAAGGCGGCGGTGATGCGCGCAGCCAGGCCATAGCCGGTGGAGGCGCCGATCACCAGCACGCGCTTGGGACCGTTGACGATCCTGGGCTTGCTGCTGATGTAGTCGATCTGCTGCTTGACCGCCGCATCGCAGCCGGTGGGATGGGTGGTGACGCAGATGAAGCCGCGGATGCGCGGTTTGATGACCATGGATACCTCGGTGTGGGACAGGCGCAACGCGGAGGCGCGCATACGCTTAACGCTGGAATCGTAGTGTGCGGGGGGATTATGCACAACCGACGGCGGCGTATGCAGGCGCCTGCGCTGAGGAGGCCGGAGGGTCCGCGCGGGACACGCCGCAAGTACGTCCCTGTAGGCTACCGTTCGGCTCCTGCCTCACAGTGTCCCGCACGGACCCTCCGACCTCCTCCGGATGGTTTCCTGCTCGCCGCGGTGTGTGCGGGGGGACGACAAGCAAAAAAAAGAGCCGCACTTTCGTGCGGCTCTCTTGTTCAACTGCTGCGGGGACGGTTACGGGCGGCGGGCGAGCGCTTCCACGTCCTTGGTCTTGGGCAGCAGGTCCTGCTTGGTCACCGCGAGGACGCCCATGGTCAGCAGCGGGCAGGCGATGAAGATCGAGGACAGCGTGCCGATCACCGCGCCGATCATCTGGCTCAGGGCCAGTCCTTCCAGCGAACCGCCGCCGTAGATGTACAGCGCCAGCACGGACAGGAAGAACACCAGCGAGGTGATGATGGTGCGCGACAGGGTCTGGTTGATCGAACGGTTCATCACTTCCAGCGGCTCGACGCGCAGGCTGCGGAAGTTTTCACGTACGCGGTCGAAGACCACGATGGTGTCGTTGATCGAGAAGCCCATCACCGACAACAGGCCGGCCAGTACGGTCAGGTCGAACTCGCGGCCGCTCAGGGAGAAGTACCCCGCCACCACCAGCACGTCGAACAGCGTCGTGATGATGGCGACCACGGCGAACTTCCACTCGAAGCGGAAACCGATGTAGATCAGGAAGCCGACCAGCACGAACAGGGCCGCGTACAGGCCGTTCAGGGCCAGCTCCTTGCCGACCTGCGGACCGACGAACTCCGAGGACAGCACGGTCGCCGCGTTGCCTTCCAGCGACACGGCGGTACGTACGGCTTCTGCGGTGCGATTGTTGGCATCGCCGGCGCTTTCGCCTTCTGCCTGTGCCTGCGGCTGCAGGCGGATCAGCAGGTTGCTGCCGCTGCCGAAGCTCTGCACCTGGGCACCGCCGTACCCGGCGGTCTCCAGGTGTTCGCGAACGGCATCGACGTCGGCCGGGCGGTCAAAACGTACTTCCACCACGGTGCCACCGGTGAAATCCAGTGCGTAGTTGAAGCCTTTGCCGATGATGCTGCCCAAGGCCACGATGAACACCAGCGCGGCAATGCCGATGGCGATCCAGCGGGTGCGCATGAAATCGAACTTTGTATCGTTCGGGATCAGGTGGAGCGGAAACAATTTCATGGTATCGATCCTTTTCCCGTCAGATGGCCAGGGACTTGAGCTTCTTGCGGCGGCCATACAGCAGCACGGCAAGGGCACGGGAAACGGTGATCGCGGTGAACATCGAGGCGATGATGCCCACGATCATGGTCACGGCGAACCCCTTCAGCGGACCGGTACCGAACGCATACAGCGCCACGCCCGCGAGGATGCCGGTCAGGTTGGCGTCGAGGATGGTGCCCGATGCCTTTTCATAACCGGCCACGATGGCGGCCTTGGCCGGCATCCCGGCACGCAGCTCTTCACGTATGCGCTCGTTGATCAGCACGTTGGCATCCACCGACAGGCCGATCGACAGGGCCAGGCCGGCAAAGCCAGGCAGGGTCATGGTGGCCCCGAACAGCGACATCACCGCGACCACGATCAGCAGGTTGAACAGCATCGCCACCGAGGTGATGACGCCGAACATGCGGTAATACACGGTGAAGAACACGAGCGTGAACAGGAAGGCGAAGCCCACTGCGGTCACACCGCGCTGCACGTTCTCCGCACCCAGGCTCGGGCCGACGATCTTCTCTTCGACGAAGTCCATCGGCGCAGCCAGCGAGCCGGACTTCAGCATCTTGGCCAGGTCTTCGGACTCACGCTTCTCCAGGCCGGTGGTCTGGAAGTTCTTGCCGAACACACCGTTGATGTTGGCCACCGAGATGACCTCTTCCTTGACCCGGAAGCTGCGCACTTCCTTGCCGTCCACGGTCTCGACGCTGGGGATGCGCTCGGTGTAGACCACGGCCATCGGCTTGTTCACGTTGGCGCTGGTGAAGTCGAACATGCGCTGCCCGCCGACATTGTTCAGCGTCACGCTGACCGCCGCCGCACCGTTCTGGTCGGTGGTGGCCTGCGCGGCGACCATCTGGTCACCGGTGACGATCACGCGCTTGGACAGCAGCTCCGGGCGGCCATCGCGGCGGTGGTACACCTTCGCTTCCGGCGGAATGCGGCCGGTATCGATGGCGTCCTGTGCGTTGCCTTCCACCACGGCGCGGTATTCCAGCGTCGCGGTGGCACCGATCATGCGCTTGGCTTCGGCCGTATCCTGCACGCCCGGCAGCTGCACGACCACGCGGTCGGCACCCTGGCGCTGGATGATCGGCTCGGCCACGCCCAGCTGGTTGACGCGGTTGCGCAGGGTGTTGACGTTCTGCTCGATGGCGCCGTTGGCGATCGCGGTCAACTCGGCGTCGGGCATGCTTACCGTGACGCGGTTGCCAGTGACTTCATAGCCCAGCGTCGGCTGCGACTTGAACAGCGCATCACGCGCACGCAGGCCGGCGCCCTCGCCCGCTGACGGGCTGAGGTTGGCCACGATGGTGTTGTCACCACGGCGCTCGACGGACTGGTACGGGATACGCGCATCACGCAGGCTGGTGCGAACGTCTTCAGTGTAGGAATCCAGGCGCTTGTCCAGCGCGGCCTTCTGATCGACCTGCAGCACGAAGTGCACGCCGCCCTGCAGATCCAGGCCCAGCGTCATCGGGCGTGCGCCCAGGTTGGACAACCAGTCCGGCACGGTGGACGCCAGGTTCAACGCGACTACGTAGTCCTCGCCGACACTCTGCTTGAGCACGTCGTTGGCGGCGGTCTGGGCCTGGATGTCCGGCAGGCGGACGATCAGGTTTTCACCTTCCACTTCCGCCGCCATCGGCGTGACACCGGCTGCCTTCAGGTCAGCCAGCACGCGATCGCGCAACGCGCTGTCGACCAGTCCGCCACGGTTGGCCGTGATCTGGACGGCCGGGTCTTTCTGGTAGATGTTGGGCATCGCGTACAGCGCACTGATCGCCAGGACGATCAGGATGACGACGTACTTCCAGCGTGGAAATTCGAGCATTGCTAGGGTCCCGCGCGGCGCCATCCCCGGCGCCGCGGTTGTACTTCGAAAAGGGAGTGGCTCAGACGGCCGACTTCAGGGTGCCGGCCGGCAGCACGTTGCCGACGGCGCCCTTCTGCACGCGGATGCGCACGTTGTCGGCCACTTCCAGGGTGACGAAGTTGTCGCCGATGTCGGTGACCACACCGGCAATGCCGCCATTGGTCAGCACTTCGTCGCCGCGCTTGATCTTCTCCAGCATGGCCTTGTGCTCCTTCTGCCGCTTCATCTGCGGGCGGATCATCAGGAAGTACATGATGGCGATCAGGATGACCGGGAACAGCAGGGTGGTCATGGTGAAACCCTGCGGTTGGCCGCCGGCGGCCTGTGCGTGGGCGGCGGGAATCAGGAAAGCAAGCAGGTTCATCAAGAAGTCCTTTGGTTGGGCGGCACTCCGCTCCCTCGGGGAACCGGGCGCGACCGCAGATCGGTGTCAGCCGTGAAGTATGCCACGGGCCCAGGGATTCGTCCTTGGGCCCTTCGGCAGGGGTGTCGCCGCTTACAGCGGTGGTGCGGTGGCGCCCCGGGCCGCGTAGAAAGACCCGCGGAATGCGTCGAAGGTTCCCGACGCGATGGCCGCGCGCATGTCCGCCATCAGCTTTTCGTAATAGAAGAGGTTGTGGATGGTGCCCAGCATCGGCGCCAGCATCTCGTTGCAGCGGTCCAGGTGGCGCAGGTACGAACGCGTGTAGCCCCCGCTGCAGGCAAAACAGCCGCAGCCCGGCTCGATCGGGTCCATGTCGCGCTCATAGCGTGCATTGCGGATGCGGACCGTACCGGTGGAGGTGAAATAGTGGCCGTTGCGGGCGTTGCGGGTGGGCATCACGCAATCGAACATGTCCACGCCACGGGCCACGCCTTCCACCAGATCCTCCGGTCGACCCACGCCCATCAGGTAGCGCGGGCGGTCCGCCGGCAGCTCCGGGTGCAGGTGGTCCAGCATGGCATTGCGTTCATGTTCCGGTTCACCCACGGCGAGTCCGCCAATGGCGTACCCGTCGAAACCGATCTGCTGCAGGGCCTCGGCCGAGCGGCTGCGAAGCCCGGTATGCACCCCGCCCTGGACGATGCCGAACAGCGCCGCGTCGTTTTCCAGCGCGTCGTGTGCGTCACGGCTGCGCTGTGCCCAGCGCAGGCTCAGCTCCATCGAACGCCGGGCGACATCCTCGGTCGCGGGGTACGGGGTGCACTCGTCGAAGATCATCACGATGTCCGAATCGAGCACCTTCTGGATCTTCATGCTCTCTTCGGGGCCCAGGAACACCCGCGCGCCGTCGGTCGGCGAAGAGAAGGTCACGCCCTGCTCGGTGATCTTGCGGCGGTGGGCCAGCGAAAACACCTGGAAACCACCGGAATCAGTGAGGATCGGGCCATCCCAGCGCGCGAAGCCGTGCAGGCCGCCGTGGTCGGCGATGACGTCCAGGCCCGGGCGCAGGTACAGGTGGAAGGTGTTGCCGAGGATGATTTCCGCGCCCAGCGCACGCACCTGGTCAGGAAAGATCCCCTTCACCGAGCCATAGGTACCGACCGGCATGAAGGCGGGCGTTTCCACCGTACCGCGCGGGAACGTGAGGCGGCCGCGGCGGGCACGGCCATCCGTGGTCTGGAGCTGGAACTGCAGTCGGGACATGATGCGGGTGCTTGGACAGATAGCTTTGTATTGTCTCGCACTTTTGGGTTTGCCGCGAAAAGCATGGCGCCTCGGATGTCTGGGAGGGGCGCGGCTATGGCCGGCAGCAGGCCGGCTGCCTTTCATCCCCCACCCACCGCCCGGGTGATCTTCGCCTGCCGCGCGCGTGGACGTGTCAGGAGCCATCGGATGGGGGCAGGCAGGACGCTTGGAGCCCCGGATGGGCGGAAAGCAGCCCCCATGGATGGGTTCACGGCGTGTCCTGCCTGCCCCCATCCGATGGCTCAACCCGGATCAATCAGACGCGCAGACCAACGAAAAACCGATCAGCCCTGCGGGAACAACAACATCGCGTCGCCGTAGCTGAAGAACCGGTAGCGCTGCGCGATCGCATGCCGGTAGGCCTCGAACACCCGCTCTTTGCCGGCGAACGCGGAAATCATCATCAACAGCGTGCTTTCCGGCAGATGGAAGTTGGTCACCATCGCATCCACGCTGCGGATCCGGTAACCGGGGGTGATGAAGATCTGCGTCTCTCCCGCAAACGGCAGCAGTTCGCCGTCGCGCATCGCGCTTTCCAGTGCACGCACCACCGTCGTGCCGACGCCGATCACCCGCCCACCGGCCTCGCGCGTGCGCCGCACCTGCTGTACCAGCTCCGCGCCCACGTTCAGCCACTCGCGGTGCATCACATGATCCTTCAGGTCATCCACCCGCACCGGCTGGAACGTGCCTGCGCCGACGTGCAGCGTCACGTGACCGAATTCCACGCCCTTGGCCCGCAGGGCATCCAGCAGCGCATCATCGAAATGCAGCCCGGCCGTCGGCGCCGCCACCGCCCCTACTTCGCGGGCGAACACCGTCTGGTAGCGCTCGCGATCGTCCAGCCCCGGCTCGCGCTGGATATACGGCGGCAGCGGCAGGCGACCGGCATGCAGCAGCCATTGTTCCAGCGCCTCAGGCACGTGGAACTGCAGCACGTAGAACTCGCCATCGCGCCCCAGCACCTCCACCTCGCCGCCAGCATCCAGGGCAATCCGGCTGCCCGGCTTCGGCGTCTTGCTGGCCCCGACCTGCGCCCGGGCCTGTTGTGCGCCCAACAGCCGTTCGATCAGGATCTCCACCCGCCCACCGGTGGCCTTCTGGCCGAACAGCCGCGCCGGGATCACCCGCGTATCGTTGAATACCAACAGGTCGCCCGCGCGCAGCAGCCCCGGCAGGTCATGCACATGTGCATCGGACAGCGCGCCCGGCACGGGCGGCACCAGCAACAGACGACTGGCGGAGCGCTCGGCCAGCGGCGCCTGGGCAATCAGTTCAGCAGGAAGTTCGTAGTGGAAATCAGACTTCTTCAAGGGAACACGCGGCAACAGGTCGGCAATGGCGCGCATTGTACGACCGGCTGCCGCCAGACCGCGATGCAGGAGCCCAACGGCCGCGAAAATGCTGCCATGCAGCAGCGAACGCACGGGGTTATCGCGCAAAAAGGCGCGTGCTAGCATCGAATCAGAAGTCCGAATGCACGAGCCATCATCCAACGCGCGCGCTTGCCGCGCGTTGTGCTTTTCCGGGGCCGTGCGACCTATCGTTTCAGGAGACCTGCAATGAGCTTCATCGAACGCCTCGCCCCCCTTCGCGCCCAGCCCGGCACCCGCCTGACCACCGGCCTAGATGACGCCACGCTGGAGCAGCTGGCCGCGAGCCACCCGTCGCTGGTGGCTGCAATGGACGCCGCTGCTGCGGAATTTTCCCGGGTACAGGCGGAGCTGGGCGAGCTGCTGGCGCTGGACGAACAAGCGCAGATCGATGCCATGCAGGACGGCTTCATCAACTTCTATGCCGATGACGCAGTCACCCCGTACGTGGCGCTGACCGCGCGCGGGCCGTGGGTGGTCACCCTGAAGGGCGCGGTGCTGTACGACGCGGGCGGCTACGGCATGCTCGGTTTCGGCCACACCCCGGACGCCGTGATCGACGCCATGGCCCAGCCCCAGGTGATGGCCAACATCATGACCCCCAGCCTGTCGCAACAGCGCTTTGTCCGCGCGTTGCGTGCAGAGATCGGCCACCGTCGCGGCGGCTGCCCGTTCACCCGTTTCATGTGTCTCAATTCCGGCTCGGAAGCGGTCGGCCTTGCCGCGCGCATCGCCGATGTGAACAGCAAGCTGCAGACCGACCCGGGTGCTCCGCATGCGGGCGCGACGGTGAAGCGCCTGGTGATCAAGGGCAGCTTCCACGGCCGTACCGACCGCCCTGCCCTGTACTCCGATTCCAGCCGCCGTACGTACCAGCAGTACCTGGCGAGCTACCGCAGCGAAGACTCGGTCATCGCGATCGCACCGTATGACGAGGCCGCCCTGCGCGCCGTGTTCGACGACGCGGGCCGCAACAACTGGTTCATCGAAGCGGTCTTCCTGGAACCGGTGATGGGCGAAGGCGATCCGGGCCGTTCGGTGCCGCCGGCGTTCTATGCCCTCGCCCGCGAACTGACCCGCGCGCACGGCAGCCTGCTGCTGCTGGACTCGATCCAGGCCGGCCTGCGCGCGCACGGCGTCCTGTCGGTGGTGGATTACCCGGGCTTCGAGGGCCTGGACCCGCCGGACATGGAAACCTACTCCAAGGCGTTGAACGCCGCCCAGTACCCGTTGTCGGTGCTGGCAGTGAATGAACGCGCTGCGCAGCTGTACCGCAAGGGCATCTATGGCAACACGATGACCAGCAACCCGCGGGCACTGGACGTGGCCTGCGCCACGCTGGCCCAGCTGACGCCGGAGGTCCGCCGCAACATCGCCGAGCGCGGGGCGGAAGCGGTGCAGCGGCTGGAACAGCTGAAGGACGAACTGGGCGGCCTGATCACCAAGGTCCAGGGCACCGGCCTGCTGTTCTCCTGCGAGCTGGCCCCACAGTTCAAGTGCTATGGCGCCGGCTCCACCGAAGAGTGGCTGCGCCGTCGCGGCGTCAACGTCATCCACGGCGGCGAGCGCTCGCTCCGCTTCACCCCGCACTTCGGCATGGACAGCAGCGAGTTGCAGCTGCTGGTCGGCATGATCGGCCGCGCCCTGCGCGAAGGCCCGCGCCGCGAAGAAGCCGAAGCCGCCTGAAAATGCGAAAATGGGGACGGAGGGAATTAATTCTGATTAATTCCCTCCGTCCCCATTTTGTCGTTATTTGCAGGAAGTCCCATGAAGTCCATCTGTGTTTACTGCGGGTCCAACGCAGGCAGCAAGCCCATCTACAGCGAGCGTGCCGCCGCGCTGGGTGAACGTATCGCCCGCGACGGGCTGCGCCTGGTCTATGGCGGTGGCAATGTCGGCCTGATGGGCACGGTGGCCAACGCGGTGATGGAGGCCGGCGGTGAAGTCACCGGCGTGATCCCGCAGCAGCTGGCGGACTGGGAAGTCGCCCATCGCGGCCTGACGTCGCTGGAAATCGTTGGCTCGATGCATGAGCGCAAGTCGCGCATGTTCGACCTGTCCGACGCCTTCGTCGCCTTGCCCGGCGGCTTCGGCACCATGGAAGAGATCTTCGAGATGCTGACCTGGCGCCAGCTGGGCATCGGCAGCAAGCCCTGCGCTTTCCTCGATGTCGACGGCTTCTACGCCCCGCTGATCGGCATGATCGACCGCATGGTCGACGAGCGCTTCCTGCACCCCGCCCAGCGCGCCGACCTGTGGTACGGCTCGGACATCGACGAGATGCTGGAATGGATGCGCCACTACGAGCCCGCCCAGGCCTCCAAGTGGATCGACGAGAAGCGCCGCAAGGCACTGGTCCCGTAAACACGAAAAAGGGGACGGAGGGGATTAAGTCGCATCCGGCCACGGACGTGGTCGAATGCGACTTAATCCCCTCCGTCCCCTTTTTTGCTTCAGCGCGGGGCGGGGCGGCCGAGGAGGTAGCCCTGGCCGTAGTCGCAGCCCAGGCCGAGCAGTATCTGGCGTTGGCTCTCGGTTTCGATGCCTTCGGCGATCGTGTCGATGCCCAGCGTGCGGGCCAGTGACACCACGCCTTCGACCAGCGCCAGGGTGCTCTTCGCCTCCGGTCCGTTCAGGCCGGCGATGAAGCTCTGGTCGATCTTCAGCGTGGTTATCGGGAAGCGGTGCAGGTAGGACAGCGCGGAGAATCCCGTGCCGAAGTCGTCCAGCTGTACGAGAATGCCGCGCTCGCGCAGCGCCTGCAGCACGCGCAGGGTGCGCGGGCCGTCATCGAGCAGGGCCACTTCGGTGATTTCAAGCCGCAGGCGGTGCGGGTCGGCGTCGAACGCTTCGATCAGCCCGAACAGCCGTTGACTGAAATCGGCGGAACGGAAATGCCGCGGCGACACGTTGACCGATACATAACCGCTGCCGCCGTGCGCCAGTCCGGCGATCACCTGTTCGTAGATCAGCCAGTCCACCTGTTCGATCAGGCCACTGCCTTCGCTGAGGTCGAGGAAGGCCCCCGGCAACAGCACCCCCCGCGTTTCGTGCTGCCAACGGAGTAGCGCCTCGTAGCCGACGATCTCGCCATCACACAGGCGAACGATCGGCTGGTAGTACGGCATGAAATCGTGGTTGATGATCGCCCTGCGCAGGTCGGATTCCAGGTCCAGGCTGCGCATCGCTTGTTCGCGCATGTCTTCATCGAAGATCGCGCAGCGGTCGTGGCCCTGTGCCTTGGCGCGGTACATCGCCGCGTCGGCATCGCGCAGCAGCTCTTCGCCGCGGTGATAGCGGCTGTTCCACAGCGCGATGCCCAGGCTGCCCGACGGGAACAATTCGCGCCCTGCCACCCACATCGATTCCTGCAGCGCCAGCAGCATGCGCTGCGAGAACTCGAGTGCCTGCGCAAGCCCCTGCGGACATTGCAGCAGGATGGCGAACTCGTCGCCGCCCAAGCGTGCCACCACGTCATCGGCCCCCAGCATCGAGACGATGCGCCGGGCTACTTCGACCAGCATCTGGTCACCCGCCGCATGCCCGATGCTGTCATTCACCAGCTTGAAGCGGTCCAGGTCCAGGAACAGCACGGCAAACTCGCCGCCCTCGCCCTGCCGTGCGCGTGCAAGCGCGTCCTCCAGGCGATCCAGCAGGTGGATGCGGTTGGGCAGGCCGGTCAGTCCGTCATGCATGGCCTGGTGGGTCAGCCGCTGCTCGGCGCGCAGCCGTTCGGCGATCTGCCCGAGCAGCTTTTCGTTGACATCGGCCAGCTCGCGCGTGCGCTCCTCCACGCGCTGCTCCAGCCCGGCATGGGCCAGCCTCAGGCGCTCCTGGTCGCGCTGCCGCGCCAGCCCGGCGCCGATGTTCTGCGCCACGAACGTTAGCAGCCGCTGATCATTCGGAGTGAATCCCACATCCGCGCTGTAGCTCTGTACGACGATCACGCCCACCACCTCGTCGTCGCGCAGCAGCGGCACACCCAGCCAGCACTGCGAGCGCACTCCGGACTCGCGTATCTGCCCCGCTTCGATCATCGCATCGATAGCCGCGCGCGCGGCGAGCAGTGGCTTGCGCTCACGCACGACGTGTTCGGTCAGTCCTTGGCTGAAAGCGCGCGGCGCCCGCAACGTGGTGTATTCGTCCACCGAGTACACGAACTCCAGTCCGTCACCCGCTTCGTTCACCAGCGCGATGTAGAAATTGCGCGCGTCCAGCAGCGTGCCAACGATGCCGTGCACCTGCGCATGGAACTGCGAGAGGCTCTCGGCTTTCATCGCCAGTTCGGCGATGCCGTACAACGCGGCCTGCAGTTTTTCCGCACGCCGACGTTCGAATACTTCATCCTGCAGGCTGCGGTTCGCCCGCTGCAGTTCCAGCGTGCGCCGTTCCACCTGCCGCTCCAGCTGCACCTGCGCCTGGCGCCGGTCCATCGCGGTCTGCACGTGCTGGGCCACAAAGCCGAGCAACGCACGATCCGCATCCCCATAGCGATCATGCTGGTCGTAGCTCTGCACCACGATGGCGCCGCATACCCGGCCGTCGCGCAGCATCGGCACGCCCAACCAGTCCAGGCTTTCCGGTCCGCGCCAGTGCTGTGCATCCTGCCCGACGCTGGCAAGCAGCTGCCGCGATGGACCACTCAGCGCCTGCCCGTGTTGCAGCAGCGCGAAGGTCAGGCTCCCGGGCATTTCGCTTTCCGCATAGGTGCGCGATGCATCGGCGACGAAGTCATCGATCTGATCGGCGAAGTACAGAAATCGTATCGTCCTGCGCACATCGTCGTATTCCACGATGAAGCAGTTGTGCGCGTACATCAGGGTGTTCAGCACGCGGTGGACATGGCGCAGCATCTCGGCCATTTCCAGCTCGGCCCCGGACAGGTCCGCGATTTCATACAGCGCCTGCTGCAGCCGCTTGCCGTCTTCCAGCACGTGGATCTGCGCGTCCTGGCGGGCCTGCCGCACCGCCGCCTGCAGCGTTTCGCGGGCGACCGGCCACCAACCCGGCGGAACGCTCTGCGCATCCACCTGCAGGCCCAGTCGTGCACCGGCATGCTGCCACTGCTGGTGTCGGTCGTCGCAGACGCCGACCCGGGCCCAGTCCGCTGTACTGCAGGGCGCGCCGTCGCAGGGGAACCCCTGCATTCCCTCGCCCAGCAGCGGGTCGTTCCAGTACGCCTGCAGCGTCGCGCCCGCCGGCAGCAGCCCGTGCAAGGCCTGCAACACGCCGGCCGTCACCACGGCGTCGCCTGGCGTTTCCATCAATGGCGCAACGATCTGGCTGGACAACATGACGACCCCATGGCGCGGGAATTCCCGACACCTCCCCTTGACGCGGAGCATAGCGCTTTCCACCCCCGGAAATGGAGCCCTGCAACCCCTCTGCCCCCCCTCGTCCGTTAGGGAGGGAGACATGTCCATTCCTCGCCCGTTGCTTGCCGCCCCCGCCTCCGGCACGACCCGCTATGCGTCGTCGCGGGCAGGCCTTACCCTGTGCGCCGTGGACACTGCCGCATTGCCAACCGATGAAGCCTTGATGCTCGCCTGGGCCGGCGGCGACCTGCCCGCGTTCCAGGCCCTGTATGAGCGTCACCGGCGCAAGCTGCATGGCTTCCTGCTGCGCCAACTGCGCGATCCCGGCCTGGCTGAGGAAATGTTCCAGGACGTGTGGCAGCGGGTCATCGCGGCCCGTGCCGGCTGGCAGCCCGACGCCGCCTTCGGCACGTGGCTGTTCCGCATCGCCCATAACCGGCTGAACGACCATTGGCGCGCGGCCCGCCACCGCCCGCCTGCGCCGTACGATGCCGACGCACGGGTGGAGGCCGTGGTGGATGGCCACACGCCAGAAACCGAGCTCAGCGGGTTTGAACAACGCCGGCGCGTACAGCAGGCGATGGATGCCCTGCCGCCCGACCAGCGCGAGGTGCTGCTGCTGCGCCTGGAGCAGGAGCTGAGTCTGGAAGAGATCGGCCAGATCACCGGCGTTGGCCGGGAAACCGTGAAGTCGCGGCTGCGTTACGCGATGGACAAATTGCGCGCAGGATTGACCCCATGACCGGCCCCGACCTGAATCGCCACGATCCGCTGACGGCCGAAGAGCGCGAGCTGGCCAAGCTGCTGGGTGGCCGCTTGGACAAGGCGCCGCCGCCTGCGGTGGATGCCGCCGTACTGGCGGCCGCCCGCGCGGCGGTGCTCGACGAGCGTGGCAGGTATGACGCGGCCCCTTCAGCGCCCTCCGATGCACACACCCCGCGCCTGCAGCACCGTCGCCCGCGCTGGCCTGCCGTGTTCGGCGTGGCCGCTTCGGTGGTGTTCGCCGTCGGCCTGGCCTGGCAGCTGCGTCCCGAGCCGCCGCAGGCCCCCGCCCGCGTCGAGGCGGCACCCGCGCCGGCCTCTGCAGCGGCAGACAGCAGCGCGCCCGCTGCGCGCCCTGCGCAGGCCGACGAAGCGGCCGACGCATCGGCCGTGGTGCAGGCTGATGAGCGACCGACGGCAGAACCCGCGGCCCCCGCAGAAACGCCACGGCAAGCACGCAGAGCACCCGAGCCCGCCGTGGCACCCGAGCCCGCCCCGGTACCACCGCCTGTCGTTGCAAAACCGGCGCCACGTGCGCGCGCGGTGCCGCCCGCACCTCCGCTTCCCGCGCCTTCCGCTGCGCCTGCACCTGCACCTGCACGCGCCGATGCGTACGCCGCAGCGCCGGCTGCCGCGATGGAAGCGGATGCCGCAGAGCCGCGCGCAGCCGACGCCGAATCGTCCCCTTCGCGTACCGCACGCAGCCTGCGCGCCGCACCGGCAAATACGCAGGCGAACAACCCGCAGGCCTTCGCCCAGCGCAAGCAGGCGGCATCGCTGAGTGCCGAAGCCGTGCAGGACGCCGTGCTGGCCGACGCACAGCTGACACGCCGCCAATGGCTGCAGAAGATCCGCCATCGCCGCGACGCCGGGGACGTCGATGTCGCCCGCGCCAGCCTGGAGCGCTATCTGTTCCAGTATCCGGAAACGCGCCTGCCGCGCGACCTGCAGCCGTTGCTGGCCGATTGACTGTCTGACCGCCCACCCGGCCCAGCGTGAGCCGGCGCGGTAACATTGCACGGATGCCTGACACCCTCGCCGCTGCCGTCCACCATAGTCTGGAGATCAAGCACAGCCGCTTCATCGCGCACGCCGCACCCATCGGCGATGCCAGCGATGCGCTCGCGTTCCTGCAGCACGTCGCGGTGCCTGACGCCACGCACAATTGCTGGGCCTACCGGCACGGCAACGACTATCGCTCCAGCGATGACGGGGAACCGGCCGGCACGGCCGGCCGGCCGATCCTGGCGGCGATCGACGGACAAGGCTTCGACCGGATCATGGTGGTGGTGATCCGCTGGTATGGCGGCATCAAGCTGGGTGCCGGCGGACTGGTGCGGGCCTATGGCGGCACGGCAGCCGAGTGCCTGCGCATCGCGCCGCGCCTGCCGCTGATCGCGTTGGCGCAGCTGCACATCCGTGCCGGGTTCGACGACCTGGGTGCGCTGCATGCGGCCTTGGCGGCGCACAATGCCCTGAAGCTGGACGAATCGTTCGACGCCGACGGGGTCGCCATCCGCATCGAACTGCCCGTTGACCAGTGCGACGCATTGAAAACGCGCCTGCGCGACGCCACCCGTAACCGGGTACGCCTGCTGCAACCTTCCGAGTGCCCCACCGATGACTGACGCCGCCCCGCCCCGCCCCACCCTCAAGCGCCTTGGCAGCCTCAGTACGCTGTGGCCGTTCGTACGCCGCCACGCGGGGCTGTTCAGCGCCTGGCTGGCCGCCTTGGCGGTGTCGTCGGCGGCAACGCTCAGCCTGCCACCGGCGGTGAAGCAGATGATCGACCACGGCTTCACCGGTGGCGGCCAGATCAACCGCGCCTTCGCCCTGCTGATGCTGGTGGCGGTGGTGATGGCGCTCGCCACGGCGGCGCGCTTCTTCTTTGTTTCATTGCTGGGCGAAAAGGTCGTCGCTGACCTGCGCGCGCAGCTGTATGGACACCTGATCACCCTGGGGGCCGGCTTCCATGACCGCAATCGCAGCGGCGAACTGGTGTCGCGCCTGACCGCGGACAGCGAACTGCTGCGCAGCGTGATCGGCTCCACCATGTCCGTCGCCCTGCGCAGCAGCGTGACCGTGGTCGGCAGCCTGGTGATGCTGTTCGTGACCAGCCCGCGGTTGGCCGCCTGGGCCCTGCTGGGCATTCCGCTGGCGGTGCTGCCGATCATCATCGGGGCGCGCCGCCTGCGCGGGATCTCACGCGACAGCCAGGACCGCATCGCCGACGCCAACAGTCTGGCCGCCGAAACACTGGGCGCCGTGCGCACCGTACAGTCACACGCGCGCGAACCCTACGAACAGGGTCGCTTCGGCGTGGCACTGAGCGATTCGATCCGCGCCGCGAAGCGCCGCATCCGCGCGCAGTCGCTGGTGACGGCCAGCGCCATCCTGCTGGTGTTCGGCGCCATCGTCGGCGTGCTGTGGCTGGGCGCGCACGATGTCATCGCCGGTCGTCTGACGGCCGGTACGCTCGGGCAGTTCGTGCTGTACGCGCTGATTGGCGGCGGCTCGGTCGGCGCGCTGGCCGAAGTCTGGAATGAGCTGCAACGTGCGTCAGGCGGCATGGGCCGGATCAGCGAACTGCTGCAGGAAGACGTGGAGATCCGCGCCCCTGACAAGCCCACTGCGCTGCCGGTACCGCTGCGCGGCGAGATCCATTTCGACGATGTCGTGTTCCAGTACCCGCAGCGCCCGGACACGCCGGCGCTGGAGCATTTCAGCCTGCACGTGCGGCATGGTGAAACCGTCGCACTGGTCGGTCCTTCCGGCGCCGGCAAGAGTACGGTGCTGCAGCTGCTGCTGCGTTTCCATGATCCGCTTTCCGGTGCGATCACCGTTGATGGCATCGACCTGCGTGCGATGGACCCGGCATCCCTGCGTGCGCAGCTGGCCCTGGTGCCGCAGCAGCCCACGCTGTTTGCCTCCAGTGCACGGGACAACATCCGCTACGGGCGGCTGGACGCGAGCGACGCTGAAGTGGAAGCGGCCGCACGCGCCGCCGAGGCGGACGATTTCCTGCGTGCGTTGCCCGAAGGCTACGCGAGCGAGCTGGGCGAGCGCGGTGCGCGCCTGTCCGGTGGCCAGCAGCAGCGCATCGCCATCGCCCGCGCGTTGCTGAAGGATGCCCCGATCCTGTTGCTCGACGAAGCGACCAGCGCCTTGGACGCGCAGAGCGAGCGGGCGGTGCAGCAGGCACTGGAACGCCTGATGGCGGGACGTACCACGCTGGTCATCGCGCATCGCCTGGCGACCATCCTCAAGGCCGATCGGATCGTGGTGATGGACCATGGACGGATCATCGCCCAGGGCACGCACGAGCAGCTGCTGGCCGAAGGCGGCTTGTACGCGGACCTGGCGAAACTGCAGTTCATCGATTGACCACGCGCGGCTAACGAGTGGCGGCGCACGCTGGCGCCGCATGTTCGATGATTGAAGGAGGTAGACGATGTCATTCCGACAGTTTCCCGCCACCGATTCGGATGGCGAAAGCCGCATCATTCTTGAATTCAAGCCCGACGAGGCGGCAGCAGCGGCGAGCGCGGTAGAACCGCGTTACGAGCTGGAAGACGGCCGCGCGCTGGTCCGCAAGGGGCGGGAGTTCGTAACGCCCGGTGGCGATGTGCGCCTGAGCATCTGAGCTGAGAAAACGGTAGCGCCGAGCCATGCTCGGCGGGGACTATCACAATGTCCTGGGACTATCCGCCGAGCATGGCTCGGCGCTACCGTGGATGCCACCATCCGATGGGTGGCGAAGTTTTAGCCACCCATCTTGACAGCCTAGCGTCGCAAGGGATGAGACAGGTTATCCACATGTTTGTGCGGAAACCATCCACACGGCCTGTGGATGAAACCGTCAGCGTGGAAGTACGCGCCCGATGCCGCTGTCGTCCACTTCAGCTGCAGCGGCGGCGATGGCCATGTCGCTGCTGCCGGGTACGAAGCCGATGCGGAAATGCACCTCGCCACCCGGCGTGCGCGAGGAATGGATCGAGGCCAGGCTGATCTGGTGCTGCTCGAACACGTGCAGCAACGCGCGCAGCGAGCCCGGCCTGTCTTCCGGCAGATGGACAGACAGCGATTGCCGCTCGGTCAGATCGGCGAGCAGATAACCCACGCGCTCGAAGGTGTAGTTGCCATCGGCGAGTACGTCCGGCCCGAACGCGTCACGGTTGTCGTGCAGCAGTTGCTGGCGGAAAGCCACGCGTGCGGTGTCATCGCCCTGCAGCACCTGCGACTGCAACTGCTGTAGTTGCGCGATCAGCCGCTCCAGCATCGGCGCCACGTGCGGGTTGCCGAACTGGATGTCTTCGTAGATCGCCGGGTTCAACGAGAGGATGCGCGAAATGATCGCCGTATCCAGCTCGAACGAGGCGGAGCGATACGGCAGCAGCGCCGACAGATCACCCAGTTCCGCCGCGTAACCGCGCAGGACGCCCGCCTGCGCAAGATGGCCGGCGTGCACCATTGCTTGTACCAGCGCCATCACTTTATCGTGGTGGGCCGGCGTCGCGCGCACGCATTCGGCCTGCAGTGCGGCGCACAGTTCCTGCAGCCACGGCTGCCAGCGATCCACGCGCGCTTCGCAGACCACCATCACCCTGCCCTTCAGCGTCGGCGCTTTCGGTGGTGCCGTCATGGGGTGAAGGCCTGCCACTTCAGCGCGTGACGCCAACATCGCCCGCACCGGGGCTTCCTTGACCGAGGTGATGTCCAGCCACAGCCTGCCCGCCTCGCGGCCAGCCGCACGCTGCACGTAGTCGGCGATCAATGCGGGGGTGTGGCGGATCGGTGCGGAAAACAGCAGCACATCCGCCTGTTCCAACAACTGCTCGGGCGTGTGCGACGCAGGATCCGCCGGGTCGTGGCCGATCACCTGCAGTTGCATGCGCTCGCTGAAAAAGCGCTGCAGCCAGCGCCCATACGCACCGGCGCTGCCGACGATGCCGATCACCTGCGGCGACGCACTCATGCCAGCCGCTCCACCGCGAACCGCTCCGGCTGGGCCAAGGCGGCCGGTGCCGCCGCATGCACGTCGAACTCCTCGACGCCGTTGGCCAGGGTCGCTTCCAGTGCGGCATGGGTGCCGGACACCGAGCGGCTGATGGCCTGCTGCAGGGTCTCACCGCGCAGCAGGAAGGCCACGATCAGCGCCATCAGCACATCGCCGGTACCGGCCACGTCCACCGGCAACAACGGCGAGATCCAGCGCCAGACGCCTTCGCGGCCCACGGCCAGCGTCACCAGCTCACCGCTCTCGCCCGACACGCTGTGTGCAAGCACCCATTCCGGGCCGCGCTGCAGCAGCGCGCGCGCCGCGGCGATCGCATCGTCCTGGGCCAGCGACGGCATGCCGGTCAGCCGACCGAGCTCGAACGCGTTGGGCGTGACCAGCCAAGCATGCGGCAGCAGCCGCTCGGCAAAGACCTTCTCCAGGCCAGGTTCGACATAAGGGCCGGTGTGGGTGTCACCGATCACAGGATCCAGGCAGTAACGCAGCTGCGGACAGCGCGGCAGGATCTCATCCAGCCAATCGGCGAATGCCGCGCCATTGTCGACACTGCCGAAGTAGCCGGAGACCAGCATCCGCGCACGTTGTGGCAGCCCGCGCTCGCTGGTACCGCGCAGCAGATCGGCGAACCAGTCCACCGGCAGCACGCGGCCACGGGTGGTGGCATAGAACGGCGCGTTGCTCAGCAGGGTGGTCGGTATCTCGGCCACCCGCACGCCCAGCGCGCGCAGCGGCGGTACCGCCGCGCTGTTGCCGGCGTGGCCGTACACAAGCTGCGACTGGACCGAGATGACATCGACCGGCGAGGGTCCATCCGGCCGCTGGCGGCGGCCGTGGATCAGATGATTTTCAAGGGATTCGCTCATGGGCGCATTTTACGCCCGTGCCCGGTGGAACGCGCCGCGCCCGGTGGAACGCGCCAAACCTGGCTTCGGTAGCGCCGAGCCATGCTCGGCGAGCGCCGCAGCAGACCCGTGACGGCCAGCGGCCGCCACGAGCCTGGGATCAGGACGTCATCCGGTCCCAGAAACCCTTCACGCCATCGATGAACGTCGCCGACTTCGGCGAATGCTTGCGCGCGTCCTCGCCCACGAAGGTGGCCTCGAACTGCTCCATCAGCTTGCGCTGGTCGGGCGTCAGGTTGACCGGGGTCTCCACCACGACACGGCAGTACAGATCGCCTTCGCTGCGGCTGCGTACCGATCGCACGCCCTTGCCACGCAGGCGGAACAGCTTGCCGGTCTGGGTCTCGGCCGGAATGCGGATCTCCGCTTCGCCACCCAGGGTCGCCACGCGGATGCTGTCACCCAACGATGCCTGCGAGATGCGGATCGGCACTTCGCAGTGCAGGTCATCGCCGTCGCGCTGGAAGATCGCGTGGTCGCGCACACGCACTTCCACGTACAGATCGCCCGGCTGCGTGCCGGCCGGACCGGCCTCGCCTTCGCCAGCCAGACGGATGCGGTCACCGGTATCGACGCCCGCAGGCACCTTCACCGACAGCACCTTGTCTTCTTCCACGCGACCGTTGCCGTGGCACGTCTTGCACGGCTGGGCGATGGTCTGCCCGCGGCCGTTGCAATGGTGGCAGGCCTGCTGCATCGCGAAGATCCCGCGCTGGATGCGCACCTGGCCGCGGCCGTGGCAGACGGTGCAGGTTTCCACCTTGCCGTCTTCCGAACCACTGCCATCGCAGTCACCGCACTCGGCCAGGGTCGGGATATCGATGCGGCGCTCAACACCGCGCACGGCTTCCTCCAGATCCAGCTCCAGCACGTAGCCGATGTCGGCACCGCGACGCGCCTGGCGCGGGCCACCGCCCCCACCTCCGAAAATATTGCCGAAGATGTCACCGAAAATATCGTTCATGTCCGGACCACCCGGACCACCGCCGCCACCGCCCATGCCGTGCTCGAAGGCCGCGTGGCCGTGGGCATCGTACATGCGGCGCTTGTTGCCGTCGGACAGCGTTTCGTAGGCTTCCTTGCACTCCTTGAAGGCAGCCTCCGCCGCCGCGTCACCCGGATTGCGGTCGGGGTGATGCTTCATCGCGCAACGACGGTATGCCTTCTTCAGCTCTTCGTCGGTCGCGGTACGGGCTACGCCCAAAACTTCGTAGTAATCACGCTTGCTCATGGAATGGATCGCTTTCCGGTACGTCGGGATTCGTCAAAGCAGAAAAGCGGACATGGTCCGCTCCTGCGTCGGGCGCCCCGACCCGCTGCTGGCGGTCAGGACCCTGATGCGACGACGGGACGCTGCCGTGAGGCAACGTCCCGAGTCGGTCTGGATCAGGACTTCTTGTCGTCCTTTACTTCGGTGAACTCGGCATCGACGACGTCGTCGTGCTTCGCACCGGCATCCGCGTCGGCGGGACCGCCCTGGTCACCGGCCGAAGCCGCGGCGAACAGTGCCTGGCCGGCTTCTTCCAGCGCCTTCGACCGGGACTCGATCTGCGCCTTGTCGTCACCCTTCATTGCGGTTTCCAAGTCCGCCAGTGCGGCCTCGACCTTGCCGATCACGTCGCCACCGACCTTGCTGCCGTGCTCGGTGATCGCCGAACGCGTGCCGTGGATCAGGGCATCAGCCTGGTTACGGGCCTGCACCAGTTCCTGGAACTTCTTGTCTTCTTCGCGGTTGGCTTCCGCATCGGCGACCATGCGTGCGATCTCGTCCTCGGACAGACCCGAACCGGCCTTGATCTCGACCTTCTGTTCCTTGTTGGTCTTCTTGTCCTTGGCCGACACGTGCAGGATGCCGTTGGCGTCGATGTCGAAGGACACCTCCACCTGCGGCAGACCGCGCGGTGCCGGCTCGATGCCGGACAGGTCGAACTTGGCCAGCGACTTGTTGAAGCGGGCCTGCTCGCGCTCACCCTGCAGCACGTGCACGGTCACGGCTGACTGGTTGTCCTCGGCGGTGGAGAACACCTGCGAGGCCTTGGTCGGAATGGTCGTGTTCTTTTCGATGATCTTGGTGAACACACCGCCCATGGTTTCGATACCCAGCGACAGCGGGGTCACGTCCAGCAGCAGCACGTCCTTGACGTCGCCGCCCAGCACGCCGCCCTGGATCGCCGCACCCAGTGCCACGGCTTCGTCCGGGTTGACGTCCTTGCGCGGTTCCTTGCCGAAGAACTCGGTCACCGCCTGCTGCACCTTCGGCATGCGGGTCTGGCCACCGACCAGGATCACTTCGTTGATGTCGCTGGCACGCAGGCCGGCATCATTCAACGCAACGCGGCACGGCTCGATCGACTTCTTGATCAGCTCGTCCACCAGCGACTCCAGCTTGGCGCGGGTCAGCTTGATGTTCAGGTGCTTCGGACCGGAAGCATCGGCGGTCACGTACGGCAGGTTCACTTCGGTCTGCTGGGCGCTGGACAGCTCGATCTTCGCGCGCTCGGCAGCGTCCTTCAGGCGCTGCAGGGCCAGCGGATCCTTGCGCAGGTCGATGCCCTGGTCCTTGTTGAACTCTTCCACCAGGTACTCGATGACGCGGTTGTCGAAATCTTCGCCGCCCAGGAAGGTGTCGCCGTTGGTGGCCAGCACTTCGAACTGCTTCTCACCGTCAACGTTGGCGATTTCGATCACCGATACGTCGAAGGTGCCGCCGCCCAGGTCGTACACCACGATCTTGCGATCCTTGCTGTCACCCTTGTCCAGGCCATAGGCCAGCGCAGCCGCGGTCGGCTCGTTGATGATTCGCTTGACGTCCAGGCCCGCGATGCGGCCGGCGTCCTTGGTGGCCTGGCGCTGGCTGTCGTTGAAGTAGGCCGGCACGGTGATGACCGCCTCGCTCACTTTCTCGCCGAGATAATCTTCGGCGGTCTTCTTCATCTTCTCCAGCACCTTGGCGGAGATTTCCTGCGGCGCCATCTTGCGCGCATCGCTGGTAGCCACCCAGGCATCGCCATTGTCGTGCCCCAGGATGGAGTACGGCACGTGGGAGATGTCTTTCTGCACTTCGGCGTCGGTGAACTTGCGGCCGATCAGGCGCTTCACCGCGTAGAAGGTGTTCTTCGGATTGGTGACCGCCTGGCGCTTGGCCGAGGCACCCACCAGGACTTCGCCGTCCTTGGTGTAGGCGACGATCGACGGGGTGGTGCGATCGCCTTCCGAGTTTTCAATGACGCGGGCCTTGCCGCCGTCCATGATCGCCACGCACGAGTTGGTGGTGCCGAGGTCGATACCAATGATCTTGCCCATGGGGAACTCCTGAAGATAATTCGGTGAATCCGGCCGTGGCCGGTGTATGAATGGGATGTGGGGGAGGCTCGTGGAACATTCAAGCCATCCCCCGAACGCTGTGTTTCTGCAAGGCCAAACGCGTTCAGCGTCTGGCGGGAAAATCGCGCGGCGCGGCGCTGGTTCTTGCCGGCTGCTGAACCTTGCCGGCTGGTTGACCTTGCCGGCTGGTTGACCTTGCCGGCTGCTGGCCCTTGCCGGCTACTGGCCCTTGCCGGCTGCTGGACCCTGCCGGCTGCTGGACCCTTGCCGGCTGCTGGACCTTGCCGGGTAGAGCCGACTTCAGTCGGCTGCTCCTAACGAAGCCGACTAAAGTCGGCTCTACCGTCGGCTGCTCCTACCGAAGCCGACTAAAGTCGGCTCTACCGTCGGCTCTACCCTCGCCTGCCGCTGCGATCAGTCCCGCGCGACCACCACCAGCGCGGGGCGCAGCAGGCGGTCGTTGAGCTGGTAGCCCTTCTGGAACACCTGCACCACGCTGCCCGGTGCGGCGCCGTTGGCGTCTACCTGGCTGATGGCCTGATGGTGTTCCGGGTTGAACGGCTGGCCGGTCGGGTCCAACAGCACCAGGCCATTGTCTGCGGCGACCTTCAGCAGCTGCTTGTAGGTCATTTCCAGACCATCGCGCAGCGGGCTGGCCTCTTCACCCGCCGCCTTCAGGCCGGCATCCAGGCTGTCGAACACGGGCAGCAGCTCGCCGAGCAGCTTTTCGTTGGCAAAGCGGCGGGCCTGTTCCACGTCACGGGCCACGCGCTTGCGCTGGTTGTCCAGGTCGGCGCGCTCACGCAGCGCATCGGCCTTGACCTGCTCCAGCTCCCCGCGCAGCTGCTCCAGCTGGTCGTGGTGGGCGGCAGCGGCCTCGTCGGCGGCCGGGTTGGATTCGATATCGTGCTGATCTTGGTTCATGTGCGTTTCCCTGGCGGTCACTCCCCGCCTCCATCCCACCTAGTGTGGGCGGGAAACTGCGTTTCAAGCGCTGCGTGGCACGGAGTTGACCGATCCGGGAGAAAAGGCCGCCCCCAGCACCTCAGCCGTGGCCTGCACCAGCGGAATCATGCGGTCGTAGGCCATCCGCTTGGGCCCGATCACCCCCAGCACACCCAGCACCTGCCCGTCGGCGGTGTACGGTGCGGTGACCAGCGACATGCCTTTCAGCGGCACCACCCCGGTTTCTTCGCCGATGAAGATGCGCACGCCCGGCGCCTGGATGGTGCGCTCCAGCAGCTGCAGGATCTCGCGCTTGCTGGAGAACAGCTCGAACAATTCGCGCAGGCGCTCCAGGTCGGTCAGGTCTTGCACGCCCATCAGGCGGGTCTGGCCGGCCACCAGCATGTCGTCGGCCGGCGGCTCCAGCGCCTGTTCGGCCAGCTCGATGCTGTGCGCCAACAACTGCTCCATCTCGCTGCGGGTGTCGCGCAGTTCGTGCAGCAGGCGGCGGCGGATCTGCGCCAACGGCACCCCGGCAAAGTGGGCATTGAGGTAATTGGCCACCTGCTCCAGCTCGCCCGGCTCCCACGGCCGGCGGGCCTCGATCACCCGGTTCTGCACCTCGTTGTCGGCGAACACCACGATCGCCAGCACCCGGTGTGCGTCCAGCGCCACGAAATCGATCTGGCGGAAGGCAAACTGCCCTCGCCGGGGCGCGCTGACCACCCCGACGAAGTGACTCATCGCCGACAGCAGCTCCGATGCGCTGCCCAGCAGGGCCTGCGTACCGGCGCCGCTGGGCAACTCGCTGCGCAGCCGGCTGAGGTCCTGTTCGCCCGGCGGATGCATCTGTACCAGGCTGTCGACGAATACCCGATAGCCGTGCGCCGTGGGCACGCGACCGGCCGACGTGTGCGGCGAACTCAGCAGCCCCAGCTCTTCCAGGTCGCCCAGGATGTTGCGGATGGTTGCCGCACTGACGTCCAGCCCGGACGTGCGCGCAAGCGTTGCCGACCCGACCGGTTCGCCATCCTGGATGTGGCGGGCGATCAGGGTGCGCAGCAGATGGCGTGAACGTGGAGCAAGGTTGTCGAAAGACGACGGCATCGGATCAGCCTGTGAGACTCACACACTAGATAATGCCGACATGCCCTCTTGGCAAGTCATTGGACCACCCCGTCGCCCGTGCTAGCGTTGCGCGGCTTGAGAGACTCAACGGACCATGCTTAGACATCTATCGATCAAGGATTTTGCCGTCGTACGCGCCACCGAACTCGAGTTCGGGCCCGGCATGACGGTGGTATCGGGCGAAACCGGCGCGGGCAAGTCGCTGATGGTGGACGCCCTCGGCTTCCTGGCAGGCCTCCGCGCCGACAGCGGCGTGGTGCGCCACGGTGCCGCGCGGGCGGAGCTTTCCGCCGAATTCGCGCTGGAACAGCTGGCCGCCGCACGGCGCTGGCTGGCCGACAACGAGCTGGACGACGACGAACACTGCCAACTGCGCCGGGTGATCCGCGCCGATGGCGGTTCGCGTGCGTGGATCAATGGCCGCCCGGTCACCCTGTCCCAGCTGACCGACCTGGCCTCGCTGCTGGTGGAAATCCACGGGCAGCACGAGCAACAGGCCCTGCTGACCCGGCCCTCGCAGCTTGCGCTGTTGGATGCCTATGCCGGCAACGCCGAAGAGCGCCGCGCCGTGCGCGTGGCCGCCGCCGCGTGGCAGACCCTGGTGGACGAGGCCGCCGCGTTGTCCCAGCAGGGCGATGTCAGCGACCGCATCGGCTTCCTGGAGCATCAGCTGCGGGAAATGGAACGCGAGGACCTGGAGCCCGATTCCATCACCGCGCTCGGTGCCAGCCACCGCCGCCAGGCGCACGCCAGCGCCCTGCTCAGTGCCTGCGACACGGCCACCACGCGGATCAACGGTGACGAAGACGCTTCCGCGCTGGGCCTGCTGGCGCAGGTGCGTGGTGACCTCGGCCGCCTGATCGAACACGATGCCCGGCTGGGCGACGTGGACGCACTGATCGACAGCGCCAGCATCCAGTTGCAGGAAGCACTGACCCTGCTGGACCGCGTGCACGACGATCTGGACGCCGATCCGGAGCAGTTCGAAGAAAACGAGCGCCGCTTGGGCCGTCTGCACGATCTGGCGCGCAAGCACCGGGTGCCGATGGAAGATCTCGGCCCGCAGCGCGACCGCATGCAGGCCGAAGTGGAGCAACTGCAAGGGGCCGACGTGCGCCTGCAGAAGCTGGCCGGTGAAATCGAAAAAGCGGCTGCCGCATGGCGCGAACAGGCTGCTGTGCTTAGCGCAGGCCGTCAGCGCGCTGCCGCGGAGCTGTCCACCACCACGACCGGGCTCATCGCCGAGCTGGGCATGGGCGGCGGCCAGTTCCTGATCCAGCTGGAACCGCAGGACGCCGGCAAGCCGGACCCGCAGGGTGCCGAGCGGGTGGAGTTTCTGGTGGCGGCCAACGCTGGCCAGCCGCCGCGACCGCTGCGCAAGGTGGCCTCTGGCGGTGAGTTGTCACGGATCTCGCTGGCCATCGAAGTGGCCGCGCTGGATCTGGATGCCGTGCCGACCATGGTGTTCGACGAGGTCGATTCAGGTATCGGCGGCGCGGTGGCCGATATCGTGGGGCAGAAGCTGCGCGCCCTCGGCGAAAAGCGCCAGGTGCTGTGCGTGACGCATCTGCCGCAGGTGGCCTCCAAGGGACACGCCCACTATCGCGTCAGCAAGGCGCCGGTAGACGGCATGACCCAGAGCGCGGTGGAAAAGCTGGACACCAAGGCCCGCGAAGAAGAACTCGCGCGGATGCTGGGCGGTGTCGAAGTCAGCAAAGAAGCCCGCGCCGCGGCGCGGAAGCTGCTGGCCGGCTGACACCTGGCCGCGCGCTACGGCGCTGCTTCGGTAGCGCCGAGCCACGCTCGGCGGAATTTCACCGCGAATGGCCCGCTGCGCTCGCCGACCATGGGTCGGCGCTACGGATTCTGTTCACGCTCGGTGGACTCTCCGCCGACGGCCCGCTGCGCTCGCCGACCATGGGTCGGCGCTACGGATTCTGCTCACGCTCGGCGGACTCGCCGCCGACGGCCCGCTGCGCTCGCCGACCGTGGGTCGGCGCTACGGATCCCGGGCGTTTCGGATTCTGCTTCGGTAGCGCCGAGCCGTGCTCGGCGGACGCCTCAGCGGCGCTTCTTGCGCACGTACAGGACCAGCGAGTGCTCTTCGAGCTCGTAGCCGTGATCTGACGCGATCTTGCGCTGAAGCTCTTCGATCTCCGCGCTTTCGAACTCGATCACGTTGCCCGAGTCCACGTCCACCATGTGGTCGTGATGGCCGCCGCGGTCCAGCTCATAGACGGCTTGGCCGCCTTCGAAATTGTGTTTCAGCACCAGGCCAGCGGCCTCGAACTGGGTCAGCACCCGGTACACCGTGGCCAAGCCGATTTCATCACCGTGCTCAAGCAGCTGGCGATAGATGTCTTCGGCGGTCATGTGGTGCTGGGCAGTGCGCTCAAGCAGTGCAAGTATCCGCATCCGAGGATGGGTCACCTTCAGGCCGACTTTACGCAGGTCGTGGGTTTCCATAGGTCTCCGTTCATTGGCGATTTAGCGCCAGCTGCCTCGGATTGGGTCGCGGTGGCACGCCGGGAGTGTATCATCGGATCGATTTCCCCAAACGCGATTCCCGATGCGCAATCTCCTGCTGGTCGCCGCCGTTGCCCTGTCCACCACGGGCTGCGGCATCATCTATAAGCAACCCATCTATCAGGGCAACCTGATCCGGGAAGATGCCGTGTCCCAGCTGCAGGTCGGGCAGAGCAAGCAGCAGGTCAACGCCCTGCTCGGCACCCCGTCCATTGAAGATCCGTTCCACGCCCAGCGCTGGGACTACGCCGCCAGCCAGCGTATCGACCGCGTCGGCCGCACGGAAACGAAGAACTTCACCGTCTACTTCGAAAACGATGCCGTCACCCGCTGGGAAGGCGACTACTTCCCCGCGCAGGACTCCAAGCTGGCCACGCAGACCGTCCGCCAGTTCGGCCGCAACCTGCCGAAGGAAAAGAAGAAGGGCGGCGGCTGATCCCGCCTGGTCGGTAGTGACGGCCGCTGGCCGTCATGACCGGCCGCCAATCCCGACATCCCACCGCAAGACTACTTCGGCTGCGCCTTCGCGCGCCGCCGACGGTTGTCCTTGGGATCGGCCAGCAGTGGCCGCAACAGCTCCACCCGGTCAGCGTCCTGCAGGATCTGCCCGGGCGTAGCCAGCACACCGTGCACCGCGACCGCGGGGCATTCCGCACTGCCCTCCAACGCAGCCGCCGCGACCGCATCGGCCACCGTGGCGTCTTCGGCCAGTTCCAGCGCGCGATGCAGCACGCGGTCGGGCCAAGCCAGTACCACTTCCACGCGGATCATCGGATCAATCCTGCTCGTCTGCCACGCGCACGAAGTCGTTGACCATGCGGTCGGCCAGTCCCTGGAAACCCAAAGCGAGCGCGGGCGCCAACAAACGGGATTTCGGCTCGAATTCCAGCTCCAGGCTGACCTTGCAGGCATCTTCGGCCAGTGAATGGAACTCCCACCGGCCGTGCAAGCTCTTGAACGGACCATCGCGCAGCTGCATATCGATACGCTGCGGGCGTACCAGCGTGTTCTCGGTCATGAACCAGGTGGAGAACGAGCCCAGCCCCAGGTCCAGGCGCGCGACGAGGCGATCATCGCCCTGTTCCAGGATCTGCGCAGCCGAGCACCAACGGAACCGGCGCGGGTAGGCGGCGATATCGTTGACGAGATCAAACATGCGCGCCGCGGAGTGTTCGACCAGGGCGCTTCGACGAATGGTAGGCATTTCAGAGTTTTGGCTGCAGGTGATCGACCGGGCGGGCCCGAATCGGAGACAATACGGGAATGAGCAAGAACGACGGCAAGGATAAAGCAAAGAACGCGACGGCCAACAAGACCATCGCGTTGAACAAGCGTGCCCGGCACGAGTACCACATCGAGGAGCGCTTCGAGGCGGGCCTTGCGCTGCAGGGCTGGGAGGTCAAATCCATCCGTGCCGGCCGCGGCAACATCGTGGATGCCTACGCGTACGTGAAGCAGGGCGAGATCTTCCTGATCGGCGCGCAGATCACCCCGCTGATCCAGGCCTCCAGCCACTTCGTGGCCGTGGACCGCCGAGAGCGCAAGCTGCTGCTGCACCGGAGCGAGATCGACAAGCTGGTCGGCAAGGTGGAGCGCGACGGCTACACCATCGTCCCCACCGCGATGTACTGGAGCAAGAACAAGATCAAGCTGGAAGTGGCGCTGGCCAAGGGCAAGCAGGACCACGACAAGCGCGATGCCGCCAAGGACCGCGAATGGGCAATCGAAAAGTCACGCGTCATGCGTCGGGGCAACCGCGACGCCTGACCGACGTCGTACTCAGGTGACCGAGGTGGTACTCCGGGGACCAACTTCGTACTCCGGTGACCGACGTGATACTCCGGGGACCAACGTCGTACTCCGGTAGCGCCGAGCCACGCTCGGCGGACCCTCACCGCAGCTCGTACACCGTCAGGCCTTGACCGCCCCACCCTGCATCTGCGGCGCCAACGCTGCATGCATCACGGCAAGATGCATCACCACGGCCAGCTCATCGGCATGGCTGTCGTCGCCCGCCGTCCAGCTGCGCGCCAGACGCGCCGCATCGCCCGGCAGCAGCTCCAGCAGCCGGTTATCGTCCATCGCATCTGCGGCATGCTGCAGGCGGCGCGACAAGCGGCGTGCCTGCAGCACATGGGTCAGCGCACTCACCCCGGCCAGCGCCAGCAGCGCGATCGCCAGCCCGTGCTCGAACCATTGCGACAGCACATCAGGCTCCGGCGCCCACGCCAACAGCCCCAACAGCACCAACCCCAGCAGCCGCCAGTAGCCCAGCGACGGACGCTTTCGACGCGGCCAATGCACCACGACGGCACTGGCCAACAGCGCCATCGCGGCCGACGCCGGCAGTTCGATCAGACACGCCGCAGCCACCAGCGCTGCCAGGACCGTCCAGACCCAACCCGGCGGCACCGCACGGCGCAGATAGCCAATGCCCACAGGGCCAACCAGCTGCCGAAGACTGCGCTTGTTCGTCATCTCCACCCACACGTCTCCTGCTTGTTGATCCCAGCGTGACCACCATGGTGTCGCAAAGAGGTCCGCAAGACGTTAACAGTTCGATATGAAGGCCTGCCACCAGAAATCGCGCTTTTGCGTGACTGTTCAGCCGGATTGGCGTAGCATCGATCTCGTTGGGCAGCCTTGTTCCTGCAACACCGGAATCTGGCCAGTACTTGCAAGCACTTGTTTGAAACCGGGGGTGCATTGGTTTCGACGGGGGTTGTGAAGTCGCTTGGCGCATGCCGAGGGTGTAGCTTTCCTCGTAAATCCAGCTGCAAAACTCTAGTTGCCAACGACGACAACTACGCTTCGGATTTCGCAGTCGCAGCCTAACGGTTGACCTGCGTCATCCTTCGCCGCCTTAGGTGAAGCCTCGAAACTGCCTGTGTCCATGCTAGCAGCGTAGAGTCATTATCATGGAATCGAGCTGGGCGGCTGCCTGTCAGTCCAGCACTAGAACACAGCAGGCTTGTTCCGGGATGTGCTTCGCACACCGTGCTGTTCCGGAACGAAATCCAACGGTGAGCTAAGCATGTAGAGCTGGGGATGGAGTGCCTTCGGACGGCGGTTCAATTCCGCCCACCTCCACCATTGATTGGTCTCTTGTAGGCCACAGAGAGCCGGGATCCCTCGTCAAATAAGGGGTCCCGGCTTTTTCGTTGTCTATGCCGGTCCAGCTGGTTCCGCTGCAGCCTATGAGACGCTGGGGGTATATCTAGGGGTATCCACCGCCCTTAAAAACCCGATACCCCCATGCATCTGGCCGACGCTGCTATCCGTCGCGCCAAGCCGGCTGCCAAGGCCCAGAAGCTGGCAGACGGCGGCGGCCTGTTCCTTTTCATCACAGTAGCCGGAGCCAAGAGCTGGCGCTGGGAGTACCGCGTCGCCGGGAGAGAGAAGCTGCTGACCCTCGGCCTCTATCCAGACGTGACGCTGGCGAAGGCGCGCGAGGCCCGTGAGGACGCCCGCCGGCTCCTGGCCAGCGGCGTGGACCCCAGCGAGCAGCGCAAGGCCACGACTGCGGCGCGCACCACCGCCGACGGCGAAGCCTTCGAGGTCATCGCCCGGGAGTGGCTGGCCAGCCGCCCGTGGGTGCCGAACTACCAGAAGAAGGTCGCCGCCTGGTTCGAGAAGGACGTCTTCCCCTTCATCGGCAGCCGGCGCGCGTCGGAGCTCAAGGCATCGGACTTCCTGCAGGTGGCCAGGCGCATGGAGGCGCGCGACGCCTTCGAGTCAGCCCATCGGGTGATGCAGAACTGCGGCCAGGTGATGCGGTACGCCGTGGCCACCGACCGCGCCGAGCGCAACCCTGTGGCGGACCTGCGCGGTGCGCTCGTGCCGGCCCCGGAGAAGAACCACGCCGCGATCGTGGATCCGGTGCAGCTGGGCGGCCTGCTGCGGGCCCTGCATGCCTACCACGGCACAGCGGTGGTCCAGGCTGCGCTGAAGCTCGCACCGATGCTGTTCGTCAGGCCGGGAGAGCTGCGTCAAGCGGAATGGGGGGAGATGGACCTTGATGCCGGGCTGTGGAGCATACCGGCGGGCCGAATGAAGATGCGGCAGGCGCACATCGTGCCACTGGCACGGCAAGCGCTGGAGGTCCTGAGAGAGCTGAAGGACGTGACCGGGCACGGCACTTATGTGTTCGCCGGCGGCCGAACCGACGCACGCCCGATGTCCGAGGCCGCGGTGCTGGCCGCGCTGCGCGTGATGGGGTTCGACAAGGACACGGTCACCGGCCACGGCTTCCGCGCCACCGCGCGCACGCTGCTTGATGAGGTGCTGGGCTTCCGTCCGGACATCATCGAGCACCAGCTTGCGCACGCGGTGAAGGACCCCAACGGCAGGGCCTACAACCCCACCACGCACCTGGTGGAGCGGACGCGGATGATGCAGGAATGGGCGGACTATCTGGACCGGCTGCGTATACGCAACGTCGTGCCGATGCGGCCCGGTCAGGCGGCTTGATCGTCGAGGGAGGGATCGAGGCGGCGCGCGATCGATTCGAACCGCGCGGCCTCAGTGCGAAGGCGGTCGGCAGCGCGCCGGCGCCCTGCCCTGTCATCCCAGCTTCCGGTCCGGTCACGGTCCAGCTCGGTGGCCTGCTGCCATAGACCGGCAGCCTTGCCGCGCGCCCAGCGCGCCTTGCCCGCATTCGTTTTGGTCATGGCAGCCATGGTGGCGCCGCCGCGTCGCAGGGCCTGATACGACGGCAACAGCCGCTGACCGACGCTGTAGGATTGGCGCCACCTCTTCGAGATGCCGCATGACCCAGACCACAGACGAGATCCTCGAACGCCTTACTACCTGCGAGCTCGAGCCTCGCGCGGATACATCAGGGCGCTGGAGTACGGGGTGCATGCCCTGATCGCGCGGCACCACGATCCGGCCTGCTTGGCCGACCTGCGGGCCCACGTGTTACCGGAAGTGGCAGACCAACAAGCCGAGATGCAGGATCGCCCCCTGCTCTACCCCACGTTGCCCTCCAGCAGACCTTGGCCGTGATGACGGAGCAGATCACCGGTGCGGCAGGCCGAGATGATAACGGCGGCTGAGGATACCGTTCATTGGAATCCAATCCCGTTACGGCACAAGGGATTGCGCGGGTCGTGTGCCTTTCGTGCGCCCCTTGATGTATGCCGCGCAACGGTCTGAACAGCTTCTTTCGAAACAATCAAAGACGCCCGGGAGTTTTGTGACTCGCCTCCTACTTTGCAGATATCAAGGTAGCACCCAAGAGTCAACGAGTGGTAGACAAGTTCCGGCGAAGGATATCGCCGATAAGGAGCGAAATGAAAAGGAACAAAGCGAAGCCGCTACCCTACCTCATCTCACTGACACTCTTTTTTCGACACCCGCGTTTGCTGAAGTTAAAGCAATCAGCAGGGCCAACTGCGTAATCGGCATTGTCAATGAGTCCATCACGTATGACAGGCCGCAGTTGCGCCCGTTCAACGGCTCTCTCACGAGCACACACACTCAGCTTGGGAACACAATTCCTCTCCATAGTCTTGTTGATGTCGGCTATGGAAAGTGGCGGTAATACGCTGGCGATATCGAAGACCCAGGCACGCTGCGGGTGGATGGCACCCACTATTGGCTCGTGGTCGACCCTAATGGCCAAATAGTGGAATCCGGCCAGGAGGCCACGAGCGCGACTGATTGTAATATTACGGAGTGGTGATCGATATGAAATCAAGGATAGTTTTTCTTACTTTTATTTCCGTTTTCACGCCGACCCTGGTTTGCGCTCAACATACGACGCCTCCAGAAGCGCCGGCAAATCAAGAGACACTGGACTGGCTTAAAGAACGTGCGCTTAAAAGTTACGAGGAAAACAACTTTCAAATGGCGCGTGGTTCGGCAACGAGAGAAGGCCAGCTGATCATCATTCCACTTGCGGAATGGGACGCCCCTGCCTCTGCTAAAGACAGCGTCGCGCGGGGGATAGCGAATCAAAGCAAGGGTACTTTGAAGGCTGCGTCTAGCGCCATTCCATCAACCGACGAAGTACTTGGGCGCCTAGCTGATACACGGCGAAGTGACGCTGAACTCAGACAGCTACTTGGATACGCGCCAGCTGACATCTCCCGGACTCCGATCGGCGCCGCCGAGCTCCTGAGTACAGAGCCAACCGGAAGCATCAAGGGAGGTAAATGGACAGGAGTAACACGCTCTTACAGAGTCCCGAAGGTCGGTGTAATCATCCTTGAAGAGAATGATTACATTGCTTCAGGGAGAGTGATAACGCTGTTCCGTGAAACTCTCAACGAAAATGTAAACGGAACGCCAGCACGCGCGTCCGCATCTCGTTCTGATGATGGTAAAGGGCAGGCGGAACTACGCTGGGTGACACCCCAGCGATCCTTCACCTTGACGCTTTACACCGACGAAGGTAATCGAATAGAGCAGGGCCAAGCGCTGCTGCTGCAGATCGCTCAAGGAATAAAGAGTTGACCTAGGAGTTCAGTAGTTTGAACAAGGGGCCGGCTTTCATGGCCGGCCCTATCTGCAGTACCGCTGCTCGCCCATGCCCGACGGCACCAGGGTGACATGCTTGTCTGGCTGAAACATGGGCAGTTCGATGAGTGGCTGGCGGCCGAGCCCGACGACGCCATGGCGATACTGCTGGCCAGCGAGCCCCCTGCGATGGAGGCATACCGGGTTAGCCGGGCCGTGAACTCGCCGCGCAACAACGTCCCGGAGCTGTTGCAGCTGGTCGGCTAAGGCAGGTTCGCGGAGTTCCAGTCCCACCAGTACCCGCCGGATATCCATTCTCGGATCACGCCGGCGCATCCTGGTCACTATCCCCCACAGGAGGAAGGGCAGTCTCGGCATCCCAAACCCGCTCGGTCGCCGCTTTGATCAGCGCCATCAGCTTCCAGCCCGGCTCCACCGACTCTTCGCCGGTGAATGGATCGGTGATGGTGTATTGGCCACCTAGTCCGCGTAACGCTGTCAAAACCATCACAACTAGAACCGCATTTGACCAGGACACTGAATTTCAGGCTATAGCGTTTGGAGAACCCGATGCCCCATTCAACCCCAAAGCACACCATTCTCTACCAGTGCTTGCGCCTGTCGAAGTTCGCACTCATCGCCTGCATGCTCACCTCATGCTCAGAGAAAAATGATGATGCTCAGCCGGCTAGCGGTGCACCGGCGAATCCAGCGCACGCGGCGACGGCAGAAATTCAAAGTGTCACGCAAAAACCGACAGCGATTGATACCGACCTCCAATCTGCACAGCGCTTGCCAGATGTCGCCGTGAAAGAACTGTATCCGTCGCTTCGCAATAGAGCGGAAGCTGGAGATCTGGAAGCAAAACGACAACTCTTCTTGGTACTCAATGAGTGTCGCGTTGCAATGAAACCAGACAGGTCTCTTGATTACTCCAACAGCCAGGTCTCGCCGGAAATTCTCAAAGCAAGCGGAAAAACGCGAGAGCAGTTCCTGGCAGATCAGCAATTGAGCGCTCTTACGTTCACCGAAGAGAAGCTTGAACAATGTGAGGGAGTTCCAGGTGATGCGCAAAAGGAAACGGCCCGATGGCTGAAAGAAGCAGCGGAAGGGGGCGACACCTACGCGCGACTGGCCTACTACAACTATCTGGACCTCATTGTTGGAGATCAGCAGGAACAAGCAGTATCGGCAGAAGAAGTTGAACAGTTCAATGAAGATTCCTATCGCTACATCAAAAGTGTAGCTGACACCGGCAACCCGGACGGGCTTTTCACTCTCGGAACGGCGTATCAACGCGGCATCATTACACCGAAAGATTTGGTCCGTGCCTATGCCTACAAGAAAGCTGCGGGACAGCGGAACCCCATCGGTGGAAACGAGCGGATGTTGGACCTCATGGCGCAGTCCATGACTCCAGCTGAACTAAGGAAGGCCAATCAACTGGCCGCTACTCTGGCAAAGAGCAGCAAAATATGAGGGCGAATCAGCAGGTCCTGCCGTCACATCGTCGCTGGAACGTTATAGTCAAAGCGATGAGTACACGGGCGGATTCTGGATGCTGGTGGACGTCGACCTGGTGGGTCGAATCGACCAAGCAGCTGCATCCCGCCGCATGTCTCGATCCGCATATCTCGCGCTTGCGGCGGAGCATGAACTGGGTGGTGGCTCGCTCCGCCTTTGAGCGGGTGACGTAAAGGCATCGGCTCACCGCCATCATCGCTCGCATCATGGTGAGGCCAGGCGCGTCACCGACAATGGTAGAGCAGCGCCCCGAGCGCGTTCCCGATCTTCTAACTTCGCAATTTTCCTCATGGACGCAGGTACTTGACCTGCGCACGATGGATCCGCTGGCGCCCTACGGCACCAGTCGGGATTGGCATCCTGTAAGCGTCCATAACTGTTGACTCTGTTCTGCCCCACGGGGCACGGCGGAGAATGCACAGCATCGCCTACCGGTTTACGGCGGGCGGTGCGTGGGGATCCCTGATCCGCCGGTTTATGGTTATGTACGCCCGGTATGCCAACCCGCATCGCCTGCCACCTCGCGCCTTGGCGCAGGTGGCCTTCATGCAATGCGAGGCATACCGATGGAATCGCAGTACCCGCTGGGCGCCAAGCGCCTGCACGCCCTGCTTGGCGACAAGATGCATTCGTTTCCGCCCCGCTTCATTGAAAAGCTGGAACGGACGCTGGAAGAGCATGAGCGGGAGCAGATCGCCCGCAGCCGCACGGTGCACCTGAAACTGGTGCCCGACGTGGCCGACGACGCCCCGCTGCTGGGCGCAGATGCATTCAGCGATCTCAAACGACACAGCAAGGTCGCCATCCCGCTTCGCACCCTGCAGGGCTTGGCGTCTATCTTCGAGATCCTGCACGCGGTGCATCTGGCCAAGCAGGACGGCGATCCCGAAGGCGTGTTGAGCGAACACCTCGTGGAGGGGCTGATTGTCAGTGGCCGGGCGATGGTGAAGTCGGCCTCTGATACGACCTGCAACCCGTCCTGATGCACTGACCGGGTGGCTCGGGGTGCGCACTATGCCCCGCCCCATACCTACACGTACCCTTAACTTAATTGTTAAGATTAACTGTTAAGGAAACTACTGACAGTCCCTATTGGGCGTGCAAAGCTATGCGCCCTTCCCGGCGCCAGGGCAACCGGCGCACTGATTGATCAAGGACGCTCCATGAAAGACCTGCGACCGATTCTGCTCGTAGAAGACAGCATGAAAGATGCTGAGCTGACGATGGCCGCCCTGGCGCGGTGCCAGCTGCTGAACCCCGTCGTGCACGTACGGGATGGCCAAGAAGCGCTGGATTATCTGCGCAGCCATGGACCGTATGCAGGCGCGTTGCACGGCGGCCCCGTCGTCGTGCTGTTGGACCTGAAACTGCCCAAATTGAATGGACTGGAAGTGCTCGCCGAGATCCGCGGCGATGCCCTGCTGAAGAGCACCCCCGTTGTGATGCTGACCTCGTCGCGCCAGGAGAGAGATCTGGTGCAGAGCTACGATTCGGGCGTGAATGCGTTCGTGGTCAAGCCAATCGACTTCAATGAGTTTCTGGAAGCGGTACAGGAGCTGGGAATGTTCTGGGGCGTCACCAACCAGCCACCGCCGTTCGTGCCTACCGCCTGACCCTCAGACATTCTGCGTCAGGCCCGCACGCGGCGATACGCCTTCAGTATCAGCGGATAGGTGAGCAGATGGGTTGCGGCCGAAAGCAGGGCCGCAACCAGTCCGACCAAGGTGGGAAGCACAGCACCGAACGTAAAGGCCATGCCCAGCACGAAGCCGAAAAGATACTCCGCGCGGTAAACCGGCAGCACCAGACCCGACAAGACAAGGCCGAGGAAGATGATGGACGCGGCGTACTCGTGCCCGGTGGTAAACGCGATCGAGAGTGCAACGCCGACAATCAGTGCGCCGACGGCTGCGATGAGGGCACGCGACACCGCCGATGAGGTGCGGGAGCGTTGACGGGCGATGGACCAGCCTGCGGTTGCACCCAGCAGCGGCAGCATCAGCAGGCCCCACCAATTGGATATTGCGGGAAGGTCGGCATGGTTGAGCAGATGGTGGCTTTTGACGCCGCCATGCAGGTACTCCCATGCGACGAACGCCAGCGCGGCAGCAGCGCCGAGCGCCGCCAAGGCCAGCGTCAGCCGGCGATCACTGTTTACCTGCATGGCGCTTCCCCGGAGTGTGCCGCGCTGGATGCGGACGATGTACATGTTGACCCGATGGTAGAGTCCGCCGCCGGCGCGGGAACGTGCCGCGCGGCAGGGTGACTTCCGGCGACGTGGCATCATTGCGCGCATGCGCAGCCGCCTGGAAAATCGAGTTCCACCTCCGATCCTCATGCTGGCCTGCGGCGCCTTGGCGTGGGGCCTGGCCGAAAACGGGATTGGAGTCATGCCTTCCGCAACATGGCTCCGCCCATCAGGCTTTATCGTTGCAGTGATAGGGCTGGCCCTGAACCTGATACCGAAGATGCAGTTCCGGCGGTCTCGGACGACGGTAAACCCCCTTTCACCTGGGCGTGCCTCGCATCTGGTCACGGGCGGCATCTACCGTTACTCGCGTAACCCCATGTATCTCGGGCAGGCTTGCATTGTCCTGGGCTTGGCACTGGGGCTCCAACTCGCGACCGCGCTTTTACCGGTCGCTGTCTTCGTCGTCTACATCACCTACCTGCAGATTCTGCCGGAAGAACGCGTGCTGTCTCGCAAGTTTCCAACAGCGTTCGCACAGATGCGTCGCCGCACCCGTCGCTGGTTGTAAACCATCGCAGAGGCAGATTCGCAGCTATGCTCTGCCCATCTTTCTCGCCGGGCCGCCCATGTTCCATCACCTTTCTCTGGCCGTCCGTGACCTTGCGCGTGCTGGCCGCTTCTACGACGCCGCGCTGGGCGCCTTGGGTTACCGCCGTGTTTTCGACGGCGATGAATCGATCGGCTATGGGCTGGTGGATGGCCAGGACCTGCTGCTGCTCAATCTTTCAGCGGACGCCACGCCGCCGGCAGACGGTTTCCATATTGCGTTTGCAGCCGCTTCGCACGGGCAGATCGACGCCTTCCACCACGACGGGTTGGCTGCCGGCGGTCAGGACAATGGCGTGCCCGGGCTGCGGCCGGAATACGGCGAGCACTACTACGCGGGCTTTCTGATCGACCCGGATGGATATCGGGTTGAGGCGGTGATCACCGTGGCCGTCACCCGATGAACCGCGCCGCGAACGGTGCGCCGGTGCGCTGGCTGCAATGCGCTGTGCTGGCCGGCGCCCTCGTTGTGGCGGAGATGGCTGAGGGGCATAGCGGCGGGTTGAACAAGCAGGGATGCCATACCAACCGGGCGACAGGGGATTATCACTGCCATGGCGGCGCTGCGGCAGCCGCACTGCCCCGTCCTGTGGATCGGCAGGACTTCAACGCGCCGCGTGCGCGTGGCGGGGCGTTCAAAAACTGCACGGAAGCACGGGCGGCGGGTGCGGCGCCGGTGCGTCGGGGAGACCCGGGGTATGGGCCGCATTTGGACCGGGATAATGATGGTGTGGGGTGTGAGCCGTATCGGGGGCGTTGAGTGGCTCGTTTGAGGTGACTGGCGCCGATGGAAGAGCAGCCGACTGAAGTCGGCTCTACCGCGCCGGATAGACCGCGTCGGATGTACCCCGTCGGATGTGCCACGTCGGATGTACCGTCGCCGGCACCCTCAACGCAGAAAAGGCCGCCCTTTTCGGGGCGGCCTTTTCGTTTGTTGCGCGGGGTTCGGTCGCGCGACTAGGTGACTTTCTTGGCGATGGTCATGCCCAGCAGGAACAGCACCACGGCGATGATGATGCCGGCCCAGAACAGGAACTTGGCGATGCCGACCGAGGCGCCGGCGATGCCGCCGAAGCCGAGTGCACCGGCAATGAGGCCGATGATGGCGAAGATGATGGCCCACTTGATCATGTGATTCCTTCCAACAAGGAGTGCGTGTTGGAGAAACCTTAACGAGGGCCGCGTCGTTCAGGGGTGAGCCTGTCGCCTGCGTTGGGTGAAGATCAGATGCGACTCGGCAAACCAGCCATTCCGGCACATCCCCTTCCCTACCGACCATGCGACTCTTGCCTGCAAACGATTTCACGGAATGGAGGGATTCCCATGTTGAACCGCCTGCGGCGCCCTGCCGCATTACTTCTTCTGGCACTGGCTTTGCCGGCAGCCGCTGCTACACCGCCCCCGTTGAAGGTGATGTCCTTCAATGTGCGTACGCCTGCGGATACCGCGCCCGGCAAGCGCTGGATGGACCGCCGGGAGGCCCTGGTGACCACCATCCGCCAAGCGCATCCGGCGGTGATGGGTACGCAGGAACTGGTGAAGGAACAGGCGGATTACCTGGCCGCGCAGTTGCCCGATTACCGCTGGTTCGGCGAAGGCCGACGCGGTGGCGATGACGATGAGCACATGGGCGTGTTCTACGACAGCAAGGCGGTGGCGTTGGAGCAGTCGGGTAACTTCTGGCTCTCTGATACGCCGGACGTGGCCGGCAGCATCAGCTGGGGCAACCTGTTCCCGCGCATGGTGACGTGGGGGTTGTTCCGTCGCGTGGAGGATGGGCGGCGCTTCTATCTGTTCAATACCCACCTGCCCTATCGTGATGAAGATGAGCCGCGTCGGGTCCGTGGAGCGCAGGCGATCGTGGCGCACCTGAAGACGTTGCCGGCAGACATTCCGGTGGTGGTCACGGGTGATTTCAACAGTGAGCCGGGCGGACCCACGTACGCTGCGTTCACGGGTGCGCTGAAGGATGCGCGCACGCAGGTGGCTGCACCGCGCGGGCCGAAGAATACGTTCCATGATTTCACCGGCAAGGCGACCACGGAACTGGATTGGGTGCTGGTGCGTGGGTTCACTGCGCGGGATTTCGCCACGGTCGATGCGCGGGTGGACGGGATACTGCCGTCGGATCATTTCCCGCTGGTGGTGGAGCTGGACTGGGACGCGAAGTAGCGCCGAGTCGTACTCGGCGGGGTGTTCGCTGAGAGCGCCGCTGCGCTCGCCGAGCATGGCTCGGCGCTACCGTGGCATGGGTAGCGCCGACCCATGGTCGGCGAGCGCAGTGGCGAGACCGGACCCTATGGGTCACTGTGCCAAGGCGATGCTCGGCTGTGCGGCCTGGCCCCAGCCGCCGAGGGCTTTGTACACACCGACGACGCTGACGTTGACCTCGGCTTCGGCGGCGGCCAGGGCGTCGTCCGCCACCAGTTGCGTGCGCTGGGCATCGAGCAGGGTCAGGAAGTCTTCCGACCCTTCGCGATAGCGGACCTGCGCCAGCGTTTCGGCACGCCGCGCCGCCTGCGCCTGCTCGGCGACGATCGCCAGCCGGGCCTGCTGCTTGGAATAGCGCGTCAACGCGTTTTCAGTGTCTTCCAACGCCAGCAGCACAGCCTGTTCGTATTGCGCGGCCACGCCATCGGCTTCGGCCTTGCTGGCCTTCAACCGCGCACGCACCGTGCCGAAATCAAACGCGGCCCAGCTCAGCTGCGGGGTCAACGACCATGCCTTGTTGCTGCCGCTGATCAATCCGCTGGCATCGCCGCCGAGGAAGCCGACGAAACCGGTCAGCGACAGGCGCGGGAACAGGTCTGCGGTGGCCACGCCGATGCGTGCGGTGGCCGCAGCGAGGCGACGCTCGGCCACGCGCACATCAGCGCGCTGACGCAGCAGTTCGCGGGTGTCACCCAGTGGCAGCGCCTTGGCGAAGGCCGGCATGTCGCGCGGTGCGAGCATGCCGTCCAGCGATTCCGGACGCAGTCCCAGCAGCACCGCCAAGCGATGGCGTGACTGGGTCTGTGCCACTTCCAGCAGCGGGATGTCGGCCTCGATGGCCTTCAAGCGTGCACGGCTGCTCTGCACGTCCAGCTCGCTGCCGGCACCCAGTTCCCAACGGGTTTCGGTCAGCTTCTGGGTGTCACGCAGGTTGCCCAGGGTCTGCTCGGCCACGGCGATGCGCTTCTGCGTACCGCGCAGCTCGAAGTAGTTGCGCGCTACTTCAGCGGCGACCAATACCTGTGCATCAGCCAGGTTCGCCCACTCGGCATCCAGATCCGCGCGGGCGGCTTCTGCGGCGCGACGCTGGCGTCCGAACAGGTCCAGCTCCCAGCCGGCATCGAAGCCCAGCTGGTAGCTTTCGCTGAAGACCCGCTCACCACCGGCCAGCGTTTCCGGCTGCTTGCGGCGATCGTACGCGCCACCGGCGGTGACATGCGGTGCCTGGTCGAGGCGGCGTTCAACGAACACTGCACGCGCCTGCTGCACGCGCGATACCGACACGCGCAGATCCAGGTTGTCAGCCAGCGCGCGATGCACCAGCTCTTCCAGCACCGGATCGTCAAACTGTGCCCACCAGGTGGCTACCGGCGACTCGGTGCTGTACACCGGTGCCGCAGCCCCCTGCAGGGCCACCGGTGCTTCCACCGGTGCTTTGTAGTTGGGTCCGACGGTCACGCAGCCAGCCAGCAGCACGCTGGACAGGGCGACCGCCAAGGTTTTGATTACCACGGCAGCACCTCGCCCAGGTAGGTGAAGCTGCCATTCGGGCCGTCGGCATCCAGCAGCGCCATCTGCACGCTGGACTGCGCGCCTACGGATACCTCGACCTCGCCTTCGCCGCCGTTCATGTCGGTCTTTACGTAACCGGGGTGCACGGTGTTGACCTTGTGCGCGGTGTCGCGCAGTTCATAGGCCAGGTGCGCGGTCCATGCGTTCACCGCACTCTTGGACACGTTGTAGGCCGGTACCTTGAAATCATAGATCGGCGAGCCCGGCTGGCTGTGCAGCGTCACCGAACCCAGCAGGCTGGACACGTTGACGATGCGCGCCGCAGCCGATTCGCGCAACAGCGGCAGGAACGCCTGGGTGACGGCTACCAGTGCGAAGACGTTGGTATCGAAGGTGGTGCGCCACGTCTCCAGCGACTGCTGCGAAGATGCCTTGCTGATGTCGTCGATCATGATGCCGGCGTTGTTCACCAGGATGTCCAGGTGGCCGTGGCGCTGGCGCACCTGCTCCACTGCAGCGGCTACGCTGGCTTCATCGGTGACGTCCAGTTCGATGGCTTCCACCGGCAGGCCTTCGGCCTGCAGTTTCAGTGCGACGGCCACGGCGGTGTCACGCTTGCGACCAGCCAGCAGCGTGTGCACGCCGGCCTGCGCCAGCTGGCGCACGGTCTCGGTGCCGATGCCACGGGTGGCGCCGGTGACCAGCGCGATCTTGTTCGTATGTGCGTTCATTGTTTCAATCCTTGCAGCTTGAAAGAGGGTTCCGGGAGCCGCCGAGCAAGGCTCGGCGCTACCAGGGTCAGGTCAGGAACGTCGCATCAATGGTGCAGCGTCGATTCGCCATGCTTGACCAGCTGGCCACCGCCGTTGCGGGTGACGAACTTGCGCAGGGCCACGTAGAACACCGGGGTCAGGAACAGCCCGAACAACGTTACGCCCAGCATGCCGGCGAACACCGTGATGCCGGTGACCGAGCGGACCTCGGCGCCTGCACCATGGGACAGCACCAGCGGCACGGTGCCGGCGATGAAGGCGATGGAGGTCATCACGATCGGGCGCAGGCGCAGGCGGCAGGCTTCCAGCGCAGATTCGACGATGCCCTTGCCGCCCATTTCCAGCTCGCGGGCAAACTCGACGATAAGGATGGCGTTCTTGCAGGCCAACCCCATCAGCACCACCAGACCGACCTGCACGAACACGTTGTTGTCGCCACCGGTCAGCCATACACCGAACAGCGCGGACAGCAGGGTCATCGGCACGATCAGGATCACCGCCAGCGGCAGCGACCAGCTTTCATACAGTGCGGCCAGCACCAGGAAGGCCAGCATCACCGCCACCGGGAACACGATCAGCGCGGCATTGCCCTGGGTGGCCTGCTGGTAGCTCAGGTCGGTCCACTCGGTGACCATGCCGGGCGGCAACACCTGCGCGGCGATCTCGCTCAGCTTGGCCATGCCTTCGGTGGATGACAGCAGGCGCGGATCGGTTTCACCGGCCAGATCAGCCGCCGGGTAGCCGTTGAAGCGCAGCACCGGGTCGGGGCCGAACGTCTGCTTGACGGTGACCATCGAGCCGATCGGCACCATCTCGCCGCGGTCGTTGCGGGTGCGCAGGCGGCCGATGTCTTCCACGCTGTCACGGAACTGTCCGTCAGCCTGCGCGATCACCTGCCAGGTACGACCGAACTGATTGAAGTCGTTGACGTAGGCCGAGCCCAGATAGGTCTGCAGCGTGTCGAACAGCTCGGTCAACTGCACGCCCTGTGCCTTGGCCTTTACACGGTCCACCTCGGCATCCAGCTGCGGCACGTTGGCCTGGTAGCTGGTGATCGGGAAGGCCATGCCCGGTGTCTGCGATACCGCGCCCTGCATGCTCTGCACAGCGGTCTGCAGCGCACCGTAGCCCAGGTTGCCACGGTCTTCGATGAACATCTGGTAGCCGTTGCCGTTACCCAGCCCGAGGATCGGCGGCGGCATCATCGAGAACGCAAAGCCTTCCTGCAGCCCGGCGATCTTCTGGTTGATCTCCGCATTGATCTGCGCAGCGGTACGCCCATTGCGTTCGCTGAAGGGCTTGAGCGGCACGAACGCCACACCGGTGTTGGGCGTGTTGGTGAACTGCAGCGCGTTGAGGCCCGGGAACGAAATGGTATGCGCCACGCCATCGGTTTCCATGGCGATCTGCGCGACCTTCTTCAGCATCGCGTCGGTGCGGGCAATGGACGAGCCCTCCGGCAGCTTCACACCCGCGATCAGGTACAACTTGTCCTGCGTGGGGATGAAGCCCGGCGGCACCAGCTTGAACATCACGCCGGTACCGACCAGCAGCAGGGCATACACCACGAACACCGCACCGCGCTTGCCGAGGATCTTCGATACGCCGCGCTCGTACTTCTCCGAGCTGGATTTGAAGAAGCGGTTGAACGGACGGAAGATCCAGCCGAACAGGCGGTCGATGATGCGCGTGGGCGCATCCTTGGTCGCGTCATGCGGCTTCAGCAGGCGTGCGGCCAGGGCCGGCGACAGGGTCAGCGAGTTGATGGCCGAGATCACCGTGGAGATGGCGATGGTGACGGCGAACTGCTTGTAGAACTGGCCGGTGACGCCGGACAGGAAGGCCATCGGCACGAACACGGCGCACAGCACCAACGCGATGGCGACGATCGGACCGGACACTTCCTTCATGGCCTGATGGGCAGCGGCGGTGGGTGACAGACCCTCTTCGATGTTGCGCTCGACGTTCTCCACCACCACGATCGCATCATCGACCACGATGCCGATCGCCAACACCAGGCCGAACAGGCTCAGTGTGTTGATCGAGAAACCGAGCAGATACAGTGCAGCGAACGTGCCTACGATGGACACCGGCACCGCGATCAGCGGAATGATCGACGCGCGCCAGGTCTGCAGGAACAGGATGACCACCAGCACCACCAGGGCGATGGCTTCCAGCAGCGTGGACACCACGGCCTTGATCGAGTCGCGCACGAAGATGGTGGTGTCATACACCGCTTCGTACTTGACGTCGGCCGGGAAGGTCTTCTGCATCTCGTCCATGGTGTTCATGACGGCATCGCGGATTTCCAGCGCGTTCGCGCCGGGGGCCTGGAAGATGCCGATACCCACTGCGTTCTTGCCATCCAGCTGCGAACGCAGCGTGTAGTCACCGGCACCCAGCTCCAGACGGGCCACGTCGGACAGGCGAACGACTTCGCCGTCAGCGCCGCTCTTGAGCACGATGTCGTTGAATTCCTGCTCACTCTTCAGCCGGCCCTGCGCATTGATCAGGGTCAGGAACTGGCTGTTGGGCATCGGCTCGGCACCGAGCTGGCCCGCCGAGACCTGCACGTTCTGCTCGCGCATCGCGCCGACCACATCGCTGGCGGTCAGGCCGCGCGCGGCGATCTTGTCCGGGTCCAGCCAGGCACGCATGGCGTAGTCACCGCCACCGAAGATCTGCGCATCGCCCACGCCCTGGATGCGCGACAGCGCGTCCTTGACGTGCAGGCGCGCGTAGTTGCGCAGGTACAGCGTGTCGTACTTTCCGTTCGGCGAGGTCAGGTGCACCACCATCAGGAAGGTCGGCGACTGCTTCTGCGTGGTCACGCCCTGCCGGCGCACGTCTTCAGGCAGTCGCGCCTGCGCCTGGGCGACGCGGTTCTGCACTTTGACCGCCGCCGCATCCGGATCGGTACCCGGGCGGAAGGTGATGGTCATCTGCAGCACACCGTCGGAGCCGGCGACCGACTTCATGTACATCATGTCCTCGACGCCGTTGATGGCTTCTTCCAGTGGCGTGGCCACTGTTTCAGCGATCACCTTCGGGTTGGCGCCCGGGTACACGGTGCGCACCACCACCGAGGGCGGCACCACGTCGGGGTATTCACCGGTCGGCAGCAGCGGAATGCTGATCAGGCCGGCGGCGAAGATGATGATCGACAACACCGCCGCGAAGATCGGCCTGTCGATGAAAAAGCGTGAGAAATCCATTGGGAATGTCCTTGGTTTGGCCGACGCCGGGATGCAGCCGCCCTGCCCCTGCCAATCCGGCAGGGGTTCGGGCATCGCGGTGACGCTGGCCGGTTGGATCAGTTCAGTGCGGCGGTTTCAGTACCAACGGGGGCCGGGGCGGGAGCCGGGGCCTTCGCCGGTGCAACAGCAGGTGCGGCGGGACCTTGCATCGCGACCGCCTTGGCCTGCACGGGCATGCCCGGCATGAAGACCTTCTGCACGCCATCGACGATCACCTTGTCGCCGGCGGCGAGGCCGCTTTCCACGATGCGCAGGCCATCAGCGGTACGGCCCAGCGCGATATCGCGGCGCTGCGCCTTGCCGTCCTTGTCCACCACATAGACGTACTTGCGGTCCTGGTCGGTCAGCACGGCGCGGTCATCGATCAGCATCGCCTGGAACTGGCCACTGCCCAGCAGCTGCACGCGGGCGAACAGGCCCGGGGTGAACTGGCGGTCTGCGTTGTCCAGCAGTGCGCGGACGCGGATGGTGCCGGTGCTGCGGGTGACCTGGTTGTCCAGGAAGTCGACCTTGCCTTCGTGCGGGAAGCCCTGCTCACCGCTCAGCCCGATACGCACCGGCAGCGACGCATCGCGCTCGCTCGGACGCTCGCCCTTGCGGGCCATCTGCGCATAGCGCAGGAAGGTGGCTTCATCGGCGTCGAAATACACGTGCACCTTTTCCAGCGACACCAGCGTGGTCAGCACGCTGGCCGCATCGCCGGCACTGACCAGGTTGCCCGCCGTGACCATCGCGCGACCGGCGCGGCCGTTGATCGGCGCACGCACCTTGGTGAACTCCAGGTTCAGTGCGGCGGCATCCAGCGCGGCCTGTGCGGCCTGCACCTGCGCGCCGGCCTGGTCGGACGCGGCACGGCGCTGTTCCCAGGTTTCGGTGGAGATCGCCTGCTGGTCCGACAAGCGCTTGGCCCGCTCGGATTCACCGCGCGCCAGGGTGGACTGCGTGCGTGCGCGGTTGAGCTCGGCACGGGCGCGGTCATACTCGGCCTGGTAACTGCGGGCATCGATGGTGAACAGCACATCGCCCTTCTTTACTTCCTCGCCTTCGACATAGTTCACCTTGTCGATGTAGCCGGACACCCGCGGGCGCAGGTCCACGTTCTCGACCGCTTCCACCCGGCCACTGAACTCGTCCCACTGGCTGATCTGCTTGACCAGTACCGGTGCGGCGCTGACTTCAGGCGCAGGCGGTGCGCCGGCTTCTTCGGCATGGCTGCCGCTGCAGGCGGTCAGGATGGCCAGGGCAAGTGCCGAGACGGTGGCCAAGGCCGCGCGGCGGGTGGTGCGGTGGAGGGTCATCATGGTGTTCATGGCATGTATCCGTAAGGGGTGGTGATACAGGTGATCAGTCGTTCGTTTGTCGGCAGCGCCGACGACCGGGGGATGGTGCAACCTCAACAATGGTTGAGGTCAAGCACTACCGGCCGCCTCGCGCCATCGGGGTGGCGCATCCAGTTTCAACAGGCCGCGCGGCAGCTGGCCGTCGCGCGTGTCGCAGCGCACGATCGCGTTGTTGTCGTGGCATTGGTCCAGCAGGGACACCAGGCGCCGGCCGACGAGCAGCGCACTGGGCCACTCGATGCACGCGTTGGCTGCATTGCTGGGCGTGCACACCGGTGCACAGACTTCCAGCAGCTGGGCGCGTACGCCGATCGCCTGCGCTTCCTGATGAACCACCTGCGCATACATCCGCAGCGCAGCGGCGCTCACCGACGAATCGCCATGTGCGGCCCACGGCTTCAGCCCGGCCGGGCTGCCGATCATCACGAAGCGGCGCGGATGCGGGTGGTCCTGCAGCAGCGGCAACAGATGGCGGACGGCGTGCACGTGCGGCAGCAGGTCAAGCTGCAGCGTCTGCATCAACGCATCGCCCGGGCGGTCGATCACCCGGCCACGTGCATACGGCCCACCGAGCGCGGCAACGACGGCGCCCAGCGGACGCGGCCGTGCGGCCACGCGGTCGGCGACGACCTTGGCTGATTCGTCGTCGGCGAGCGACCCGAGCAGGGTTTCCAGTCCGGGTTCGTCATCGAACTGCTGGCGCAGCGCAGCCAGGCGGCGCGGATCGCGACCGACCACCAGGACCGGGCTGCCGGCCTCCAGCAGTGCGCCGACCACGCCCTGGCCCACGGCACCGGTGCCGCCGAGGACGAGGACCTCCGGTGCCAGCATCCCGTTCACGGGATATTTCCTCCCATCTGCGGGACAATCCCGATCCGACCCAGGCGATCCGTGCCACGGGGCCGGATACGCAGGGCACCGCCGCGTTGCTGGCGGGCGGGGGCGGTAAACTCGCGAAAGTCCTTGTTAACCAAGGAGCTGGGACGGGTTTCCACGGTCATCGCCTGGTCCAGGGCATCCTGGCCGGCGCGGCGGAAGTGGTTGAGAATGTTGCGCAGGCTCATGGCTGATGGCCTCCGATTCGGGAATGGCGCCATGGTGCGCTTCTAACTCCTACTTGATTAGTCCTGATTTAGGGGAATAATCATCCCGCACCCGGTCCAATCTTTTTGTCACGCTATTCCCGTCCCCGACGTCCAGGAATTCGACCATGTCTCACGATCTCAACGAAACGCTGATCTTCGTCAAAGTGGTCGAGCAAGGCAGCTTCATCGCCGCCGCCAAGTCGCTCGGCCTGCCCAAGACCACCGTCAGCCGCAAGGTGCAGGATCTGGAAACGCGCCTCGGTGCGCGCCTGCTGCACCGGACCACGCGTCGCCTCGGCCTGACCGAAGCCGGTTCCATCTATCACGAGCACTGCCAGCGCATCGCACGCGAACTGGAAGAGGCGGAGAGTGCCGTCAGCCAGTTGCAGTCCGGCCCGCGTGGGTGGCTGCGTTTCACCGTGCCCTACTCGCTCGGCATCACCTGGATCGCGCCCTTGATGGGCCAGTTCCATGCGATGTACCCCGAGATCCGGCTCGACATGCATCTGGGCAACGAGAAGCTCGACCTGATCGCCGGTGAAGCGGATCTTGCGCTGCGGGTCGGTGCCCTTCCCGATTCCAATCTGGTCGCCCGCAAGCTCGGCACGTTGCGCACGCAGGTATTCGCCAGCCCCGCCTACATCGAACGCCACGGCGAACCGTTGCACCCGGACGAGCTGCAGTTCCACCGCATCCTGGCGATGCGCAAGGCGTACCACAGCCATCCGAACCGCATCACGTGGCAGCTCGGCGAGAATGGCGGTGAGCTGCGCGACTTCCCGGTGAATCCGCTGATGGTGGCCAATGACATGTCGGCGTTGAACGGCGCGATGGTATGCGGCGAAGGCCTGATGCTGACCGGCGATGTGATGGCCAAGCCCTACGTGGAAACCGGAATGGTGCGCCGTGTGCTGGCCGGCTGGACGGGACCGGAAGTGGACTTCAATGCGGTCTTCGCCGGCGGCAAGCTGGTGTCGCCGAAAGTGCGCGCCTTCGTGGATTTCCTGGTCGACAAGCTCAACTTCGACGCCAACTACATGATGGCGCAGTGCCCCGCAGCGAAGTATGCGCAGCAGCAGAACGAGAAAGCGGAAGCCGAAGCGATGGCCGAAGGGAAGCGGATTCTGGAGGTCGTTGCCGCGTGAGATGACAATGGGCGACGATCGTGACGGCCGCTGGCCGTGAGCCCGTTCGGTAGTGACGGCCGCTGGCCGTCAGTTCGTTGCTACGGGCGTGACGACTGAAGTCGTCACCTACAAAAAATGCCGCCTGCAAGGGCGGCATTTCTGTCGCGGCCTGGCGGCCGCAACGGCAGTAACGCGATGCGTTACTGCTGCAACGGAATCACGCGGATTTCCACGCGACGGTTCTGCGCACGGCCGGCGTCGGTGCTGTTGTCGGCAACCGGGTAGGCCTTGCCGGCGCCCAGCGTTTCGATGCGAGCGCGCTGTACACCCTGGCCGGTCAGGTAAGCGGCCACGGCATCGGCACGTTCCTTCGACAGACGATTGTTCACCGCGTCGCTGCCGATGCTGTCGGTATGGCCGACCACTTCGATCATGGTCTGGTTGTATTCGGCCAGCGTGCTCGCGACACCGTTGAGCGAGCCGTAGAACTGCGGCTTCAACGCGGACTTGTTGAAGTCGAACGTGATGCCGTCCGGCAGGTTCAGGCTGATGTTGTCGCCCTGGCGGACCACGTCGATACCGGTATTGGCGGTACGCTCGCGCAAGGCGCGTTCCTGGCGATCCTGGTACTGGCCCACGGCCGCGCCGCTCAGTGCGCCGATACCGGCACCGATCATCGCGTGCTGGCGACGCTCGGTCGCGCTGCCACCGGTCAGCAGGCCAGCTGCGACACCGACGGCGGTACCGATCAGCGCGTTGCGGCCCGTGCGGTTCTGCTGCTGGGTTTCGTTGCCATACGGGTCACTCTGCACGTACGAACCACCGGTCGCGCAGGCGCTGAGCGCAGCGGCGGTCATCAGGGCGAGGGCCACATTACGGGGAGCAGATCGGATCATGGTGTTCTCCTTGGAAGCCGGGTGGTCCGGCGTGCGTCGGGGATGAGCATATACAGCCTGATGCGATGCGGGGATGAGGGCCGCAGCCCCCATCACTGCCCCGTTCAGCTTCTTCGCAACGACGTGTAAAAGCGCCCTGCTACGCTCAAGTGCGCCGATAGGCAGCCAACGCCGCGTCACGACCTTCGGCAAGATCCACCAACGGCCGCCGCGGATAATCCGGTGCCTTGGCCGCCAGCAGATCGGCGTGCTGCCAGGGTGCAAAACGCGCCTTGACCGGCAGAGCGGCCAGCTCGGGCACCCACCGGGTAATGTAACGCGCCTGCGGATCGAACTTCTCCGACTGGGTGACCGGATTGAACACGCGGAAATACGGCGCGGCGTCGGCGCCGGTGCCGGCCACCCACTGCCAGCCCATGGTGTTGTTGGCCAGGTCCGCATCCACCAGGGTGTCCCAGAACCAGCGCGCGCCCTCCAGCCAGTGCGCGCGCATGTGCTTGCACAGGTAGCTGGCGACGATCATGCGTACGCGGTTGTGCATGACGCCGGTGTGCCACAGCTGCCGCAGCCCGGCATCGACGATCGGCACGCCGGTGTTGCCACGCTGCCATGCCTGCAGGTCGGCCGCCGCGGGCGACGCCCAGCGGAAGCTGTCGAAGCGCGGGTTGAGGTTTTCGTCCGTGGTCCGGGGGAAGTGATGCAGCAGGTGGTGGCCGAAGTCACGCCAGCCCAGTTGCCGGATGTACGCATCGATGTCGGCGCTGCGGCTGGCGGTGCGCTCGGCCTCCAACGCGTGGACGATCCGCCACGGCGCGATCTCGCCGAAGTGCAGGTGCGGGGACATCATGGACGTGCCGACGCGATCCGGCAGGTCACGCTGCTCGCGATAGCCGTTCAACGCCCCATCGACGAACACGGTCAGTGCTTCGCGAGCACCGGCCTCACCGGGCTGCCAGTGCTCCCAGAAGCCTGCATCCCAGCCCAGCGAGGGTTGCAGGCCGAGCGCATCGAGCGTCAGGCCCTTGACCGCGTGGGCGGGGAGCGACGCCGGTGCATCGCTCACGGCCTGCAGACGCCACTGGCTCAGTGCATTGCGCCAGAACGGGGTGAAGACCTTGTACGGTCCCCCCTGCTTGGTCTGCAGGTCCCACGGTTCGAACAGCAGGCTGCCGTTGCAGCTGTCCGCCTGCAGCCCCTGCTCGCGCAGGGTGCGCTTGATCAAGGCATCGCGCGGCTGGGTGGCGGGTTCGTATTTGCGGTTCCAGAAGACCGCCTCCGCGCCGGTCTCGGCGATCAGTTCCTGCAGGACCGCCAGGCTGTCGCCTTCGCGCAGCACGAGGCCCGAGCCGCGTGCGCGCAGATCGTCGTCCAGCGCGGACAGTGAGCGGTGCCGCCACGCATTGGACGCCGCACCGGGCGCCCAGCGGCCTTCCTCGTGCGGCGCATGGATGTAGACCGGCACGATATCGTGCCCGGACTCCAGCGCAGCCTGCAGCGCCGGATTGTCGGCAAGGCGGAGATCACGGCGAAACCACACCAAGGCTGATGACACGCGACGTACCTGGGGAATGCAAGGCTGCCATGATAACGAGCGCGCGTGACCTGACTGTAGAGCCGACTTCAGTCGGCTTGCCAACAGCAGCACGGTAGAGCCGACTTCAGTCGGCTTGCCAACAGCAGCACGGTAGAGCCGACTGCAGTCGGCCTGCCAACAGCAGCACGGTAGAGCCGACTTCAGTCGGCTTGCCAACAGCAGCACGGTAGAGCCGACTTCAGTCGGCTTGCCAACAGCAGCACGGTAGAGCCGACTTCAGTCGGCCTGCCAACAGCAGCATGGTAGAGCCGACTTCAGTCGGCCTGCCAACAGCAGCATGGTAGAGCCGACTTCAGTCGGCTTGCCAACAGCAGGATGGTAGAGCCGACTTCAGTCGGCTTGCCAACAGCAGCCGACTGAAGTCGGCTCTACCAGAGCACCAGCAAAAGCAACAGCCAGAGCAACGGCCACAGCCACAGCCACAGCCACAGCCACAGCAACAGCAACAGCAACAGCAGCGGCCACAGCAACGGCCACAGCAACGGAAACGGCAACGGTCACAGCAACGGCAACGGCAACGGCAACGGCAACGGCCACAGCAACAGCAACAGCAACAGCAACAGCAACAGCCACAGCCACAGCAACGGCCACAGCAACGGCAACGGCAACGGCAACGGCAGCAGCCGCGGTCACGGTCACGCGACGGTCACAGCAACGGCAACGGCCATGGCCATGGCCACAGCCATCGCCACAGCCAAGGCAACGGCAACGGCACCGGCAACAGCCACCGCAACAGCAACCGCCCGGCGTGGCTCGACGTTACCTAGCCGCGTTCGTATCGAAGCGCTGCATCGACTGGCGGATCAGGGTTTTCGCCTCTGCTGCAGTGCCCCAGCCGCTCAACTGCACCGGGTTGCGGCCTTCCGGCAGGTCTTTGTAAACGCGGAAGAACGCTTCGATGCGCTGCCGCTCGATCAGCGGCAGATCGGACAGATCGCGAATGCCGGCGTAGGTCGGATCCACCTTGTCGGTGGGCACGCCGATCACCTTCTCGTCCTGCTCGCCGTCGTCCACCATCTTCAGGTAACCGATCGGCCGGAAGCGCACGATCACACCGGGGTGCAGCGGTTCGCGGGTCAGCACCAGCGCGTCCAGCGGATCGTTGTCACCGGCCAGGGTGCGCGGCATCGACCCGTAATTGGCCGGGTACGCGACGGGCATCGACTGGAAACGGTCCACATGCACCAGCCCGTCGTCCTTGATCTCGTACTTGGTGAAGCTTCCCGCCGGAATCTCGACCACCAGGTTCACTTCCTCCGGTGCCTGCTTCGGCTGCGCGGCAAGGAACGGGTGCAACACGCTATCGGCGGCGACGCTGGCACCGGCCATCACGGCCAGCGCAGCGGCCAGTGCCACCATCGGCAACCTGCTACGTCGTGCGCTCATTGCGGCTCCTCCCGGTTCTGCATCACGTCATGGCTCATTCCCAGCACCGGTCCTTGCGGCCAGTCGGTGCGTGCGGGCGCTGGCAGCGGCGCGGTGCGATGCGGTCCGCCTCCAGCTCCACTTTCTTCGTGCTGCCGTCGGCCTGACGCACCAGCTCGAACGCGTCGTAGAGCTTGCCGGTCACCGTACGGGCTTCGTAGTGCAGGCGCTGTGGATCGATGCGCAGCACCTGGAACAGCTGGGTGTCTTCGGCCACCGGGGACATCGTAGCGATCGCCTCTTTGGACAGGCGGTACTGCTTGGGGCTGGCATTGCTGACGACGAACTGTGGCGTGGCCAGGCCGTCTTCACCACGGCGGCCGTAGGTGTGGTCGTGGCCCTGCAGTACCAGGTCCACGTCGTGCCGGCGCACGACCGGCAGCAGGGCGTCCTGCAGCACCGGATTGTGGCGGCCACGCGCGGGCGAGTAGAACGGCTGGTGCACCACCACGATCGTCCACGCCTGCGTGTTGGATGCCAGTACGCCATCCAGCCACTGCGCCTGTGCCTGCGCGGTGCCAAGGTCCATCGCCGAGGTGCCATCCAGCACGGCGAACCGGACGCCCTGATAATCAAACCAGTACGTGCTCTGCTCGGCACCCTTGGCCCCGTTGTCCGGCAGGGCGAAGGTCGCGGGCCAGTGGCGGGCCATCACCCGGCGTTCCTGCGGGGTGTCTTCGAACTCTTCGAAGTACTCGTGGTTGCCGATGGCCGGTGCGAGCATCGTTTCCTGTGCCAGCCAGCCCGTGGCGGCGAACCACTCGCCCCATTCGCTGTCGTCGGCGTCGTAGCCCCCACTGACCAGATCACCGGCAAACAGGCTCAGGTGTGCGTCAGGCGCCGCCTTCTGCGCTGCGCGCACCACGCGGGTCACATGGCTGAGGTTCTTGTTCTGGGTGTCGCCGAAGTACAGGAAGGTCATCGGCTGGTCGGCGGTGCCTGCCGTACGCAGCTGGTTCCAGGCGCTCCAGGTGTCTTTACCCTGCACGCGATACACGTACAGGGTGCCCGGCTTCAGGCCGGTGACGTCGGCACGGTGGTGATGGGACAGGCCGTTCTCGGTCTGCAGCGGTTGGCTGCTGGCGGTGATGCGGGTGATCGGGCCGAAGCCCGGCGTGTCATCCGCCGGCGCGATCTCCAGCAGCGGCGCCTGCACGCTGCCATCGGTGCGCCACCGCACGGCGAAGCCCTGTGAGGCATTCGCCGCCGGCGAGGCCACGATACGATCCGGGAAACCGGTTGCCGCATAGTGGCGGCTGCCGGCCGGCACCTGGCTGTTGGGCTCCACGCGCGATGCCAGCTCATCGGCCAGCACACTGCTGCAACCCAGCGCCAGGGCCACGCCCAGGCCAAGCGAGGTCAGACGACGGATCACGACGCACACTCCAGCGGCAGCGACAGCGCCTTGGCGATCTGCTCCCAGTCGAACGCCACCACGCCCTGGTCATCGTGCACGGCATACAGCGCACCGTGCGGGAAGCGTGGCGTGCCCTGCTGCATCATCCAGATGCCGTCGGTGTTGGCCACGGTGTTGCCCTGGAAGGCCCCCACCGGCTTCAAGCTGTGCCGGTCAAACAGATGGAAGACGCTGCGGTCCTTGGCCTGCTCGGTGGTGATCCACCAGCCGTCCTTGCCGCAGGTACGCAGCATCACCCCTTCCGCCTGCGCCTTGAACACATCGCGGCCGAAGGTGGTGCCGGTGAAGCGACCGGCCATCGTGTAGACCTTGAACTCGCTGGCGTAGCTTTCGTCCTCTTCGGCGATCAACAGGCGGTCGTTGGCCGGGTCGCCCCAGATCGATTCCACCACGCGCAGCGCACCGGCCTCGCTGGTATCGCCGATGCTCGCCGTCAGCGTGGCCTGTACCTTCGCCCCATCGCGGGTGACGTGGTACTGGCGCACGCGCTTGTCCAGCTCAGTCAGCGGCGGCAGGATGTCGTTGCCCTGCGCGTCCTCGCCGTTATCCCAGGAATCGGTGACATACACGGTGTAGCCATCACGGCCCTTGTCGACCCACAGGCCATAGGGCTTGCGCAGGTCATCGGCACCGAACACCGCCAGCGGCGTGAAGTCGGGCAGCGAGAATACCTGCACGCGATGGTTGTCGCGCTCCACGATCCACATCAGATCGTCGATGATCGAAATGCCGTTGGGGCGGTCGAACTGGCCCAGTGCGCTGCCCGCGCTGCCAACGTCACGCAACGGGGTGCCGGTGCTGCCGTCGTACACCACCAGCTTGTCGGTGGCCTTGGCCGTGGCAATCAGCCAGGTCTTGCCGTCAGGTGCCTTCCACGCAGCGGGCGAGTCGATGTTGTCGTCCGGCGTCATCGGGGTCAGGAAGGCTTCGGCCAGGGTATGCACCTGACGCGGCGTGGTCGTGGCATCGGTCGCGACCGGCGCGCCCTTGGCCGCAGCAGCGGCGCCCTCGGCAGTGGGGGCCGACGGCGTGCAGCCGCTGGCGAGTGCCAGCGCCAGTGCGCCGACCAGGGCGATACGGGGCGCCATCACAGTGCCACCTTCAGGCCGACCGCATAGGTGCGGCCGTATTCTTCCAGCTGCAGGGTGCGCGAACGCGTGCCCTGGTAGAGCTCAAGCGGCTTGTCCAACAGATTCTGTGCCTCGAAGTACATGCTGACGCGGGGGGTGAATTTGTAATCCAGCGAGAAATCGAGCTGGGTGTGCGGTGCGACGTAGATGTCGAACGCGCGGCCGACGCCGATGCTGTCCAGGTATTCACTGCGGTACACCGCAGCCAAACGCGTGCTCAGGCCATACTTTTCGTAGCCGATGTGGGCGCTGTACACATGCTTGGACGCACGCGGCAGGCTGAAGTCATCGCCCTCGCGGCCTTCCACGCCAGGATCGAAATCAGTATCCAGCCACGTGCCGCTGGCGCCGACCAGCAGGCCATCCAGGCCCGGCGGCAGGAACGCAAGCTGCTGCTGATAGTTGAATTCGGCACCCCGTACCGTGGCCTTTTCACCGTTGATCGGCAGGGTCACGTCGAAGCCGTCGTAGGCGGGGTCGTTGTTGCGCACCGTCTCCACGATGTAGCCGTCGATGGACTTGTGGAACAGGCCCAGCGACACGATCCCGGTCGTGCCGATGTACTTCTCCACCGACAGGTCGATGTTCTTCGATTCGTACGGGTCAAGCTGCGGATTGCCCAGGCGGACCTCTTCGTCGCCGCGGCTGTAGCCTACGCGCGGTGAGATGTCGCCGAACGACGGACGCGAAACCGTCTTGTTCGCCGATGCGCGCAGCACCCAGTCATCGGCAGCGTCATAGCGCAGGTGCAGGCCCGGCAGCACATTAGTGTAGCTGCTGTCGGCCACGCGCGGGGTAACGGTGAAGCTGCGCTCGTCTTCGGCTACGTCGACCTGATTGCCGATCGCCTTGAACTGGGTGTTCTCCACACGCACACCGCCGATGATACGCAGCGCACCGATATCCCAGGTACCCATGGCGTAGGTCGAGAAGATGTCTTCGCTGGCGCTGTAGTCCTCTTCCAGCGAGGTCAACGCATTGGCTCCGGTCTCCTGCGGACGTGCGCTGTACAGGCCGCTGTTGGCCGCCCAGTAGCGGCGCATGAGGTCCGAGCTCATGCCCTGCCCCAGCGTGCCGTGGCGGTGATCGGGCGCACCGATGGTCCAGCTGGCGAGGTCGATGGCTGGGCCGCGACGCAGCTCGACTTCGTTGACATCCACATCGCGCTGGCGCCAACGGCCCAGCACGCCGAACTTGTAGCTGGCATTGTCCGCATCGAAGCGTACGTTGAGCTGCGCGCTGTGTTCCTTGTCATCCACCCGCTTGGGCGACAGGATCATCCGGTCGTAGGCGTAGTTGGCATTGTCCATCCATGCATCGCTGCCCAGCGTGTAGCGCGGCAGTCGGCTGCGCTGGTCCAGCGTGCCGGACAGGTCGTCGCCGTCCAGCTCGAAGCGCGCTTCCATCTCGTCGTCCACGCGCTCTCCGGTCTTGGTGTAGCCGATCTTGTAGTCGACCACGGCAGCGGACAGCCGGTTCTCGCCGCCCAAGCTGGCGGCCAAAGTATTTTCTTCCTTGGTGCGGTAGCGCATGCGCTTCTGGATCGCATCGGCCGGCAGGTCGTCCAGGCGGAACTGATCGGCACCGGTCGCGACGACGTCGGCGTCCTCGAAGTTGATGATCGTGCGCTGACGCGTCTCGGCATCGTCAAAGCGGCTGTGCAGCGTCCGCAGGTAGTACGTGCTGTCTTCGCTGGGGCGCCAGTCCAGGTTGAGGTTTGCGCCGATGCGCTTGCGCTCGATTTCATACTTGCGCCGCTGCAGGTTGATCGCGGTGACATCGCCGGGTGCCGCATCGTCCTCACCGGCGTACTCGACTTCACTGTTGTCCGACTCGAACTTGCGGTTCTGGTAGTTCACGCCCAGTGCCACGCCGAACGTGTCCGCGAACACTTCGCTGTAGTTGATGGCAGCCTTCGGGCTGGTGTGGCCGGAGAGCGCCTGGTGGCTGGCTTCGATCTTGCCACGCAGGCTGCGACCATCGCGGTCGAAGGCCGAGGCCGACTCCACCAGGATCGCGCCGCCGATGGCATCGCCAGGCATGTCCGGGGTCGGCGACTTCACGACGCGAAGGCGCTCGGTGGAGTCCGAAGGAATGACGTCCAGCGGCGCGGCGCGGCTGGAATCTTCCGGCGTGCCGACTGCGATACCGTCGATGCTGACGCTGTTGAGGTTCGCATCCAGGCCGCGCACCACCACGAAGCGGCCTTCGCCCTGGTCGCGGGTGACGCTGACACCCGGCAGGCGCTGCAGGGATTCGGCCACGTTCTGGTCCGGGTACTGGCCCAGTGCATCCGACGACACCGCGTCCTCGATCGCGTTGCTGCTGCGCTTGAGGTCCACTGCGCGGATCTGCGATTCCAGCTGCGCGCGCACTTCGATGCGATCCAGGTCGGTCGCATCGGCGGCGATGGCACTGGTGGCCGCCACGTCCTGGCCGGCGGCACGCAGCGGCGCTGCAGCCCCCAGTGCCAGGGTCAGGGTGATGGCGATGGCCAACGGTGTCTTGGTCTGCACGGGTGATCCCATTCGGTGTGAAGAATGGGAGGGCAAGGTATGTCGGCGAGGTTGCACCGGCATGACACCGGGACACCTGTGCGGTCATGACGGCATCACCGCACTGGCCGCGCAGGGCCGCGCTGGGGGACAATGGCGACCTCTGCCTTTCCCTTTGCCGGCCCCCCATGAATATCGTCGAAGTGCGCCATCCGCTGGTGCAGCACAAGATCGGGCTGATGCGCAACGCCGCGCTCAGCACCAAGGATTTCCGCGAACTGGCCAACGAGCTGGGCACCCTGCTCGCCTATGAGGCGACCGCCGACCTGGACACCGAATCGCACACCATGGACGGCTGGTCCGGCCCGGTGACGGTGCAGCGCATCGCCGGTGCCAAGATCACCGTGGTGCCGATCCTGCGCGCGGGCCTGGGCATGCTGAGCGGCGTGCTGTCGCTGATTCCCGCCGCGCGCGTCAGCGTGGTCGGCCTGCAGCGTGACGAAGAAACCCTGCAGCCGGTGCCCTATTTCGAGCGCCTGACGGGCCGCCTGGAAGAGCGCGACGCGCTGATCCTGGACCCGATGCTGGCCACCGGCGGCACCCTGATCGCGACCATCGACATGCTCAAGCGGGCCGGCGCGCGCCGCATCAAGGGCATTTTCCTGGTAGCCGCACCGGAGGGCATCGCCGCCGTACAGGCCGTGCACCCGGACGTGGAGATCTACACCGCCGCCATCGACCATCATCTGAACGAAAAGGGCTACATCCTGCCCGGCCTCGGCGACGCCGGCGACCGCATCTTCGGCACCCGCGTCTGAAAAAAAGGGGACGGAGGGGATTAAGTCGCATTTGGCCCACGCGTGGGCCAAATGCGACTTAATCCCCTCCGTCCCCTTTTTGGTGTTACAGGGCGCGGGCGGTGAGTTCGTGCTGCTCGTGCACGGTCACGAATCGCCCCTTGTCGTCGCGCTGGAGTTGCGCCAGCGCGATCTGCGGGTCGTGGGTAAAGAACAGGTGGACGTTGCGCGACAGCTTGTCTTCGAGGAATTGTTTCTTCTCGTCGATCAGCAGTTCCGCGTTGCGGTCGTAGCCCATGGTGATCGGCACGTGCACCCAGGACCGGCCCGGCACCAGGTCGGCACAGAACACCACGCCGCCCCGGGTCTGGCCATCTGCCGTTGGCTGGCCGACGATCTCCGCCAGCATCAGGCCAGGCGTGTGGCCGTCGCTGAAACTGAAACGCACGCTGGCACCCAGTACCTGCGAGTACTCGCCCTGCACGATTTCAAGGCGTCCGCTTTCCTGCAACAGGGCGGGCAGTTCCGGGATGAAGCTGGCGCGGTCGCGCGGGTGGGGCTGCACTGCGCGCTGCCAATGCTCGGCACCCACCACGAAGGTGGCATTGGGAAACAGCAGTTCGGGGGACCTGCCCTCCACCCACGGCGCCAGCAGCCCACCGGCGTGGTCGAAGTGCAGGTGGCTCAACACCACCACATCGATGTCTTCGTGCTCGAAACCCGCTTCGCGCAGGGAGTCGATCAGCACGTGCCGGCTTTCCTGCACACCGTAGCGCTCGCGCAGCCGCGGTTCGAAGAATGCGCCGATCCCGGTTTCAAACAGCACGGTCTTGCCGTGCAGCGGGCTGGCCAACAACGCGCGACACGCCAGTTCGATGCGGTTGAGTTCGTCGGGCGCCGCCCATTTTTCCCACACCGCACGTGGAGCGTTGCCGAACATCGCACCGCCATCCAGGCGTTGCGTGTTGCCGCGGATCGACCATAGTTTCATGCGGCAAGTATCGGTCAGCTACCGTTAAATAATCGCTAGCCAGGGTGGTCACGCCGAGTGTGGCTCGGCGCTACCGCTGAACCATTTACTTCACCTGCGCGCTGCCGACCGGGTTGCGCGGGTCGCTGCCGCCGTACAACGTATTGCTGCGGCGATCCCATTCCACCGTCTGCAGGTTGCCCCACACGTGGCTGGATCCGCGACCGCCAGCGGCGCTGTCGCCCGGCAGGTCGATCTTGTGGCCCATGGCCTGCAGCTGCTTGATGGTGCCGGCATCGAACGCATCGGTTTCCGCTTCGATCGCATCCGGCAACCACTGGTGGTGATAACGCGGCAACGCGGCAACCTGCTGCGCGGTCAGCCCTTGGTCGTAGCCGAGGATGCCCAGCAGCACCATGGTGATGATGCGGCTGCCACCCGGGGTGCCCAGCACGACCACCTTGTCGTCGCTTTCCATGAAGGTCGGCGTCATTGAGCTCAGCATGCGCTTGCCGGCCTTCGGCGCATTCGCCGCGTAACCCATCACGCCGAAGGCGTTGGGGGTACCGGGCTTGAGCGCGAAGTCATCCATTTCGTTGTTCAGCAGTACGCCGGTGCCCTTCGGAATCAAACCGGAGCCGTACAGCAGGTTCACCGTCTGCGTTGCACCCACGCGGTTGCCGTCGCGGTCGATGATCGAGAAGTGCGTGGTCTCGTCATCTTCCAGCGGCGTCGGATTGCCCGACAGCAGATCGCTGGGCGTGGCCTTTTCCGGATGGATGGTCGCGCGCAGCCCCTGCGCGTAATCCTTGCTGGTCAGCACTTTCTGCGGGATGTCGACGAAATCCGGATCACCCAGGAAGAAGGTGCGATCGCGGTATGCGCGGCGCATGGCCTCCACCACCAGGTGGGCGCGGTGCGCCTCATCCATCGACTTGATGTCCCAGCCCTCGAGGATCTGCAGCATGCTGGCCAACGCAATGCCACCGGAAGACGGCGGCGGCGCGGTGGTGATCTTCCAGCCGTTGTAATCGAACACGATCGGCTCGCGCACCTTCACCGTGTAGCCGGACAGCTCGTCGGCGGTCCAGCGGCCACCGGCCTGCTTGACCCCGGCCAGCAGCAGCTTGCCGGTCTGTCCGCGGTAGAACCCATCGAATCCGCCGTCCGCCAGACGCTGCAGCGTGCGTGCCAGTTCCGGCTGCTGGAAGATATCGCCCTCGGCAATCGGCTTGCCGTTGCGCAGGTAGACCTCTCGCGTGCCGGCATAACGCTCCATCACTTCACGGCGCGACTGGTAGCCCTTGGCCATCCGCGCGTACACGGGGAAGCCTTCGGTGGCGATGCGGATCGCCGGCTGCAGCGAGGTCTTCAGCGGCAGCTTGCCATGCTTGGAGGACAGCTCGACCAGTGCCGCGGGCAGGCCTGGGATACCGGCCGACCAGGCACCGTTGACCGAACGGTCGCGATCCAGATTGCCGTCCTTGTCCAGGAACGCCGCTTCGGTGGCGGCCGCCGGTGCGGTCTCGCGTGCGTCCAGCATCACGTCCTTGCCCGAGGCGGCATCGTGCAGCAGGAATAAGCCGCCACCGCCCAGCCCGGAGCTGATCGGTTCGACGACCGCCAGGGTGGAGGACACCGCGACGGCCGCATCGAAGGCATTGCCCCCCTGCGCCAGGATGTCCATGCCGGCCTGCGTGGCCAACTGATGGCCACTGGCGATCGCCACGCCATCGGGATGGGCGGCACGGGTGGGGCCAGTGGATTGCGCCCACGCGATCGGCGCAGACAGCAGCAGGCCCAGCAGCAACAAGGGTCGCAGGATCGGGTTCATTCGGATGGGGGCTCCGCGTAGAGTTCAGGGTGATCGTGCTGCAGGCCGCGCAGTTTGGCCATCAGCTGGTCGTGCGTTTCGACGATGTCCGGGTCCGGGTCGATGCATTCCACCGGACAGACAACCACGCACTGGGCTTCGTCGAAATGGCCCACGCACTCGGTACAGCGTGCAGGGTCGATCACGTAGATGGTTTCACCCATCGAAATGGCCTGATTGGGGCAGGCCGGCTCGCAGACGTCACAGTTGACGCAGAGCTCATTGATTTTCAGCGACACGGCGATGGACTCCTCGCCCGCGCAGCGCGGCCTGCCTGGCAAGGCAGACCGCTGGACTGGCACCGGCCGGCGCGGGCGCGCTGGCCGGTCAGTGGCACCCCGTCGGGGGCACCTACGGCCACGCCGCAGGGCGTGGCCGCTACCGCACGGGTATTACTTGGCTTCGACGAACACGTACTCGGCACCGGTCGGCTGGACGACAGCCTGCACGCGGGCATTGTCTGCGGCGTCACCGATGAACAGCACGCGCACGTTCTTCATGGAATCCGGCGACACGTCCTTGAACACGACCTGGATCATGTCGGCCATCTTGGCCGAGGCCGACGAACCGAAGGCCAGCATGTTGCCCGGCTGCACGCCACGGGCGACGGCCTGGGTGGCGCTCTCGGTCTGGCGCTCGAACTTGGCGGCGAACTCCGGATCCGATTCCGGTGCGAGGTAGTACAGGAACGGGCTGTTGGTCACGGTGCCCATGTTCTGCACGGCCACGGTCTGCAGGTACTTCTTCCAGCCGGCATCGTCGTCCTTGGCCGGAGCGACCAGCGCCTGCTGGGCGTCGGCGGCCGGAGCCGGGGCTTCTTCCTTCTTGCAGGCGGTGAAGGCCAGGGCAAGCGAGGCCAGCAGCATGGCGCGCATGGTGGTGTTCATGGGTGATCTCCCGTGGTGATTCTGTGGATTGCAGTGGATACGTAAGGATGCCGGCGGCGCTGGTGCGCCACGGGCGGGTGGTTCAGGCCTGCGCTGCCTTGGCTTCGCGGGCCCTGCGCAGCGCATCGAGCACCGACGCCGGCACGAAGCCGGACACGTCGCCACCCAGGCGTGCGATTTCGCGCACCAGCGACGAGGAGATGAAGCTGTGCTGCTCGGCCGGTGTCAGGAACAGGGTTTCGACTTCCGGGATCAGGTGGCGGTTCATGCTGGCCATCTGGAACTCGTACTCGAAATCGGAGACCGCGCGCAGCCCGCGCAGCAGGATGCCGCCCTGCACCGAACGCACGAAGTGCGCCAGCAGGGTATCAAAGCCGATCACTTCCACGTTGTCGTGGTGCGACAGCGCGCCGCGGGCCAACTGCACGCGCAGCTCCAGCGGCAGCGTCGGGCCCTTGGATGGGCTCTGCGCCACGCCGACCACTACTTTTTCGAACAGCGGAGCGGCCCGGTTCACCAGGTCGATGTGACCATTGGTGATGGGGTCGAAGGTGCCCGGGTAGACAGCGATGCGACGATTGGCGACGGTCATGTGCGGTCGTAAACGTTCAGATTTGGTCAAAGTGTAGCAGTGGCACGCCGATACAGCGCAAAGCGCACCTCGCGGGTGCCTCCTTCGCGGTGCAGCAGCCACTCCGCCGGCAAGCGCGGGGCCTGGCCTTCGGGTGACTCCACGTACAGCCAGGCGTCGGCGGCCAGGTGTCGCGGCAGCTGGGCCAGCGTGCTTTCCCACAGCCCGGCTGCGAACGGCGGATCGACGAAGGCGATGTCGGCCTGTGCCGGCGGCGCGCTCTGCAGCCACCGCAGCGCATCGCTCTGCACCACCTGCACGCGTGACTCGGCCTTGAGCTTGGCCACCACCGCCGTCAGGTTTGCCGCCAGCTGCGGATCACGCTCGATCAGCGTGGCGTGCGCCGCACCGCGTGACACGGCCTCCAGCCCGAGTGCGCCGCTGCCGGCGAAGACATCGAGCACCCCCGCCCCGCCCAGCCGGGGCATCAGCCAGTTGAACAGGGTTTCGCGCACCCGGTCGCTGCTGGGGCGCAGGCCTGGCAGGGGGGGCACCGGCAGCCGTGTGTTGCGCCACTGGCCGCCGATGATGCGGACCTGGCCCTCGTTGCCACCGCGGCCGCTCATGGCGCGCTACCGGGATTGACCCGCGCACGGGTCTGTTTCATGGAATTCAGCATGTTTCGATTGTAGCGGCAGCAGCGAACGGCTGAGCCCCTCGTGGTGGGTCGCTGGAAGCGGTCTACTGGGAGTGGGCCGGGCGGGAGGGGTTGGTGGGGGACGGCAAAAACCGCATCCATGCGGGCCTCGTTTCGCGCCATCCCTGGCGCGGGTCCACGTCATCGCATTCGCGCTGCCGCTCCCACGCTTTGCTTCGCAAACCGTGGGCCCCGTCTCACCAGCACCCACACCCCGCCGCCTCGCGGCCGCCCCTGACTCAGGGGCTCCCTCCACCCGACGCGTCAACGGGGCTGCGGTAGCGCCGAGCCGTGCTCGGCGGAATGTTTCCGCCAAGGGCCCGCTGCGCTCGCCGACCATGGGTCGGCGCTACCGCTATTTCTTTTTCTTTTTACGTGGCGGGACGCGCGCGCGGACTGTCCGGGCCGGGCGGGAGGGGTTGGTGGGGGCGTTGAGCGCCATGGATGGCGCGAAACGAGGCCCGCAGGATGCGGTTTTTGCCGTCCCCCACCAACCCCTCCCGCCCGGCCCACTCCCAGGAAACCGCTTCAAGCGACCCACCACGAGGGGCTCAGCCGTTCGCCCGACGCCGAGGGCCTTGATAACGGGACAATCACCCTCACCCCTTGCGCAGGCCGCACACGCTGACGCGGCACTGACACGGAGCCCCATGCGATGACTGAAACCACACAGACCGAGACCCTTGGCTTCCAGACCGAGGTCAAACAGCTGCTGCAGCTGATGATCCACTCGCTGTACTCGAACAAGGAAATCTTCCTGCGCGAGCTGGTGTCCAATGCCGCCGACGCAGCCGACAAGCTGCGCTTCGAAGCGCTGACCCAGCCGGCCCTGCTGGACGGTGACAACGAGCTGCGCGTGCGCGTCAGCTTCGATGCCGCCGCGCACACGGTGACCATCGAAGACAACGGCATCGGCATGAGCCGCGACGAAGCCATCGCCCACCTGGGTACGATCGCCAAATCAGGTACCGGCGACTTCCTGCGCCAGCTCTCCGGCGACCAGAAGAAGGACTCGCAGCTGATCGGCCAGTTCGGCGTCGGCTTCTACAGCGCCTTCATCGTGGCCGACCAGGTGGATGTGTACTCGCGTCGCGCCGGTGCGTCGGCCGCCGAAGGCGTGCGCTGGTCCTCGCGCGGCGAAGGCGAGTTCGATATCGCGCAGGTGGAAAAAGCCGAGCGCGGTACCCGCATCGTGCTGCACCTGAAGGACAGCGAGCAGGACTTCGCCGATGGCTGGCGCCTGCGCGGCATCCTGAAGAAATACTCCGACCATATCGGCCTGCCGATCCAGATGCCGAAGGAACAGCCGGCCGCCGAAGGCGACGATGCGGCGCCGGCGCTGGAATGGGAAACCGTCAACCGCGCAAGTGCGCTGTGGACGCGTCCGCGCACCGAGATCACCGACGCGGAATACACCGAGTTCTACAAGCACGTTGCCCACGATCACGGCGATCCGCTCGCGTGGAGCCACAACAAGGTCGAAGGCAAGCTGGAGTACACCTCGCTGCTGTACGTGCCGGGCCGCGCACCGTTCGACCTGTACCACCGTGAGGCCCCCAAGGGCCTGAAGCTGTACGTGCAGCGTGTGTTCGTGATGGACCAGGCCGAACAGTTCCTGCCGTTGTACCTGCGCTTCATCAAGGGCGTGGTGGATTCCAACGACCTCTCGCTCAATGTGTCGCGCGAAATCCTGCAGTCCGGGCCGGTCATCGATTCGATGAAGTCCGCGCTGACCAAGCGCTCGCTGGACATGCTGGAGAAGCTGTCCAAGGACAAGCCGGAACAGTTCGCGACGTTCTGGAAGGAATTCGGCCAGGTGCTGAAGGAAGGCCCCGCCGAAGACTTCAACAACCGCGAGAAGATCGCCGGCCTGCTGCGTTTTGCCTCGACCCGTGGCGATGGCGATGCGCAGACGGTGTCGCTGGCCGATTATCTCGGCCGCGTGGCGGAAGGCCAGGACAAGATCTACTACCTGACGGGCGAGAGCTACACCCAGGTGCGCAACAGCCCGCATCTGGAAGTGTTCCGCAAGAAGGGCATTGAAGTCCTGCTGCTGACCGACCGCATCGACGAGTGGCTGATGGGCTACCTGACCGAGTTCGACGGCAAGCGTTTCGTTGATATCGCGCGGGGCGACCTGGACCTGGGCGCGCTGGAAAGCGAGGAAGACAAGCAGGCACAGGAATCGGCGGCCAAGGACAAGCAGGCCCTTGTCGAGCGTCTGAAGACCGCGCTGGGTGATGACGTGGCCGAGGTAAGGGTGTCGCACCGGCTGACCGACTCGCCCGCCGTGTTGGCGATCGGCGAGCAGGACCTGGGCCTGCAGATGCGGCAGATCCTGGAAGCCAGCGGGCAGAAGGTGCCGGAGAGCAAGCCGGTGCTGGAGATCAATCCGGGCCACCCGCTGATTGCCAAGCTGGACGCGGAAGCAGACGGCGAGCGCTTCGACGACCTGGGCCGGGTACTGTTCGACCAGGCCGCGCTGGCCGCCGGTGACAGCCTGAAAGATCCGGGCGCCTATGTGGCTCGCTTGAACAAGCTGCTGCTGGAGCTGTCCGCGTAAAGGCCGTTCGTGATGCAGCAGCGTGAGGACGATCGGTCGTCACGGTGCTGCGCCTGCGCGGCCCGGCTCTGGTCGGCTGCACGGTCTGGCTGATGGTCGGCTGCACGGTCTGGCTGATGGTCGGCTGCACGGTCTGGCTGATGGTAGAGCCGACTTCAGTCGGCTGCTCGGTCTGGCTCTTGGTAGAGCCGACTTCAGTCGGCTGTTCGGCCTACGTCAGCCGACTGAAGTCGTCTCTACCAGGCTGTTCGGCCTACGTCAGCCGACTGAAGTCGGCTCTACCGGCTGCTCGGTCCACGTCAGCCGACTGAAGTCGGCTCTACCAGGCTGCACGGTCCACGTCAGCCGACTGAAGTCGGCTCTACCGGGTTGCTTCCCTTCCTCCACGCAGGCCCTACCGGGGCCGGTGGTACCCTGTCCCCTGATTCAAAGCCGCTGCCCGCCAATGCTTAGTTTTTTCCGTCGTAAAAAGACCCAGGATGCGCCGCAGGCCGACGCGCCCAAGACCCATCACTACACGGCTGAAGAGCTGGCGGCTGCCTTCCCATCGGCACGCCCGGCCGAGGAAATCCCTGCCCCGCCCGTAGCGCTCGAGCCGCCAGTGGTGAGCGAGCCGCGGCAGGCGCCCAGCGCGCCGTCACCGGTGGTGGCTGCACCGGCACCCGTTGTCCCGACACCGCCCGTGGTCAGTGTGCCCGCACCGGTTGCACCTGCGCCGCCCGTGGTCGCGGCGCCGGCGCCCGTTACCCCTGCCCCTGCGCCCCCCGCAGCGCCGCCTACCGCCGAGCGCGCGCCTGAAGATTTCGTGGCCGAGGCGCTTGCCGCAGCGGCTGTACTGGCGCCGATCGCGCCGGTCACGCCTGCCATGGAACCGGCCGCCCCGGCCGCCGACCTGCCCGTGCTGGTGGATGCCGAGCCTGCACCTGCCGGTAAGAGCGGTTGGCGCGAGAGACTGCGTAACAGCACGTTCGCCCGCAGCTTTGGTGGGTTGTTCTCGCGCAACCCCAAGCTCGACGATGACCTGCTGGATGAAATCGAGACCGCGCTGATCACCGCCGATGTCGGCGTCACCGCGACCACCACGCTGGTCGAAAGCCTGCGCCGACGCATGAAGTCACGCGAGTTCGCCGATGCGCAGGCGCTGCTGAAGGCACTGCGCGCCGACCTCATCAACATCCTGGTCCCGGTGGCCAAGCCGCTGGTCATCGACCGCAGCGCCAAGCCCTTCGTCGTGCTCACCGTGGGCGTCAACGGCGTCGGCAAGACCACCACCATCGGCAAGCTGGCCAAGCGCTTCAAGGACGAAGGCCACAGCCTGATGCTGGCCGCCGGCGACACCTTCCGCGCCGCTGCGGTTGCGCAGTTGCAGTCGTGGGGCGACCGCAATGGCGTCACCGTGATCGCGCAGGGCCAGAATGCCGATGCCGCTTCGGTTGCGTTCGATGCACTGCAGGCCGGCAAGGCGCGCGGTACCTCGGTGCTGATCGCCGATACCGCCGGCCGCCTGCACACCCAGTCCGGGCTGATGAACGAGCTGGGCAAGATCCGTCGCGTACTGGGCAAGATCGATCCCGGCGCACCGCATGAAGTGCTGATGGTGATCGACGGCACGACGGGCCAGAACGCGCTGTCGCAGCTGCGCCAGTTCAACGCCGCAGTGAACGTCACCGGCCTGGTCGTGACCAAGCTGGATGGAACGGCCAAGGGCGGCGTGGTGTTCGCGCTGGCGCAGGAATTCGGCATTCCGATCCGCTTCGCCGGCATTGGTGAGCGTCCTGAAGACCTGCGCGTGTTCGACCCGGAAGCCTTCGTCGACGCGCTGCTGCCTGAAGCGCTGGGCAGTGCCTGAGGCCGCCACCGTCGTCGCGGCCGCGCCTCCGCTGGCGTCGGTCGCCGGCGGCGGCGATCCGTTCGTCGCCCACTTGCTGCACTGGTTCGACGGCCACGGTCGCCATGACCTGCCTTGGCAGCATCCGCGAACGCCGTACCGGGTGTGGCTGTCGGAAATCATGCTGCAGCAGACACAGGTCGCGACGGTGATCCCGTACTTCCTGAAATTCCTGCATCACTTCCCTACCCTGCCCGACCTTGCCGCCGCCGAAAACGATGCAGTAATGGCGCAGTGGGCCGGGCTGGGGTATTACGCCCGTGCGCGCAACCTGCATGCGGCTGCCAAGCGCTGCGTGGCCGACCACGGTGGCGAACTGCCGCGCGATCTCGATGCGCTGCACGCCTTGCCGGGCATCGGCCGCAGCACCGCCGGGGCGATCCTCAGCCAAGCGTGGAAGGATCCTTTCGCGATCCTGGATGGCAATGTCAAGCGGGTACTGACCCGCTACCACGGCATCGAGGGGTTTCCTGGGCTGCCGGCGGTGGAACGGCCGCTATGGGCCTTGGCCGACGCCCACGTCGCGCAGGTGCCGGTGGGCCGGATGGCCGATTACACGCAGGCGCAGATGGACCTGGGCGCTACGTTGTGTACGCGCAGCAGGCCGAGCTGTGTGATCTGCCCGCTGCAGGAGCGCTGCGTGGCCCGCCGCGAAGGCCGCACCGCGGAATTGCCCACGGCGAAGCCGAGCAAGGTACTACCCGAGCGCGAGGCCGTGGCGGTGCTGCTGCAGGATGGCCAGGGCCGCACGCTGCTGCAGAAGCGCCCGGAAACGGGCATCTGGGCGTCGCTGTGGACCCTGCCGCAGGCGGACACGGGGCTGGCGATGCAGGATTGGTTCGATGCGCACGTGGACGGCGCGCTGGAAGATGCGCAGGCGTTGCCGCTGCTGCAGCACACCTTCAGTCATTACCGGCTGCAGCTGCAGGTGTTGCGCGCGCGGGTGAGCGGGCTGAAGGTGGACGATCCGATGCTGCGCTGGGTGGCGGCCGGAGACATGCCAGCGCTGGGCCTGCCCGCCCCGATCCGCAAGCTGCTGGAGGCGGTGTTGTGATGTGGATCGGTCACAGCGAACGTGGCGATGGTCGTGAAGCGGGTCGGTCGCGGCGAACGTGGCGATGGTCGTGATGCGGGTCGGTCGCGGCGAACGTGACGATGGTCGTGATGCGGGCCGGTCGCGGCGAACGTGGCGATGTTCGGTAGAGCCGACTTCAGTCGGCTGATGCTATCCGCAGCCGACTGAAGTCGGCTCTACCGGTCGGCTCTACCGGTCGGCTCTACCGGTCGGCTCTACCGGTCGGCTCTACCGGCCGGCTATCCCGGTCGGCTGTTGCGGCCGCCCTTCACTTCTTTTGAGAGTATCTGCCCATGTCCCGCACTATTTTCTGTCAGTACCAGCAAGCCGATGCCGAGGGGCTGGACTTCGTTCCCTACCCCGGTGAGTTGGGTCAGCGCATTTTCGCCCATATCGGCAAGCCGGCGTGGAGCGCGTGGCTGGCGCACCAGACGATGCTGATCAATGAAAACCGGCTGTCGCCGCGTGATCCGAAACACCGCGCCTTCCTGGAAGAGGAACTGGTGAAGTACCTGTTCGCGGGCAATGCGGAAAAGCCGCCGGGTTTCGTCCCCGAGGCCTGATCGGGCTCAGGGTTCGCGTTCCTGGGTGGCGGCCTGGCGCAGGTCCTGCTCGGCCACGCGCAGCGCCTTGATGTCCAATGGGCGGATGCGGGCGATGAAGCACGGCATCTGCGGGCCCGGGCCGGGGCCGCCTACGAGCACCTTGTCGAAGCGGGCCGCCACCCGCCCGACGCGACTGGTGAGGCCAATCGCCTGCGCATACGGCAGGTCAGGGCACGGGCCGGACAGCTCCAGCAGGTACGCCTCGCCGGGGCGTGTCCACACCGCCAGTGCGCTGTCGCCCAGTTCCTGCCAGCCACTCAGGCTGGAAGTAAACGGCATGTCGTTCTGTGGCGCACCGGCGTGGGCGCGGTACAGCTGCACCTTCTGTTCAGTGGTCAACCGGCCACTGGTGGCACAGGCCGCAAGGCAGAGGCACAACGCAGTGGCGGTGATCAGGCGCTTCATGGCGGATATCCCGGGGGTTCACGGCCGATGATGCAACTGCGACCGTGAACGCGGTAGTGACGGCCGCTGGCCGTCCATCCGGGACCGCTGCAGTGGAATGCCAGCGGCCGTCACTACCGGGTCGCCGACGTTAGACGTCGGCGTGCGCCAGCGCGTGCAGCTTGCCTTCGCGCAGCTCCAGCACGCGGTCCAGTTTGCGCGCCAGGCTGCGGTCGTGGGTGACCAGCACCAGCGAGGTATGCCGCGCGCGATTCAGTTCCAGCATCAGCTCGAATACGGTCCCTGCGGTGCGGTCGTCCAGGTTGCCGGTGGGCTCGTCGCCGAGCACGCAGGCGGGCTGGTTGACCAGTGCACGCGCCACGGCCGCACGCTGGCGTTCGCCACCGGACAGCTCGCCCGGCTTGTGCTGCAGGCGGTGACCCAGGCCTACCGACTCCAGCAGCGCCTTTGCGCGGTCATTGGCCGCCGCCACCTCGCCGCCGCCCAGCAGCACCGGCATCATCACGTTTTCCAACGCGGTGAACTCCGGCAGCAGGTGGTGGAACTGATACACGAAGCCCAATGCCCGGTTGCGCAGCACCCCGCGCTCGCCATCGGACAGCTTGGACATCTGCTGGCCCGCGACGAACACTTCACCGGCACTGGGCGTATCCAGCCCGCCCAGCAGGTGCAGCAGCGTGCTCTTGCCGGCGCCGGATGCACCGATGATGGCCACGGTTTCGCCGGCCGTCACGTGTAGGTCCAGGCCGTTGAACACCGGGGTATGCATCTTGCCTTCCGCGTAGGTCTTGCCCAACGCTTCGGCGCGGATGACTTCCTGGCCGGGAGAGAAAACCTCATTCATAACGCAGCGCCTCCGCGGGCTGGGTGCGGGCGGCGCGCCACGCCGGATACAGGGTGGCAAGGAAACTCATCGCCAGCGCGACCACCGTGATCACCACGATGTCGGCGGGCTGCATGTCGGTCGGCAGGCCGGTGATGTAGTAGACGTCTTCCGGCAGCAGCTTGACGTTGAACACCGCCTCGATGGCACCCAGGATGCGCTCCAGATTGAGGGTCAGGGTGATGCCGCCGATCACGCCGGCCACCGTGCCGATGATGCCGATCAGCGAGCCCTGCACCATGAAGACGCCCATCACCCCGCGCGGGGTCAGCCCCAGCGTGCGCAGAATGGCGATGTCGGCCTGTTTGTCGGTCACCAGCATCACCTGCGAGGACACCAGGTTGAAGGCGCCCATCGCGATGATCAGCGACAGCAGGATCCCCATCACCACTTTTTCCATCCGCAGCGAGTGGTACAGGTTTGCATTCTGCTGGGTCCAGTCGCTGACCCGATAGCCGCCGCCAAGGCGCTGCGCAAGGTCGACGCCGACGTTGAGCGCCTGGTCCATGTCATGCAGCTTCAGCCGCACACCTGTGGCCCCATCGATGCGCAACACGCGCTCCAGGTCCTTCATGTTGGCGAACGCCACACCCCGATCGATCTCGTTGTAACCGGCTTCGAAGATGCCGCTGACGGTGAAGCGCTTCATCCGCGGAATCGCGCCCATCGGCGTGCCCTGCACTTCGGCCAGCGTCGCCACCACCTGGTCACCGACGCCCACACCCAGCCAGATCGCCAGCTCCTGGCCAAGGATCATGTTGTAGCTGCCCGGCGTCAGGCTGTCGAAACGGCCCTTCTTCATTTTATCGGCGACAACGGAAACCTTGGGCTCCATCGCCGGATCCACGCCCTGCACCAGCGCGCCCTGCACGCGGGGGCCGCTGATCATCGCCTGGATCTCGATATACGGCGCGGCACCGGCCACGCGCGGATCTTTGTAGGACAGATCCACGGCGCGCTGCCAGTCGCTCATCGGCTCGCCATCGCGGGTGATGGTGGTGTGCGCGGACATCTGCAGCAGGCGGTCACGGATTTCCTTCTGGAAGCCGCTCATCACCGCCAGCGTGGTGATCAGCACCGTGACACCCAGCGCAATGCCGAGGATCGATGCCATCGAAATGAAAGAGATGAAGCCGTTGCGGCGCTTGGCTCGCAGGTAGCGCAGGCCGATGGCCACGGGGATGGGTTTGAACATGCAGGTGCGCCGGTAGATTCAGCGTATGGTGCCACCTACGGCGGCTTACGGGAAACCTGTCGTGCACGGACGGCTAGACGCAGTTCACGTCGCTGCCCGCGCGACAGCACGTCCGGCCAGAACAACAGGCTGCCGCCGCTGCCCGGTCCCTGCCAGCGCAGCTGCAGCCACGGCCCGCGTACCTGCAGGGTCGGCACGTCCAGTTCCACGCCATCCAGCAGCAACGGACGGGGCAGTTCCTGCAGCCACAGCAGACGACGCGGGCAGCGCATCGCGGACCAGATCAGGCCCACGCCCACCAGCCAGCACAGCAGGATCACCGGCGATTGCGCGCGTGCGGATATGCCGCTGGCAGCGACCAGCCAAGGCGCAGCGAGCGCGACCAGGGCCTCCGCCAGCAGGCGCACGCGCGAAGGTCGCCACTCAAGCCTTGAGGACGCGGATCCGGTCGAGCATCGGGACGGCGTGTGCATGCGGGCAGGCCTCGTAGCCCATGAACCACCGCCACAACTTATCGTCCTCGCAGTCCAGCAGGAACAGGAAAACCTCGCGGTCCGCTGCCGGTGCAGTGGGCCACTCGCGCTCCAGGTAGCGTTCGAACAGCTGGTCCAGCTCGCGCATGCCGCGGCGGCAGCGCCAGCGCAGCTTCTTCACCAGGGTGGCTTCGTCCATCGGGGTTCCCGGATAGCGCAACGCCGAGCATGGCTCGGCGCTGCAGGGTGCATCAGTGTGGCAGGCAGATCAGGCGCGACGCGCCATCATCAGCTTCTTGATCTCGGCAATCGCCAACGCCGGGTTCAAGCCCTTCGGGCAGGTCCGTGCGCAGTTCATGATGGTGTGGCAGCGATACAGCTTGAACGGATCTTCCAGATCGTCCAGGCGGGCACCGGTGTCTTCATCGCGCGAATCCACGATCCAGCGGTAGGCCTGCAACAGCACGGCCGGCCCCAGGTAACGCTCGCCGTTCCACCAGTAGCTCGGGCAGCTGGTGGAGCAGCACGCGCACAGGATGCACTCATACAGACCGTCCAGCTTCTTGCGGTCTTCCGGCGACTGCAGGCGCTCGCGGTCCGGCGGTGCCGGCGTCTGCGTGCGGATCCACGGCTTGATCGACGCGTACTGCGCATAGAAATGCGTCAGGTCCGGCACCAGGTCCTTGACCACGCTCATGTGCGGCAGCGGGTAGATCGGCACTTCGGCCTTGCCGCAATCGGCAATGGCGCGGGTGCAGGCCAGCGTATTGGTGCCGTCGATGTTCATCGCGCACGAACCGCAGATGCCCTCGCGGCACGAACGACGGAAGGTCAGGGTCGGATCGATCTCGTTCTTGATCTTGATCAGCGCGTCCAGGACCATCGGTCCGCACGCGTCCAGGTCGATCTCGTAGGTATCGGTACGCGGGTTGCTGTCGTCGTCCGGACTCCAGCGGTAGACCTTGAAGGTACGCACGTTCTTCGCGCCGCCGGTGGCGGGGAAGTGCTTGCCCTTCGTGATCTTTGAATTCTTTGGCAGGGAAAACTCGGCCATGGCTGCTCTCGTTGGCTCAGGCGGCCCGCGCCCTCAAGGCGCGGATTGCATGGTAGGCGGGGGTCGCGATCAGTACACGCGCGGCTTCGGCGGCACCACGTCAACCTCATCGGTCAGCGTGTACATGTGCACCGGACGGTAATCGAAGCTGCACTTGCCCTGGTCGTCGACCTTGACCAGCGTGTGCTTGTGCCAGTTGACGTCGTCGCGATCCGGGAAGTCTTCGTGCGCATGTGCGCCGCGGCTTTCCTTGCGCTGCTCGGCCGAGTTGATGGTCGCCACGGCATTGAGCAGCAGGTTGTTCAACTCGTAGGTTTCGATCAGGTCCGAGTTCCAGACCAGCGAACGATCGGTGACCTTGACGTCCTGGAACGAGTCGAAGATACCGGCCATCTTCTCGCAGCCTTCCTTCAGCGTCTGGCTGGTGCGGAACACGGCCGCATCGGCCTGCATGGTGCGCTGCATGTTGTCGCGGATCACCGACGTCGGCGTATCGCCCTTGGCATAACGCAGCTTGTCCAGCAGCCCCAGTGCCTTGTCGCAGGCATCGGCCGGCAGCGGCTTGTGCGATGCACCCGGCTTGATCGTTTCGGCACAGCGGTTGGCCACTGCACGACCGAACACCACCAGATCCAGCAGCGAGTTCGACCCCAGCCGGTTGGCACCGTGGACCGATACGCAGGCCGCTTCGCCGATCGCGTACAGGCCCGGGATGACTGCATCCGGGTTGTCGCCATCGATGCGCACCACTTCACCGTGGAAGTTGGTCGGAATGCCGCCCATGTTGTAATGCACGGTCGGGATGACCGGGATCGGCTGCGTGTGCACGTCGACGCCGGCAAAGATGCGCGCGCTTTCGGCGATACCCGGCAGCTTGTCGTCGATCACGCCCGGGCCGAGGTGGGTCAGGTCGAGCAGGATGTGATCCTTGTGCTCGCCGACGCCGCGGCCTTCGCGGATTTCCACGGTCATCGAACGCGCAACCACGTCGCGCGATGCCAGATCCTTGTAGTGCGGTGCGTAGCGCTCCATGAAGCGCTCGCCGCTGCTGTTGCGCAGGATGCCACCTTCGCCGCGCACACCCTCGGTGATCAGGCAGCCCGCGCCGTAGATGCCGGTCGGATGGAACTGCACGAATTCCATGTCCTGCATCGCGATGCCGGCACGCATGGCCAGGCCGCCGCCATCACCGGTGCAGGTGTGGGCGGAGGTCGCGCTGAAGTAGGCACGGCCGTAGCCGCCGGTGGCCAGCACCACGCCCTGGGCGCGGAACAGGTGAAGCGAGCCCTCGGCCATGTCGATGGCCAGCACGCCGCGGCAGGTGCCGTCTTCGTCGAAGATCAGGTCCAGCGCGAAGTACTCGATCATGAAGCGTGCATCGTGCTTCAGCGACTGCTGGTACAGGGTGTGCAGCATGGCGTGGCCGGTACGGTCGGCCGCCGCGCAGGTACGCTGCGCCGCCGGGCCCTCGCCGTACTTGGTGGTCATGCCGCCGAACGGGCGCTGGTAGATCTTGCCCTCTTCGGTACGGCTGAACGGCACGCCGTAGTGCTCCAGCTCGATGATCGCCGGGATCGCTTCGCGGCACATGTACTCGATGGCGTCCTGGTCACCCAGCCAATCCGAGCCCTTGATCGTGTCGTAGAAGTGGTAACGCCAGTCGTCCTCGCCCATGTTGCCGAGCGCGGCGGAGATGCCCCCCTGCGCGGCGACGGTGTGCGAACGGGTCGGGAAGACCTTGGTCAGGCACACGGTCTGCAGGCCCTTGGCAGCCAGCCCGAACGTGGCGCGCAGGCCGGCACCGCCGGCGCCCACCACGACCATGTCGTACTTGTGTTCGGTGATCTTGTAAGCGGACATCTAATCTGGATTCCTGTCTTGGTGCCTGGACTCAGGCAGCGCCGAGGGCAATGCGGACGACAGCGAATATGCTGACGATCGCGCCGAGCACGGCGATGAACTTCACCAGGGTCTGCAGCGCAAGCGCCACCAGCGAGTTGTGGATGTAGTCTTCCAGCACGATCTGCAGGCCAAGCTGGGCGTGCCAGAACATGGCCACCAGGAAGCCGACCACCAGCACCGCATTCCACGGCTTGGCGATGGCCGCCGACGCGGTCACGTAATCAGCGCCGACCAGGCTCAGCACGAACACCAGGAACCAGATCGACAGCGCGACCAGCGCGGTGGCGGTCAGGCGCTGGTGGACGAAGTGTTCGGTACCGGTCTTGGCCGCGCCAAGGCCACGCACGTTCTTCAGCGGGGTGCGGTAACGGCTCATGCGGCACCTCCGGAAAGCACGACGTAGGCCCAGATCGCGGCGGTGATGACCAGCGATGCGAACACCGAAAGCCAGCTGCTGCGGACGAATGCGGGGATGCTGAAGCCGATCGCGAAGTCCTGCACGATATGGCGCAGGCCATTGCACAGGTGGTAGGCGAAGGCCCAGGTCCAGGCAAACAGGAACAGCTTGCCGTACCAGGCGCCTGCGTGGTCGGTGAAGCAGGTCCAGGAGGCGGGGCCCATCATCAGGGCGAGCAGTCCGCCGGCAATGATCAAGGCTCCAACAGACAGAAAGATGCCGGTCGCTCGATGCAGAATCGAGGTGGCCATCTGGATCTGCCAGCGATACACCTGGAGGTGCGGGGAAAGGGGGCGTTCTCGGGTCGCCATTCGCTGGGCTCGTTGTCTCGGCTGGGCGGCACAGCTGCCGCGTTGGCTCAATGCTGGATCAAAAATCGATGCAGCGTCCGTTTTTCTCCCAATCACCGTACCGCACCGGATCAAGTCCGCCGCGGCCACCGTATTCCTTCTGCTCAGCAGGCATGCTTTCGGGCGCGGGCGCCTTCGGGTCCAGCGGAGCTTCAGATTCAGCGTCGGGAGTGGGGGTTGTTTGGCCTATCATCAGGATTCTCGCAACGCACAAATTCTAGACCTCACGCACGTGCCTGACAACCTTTCCCCTGATATCGATGCATATCGCCCATTGGCAGACCGCCAGTTGCTGGCGATTTCCGGCCCCGACGCGGCGGTGTTCGCGCAGGCGCAATTCTCCAGCGATGTGCTCGCCCTCGCCGATGGCCACTGGCAGTGGAGCGCGTGGTTGACGGCCAAAGGCCGCACGATCGCCGTGTTTCAGCTCATTCGGATCACTTCCGATGATCTGCTGCTGATCTTCGCCGACGGCGACGCAGATGAGATTGCGTCGCAGTTGCAGCGTTTTGTGTTCCGTCGGAAAGTGAAAATTGGTCTGCGCGATGATCTTCAGCTGCAGGCCGCGCTCACTGCCCCGAAAACTGCTTCTGGCGCAGTTCTGGCCGGATCGCTGGCTGGATTCCTGGAATTGGACGTGGGCAGCGGGGACCTGCCGAGGACGATGCGCATTGCCGCCGACGCGCCCGGGCAGGTGGACGCAGGATTCACCGCGACGTGGCGTCAGGCGGACCTTCGCTTCGGTGTACCGCGACTGGACGCAAGCCAGCGCGAACAGTGGACACCGCAGCAACTCGGCCTGGATCGACTGAACGGCTACAGCGTCAAGAAGGGCTGCTACCCGGGTCAGGAGATCGTGGCGCGCACGCATTTCCTTGGCAAAGCGAAGCGCGCGTTGCAACTGCTGCAGCTTGACGCAGGCGCCGCCCCCGGTGTGGCCGTGGAACAGAACGGCAGCACCTTGGGCACCGTTGCCTGCGTGGCCGGTGAGCTGGCGCTGGCGGTGCTGCCGCTGGAAGCCAGCGACGCTCCGCTGAGCGTAGCCGGCCTGCCCGCGCAGCGCCTCCCGCTACTGGAAGGCCTGGCGCGGTAGAGCCGACGGGGGGGCCGACTGGTGGGGCCGACCGGTAGAGCCGACTTCAGTCGGCTGCCTTTTACGTGATGACCGGCAGCCTCGGCCAGCCCCACGCGCAGCCGACTAAAGTCGGCTCTACCGGTCGGCTCCACCCGTCGGCTGCCTGCCCGTGATGCCCCGCGTTCGGAATCGGTAGAGCCGACTTCAGTCGGCTGCCTTTCACGTAATGGCATGCGGCCTCGGCCAGCGCAGCGCTCAGCCGACTAAAGTCGACTCTACCCGTCGGCTCTACCCGTCGGCTCTACCTCTCGACTGCCTTCAGGCGGTCAGGCGCTCGCCGGTTTCCGGGTCGAAGAAGTGCAGCGCGCCGGGCTGCACCGCCACCTGCAGGGTTTCGCCCACGGCGGGCAGCGAACGCGGTGCGACGCGCATGGTCAGGGCGTGGTTGCCGCTGACCATGTTGACGAAGATCTCGTTGCCCACCGGCTCGATACCCTCGATGCGGGCGTCGAACGCCCACTCCGCATTGCCGTCGGCCGGCTGCAGATGCTCGGGCCGCACGCCGACGGCCACCGGCTTGTCCAGCCAGCGCGGATCGATCGTGGCCTGGCCCAGCGGCGCTTTCCATGCACCGTCGATCACCGCCACGCCCGCCGCGGTCGCCTGCAGCGTGCCGCGCAGGACATTCATCGCCGGGCTGCCGAGGAAGCCGGCCACGAACAGGTTCGCCGGTCGGTCATACAGCGCCATCGGCGTGTCGATCTGCTGGATCACGCCGTCCTTCAGCACCACGATGCGCTGGCCGAGGGTCATCGCCTCGACCTGATCGTGGGTGACGTAGATCATCGTGGTCCCCAGCTTGCGGTGCAGCTGCGCGATTTCCGTGCGCACGCTGTGGCGCAGCTTGGCGTCCAGGTTGGACAGCGGCTCATCGAGCAGGAACACCGCCGGCTCACGCACCAGGGCGCGACCCAGCGCGACGCGCTGGCGCTGGCCGCCGGACATCGCCTTGGGCAGCTTGTCCATCATGTCGGTCAGGCCAAGGGTCTGCGCCGCTTCGCTGATGCGCTTGTCGATGGTCGCCTTGTCGTGGCCGCGCAGCTTCAGGCCGAAGGCCAGGTTCTCGGCGACGGTCATGTGCGGATACAGCGCGTAGCTCTGGAACACCATCGCGATGTCGCGGTCTTTCGGCGCCACGTCGTTGACCACGCGGTCGCCGATGGTCAGCGTGCCGCCACTGATCTCTTCCAGCCCGGCGATCATCCGCAGCAGGGTCGACTTGCCGCAGCCCGAGGGGCCCACGAGCACCATCAACTCACCGTCAGCCACCTCGAAGGTGGCCTCCTTCACCGCGACCTGGCCGTTGTCGTAGACCTTGCGCACACCCTGCAACTGTACTTTTGCCATATCACTCTTCCAGTCCGCCCGTTGCCTGGGCATTGCATGTGGACTGCCTTCGGCCCTCCCGATGGCAGTGTTTTTGCCTCAGTGCCGCATGACGGCACCAATGCAATCGAATACAGTTGCACATTCTGCCATGTAAACGTTTTCACGTGGCAGTATCCGTAGGTTGCTGCGCACGCAGTGTGCATCGATGATGGAACGTACACCCGGCCCCTCGTGACGGGCAGCGCCAGCAGCCGCTGGCATGCACCCACGATGGAACGGACAAAGCAGCGCCAAACCCCTCCCGGAACCCAGCCAGGCAGCGATTGACAACGATGTCACCCGGATCTGAAACTCGAGAAATGCACGATACCCTCTTCCTGTTCGGCGCCACTGGCGATCTGGCCCAGCGCTACCTCTTCCCTTCCCTGCTGCGGCTGCTTGGTGATGGCCTGCTGCCGGAAGACTTCAAGGTCCGTGCGCTGGCATTGTCGCCGCACGACACCGACGCCTTCCGGGACATCCTGCGCCCGCGCCTGCAGCAATCCATGCCGGCGGCCAGCGAAGCGGACATCGCCTCGCTGCTGCAGCGCATCGACTACCGCTCGGTGGACCTGCGCAACGCCGACTCGGTCGCTGAAGCCGTGGCCGACCAGGTCGGTCGCCGCTGCGTGAGCTACCTGGCGATTCCGCCCGGCCTGTACATCTCCACCTGCGAAGGTCTGGCCAAGGGCGGCGCACTTGCCGCACCGCACCGGCTGATGCTGGAGAAGCCGATCGGCAGCGACAGCGAAAGCGCCGAGCAGATCATCAGCACCATCGGCCAGTGGATCGACGAAGACCGCGTGTTCCGCCTGGATCATTACCTCGGCAAGGCCGCGGTACAGAACCTGATCGCGCTGCGTTTCGGCAACACGCTGCTGGAAGCCGTGTGGAACCGGACCTACATCGAATCGGTGCACATCCTGGTGTCCGAGAGCGAAGGCGTGGATGGCCGCGATGCCTACTACGCGCGCTCCGGTGCGCTGCGTGACATGGTGCAGAGCCATATCCTGCAGCTGCTGTGCCTGGTGGCGATGGAGCCGCCGGCATCGCTGGAAGCCGATCGCATCCGCGATGAAAAGGTCAAGGTGCTGCGCTCGCTGCGTCCGCTGGATGCCAAACACGCTGCACGTGACAGCGTGCGTGGCCGCTACACCGCCGGCAGCATCGACGGCCAGCCGGCGCAGGCCTATCAGCCGCCGGAAGGCAGCGACGTGGAAACCTTCGCCGGGGTCACCGCGCACATCGACAACTGGCGCTGGAGCGGCGTGCCGTTCCACCTGGTCACGGGCAAGCGCCTTCCCGAGCGCACCAGCCGGGTGGTGGTCACGCTGAAGCCGGTCACCCATTGGTTGTTCGAGCGCCCGCATCGTGGCCAGGCCACGCCGAACCGGCTGGTGTTCCAGCTGCAGCCGCAGGAGAACATCGAGCTCGGCCTGATGAGCAGCCTGGCGGGCCCGGAATGGGGCGCGCTGGAACTGCAGCCGGTCGAGCTTGATCTGTCGGTTCCCACCGGCCTGCACCGCCGCATTGCTTACGAACGCCTGTTCCTGGACGCCTTCAATGGCAACCACGCTTTGTTCGTCCGCGATGACGAGGTGCGTGCGGCATGGCACTGGATCGACAGCGTGGCCGATGCGTGGAAGAACGCCGATCTGCCGCTGCAGCCGTATGCCGCCGGCACCTGGGGCCCCGCCGAAGCGGCCGGCTTCCTGCCTGGCGATGTCATCGATACCGCACACGGAGACCCGGCATGACGGCGCAGGAGCGGCCGCTGCTGGTCGCCGACATCGGCGGCACCAACGCACGCTTCGCACTGGCCGACACCGCCAGTGACACGCCGCTGCTGGAAGACAGCATCCGGGAGTTCCCGGTGGTCGATTTTCCTTCGCTCGGTGATGCCGCACGGCATTACCTGCAGGAAGTCGCGGCCGAGGCAGACCGCGGCGTGTTCGCCGTTGCCGGTCGCGTGGACGGTGACGAGGCCCGCATCACCAACCACCCGTGGGTGATCTCGCGCAGCCGCACGGCGGCAATGCTCGGTTTTTCCGAGCTGCACCTGATCAATGACTTCGCTGCGCAGGCGATGGCCATTTCGCTGCTGCAGCCCAAGGATGTGGTGCAGATCGGCGGTGCCGCGTGGAGTCCGCGGCGCAGCGGTGCACCGGCCAACTACGGCGTCATCGGCCCTGGCACCGGCCTCGGTGTGGGTGGCCTGGTGATCCGCAATGACCGCTGCTTCCCGCTGGAAACCGAGGGCGGCCACGTCAGCTTCCCGCCGGGCACCCCGGAAGAGATCCGCATCCTGGAAATACTGTCGGAAACCTTCGGCCGGGTATCCAACGAGCGCCTGATCTGTGGCCCCGGGCTGGTCAACATCCATCGCGCCGTCTGCGAAATGGCCGGCTTCGATCCGGGCCACCTCAAGCCGGCCGATGTCACCGCACGCGCCGCCACGGGCGATCCGCAGGCGATGCGTGCAGTGGACCTGTTCTGCGCGATCTTCGGCGCCATCGCCGGTGACCTGGTGCTCATCCAGGGGGCGTGGGACGGCGTGTTCCTGACCGGCGGCCTGGTGCCGCGCATGCTGGAATCCCTGCAGCATTCCGGCTTCCGCCAGCGCTTTGAACACAAGGGGCGTTTCTCTTCGATCATGGGCCGCGTTCCTTCGCTGGCCGTCATCCACCCCAATCCCGGCCTGCTCGGCGCGGCGGCCTATGCGGTCGATGCCCAGTGCGGTGCCCTCGGAGCTGTTGCCTGATGCCTGTTCCCTTCTCTACCGACCGCGTCGAATTCATCGCCCACCGCGAAGCCGACGGCTGGATCGAATCCGTTGCCGCGGACATGGCGAAGATCCTCAACGCCGACATCGCCGAGCACGGGCGTGCGCGCATGCTGCTGTCCGGCGGCACCACTCCCGCGCCGGTGTATCAGGCGCTGGCCGAGCTGGACGTGCACTGGGACCGCGTAGAAGTGGGGTTGGCCGACGAACGCTGGCTGTCGCCGCAGGATCGCGACAGCAATGCGCGTCTGGTCCGCGAAAACTTCCTGCAGCGCGCCGAAGGCGCCCATTTCGATCCGCTGGTGCGCATCGGCAAGCCGCTGGCCGAGTGCGTGTACACCGCCAACCTGCAGGCCCAGCACAGCCTGCAGCCGAGCGTGGTTGCACTGGGCATGGGCAACGATGGACATACCTGCTCGCTGTTCCCCGGCTCGCGCGAGCTGCCGCGTGCACTGGAAAGCACCCTGCCCTACGCCTCACTGGATGCAACCGGCTGCCCGGGCGCCAACCAGTGGCCGCTGCGCATCACCCTGACGCCGCATGGCCTGCGTTCCTGCCGCCAGCGCCTGCTGCTGCTGCGCGGCAAGCAGAAGCTGGAAGTGCTGCAGCACGCGCTGGACAGCAACGACGTCCACCAGTATCCGATCCTCGCCGCCATCGAACAGCCCGGTCCGCGCCTGCGCGTGCACTGGGCCGACTGACCTGATCGCCGTGAACCGCTTTCCCCCTCTCGCCACCTTCCAACGCTGGTAGCCAATGAGTCTGCATCCGCAACTGCACGCCATCACCGAGCGCATCGTCCGCCGCAGCGCCGCCTCGCGCGCCGCTTACCTGGCCGGGATCGATGCCGCCCTTCGCGATGGTCCGTTCCGCAGCCGCTTGAGCTGCGGCAACCTTGCCCACGGTTTCGCCGCCTGTGGCGGTACTGACAAGAGCCGCCTGCGTGGCGGTGTGACGCCGAACCTGGGCATCATCACCTCGTACAACGACATGCTGTCGGCCCACCAGCCGTTCGAGAGCTACCCGGAGCAGATCCGGCAGATCGCACGTGAGCTGGGGGCGACCGCCCAGGTGGCCGGCGGCGTGCCGGCGATGTGCGACGGCGTGACCCAGGGCCGTGGCGGCATGGAGCTGTCACTGTTCTCGCGTGATGTGATCGCCCAGTCCACCGCGATCGGCCTCAGCCACGACATGTTCGACGCGGCGATCTACCTTGGCGTGTGCGACAAGATCGTACCTGGCCTGCTGATCGGCGCGCTCGCCTTCGGCCATCTGCCGTCGGTGTTCGTGCCGGCCGGACCGATGACCCCCGGCATCCCGAACAAGCAGAAAGCGGAAGTGCGTGAGCGCTACGCCGCCGGCGAAGCGACCCGCGAGGAGCTGCTGGAGGTGGAGGCCGCGTCGTACCACGGCGCCGGTACGTGCACGTTCTACGGCACGGCCAATTCCAACCAGGTGCTGCTGGAAGCCATGGGCGTGCAGCTGCCGGGTGCCTCGTTCGTCAATCCGGAACAGACCCTGCGCAGCGCGCTGACCCGCGAAGCCACCGTGCGCGCGCTGGACATGACCGCGCTGGGCGATGATTACCGCCCGATCGGCCGGATCATCGACGAGCGCGCGATCATCAACGCCATCGTGGCGCTGATGGCCACTGGTGGCTCGACCAACCACACCATCCACTGGATCGCGGTGGCACGTGCCGCCGGCATCGTGGTGACCTGGGACGACATGGACGAACTGTCGCAGCTGATCCCGCTGCTGACCCGCGTCTATCCCAATGGCGAAGCCGATGTGAACCGCTTCGCCGCTGCCGGCGGACCGGCCTTCGTGTTCGGTGAACTGATCCGCGCCGGGCTGATGCACGGCGACATCGTCACCGTCGCCCGCGGCGGCATGGCCGACTACGCACGCGAGCCGCGCCTGCAGGACGGCCAGGTGGTATGGGTGGACGGCATCATCCGCAGCGCGGACGAGGACGTCGCGCGCGGCGTCGACAATCCGTTCGAAAGCCAGGGCGGCCTGCGCCTGCTGCGCGGCAACCTCGGCCGTTCCCTGATCAAGCTGTCTGCAGTGAAGCCGCAGTACCGCACCATCGAAGCGCCTGCCGTGGTGGTCGATGCGCCGCAGGTGCTGAACAAGTTGCATGCCGCTGGCCTGCTGCCGCAGGATTTCGTGGCGGTGGTGCGCTACCAGGGCCCGCGTGCGAACGGCATGCCCGAGCTGCATTCGCTGGCGCCGCTGCTGGGCCTGCTGCAGAACCAGGGCCGCCGCGTGGCGTTGGTCACCGATGGTCGCCTGTCCGGGGCGTCGGGCAAGATTCCGGCGGCGATCCACGTGACGCCGGAGGCCGCACGTGGCGGTCCGCTGGGCAAGGTACGCGAGGGCGACATCATCCGCCTGGATGGTGAAGCGGGCACGCTGGAAGTGCTGATCGATGCGGCCGAGTGGGCAGCGCGCGAGCAGGCACCCAACACGGCGCCGGCTGCCAATGATCTGGGCCGCAACCTGTTCGCGATCAATCGTCTGGTAGTGGGTCCGGCCGACCAGGGGGCGATTTCGATTTCCTGCGGGCCAGCAGCCTCTGACGGCAGTGCGTGGGATTACGACGCAGAATACGAACTGGGGCATGACGCCGCAGCGGCGGCGGCACCGCACGAGTCGAAGGACGCCTGAGCATCATGCGGCGGGCTTGGTCGATCCGGGGCTGCGGGAAACCCTGACCAAGACCCGCCTTGAACCCATCCATGGGGGCTCGTTTCGCGCCATCCGGGCGCTCAACGGTCCTGGCCAGGGCTCCCCGCAGCCCCGCTGACAGTTCATCGGCGCTTCTGCGCTGCAGATAGAAAAACAAGGGAAAAACAGAGCATGGGTATCGCAGAGCATCAGGTACGGGCGGCGGAATTGTTGCGTGCAGCGGGCATCCTGCCGGTAGTGACCGTGCATACGCTGGATCAGGCGCGAGCGGTCAGTGCGGCGTTGCTGGAAGGCGGCCTGCCGGCCATCGAGCTGACCCTGCGCACGCCGGTGGCGATGGACGCGCTGGCAATGTTGAAGCGCGAACTGCCGGGCGTGGTGGTGGGTGCAGGCACCGTGCTGACGGTGGAGCAGATGCAGCAGTCCATCGATGCGGGTGCGGATTTCCTGGTGACGCCGGGCACGCCGGCGCACATGGCCGACGCGTTGGCCGCGGCACCGCTGCCGGTCGTGCCGGGTGCGGCCTCGCCGACCGAACTGCTGGCCTTGTACGCGCGGGGGTTCCGGGTATGCAAGCTGTTCCCGGCCACCGCCGTGGGCGGGCTGGCGATGATCAAGGGACTGGCCGGGCCGGTGCCGGACCTGAAGCTGTGCCCGACCGGCGGCATCACCGAAGACAGTGCCGCAGAGTACCTCGAGCAGAAGAACGTGCTCTGCATCGGCGGGTCGTGGATGGTGCCGGGCAACTGGATCGCCGACGGCGCGTGGGACAAGGTGCGCGACGCAGCGGCGGGCGCGGCGAAGATCGTCGCCCGGGTGCGCGGTCACTGAAGCGGTAGCGCCGAGCCATGCTCGGCAGGGACGACAGGGTGACGATCAACGGTCGTCACCCATCACACGTACCGCTACCCGCCCTGATCACATCGGGCGGGCGGGGTCCACCAGACCGTACTGGCTGGCCATGCGCGCCAGCGCGATGTTGTCGTGGATACCCATCTTCTCGAACAGGCGTGCCTTGTGCGTGTTGATGGTCTTCGCGCTCAGGCTGAGCCGGCGCGCGATGTCTTCCTGGCGCAGCCCCTGGGTCAACAACAGGGCCACTTCCAGCTCGCGCGGCGACAGGCTGTCGAACGGCGAGGCACTGCCCTCCACCGTGGACAACGCCAGGTTCTGCGCGATGTTGCTGCCCAGGTAGCGCCGTCCCTGCGATGCCTCGCGGACTGCGCGCAGCAGCTCCTGCGCGTTGCAGCCTTTGCTGATGTAGCCGGACGCACCGGCCTCCAGCAGCCGCTTGGGCATGGGGCCATCTTCCAGCACGGACACGATGACCACGCGGGTGGCCTCCTGCCCGCGCACGATGCGCTCGGTGACTTCCAGGCCACTGACGCCCGGCAGGTGCAGGTCGCACAGCACGACGTCCGGCTTCAGCTGGCGGATTTCGCGCAGCGCATCCTCGCCACACTCCGCCTCGCCGATGACCTCGATATCGGTCTCACCGGACAAAATCATCTTCATTCCGGTACGGACCAGTGCGTGGTCATCCACCAGATAGATACGAATCGTCATGCATGTTCCCCTTTCACCACCGCTGCCGTCTTCCACGGTAGGTACCGCGCAGACGCCCCACAAGCGTAGTTCCCGACGGTCGCTCCCGAACTGCGGCCAGAATCACATAACGCCCGTGTCTGACCCTGTATCGCTCGCCGTGAACCTGCTTGTCCGATCAATATAGCCTATAGGAGGCGCATCTTTACGGTTTGTTCACGTCAGCCCGGGCGAGCGGCCCACGCCGGGGACCCCACGGACGCCGCTGGCGGAACATCACCAGATAGCAGCCCACGACCCACACCAGCGCCGCACACCAGCCGGCCAGGATGTCGGAGGGGTAATGCACGCCCAGATAGATCCGCGAGATGCTGACCAGCACCGCGAACAGAGGCGCACCGATCAGCACCGGCACACGCCAGCGCGTGTTCCACGCCAGCAGCACGACCACGCAGGCGAAGGTCATCGAGCCCATCGCATGACCGCTGGGGAAGCTGTACGTGGACTCTGGCGCGATGGACTCCCATAGGCTTGGCCGATCGCGCTGGAAGAATTGCTTGCTGCCCATGTTGAGCAGGGCCGATCCGACGAACGCGATCGCCGCGAAGCTGGCCTCACGCCAGTGCCGACGCAGCAGCAGGGCCGCCACGATGACCACGTCGGCCGGGATCAGGAACCACTCATAGCCCAGCCGCGTGACCACCACGACGAACTGGTCAAGCGCCGGGCCATGCCAGCCATGCATGCGCATCAGCAGCGGGGCGTCGAAGTGGAACGATTCGAACTCATGCACTTCATCGGCCAACGCAACGAACACCGCCAGCGGCACCAGCACGCCGGCGAACAGCAGCAGGAAGCGCCACGCGTTGCGCGACAGCCAGTGACGAACACCTGCCGCCTCTTCCTGGCCGTCCGGTCCGACGAGGTTATCCGGCACTTCGGACATAGTTGCGCTCGACGTAGTCATCGATCAGGGCCACGAATTCCTGGGCGATGTTCTCGCCGCGCAGGGTGACCGACTTCTCGCCATCGACAAATACCGGCGCCGACGGCGCTTCCCCGGTGCCCGGCAGCGAGATGCCGATGTTGGCGTGCCGCGACTCACCCGGGCCGTTGACGATGCAGCCCATCACCGCCAAGGTCATGTTCTCCGCGCCGGGGTGCTCGATCTTCCACAGGGGCATGCGCTCGCGCACGTGGTTCTGCACGACCTTGGCCAGCTCCTGGAAGAACTCGGAGGTGGTGCGGCCACAACCAGGGCAGGCGGTGACCAGCGGCGTGAAAGCGCGCTGGCCCGTGGTCTGCAACAGTTCCTGGGCGACGATCACTTCCTGGGTACGCGACTGGCCCGGTTCGGGCGTCAGCGATATCCGGATGGTGTCACCGATACCTTCCTGCATCAGCACCGCCAGCGCGGCTGCCGAGGCGACGATGCCCTTGCTGCCGATGCCTGCTTCGGTCAGGCCGAGGTGCAGGGCAAAATCGGACCGCTGCGCCAGGTCGCGATACACGGCGATCAGTTCCTGCACGCCACTGACCTTGGCCGACAGCACGATACGGTCGCGCGGGAGGCCCAGTTCGACGGCGGTTTCCGCCGAATCCAGCGCCGACCGGATCAGCGCCTCGCGCAGCACCCTCCCGGCATCCCACGGCTGGGCGCGCTGGGTATTTTCATCCATCAGCCTGGCGGCCAGCGACTGGTCCAGCGAGCCCCAGTTCGCGCCGATGCGCACCGGCTTGTCGTAGCGGATGGCGAACTCGATCAACTGCGCGAACTGCAGGTCTTTCTTCTTGCCGAAGCCCACGTTGCCGGGATTGATGCGGTACTTGGCCAACGCTTCGGCGCAGGCCGGCTCGGCGGTGAGCAGCTGATGGCCGTTGTAATGGAAATCGCCGATCAGCGGCACCTCGATGCCCATCATCGCCAGCTTCTCGACGATGCGCGGGATCGCGGCAGCCGATTCGGCGTTGTTGACCGTCAACCGGACCATTTCCGATCCAGCGCGCCACAGTTCGGCGACCTGCTTGACGCTGGACGCCACGTCGGCGGTATCGGTGTTGGTCATCGACTGCACCACCACGGGCTTGCCACCGCCCACGACCACCCCGCCGATGCGGACAGGTTGGGTCAGGCGGCGCGGCCAGGCGGTGGGCTCGGCAGGAGGTGTGGGGCGGGAGACGGCGTCATGCATCGGAATATTCTAGCGCTGCCGCGCGACCGCCGGGTGACTCCCATTCAGTGCCGGTGCGGTCTGCGGCCGATTGTCGCAGGCAGGACACGCGGGGAGCGCATACGATGAGCGCCCATGACCTCTCCCGACGCCCCGTTCCTGCAGACCCTGTGCAGCCTGCGCTGGCTGGCTACCGCCGGCCAGGCGGCGACCATCCTGGTGGCCACCTGGGTGCTGGGCCTGCCGCTGCCGCAGGTGCCCCTGTGGGCCGGCGTGCTGGTGCTGGCCCTGTTCAACACGTATGCGCAGCTGCGCGTGCACGGCACCGATACCGCGCCAGTAACCGCCTTCGGCCATATCCTGGTGGATGTCACCGTACTGACCTGGATGGTCGGCTGGAGCGGCGGCATCAGCAATCCCTTCGGCTCGCTGTTCCTCATCCTGATCGCGCTGGCGGCGCTGGCCCTGCCGGTGCGCTGGACGCTGGCGGTGGCCGCGTCGTGCCTTATCGGCTACTCGCTGAGCGCCGCGTTCGGCCTGCCGCTGCCCGCCGGCGGCTACTTCGCTCCGAAAGACCTGCAGCAGTGGGGCGTGGTGGCCAACTTCCTGATCTCGGTGACGGTGGTGCTGGCGTTCTCCACGCGGCTGGCGGTTGCCCTGCGCCAGCGCGAACACGAGCTGTCACTGCTGCGCGAACGCTTCGCCCGCAACGAGGGCATCGTCGCGCTGGCCACCCATGCCGCATCGGTGGCGCATGAGCTGAACACCCCGCTGGCGACGATGACGCTGCTGGCCGACGATATCGCCGAGCAGAACGAAAGTGCCGAGGTGCGCGACGACGTGGAAACCCTGCGCGAACTGCTGGTGCAGTGCCGCGAGCGGGTACTGGCCCTGGCCGCGCCGGCATCACCGGATGTGCCCGGGCGAGGACCGGCCACCGCGCTGCAGGTGCTGGAGCAATGGCGGCTGGTACGGCCGACCATCATCCTCAGCCGCAACGCGGATGCTCCGCTTACCCTGCCGCTGGATGCCGGCGTGGGCCACCTGCTGATGGTGCTGCTGAACAATGCCGCCGAGGCCGGTGAAAACGCTGGACGCGCGGAAGTCGAGCTGTCGCTGCGCATCGAGGGCGACGACCTGGTGGGCGAAGTCCGTGACTTCGGCCACGGCTTCGATGCACGCCAGGCCGTCCTGCCCGCCACCCTGTTCAGCTCGAGCAAGAGCGAGGGCATGGGCGTTGGCCTGGCCCTGTCCCACGCCACCATCGAACGCCTGCATGGCGAAATGTGGATGCGCCCTGCGCATGGCGCAGGCAGCCGCGTCGGCTTCCGTATTCCGTTGGTCCCCCGCGAGGAAACCCCATGAACACTGCCCTGCCCTCTTCCGCCGCAGGCCTGCATGGCGATGGCCTGCTGGTCGACGATGACGAACTGTACCTGCGCACGCTGCAGCGCAGCCTGGCCCGCAAAGGCCTGGAAACGCGCACCGCGCAGGACTCGGCAAGTGCCCTGTTGCTCGCCCGCCAGCAGCCGCCCGCGTTCGCGCTGATCGACCTGAAGCTGGGCAGCGAGTCCGGGCTGGCGCTGATCCAGCCCCTGCGTGCCCTGCGCGAAGACATGCGCATCCTGCTGGTCACCGGGTATGCAAGCATCGCCACGGCCGTCGAGGCCATCAAGCTGGGCGCCGATGACTACCTGCCCAAGCCGGCCACGGTGCCGATGATCCTGCGCGCGCTGGGGGAAGAAGATGACGGCCCGGCCGACGATGGCGAGCTGGACCTGCCTGATGCGATGACGCCGATCAGCCGGCTGCAGTGGGAGCACATCCAGCAGGCGATGCATGAAACCGGCGGCAACGTATCGGCCGCCGCGCGCCTGCTCGGCATGCACCGGCGTTCGTTGCAGCGCAAGCTGGCCAAACGCCCGAGCCCGGAACCCTCACGCTGACGGCGGACTGCCGGCCCGCGCGCGATGCGTCTGGTAGCGCCGAGCCATGCTCGGCGGAATGCCGGCCCCGCGCGACACCCCACGGGGCCATGAACCTGACTTACAACAACCGCAGGATCTCGCGCGTCATGGGATCGGTGATCTCCACTGCCTCGCCCTGCAGCGCTGGCAGCAACTGGCCTGCCAACTGCTTGCCCAGCTCCACGCCGAACTGGTCGAACGCGTTGATGTTCCAGATCACCGACTGCACATACACCGCGTGTTCGTACATCGCGATCAGTGCGCCCAGCGCCTGCGGCGTCAGCGCATCCAACAGGATCATGGTGCTCGGACGACCGCCCGGGTAATCCCGATGCGGGTCATCGCTGGACTGGCCATTGGCCAGGGCCTCGGTCTGCGCCAGCAGGTTGGCGAGCAGCGCCTGATGGTTGACCGTGTACGGATCATCGCTGCGCACGCAGCCGATGAAATCGGCCGGAATCACACTGGTGCCCTGGTGCAGCGCCTGGAAGAAGCTGTGCTGCACATCGGTGCCCGCTCCGCCCCACCATACCGGCACCGTATCGCTGGCCACCGGCTGCCCATCGCGCTGCACGCGCTTGCCCAGGCTTTCCATCACCAGCTGCTGCAGGTAAGCCGGCAGCAATGCCAGGCGCTGGTCGTAGGTCATCACCGCATGCGTGGCATAGCCCAGCAGGTTGCGGTTCCAGATATCGGTCAGCGCGTGCAACACCGGCAGGTTGCGCTCGAGCGGCGCGTCCAGTGCGTGCGCGTCCATCTGCGAGGCGCCGTCCAGCAACTGCTCGAAACGTTCAAAGCCAATGGCCAGCGCGATGGGGAAACCAACGGCCGACCACAGCGAATACCGGCCACCCACCCAGTCCCACATCGGCAGCACGCGGCTGGATGCGATGTCGAACGCCTTCGCTGCACGTTCGGGATTGGCGCTGACCGCATACAGACGTTCGCTGCCGCCCAGCCAGTCGTGCAGGATCTGCCCGTTGAGCAGGGTCTCCTGGGTGCCGAAGGTCTTGGAGATCAGGATGCCGGCGGTGCGCGTCGGATCCAGCGTAGCCAGCGTGCGCTGCATGGCCGCGCCATCCACGTTGGACACGAAATGCACGCGCAGCCGGCTGCCATCAACCGGGCGCAGGGCATCGGCCACCAGCCGCGGACCGAGGTCCGAACCGCCGATGCCGACGCTGACGACGTCGGTGACGCCACTGGTTTCCAGCGCGCGCACCAGCTCGCCCATCTGCTGCCGGACCTGGCGTGCCGTAGCGAACGCGTCGGCGGCGACCGGCGCATCCACCACATCGCCACGCAGCGCGGTATGCAGCGCGGCGCGGCCTTCGGTCAGGTTGACCTGCTCGCCACGGAACAGGCGTGTGATCGCACCGCCCACGTCGCGTTCGGCGGCCAGCGCCAGCAACGCCTGCAACGCAGCGGCATCGTACTTCTGCCGCGCGAAGTTGACATACAACGGACCGACCCGCAGCGCCAGATCGGTGACACGGCCGGGTTCGGCGGTGAGCAGATCCGGGATGCGCGCGCCACGCAGGCGCTGGGCATGGGAGTGAAGCGCGTCGAGTCCGTTGTGTGTGGTCATGCGGCCTGGGTCGGGATGCTGTCGTTGGTGTGGGAGATCTGGTTGTTGCCATCCACATATACCAGCTTCGGCCGGAAGCTGTCTGCTTCCTGCTCGGTCATGCTGGCGAACGCGGCGATGATGATGATGTCGCCGACCTGCACGTGGCGCGCCGCGCCGCCGTTGAGCGACACCACGCCGCTACCGGCCTCGGCACGGATGGCGTAGGTGCTGAAACGGGCGCCGTTGGTGACGTCCCAGATATGCACCTGTTCGAACTCGCGGATGCCGGTGGCAGCCAACAGGTTGTCGTCGATCGCGATCGACCCTTCGTAGTTCAGCTCCGAATGGGTGACGGTGGCGCGGTGGATCTTGGTCTTCAGCAGGGACAGATGCATGGCACAGGCAACGCGGGAAAGGAAAGTCTGGATTCTACCATCTGGGGGATTGGCGACAGGGGCAGCGCACGCCAGTCAGGCGGCGGTTCAGGTACTGACGGCCACGCACGATTCCCGCAAGCGCGGCTTGCTTGCATCCGCTGAACTGTCCGCTTCAACCGGGAGTACCCATGTTCGCCACCCTCAGCCGTGCCAAGGATTTCGACCAGCTTGTCAGCCGCTTCTCCGGTCCTACCCGGATCGGCGATGTGTCGGCACAACCCCGCCGACGCAAGCTGCGTTCGGTCGCTATGCGCAACCTGCATCGACCACCTGTGGAGGCGCCACAGCGCCGCGTTGAGAGGTCAGCTGCCCGCCCGGCGGAAACAGCGCCGCTAGCGTGCAAGGCGAAGGACGCGGTGCAGTTTCCCGCCACCGGCATCTATGCCGCGCATCCGATGCTGCGCAGAATCGCAAACCTGGAAGCCAGGCTGACGCGGGCCGCGTGGGCCGAGGCCGAACAGACCGACAAGGAGATCTCGGTGGCCAGCGGCTTCCGCTACCGACCTTCCGCCCCGGCCAACGCAGTGAGCCCTGCGTCATCCCGCACGCCCACGCTTCTGGATACCGAATCAGACAGGGCGATGGAGATCGCGGTGCAGATCCATGAACAGCGGATGGCACGCGGGCAGCCGGTCTACCCCGATAGAACCTGGTACCGCGAAGGGCTGGTCAGGCGGGCGCTGGAGCAGGTGTAAAAAAGGGTCAGAGTCCATTTCGCTTCGCGAAACGGACTCTGACCCGGTTACGCCCCGTTCCGCCATGCCCCAGCCTCAGAACTCCAGGTTGTCGATCAGGCGCGTGCTGCCCAGCCGGGCAGCGATCAGGGCCACGCGCGGGCCGCCCTCATGCGGCGGTTCGATCAGGTCCGGCGTGCGCAGTGCGGCGTAGTCCACCTGGAAGCCTGCCGCCTGCAGCGCGTCTGCTGCATCGGCCTCGATGCGCTCGCGCGCATGCCCGCTGATGTAGCCCTCGCGCATCCCCGTCAACACCCGGTGGATGGTGGTCGCGGCCGGGCGTTGCGTCGCATCGAGGTACTGGTTGCGCGAACTCATGGCCAGGCCATCGTCTTCGCGCACGATGTCGCCGCCGACGATCTGGATGGGGAACGCCAGGTCGGCCACCATCTGCCGGATCACCGCCAACTGCTGGTAGTCCTTCTTGCCGAACGCGGCCACGTCGGGCTGCACCTGATTGAACAGGCGCGATACGACCGTGCACACGCCATCGAAATGGCCAGGGCGGTGCGCCCCTTCAAGCAGGCCACTGATGCCGGGTACGCTGACATTGGCCGCCAGCTCGACGCCGAACGGGTACATCGATTCGACGGTCGGCAACCACAGCACGTCGCAGCCAGCGTCTTCCAGGCCACTGGTGTCGGCCTCGGGGGTGCGCGGGTAGCGGGTGAAATCCTCGTTCGGGCCGAACTGCGTCGGGTTGACGAACACGCTGGACACCACGCGGTCGGCGTACTGCCGCGCCAGCGCGACCAGCGAATAATGGCCCGCATGCAGGTTGCCCATGGTGGGCACCAGCGCAACGCGCAGCCCCTCGCGCTTCCAGCCGCTGACGATGGCGCGCAGCTGGGCAAGTTCGGTGACGGTCTCGATCATGATGCGTAGGCGTGCTCAGCGTCGGGGAAAGTGCCGTCGCGCACGGCGTCGGCGTAGGCACGGACAGCACCGGCAACCGAACCGCCTTCGGCAAGGAAATCCTTGACGAACTTGGGCCGGCGGTGGCCACTGTCCAGGCCGAGAAGGTCATGCATCACCAGCACCTGGCCATCGCACTGCGGGCCGGCGCCGATGCCGATGGTGGGCACGGACACCGCGGCGGTTACTGCGGCGGCAACGGGGGTGGGCAGGCATTCCAGCACGATCATGCTGGCCCCTGCCTCGACCACGGCCTTGGCATCTTCCACCAGCTGCCGCGCGGCATCACCACGACCCTGCACGCGATAGCCACCCAGCCGCAGTACTGACTGCGGGGTCAGCCCAAGGTGCGAACAGACCGGAATCTCGCGCTCCACCAGATGGCGGATGATGTCCAGCTTGAAGCCGGCGCCTTCGATCTTGACCATTTCCGCGCCGGCCTGCAGCAGCTGCAGCGATGCGTCGAACGCGCGCTCGGGCGTAGCGTCCGCACCAAAGGGCAGATCAGCCACCAGCAGCGCGCGTTCCAGTACGCGGGCCACCACACGGGTGTGGTAGACCATGTCGGCAACGGTCACCGGCAGCGTGGAATCATGGCCCTGCACCACCATGCCCAGTGAATCGCCAATCAGGACGATGTCGACCCCGTTGGCATCGAAGGCGCGGGCGAACCCTGCGTCATAGGCGGTCAACATGACCAGCTTCTGGCCGTTGCGCTTGGCCTCCGCCAGCGCCGGGACGGTCCAGGGCTTGCTGTCTGCGTGCGTGCTCATCAGGAAATAACCGGGGGTGATAACGCGCCCATTATCCCTCTAACCGGGAAATCCCGCAGGGGTCCACCTGCATCACTGCATCCTGCACGCGACCATGACCGGGAAGCACAAGCCCGGGGGCCACTTCCGCCAGTGGCACCAGGACGAACGCACGCTGGTGCAGGAAGGGATGCGGCACCGTCAGCTCGGCCAGATCGATCACCTGGTCGGCATACAGCAGGATATCCAGGTCCAGCATGCGCGGCCCCCAGTGCAGGGACGGATCGCGCACCCGGCCGAACCGCTGCTCCAGCGCCAGCAAGGCGTGCAGCAGGGCCAGCGGCGGCAGCCTGGTCTGCACGCAGGCCACCGCGTTGACGAAGGGCGGTTGATCCTTGTTGCCCCACGCAGGGGTGGCGTACAGCGAGGATGCCCGCAGGAGCGTTGTGTCCGCCAGGCCATCGAGCGCGCGCAATGCACCGCGCACGCTTCCCTCGGCGTCGCCGAGGTTGGCCCCGAGCCCGATCCAGGCCTCGACCATGCGACTCATTCCGCCGGCGCGGAGGCGGCACCTTCCGGACGACGACGGCGACGACGACGCTTGCGCGGCGCGTCCTCTTCGCTGGCGTCATCCTGCTCGTGGATATCGTCCAGCGTAGTCTCCAGCTCGCGGCCGGATTGCTGCTGTGCCTCGCGCCAGAACGCCACGTCGGCAGCGTGCTCGCTGGACGCCACCTGGCGCAGGATCAGGAAATCGAAGGCGGCGCGGAAGCGCGGGTGGGTCAGGGTGCGGAACACCCGCTTGCGCTGGCGCGATCCGAAGCGTGCCTGCAGCAACCAGATCTCCTGCATCGGCAGGGAGAACCGGCGCGGCAGCGCCACGGTGGTCAGCTGGTGCAGGGTCACCCGATCAGCCGCACGGCGCTGCGCCTCTTCTTCAGCCACGCCCTGCTTGAGCAGGCTGGCCTGCGCACGGCAGAACGCCGGCCACAGCAGCAGCGCGAACAGGAACGACGGCGACACCGGCTCATAATTGGCCACGCGCAGGTCGGTGTTGGCAAGACCTTCGATCAACATGCGGCGCAGCGCGCCACTGCGGTTGGAGCGCAGCGCCTTGCCGCTTTCCGGGAACAGCACGTCGAACAAGCCGTAGCGCTCGAGTCCCTCGAAGCTGGCCACGCCGTGGCCGGACAGGAACAGCTTCAGCACTTCCTCGAACAGGCGTGCCGGCGCGGCTTCGTTCAGCAGGTTCGCCAGCTGCGGAATCGGCGCGGCGGTCTTTTCTTCAATCTGGAAACCGAGCTTGGCCGCCAGACGAATCGCGCGCAGCATGCGCACCGGATCTTCGCGATAGCGCTGCTCCGGGTCGCCGATCAGCTTCATCAGGCGCGCCTGCACGTCTTCAAAGCCGCCGGTGTAGTCGCGCACCGAGAAATCCTCGACCGCGTAATACAACGCATTGCAGGTGAAATCGCGGCGGATCGCATCCTCTTCGATGGAGCCGTACACGTTGTCGCGCACCAGCATGCCGTTGTCCATCTCGCGGTCACCGCTGCCATCATCAAGATTGGCGCGGAAGGTGGCCACTTCGATGATCTCGCGGCCGAACACTACATGGGCCAGGCGGAAACGGCGGCCGATCAGGCGGCAGTTGCGGAACTGCTGCTTGACCTGCTCGGGCGTGGCGTCGGTGGCCACGTCGAAATCTTTGGGATGGCCATTGACCAGCAGGTCACGCACGGCACCGCCTACCAGGTAGGCGCCGAAGCCGGCATCACGCAGGCGGTACAGCACGCGCAGTGCGTTCGGGCTGATGTCCTTGCGGGAGATGGTGTGCTGGTCGCGCGGGATGACGCGCAGGCTTATCGGAGTTGTCACGGAGGAAATGATGTTGGCGCTTCCGGTTGAAGTTTCGGGATTGCCCAATGGCATCGAGATGCATATACTAGCGCGCCTGCCCCGGCAGTGACACTTCAAACGCTCCCTTCGTCTAATGGTTAGGACGTGGCCCTCTCAAGGCTAAAACAGGGGTTCGAGTCCCCTAGGGAGCACCAGTCACTGCAGCAGGAAGCAAAAAGCCCGCCAAAAGCGGGCTTTTCTGCGTCCAGTCCCTGCTATTGCACCTGCTAGAGCCGGCGGTAGAGCCGGCTTCAGCCGGCTGCTGTTGCGCCTGGTAGAGCCGGCTTCAGCCGGCTGCACCACGCACTACATCCCGCCGCCGCAGGAAACGGTCGACCCTCGGCCGACCGCACCTCAGCCCTCCATCTGCTCCAGCTCCTTGCCCTTCGTTTCGCGCACGTAGCGCAGCACGAAGAAGATGGAGAGGAAGGCGGCGACCGTGTAGATGCCGTACGCGCCGGCCAGCCCGATCCCGGTCAACAGCACCGGGAAGCTCACAGTGATCGCAAAGTTCGACGTCCACTGTGCCGCGCCCGCCACCGCCAGCGCCGAGCCCCGGATCTGGTTGGGGAACATCTCCCCCAGCATCACCCACATCACCGGGCCCCAGGACATGTTGAAGAACACCACGTAGACATTGGCGGCCACCAGCGCCAGACGGCCCATGCCATCGGACAACTGCAGCTTGCCATCGACCAGACTGCCGCTGGAGAACGCCACCACCATCAGCGCCAAGGACACCGCCATGCCCACCGAGCCAATCCACAGCAGTGGCTTGCGACCGATGCGGTCGATCAGCAGCACGGTGACCAGGCACGCCCCGATGCTCAGGGCGCCGGACAGCACGTTGATCAGCAATGCATCGCTTTCCGAGAAGCCGACCGCCTGCCACAGCACGGCGCCGTAGTAGAACACCACGTTGATACCGACCAGTTGCTGCAATACGGCCAGGCCGATACCCACCCACACGATACGGCGCAGCTTGCCGGTGCCCTGGTCCTTCAGATCCGCAAAGGACGGTGTGTGCTGGTCCTGCGACAGGCTGGCTTCGATCTCGCCCAGCTTGGCCTGCGCCTCGGCTGCTCCGTACAGCCGCGTCAACACGGCAGCCGCCTGCTCGCGCCGTCCCTTCACCACCAGGAAGCGCGGACTTTCGGGAATCACCAGCAGCAGCGCGAGGAACAGCAACGACGGAATGGCCTGCATCCAGAACATCCACCGCCACGCCTCCTGCCCCAGCCACAAGGCTTCGGTGGAGGCGCCCGCCGCGCGGGCCAGCAGATAGTTGCTGAGGAACGCAGCGAACAGCCCGCTGATGATCGCGATCTGCTGCACCGTTGCCAGCTTGCCGCGATAGCGCGCCGAGGCGACCTCGGCGATGTAGGCCGGGGCCATCACGCTGGCGGCACCGACGGCAAAGCCCCCCACCACGCGCGCCGTGACGAACAGCCACGACGCATGCGCGGCGCCAGCTCCCAGCGCGGACAGCAGGAACAGCACCGCAGAGATGATCAACACCCCGCGCCGGCCCAGCCGGTCCCCCAGCCGCCCGGCCAGGAATGCACCGATGGCGCAGCCCAGCAGCATCGAGGCCACCTCGAAGCCCAGCGCCGCTTCGCTGGAATTGAACGCGGTGCGCAGGCCATCGACGGTGCCGTTGATGACGCCACTGTCGAAGCCGAACAGGAAGCCGCCAATGGTGGCCACGCAGCTGATCAGCACGATGAAAGCCGTGTTCTCTCCGCGCGTGCCGACGGATGCAGGTATCGCTGTGGACATGGGTTTATCCGGTTGCGGTGGACGCCCGCTGCTCAGCGCAGCAGGTACTGGTTGAGCAGATTCTCATACGCTTCCTGCCGTCCGCTACGCTGGCGCGGCTCGCCGGCCTGCTGTGCATGGGCACACAGGTCCTGCAGGGTCAGCTGCCCCTGGGCAAACGCGGCACCGGGGCCCTGGTCGAAGCTGGCATAGCGCTCGCTGCGCCACTGCTCCAGCGGCGATGCCGTGAGCAGTGCATGGGCGACCTCCAGGCCGCGGGCAAACGCGTCCATGCCGCCGATGTGGGCCATGAACAGGTCCTGCGGATCTGTTGATTCGCGACGTACCTTTGCATCGAAGTTCAGGCCGCCATCGGCAAATCCGCCCTGCCGCAGTACCACCAGCATCGCCCCCACCGCGTCATACATGTCGGTGGGGAACTGATCGGTGTCCCAGCCGTTCTGCGGGTTGCCGCGGTTGGCGTCGATGCTGCCCAGCAGTCCCGCGTCAGAGGCCACCTGCAGATCGTGCGCGAAGGTGTGCCCGGACAAGGTGGCATGGTTGGCTTCGATGTTGAGCTTGAAGTCCTTGTCCAGGCCGTGCGCGCGCAGGAAGCCGACGACGGTGGCGCTGTCGAAATCGTACTGGTGGTGCATCGGCTCCATCGGCTTGGGTTCGATCAGGAAGGTGCCCGTGAAGCCGATACTGCGCCCGTAATCGCGGGCCGCTGTCAAAAACCGCGCAAGATGCGCCTGTTCGCGCTTCATGTCGGTGTTGAGCAGGCACGAATAGCCCTCGCGGCCGCCCCAGAACACGTAATTGCTGCCACCCAGCGCGACCGTGGCATCCAGCGCCGCACGCACCTGCACCGCGCCGCGCGCCACCACACTGAAGTCCGGGTTGGTCGCCGCACCGTTCATGTAGCGCGGATGCGAGAACAGGTTGGCCGTGCCCCACAGCAGCTTGATGCCGGTCTTGTCCTGCCGCTCGCGTGCCACCTCGACCATGTGCGCCAGATTGTCCCGGTACTCGCCGATGTCATCGGCATCCGGCGCAAGATCGACGTCGTGGAAGCAGTAGTACGGCACGCCCAGCTTGGTGAAAAACTCGAAGGCCGCGTCCGCCTTGGATTCGGCACGCGCCAGCGGCGTGGCCCCCTGGTCCCACGGATACGCCCGCGTACCCGGGCCGAAGGGGTCGTGCCCTGCCCCGCAGAAGCTGTGCCAATACGCAACGGCGAAGCGCAGGTGTTCGGCCATGCTGCGGCCACCGATCTGCTTGCCTGCGTCATACACCTTGAAGGCCAGCGGATTGTCGGAATCACGTCCCTCGAAGGGAATCCGGCCGATACCCGGGAAGAACTCGCGTTGGCCAACGTGGAACGAAGCACTCATGGTCGACATCCTTTTGGGGGAATCAGGGCAGGCGCTGCCGGTACAGCGGCAACAGTTCCTGCAGATGGTGGGCAAAACGCTGGTACGCACGCGCATACAGCGCACCGCGTGCGGGGTCCGGCCGGGCGGACAGTCGGGGATCGAAGACCACGTGCGCGTCGACGATGTCCTGCAGTGCGTGGCCGTCATGCCCTGCGCCGTCGCAGGCCCACAGCGCCTGCAGCGCCGCACCGAAGGCCGCGCCCTCGGTCTGCAGCGGCACCTCCACCGGCAACTGGAAAACATCGGCGATCAACTGACGCCACTCGGCACTGTTGGCGCCGCCGCCGGTGAGCACGATCCGCTCGCCCTGCAGCCCGGCCTCGCACAGCGCGTCGTAGCCCAGGCGCAGGCTGAAGCTGGCGCCCTCCATCGCAGCGCGGTAGAGATTCGCCGCGGTCAGGTTGTGCAGGTCCATGCCATGCAGGGCGCCCTTGGCCAGCGGCAGGTCCGGGCTGCGCTCACCGTTGAAGAACGGCAGCAGCACCAGGCCACCGGCACCGGGCTGGCTGGCCGCCATCAACTGCTCGCCGTCGCCACGGTGCAGCCCCAGCAACTGCGCGACCTGGTTGGTGGCCACGGTGCAGTTCATGGTGCAGATCAGCGGCAACCAGCCGCCATCGGACGCGCAGAAGGCGGCCCAGCGTCCCTGCGGGTCGATCGTCGGGCTGCCGCGCCAGGCAAACAACGTGCCGGATGTCCCCAGGCTCATGCTCAGGCGGCCTTCGCGCACCGCGCCGGTACCGATCGCCGCCATCATGTTGTCGCCACCACCGACCGCCACGCGCACATCGGCGGGCAGGCCCAGCGCTTGTGCGGTGGCCGACTGCAAGGCAAACGTGGCATCAGGCGCGACCAGCGGCGGCAACAGCGCGCGCAGGTCCCGCGTGCCATCCGTGGCCGCCAGCAACGGGGCAGACCAGGTGCGCGAGCGCACGTCCAGCCAGCCGGTACCCGAGGCATCGCCGCACTCCATGAACCGCTCGCCGGTGAGCCACAGGTTGAGGTAGTCGTGTGGCAGCAGGATGCCATCCAGCGCCACATAGACCTCCGGACGGTGCTGCCGGGTCCAGGGAAGCTTCGAGGCCGTATAGCCCACACGCAGCGGATTGCCGGCGGCCGCAATACACCCCGCTTCACCGCCCATCGCCCCCGTGATGTCGTCACATTCGGCGGTGGTGCTGGTGTCGCACCAGAGTTTCACCGGACCCAGCACGCTGTCATCGGCAGCCACGGGCACGAAGCCATGCTGCTGGCCCGACACGGCCAGACCGCGTACCCGCGACCGGATGTCGGCGGGCAGCGCCAACACGCAGGCCTGCAGGCAACGGATCCACTCACCTGCGTCCTGCTCGCGGGTGCCGTCGTCGGCACTGACCAGTCCCAGTTCACGTGCCTGCTGGGCCACCACCTGCCGCAGGGCAGAGTCGTAAGCCAGCACCTTCAGGCTCTGCGTCCCCGCATCGATACCCAGAAAGATGGGTCCTGCTGCCTCGCCGCCTTGCTCCCGCACCCCCCACCTCCGAAAATGTCTACCGCTAGACATCGAGTGTTGCCCGCTGTTTTCGGATTGGCAATGTGCACTGCGGCAAAAGCACAGGCCGCGCCGGGCCGCGCAGTGCCCTGCCCTGCTTTTCTCTTTTCTTTCTTTTTTCGTCGCGGCCACCCACCGCGCCCGCACTCTGCCAGAGGGTCGGGCGGAGGGGGTTGGCAGGACGCTGAGCCGCATGGATGCGGCGATGCAGCCTACAGGGACGTACTTGCGGCGTGTCCTGCCAAGCCCCTCCGCCCGACCACCACGACGCGCCGCTGTGCCGTGGCCGCGAAGGGGTTTATCCGTTCGACCAGCACCCACGCCCAACCTGTTCTAGAATTGCGGGCTTGAAGACGGATCTGCCTCTCCCCCTATGCCTTTTGTCGTCACCGAAAACTGCATCAAGTGCAAACACACCGATTGCGTGGAAGTGTGTCCCGTGGATTGCTTCCACGAAGGCCCCAACTTCCTGGTGATCGATCCGGACGAGTGCATCGACTGCACCCTGTGTGAGCCGGAATGCCCGGTCAACGCGATTTTCCCCGAAGACGACGTTCCCGCCGGCCAGGAAGTGTTCGTCAGCCTGAATGCCGAACTGGCAAAGGACTGGCCGGTCTTGACCGTGCGCAAGGATCCGCCGGCCGATGCAGAAGAGTGGGACGGCAAGCCGGACAAGCTGAAGCTGCTGGAGCGCTGAGACAGGCGCGATGCGAAAAAAAAGGGCGCCGAGGGCGCCCTTTTTCGTAATACCCGGCGGGTGGAGCCGACGGGTGGGGTCTATGGATGGGCCTATGGGTGGGGCCGACCGGTGGGGCCTGCGTGTGGGGCCGACCGGCGGGGCCTACGTGCGGGGCCGACCGGCGGGGCCTACGTGCGGGGCCGACCGATGGGGCCTACGTGTGGGGCCGACTGGTAGAGCCGACTTCAGTCGGCTGAAGGGAAGTGCAGCCGACTGAAGTCGTCTCTACCACCCCACCCCAGCCCAACCAAACCCAAACCGACCCAACGCACCCAGCCACCTTCAGACCGCCATCAGCCCATCCACGCCCGGCGTGCCCGGCGTGGACAGGGCCCGACGTGGCTTACGGGGCCAGCTTCGCCTTGAGTGCAGCGATCAGCTTCACCGGTGCGTCGCCGGTGGCCGGCAGGCCACGCGGGTCGACAGCGGAAATATACGAACCGCCGTTCACGGCCACCACGCGCACCAGGAAGTTGCTGCCCTCGAAGGCGACGTCGTAGGAACCCAACAGCTGGGCACGGGTGACGATCTGCGCGCCCTCGGTACCCTCCAGCGCGGTGCCGACGGCGCCAAACGCGGCATCCTTGGCGGTGCTCACGTTGAAGCCGGACGCGCTGTTGGCCGGGGCGGCAGGCGCCTGACCGGCAACGGCAGGCGCCGCCGGGCGGTTGGCCTGCGAGGCCAGCGCGGAACTGGTGCCAGCGGACGCACCCGCGGCGGTCGCACCGGCCGGTGCTGTCAGATCCGGCGGCACTTCCAGCGGACGCATTTCCGGGGCCAGGGCGTAATCGCCCTTCGCGCCCTTCTTGAAGCAACCGGTGGTCGCCACGACGGTGCCGAGGGCAAGGAACGCGATGGACAGCACGCGGAAGGTAGTAGTGGATTGACGCATGGGAATCTCCTGGGACGCCACGTGGGGATCAGTGGCTGGAAAGGGCTTCAAGCGCGGCGATATCACCGGCCAGTTGCTCGGCAGCGGGCTGGTGCGCTGCCGACAAGGGCAGCAGCGGCAGGCGCAGGTCGTGTCCGATGCCGATCCGGCGCAGCAGCGCCTTCACCGGGATCGGGTTGGATTCAACACCACAGAAATCATGGAACGGCTGCAGGCGCGCGTCCCAGCTGTCGGCGGCGGGGTCATGCGCGGCGGCGAGGTCACACAGGCGGCGATAGGCGCCCGGCAAGGCGTTGGACCCCACCGAGATCAACCCCTCCATGCCGGCCTGGATGGAACGCGACGCGGTCCCGTCATCGCCACTGAGCACCACGAAGCCCGGCGCACGCAGCGCCAGCAGGGCCTGCACGCGGCCGGCCTCGCCCACCGCTTCCTTGATGCCGACGATGTTCGGGTGCTGGGCCAGCTCGGCCACGGTCTCCGGCAGCATGTCGCAGCCGGTGCGGCCCGGCACGTTGTACAGGACGACCGGCAGCCCGCCCTGGTCCGCCACCGCGCGGTAATGTGCGATCAGGCCGGCCTGGGTGGGACGCACGTAGGGGGGGGTGACGACCAGCGCGTGGGTAGCGCCGGCCGCCGCCGCGCGCCGGGTCTGGGCGATCGTCCTGGCGGTGCCCGACAGGCCGGTACCCGCCAATACCGGCAGCCGACCGGCGACCTGCGCGACCGCGCTGGCCAGCAGCTGGTCGTACTCGTCGTCGGACAGGGTGGAGGCTTCGCCGGTGGAACCTGCCACGACAACGCCGTGCACGCCTCCTTCCAGCTGCAGGCGCAGCAGACGCTGCCAACCATCGATATCGAGGGAACCGTCGGCCCGGAACGGGGTCGCCAGCGCGGTGATGAGACCGGAAAGGGACAAGGCGTGCTGCTCTTGGCTGTAGGGGAGACGCGGCGGGGCCGGAAAGCTCCGATGCGCCCTGCATGTTACTTGCGGCGCGAAAGCGCGGGCAAGTATGCTGGTCACCGGTGAATCCCCGCCCGTTGCGGGCATTCAGACTCACGCACGCATTACCCCGGAATCGCCTTGACCGACACCACCCCGCGCCCTTCGCCGAGCGAAAACCACCTCCTGATCAACGCCTATACGACGCATCCGGAGTCCCCCCTGCTGCCTGTCACCCGCCGCATCGCAGATAGCGGCTGCAACCTGGTCGACGCCCGCCTGTCCACCGTGGGCCGCGATGTATCGGTCACCGCGCTGGCCACCGGCTCGTGGGATTCGGTCGCCAAGCTGGAAGCCATGCTGACGCGGCTGGAGCGCGAAGAAGGCTTGAAGCTGGTCTGGTACCGCACCGAAGCGAAAGGCGCACAGTCCAACCTGTTGCCCTACATCGTGGAAGTGATCGCCGCCGACAAGCCCGGCATCCTGTTCCAGCTGGCCGATTTCTTCGACCGCCAGGGCATCACCATCGAAAACCTGCAGAGCACCCGTTACCGGGCCATGCAGACCGGCGCGGAAATGTTCAGCGCGCAGGTCACCGTCGGCGTGCCCGCTGCCATGCACATCGCCGCGCTGCGCGATGACTTCCTGGAGTTCTGCGACCATCTGAACCTGGATGCGATCATGGACCCGATGAAGTTCTGACGGTTTTTCGCGCGTTCGTCACGGGCGCGCGATGTTTCATGAAGCTGTAGCAGCGTGCAGGTGTAGTGGCATGCAGTGGATTGGCCAGAACCCGGTTCGGCACAAGGAACATATGGACAACGGCGACACCCTGGACCGCACCACCCTCTCCCTGCCGCTGGCGCTGTCCGGCGGCGATCACGCCACCCTCGCCGATTTTTCCGGCTCGTGGCTGGTGCTTTACTTCTACCCGAAGGACAGCACTCCCGGCTGCACCACCGAAGGGATCGATTTCAACGCCCGGCTGCCGCAGTTCGAACAGCTCGGCGCCCGCGTGCTCGGCGTGTCCCGGGATTCCGTCAAGTCACACGACACGTTCTGCGCAAAGCAGGGGTTTCGTTTCCCACTGATCAGCGACACGGATGAGGCGCTGTGCGCTGCGTTCGATGTGATCAAGCTGAAGAACATGTACGGCAAGCAGGTGCGCGGCATCGAACGCAGCACGTTCCTGATCTCGCCGGAAGGCCGCATCGTGCAGTCGTGGCGCAAGCTGAAGGTAGCCGGCCATGCCGATGCGGTTCTCGACGCGCTGAAGGCCGCCCAAGCACAGTGACTCCCATCGCCTACTTCGTCCGTCACCACCCTGCCCTGCAGGCTGTGGTGATTTTTCCCTGCCCGTCCACCAGGAACCGATGATGACCCGAGGCAAGCGCATCTACGTGCTGGATACCAACGTGCTGATGCACGATCCCACCGCGCTGTTCAAATTCGAGGAGCACGATGTCTACCTGCCGATGCAGGTGATCGAAGAACTGGACAATGGTAAGAAGGGCACCTCTGAAGCGAGCCGCAACGCACGCCAGGTAAGCCGGTTCCTCAATGAACTGGTGCAGGCGTCGGGGCTGGACAACCTCGCTGAAGGCATTCCGCTGCAGTTGCCCAACGGCCTGCAGCTGCGTGGCAAGCACAGTGCGGGCAAGCTGCGCTTCCAGACCAGCCATTTCGATGCCGGCAAGAGCTTTGGCAAGGTCATTCCGGACAACGCCATCCTGGGCGCGATCCTGGCCTTGAACGAGGAGACGCCGGAAGTTCCGGTCGTGTTCGTGTCCAAGGACATCAACCTGCGGATCAAGGCAGCGATCGCAGGCATCGTGTCCGAAGACTACGAAAACGACCGCGCGCTGGATGATTTCAGCCTGCTTTACACCGGCGCCACCGAGCTGCCGGAGGACTTCTGGAAGCTGCACGGCAGCGACCTGCGCAGCTGGAGCGACAAGGGCCGCACGCATTACGAAGTGGAAGCGCATGAGACCGAAGACTGGTACCCGAACCAGTACGTCCATCTGCCCGGTGATGACGAAGTCGAGCTGCGTGTCAGCAAGGTCGCCGGAGACAGGATCACGCTGTCGCTGGTCGATGATTTCCGCCACGGCAGCCATGCCGTTTGGGGTATCAGCGCGCGCAACCGCGAACAGAACTTCGCCCTCAATGCACTGATGGACCCGGACATCGACTTCGTCACCCTGCTGGGTACTGCCGGCACCGGCAAGACCCTGCTGGCGCTCGCTGCGGGCCTGGCGCAGACGCTGGACCAGCAGCGTTACCGCGAAATCATCATGACCCGTGCGACGGTCAGCGTGGGCGAAGACATCGGCTTCCTGCCCGGTACCGAAGAAGAAAAAATGACGCCGTGGATGGGCGCGCTGACCGACAACCTGGAAGTGCTGACCCAGCCTTCCGAAGGCGGTTCGTGGGGGCGGGCGGCGACCAACGACCTGCTGGCCAGCCGGATCAAGATCCGCTCGATGAACTTCATGCGCGGCCGTACGTTCCTGTCGCGTTACCTGATCCTGGACGAGGCGCAGAACCTCACGCCGAAGCAGATGAAGACCCTGATCACCCGCGCCGGCCCTGGCACCAAGATCGTCTGCCTGGGCAACGTGGAGCAGATCGATACGCCGTACCTGACCGAGACCACCTCGGGCCTGACCTACGCGGTGGACCGTTTCAAGAACTGGCCGCACAGCGCGCACATCACCCTGCGCCGGGGCGAACGTTCGCGCTTGGCCGACTACGCTTCGGAGGTGCTGTGAGCAACATGATGTGGAAAACGCTGCCGCTGGTGGCGGTTGCCGTGCTGGCGGGCTGCAGCACGGTGAAAGGGCCGCCCAGCGTGCCGACGGCGATCAAGACAGGGCAATCGTGGGTGGTGACCCGGCCGGTCATTGCCGCGCAGGTGCTCGACACGTGCTCGCGTCCCAGCCCGGGGCGCGACGAGGGCCGGGTCACCGGTTACTGGGCCCCCAGTCGCCAGCAGGTGGAGCAGCTCGAAGCGCAACTTGCGCAACTGGAGCCCCGTGTCGCGGCGCCGCAGGATTTCGATCGCCAGTACGTCGGCATCGAGGCCGGCGGCAACGAGCTGATCTACGTCAACGCCTTCCACCTGCCGGACAACAGCACGATCAATCCGGCACGCGAAGCGATCCGCTCCTGCGATGGCGGCGCGATGTTCTGGGGCGCGGTGTTCGATCCGAAGACGGCCACGTTCTCCGAGTTCCATCCCAATGGCGGCGGCAAACCGGGCATCTGACGGCCGGTGCTCGTCACGGCCTACAATGCCTGCATGAGCCCGAACACCCCCGCCTCCGTCCTCACCATCGCCGGATCTGATTCCGGCGGTGGTGCCGGTATCCAGGCCGACCTGAAAGCCTTTGCCGCACACCGCGTGCATGGGCTTTCCGCGATCGCCGCGCTGACTGCGCAGAACACGCGCGGCGTCATCGCGGTGCACGTGCCGCCGATCTCGTTCCTGCAAGCGCAGATCGACGCCTGTTTCGACGACTTCGACGTGCATGCCGTCAAGCTGGGCATGCTGGCGACCGCCGAGGTCATCCACTGCGTGGCCGATGCGCTGGAGAAACATCGCCCGCCGCACATCGTGCTGGATCCGGTGATGGTCGCCACCAGTGGTGCGCGGCTGCTGGAAGACAGTGCGCTGGAGGCCCTGCGCACGCGCCTGCTGCCACTGGCCACGCTGATCACCCCGAACACGCCGGAAGCCGAGCTGCTGATCGGACGCCGCATCCTCAACGCCGACGACGCCGAGCATGCGGCGGCCATCCTGCTGGACCGTGGTGCGGGCGCCGTGCTGCTGAAAGGCGGCCATCTGCATGAAGGCAGCCGGGTCATCGACCGGTACTTCGATGGCGTCAGCAGCGAGGAATTCAGCCACGCACGCCTGATGGTGGATGCGCATGGCACCGGATGCACGCTGGCCTCTGCCATCGCCGCGCAACTCTGCAACGGCCTCAGCCTGCCCAACGCCTGCGAGGCCGCGATCGATTATGTAGCGCGTGGCCTGCAGCTGGGCTACCTGCCGGGTCGCAGCGAGGTGCTGGTGCTGGACCATTTCGGTGCAGCAACCCACGCATGACCGTCGACAGCCGCACCAGCCCGCTGCAGACCGCGGACGGCCACCGCTTCGACCTGCTGCACTGCCTACCCACTCATCCCCGTGCGCGGCTGCTGTGGTTGCCTGCGCTGGGCGTGGCCGCGCGCCATTACCTGCCCTTGGCGCAGGCGCTGGCTGCAGACGGGATCGCGGTGTACCTGCACGAGTGGCGCGGCAATGGAAGCAGCGCATTGCGTCCTTCGCGGTCGCAGGATTGGGGCTACCGGCAGATTCTCGAGTACGACCTGCCGGCCAGCCAGCAGGTGCTCGCCGCGCACGACGCGCAGGACGGCGCGCTGCCCTGGATCATCGGCGGGCACAGCCTGGGTGGGCAGCTGGCCTGCCTGCATGCCGGGCGCGTCCCTTCCGCTTTTCCACGTCTTTGGCTGGTGGCCAGTGGCACGCCCTGGTGGCGCAGCTTTCCCGCTCCACGCCGCTGGTCGTTGCCGCTGGCCTATCGCTTCCTGGCATGGCTGGCCCAGCGCACGGGTGTGCTGCCTGGCCGACGGCTGGGGTTTGGCGGTACCGAAGCGCGCGGCCTGATCGCCGACTGGTCGCGGGTTGGACTAAGCAGCCGGTACGCAGCGGCCGGCCTGGATGAGGACCTGGACGGCCAGCTGCAGCGGGTACAGGGGCACGCGCAGGCGGTTCTGATGGCCGATGACTGGCTGGCGCCGGCCGGATCGATGCAGGCCCTGCTGCAGAAACTGCCACAGGTGCAGGCCACGACCTGCACATTGGATGCGGCAAGGCTGGGCGTACGTGCCGACCACTTCCACTGGATGAAGGCGCCACAGGCCGTCGCAGGGGCGCTGACGCGTTCACTTGAATGAAACCCTTCACAAAAACGTTGACGGATGCGGCGGTAATCCGCATAATTCCGCTCCTGTTGAAGCGCGCCCGTAGCTCAGTTGGATAGAGTACCTGGCTACGAACCAGGCGGTCGGGAGTTCGAATCTCTCCGGGCGCACCATCAACAGGAACACCAGCCCCGCCGCTGGTGTTGATTGGTAAAAAAATCGCTGTCACATGCGCCCGTAGCTCAGTTGGATAGAGTACCTGGCTACGAACCAGGCGGTCGGGAGTTCGAATCTCTCCGGGCGCACCAGTGACGCGATCATCAACGCCGCCGTTGATGCAGCCGTAAATGCAGTACACCGTGCGCCCGTAGCTCAGTTGGATAGAGTACCTGGCTACGAACCAGGCGGTCGGGAGTTCGAATCTCTCCGGGCGCACCATTATTCGAAGAAAACAGCAGGCCTCGGCCTGCTGTTTTTTTTTTGCGTGTGCGGATTCCGGCCGTCACCGACTCAGGGTCGGCACTACCCTCACCCCAACAGAATGCTTACCGCATCGCGCTCCACCATGCATCCAGTACGCCCGGCGCGCGCAGGCGCTCACGCCACCAGCGTAGTGCGGCGCCATCTTCCCCGGTGCGCCACGCCAGCCAGAACGTTTCGTCCGGCTTGTGCTCCTCGACATCGCGGATCACCAGCTCGCCCCGCGCCACGGCCGCACGCGCGCAGGGCTCAGGCAGGAATCCAAAGCCCACCCCTTCGCGCTGCAGCCGCAACTTGCTGGCCATGTCGGGCACGCTCAGCGTCTCCTGCCCCATCAGCAGGCCAACGGTGCGCGGCAGCAGGCGCCGTGCCGAGTCTGATACGGCGATCGCACAGTGCTCCACCAGCTGTTCGCGCCGCAGCACGCCCGGCACGCCCACCAACGGATGCCCCGGTGCCACGGCGAACACGAACGCCACGCTCCCCATCGGCTCCACCACGTAGCCCCCGCCGCTCGGGCCCTCGCCCGCCGCACCGACCAGCAGGTCCGCGCGACGATCCAACAGGGCCTCCCACGTGCCCGACAGCGCCTCGCCGATCAGCCGCAGGCGGGTCTGCGCCGCGACCTCACGGAACGCCGCGATATCCGTCCCCAGCAACCAGGTGGGAAACATCGAGTCCATCGCCAGCGTGAGTTCGGCCTCCCAGCCAGAGGCCACGCGCCGGACACGCAGTTCCAGTTCGCGTGCCGCGCGCAGCAGGTGCCGGCCCTCGTCGAGCAACGCGCGCCCCGCCTTGGTCATCTCTGCCCGGGGCCCCATGCGGTCAAACAACTGCACCCCCAGATCCTCTTCCAGCTTGGCCACGGTGTAGGAGATGGTCGAGGGGACCTTGTGCAGGGCTTTGCCTGCGGCGGCGAAGGAGCCACGTCGGTCGATGGCGTCCAGGATCTGCAGCGCGTCGAGACTGAGCTTGAGCATTCGAATTTTTCGATGATGGCTTGCAAAACTATCCGTTTTTCAAAGCCGCAGGGCAAGCGGATACTTCTTCGCAACGGGAAACGCAGCCTGCACAGGCAGCCAACCCCGCATCGAAACCATCGAACAAGGAGATTCACCATGATCCAGATCCGCAAGAGCGCAACCCGTGGCAAGGCCGACCATGGCTGGCTGAACTCCATGCACACCTTCTCGTTCGCCAACTACCATGACCCCCGCTACACCCAGTTCGGCCCGCTGCGGGTGATCAACGAAGACAAGGTGATCGGCGGCCAGGGCTTCGGCACCCACAGCCACAGCAACATGGAAATCGTCTCCTACGTGCTGGGCGGAGCGCTGGAGCACAAGGATTCGATGGGCACCGGGTCGGTCCTTCGCTACGGTGACGTGCAGCGCATGAGCGCGGGCAGCGGCGTCAGCCACAGCGAGTTCAACCATTCCGCCGACGAACCGGTGCACTTCCTGCAGATCTGGCTGTTCCCGGACCAGGAGAACATCGAACCGTCCTACCAGGAAACCCACTTCACCCCGGATGACAAGCGCGGCCAGCTCCGCCTGATCGCTTCGCCCGACGGTGCCGATGGATCCCTGTTGATCCACCAGGACGCGCGCATCTTCGCCAGCATCCTCGATGGCGCACAGCGCCTGCACCACACCCTCGCACCGGGCCGCGGCGCCTATGTGCAGGTGGCCCGCGGGCAGCTGAAGGTCAACGGCATTACCCTGGAGGCAGGCGATGCGCTGCAGATGCGCGACGAAGTGCAGGTGACACTGGAAAACGGCAATGATGCCGAGGTGCTGGTGTTCGACGTGCCGCTGTAAGGTCCGACGTCAGGGTGGCGGGCAATGCCCTGCCACCCGCCTGCACGTCGTCGACACCCTTATCGAACCTGCCGACAGTCACCGAGGACGACGCCACCGGTGTTGATGTCGTGCACGGTACCGACCAGACGCACCTTGTCGCGGCCTTTGAGGGTTCCCGCGAGCAGGCGCTGGTCAGGCGCCAACTGGCACTGCACCCCGAAGTTTCCGCCGTTGAAATCCGCAGAGCCGCGCAGTCCCAGCAGCCCCTTCGGCTGGGTCACCAGATAATCCAGCTCGACCCGCTGGGTGAAGCGGTTGGGTCCAATGGTATAGACGGTGCCGTCGACGATGTAGCGGCGGCCCATGTACTTCGCCGCGAAAGGCAGCATCAGTTCACTCGCATCACCCGCATTCTTGCCACTGAACAACCCCCGGATCGGCGCCGTGCTGATCGAACGTCCCAAGCGACCCGCCTCTTTGCCGAGCTCGCCTGAAAGTGCCTGCGCGTCGACAGACACCGGCTCGTCGAAACGGCTGGCGCGACGTGCAGCCTCGGCGATCGCCTCCCCCTCCTTGCCCGGCTTGATCTTGTCCAGCAACTGCGTGCACAAGCCGGTCTTCGCGTCTTCATCGCGCACCAGCTGACCGCGCGCGAGTTTGACCGTCACGAACACTTCGCCGCTGGGCTGGACCTGGACCGCGGTGATGACCGGAATGGTGACGCCTTTGCGCTGGGTCAACAGAATCGTGCCGTCCTCGGGCGTGATGACATCGCCACTGGCTTCAAAGCCGACACTGAGCGCCATGCTGCGCACCTGGCCAAGCGCACTGGCCATGCTGATGCCGGGAATGGTCCGACTGGCCGCGTAGCGCATGCCGTTGCGCGGGTCACCCACCGCCTGGAAACTCTCCGCGCAGGTCGCGCCCATGGCAGAGCCCGCGTACAGGCCTGTCGCACCGAAGACCGCCATCGCGGTCGCCCTGTAGATCCACATCGTCCGTGCTCCTTGTGTCGGGTGAGGCAGCGCATGCCGGCCCCCTGCCGCAAAGAAGCGTAGCGCACCGTCCCGCCAGCGGCGTCGACGCGTCCCACACACGGCTTTGTCCGTGCCGGGTCTATCTGCCTTCCATGCCCGCACCGCGTTCATGCGACGGACTCGTCCGCTTAACGACCCGGGCTGCACGATCCGTGTCACAACACGGAGGGTGCCATGAACAAACAATCGCCGACCAATCCGGGCAACGAAGAAGACGATCAGAACCAGGCGGACACACCGGACAGGCTGCGCAACGACGGCGCACGCTGGAAAGAACGCGACATGCCCGAGCAGGAGGGCCACGCCACCCCGGATGACTACGAAAAGCCTGCGCCAGGCTGAGCCGGCATCGCAAGGTAGAGCCGACTTCAGTCGGCTGCCTCACTTCCCGCCGAGCACGGCTCGGCGCTACCGTGGCCTTGGTAGCCCCGACCCATGGTCGGCGAGCGCAGCGGGCCGCACCGCATCACGCCGACCATCTGCCAGCATGACGCGTGTCCTTCACGGGGCGGTGTAGGTCGCCGTCAACGTCACCGCGCGATACCCGCCGGTGCCGCCCACCAACCGGATGAAGTACGAATCCTCCACCGGCAACGCGGCCTGCATGTTCTGCGTCGTGCCGGCGCGCACCGCACTGACATCCGCGCCAGTGCCATCGCGTTCCGGTGCGCGGGTGGTGCGTGGGCCGCGGACGTGCACATCCAAGAGCGCCGCTCCGGCTGGTCAAATCTTAAACAGCCTTCCAGTGGAACAACACCCTGAAGACATGCGTCGCCCCTACATGTCGGCCATGTTGAAACGCATGGGCTTCGGCCGTCCAACGATTAATGGATTTCGGTCAACTTTCAAGGATTCGCGGCGAGAACAACTGATTTCCCTGATGATTTGTCGGAAGCGGCGCTGGCCCATAGGGTCCGCGACAAACCCAAGGCCGCCTACAAGCGGGGAAGGATACTGAGACACGCCAGACAGTAATGCGGACCGACCAGCCTTCTACGGATGCCCGTCCCACGTGCAAGTGCCGAGGCGTAGGGGCGGTCATGCCGCACCGGAAGATGATCGAGAATCTGGGCGGTTGGGGAGTCTCTCGGGAATGGGCCAGCCCAGCGAGAGAACATGGCAGCATAATGCGCCGCGTCTCAGAACCGATGTTCAACGAGGTCAACCATAGCGTTTCTAACGTACCTGCAAGGGTTTCGCCAAAGCATCACACGATGATGAAAAGGATAACTACGCTTTTCAAAGGATTGATAACGCGGAAAAAGCTAGCTCTTGCGCTGGTTGTCATCGCCTCGCTGGGCGCGACCACAACAATTGCGACTACCGATCTGGCGAGGGTCCAAGTTGTAGCGATCGCAATGGATGGAAAACCCATCTCTTGCTCAACATCCGGTTGCAACAATGCGGCAAATCAAGAAGCGCTGGCAGAATACATGCGCTGGCAGTTGGAGCACGCTACCGCTCCCGAGGAGCCACTAGCCATTGATCGCCCGAAATTTTGTCAACGACTTCGCGCAAGCAGGCCTGCTAACTGCGGCTCAGGTCCACCGCCTTCCGTTCCAGGATATGACTTGGGCTGGCAGCCTAATGGCTGTGGCACCGGAGGTTTTTCGAACTGGATTGCCAACTCTGTGCTCTCTATCATAAGTACTGAAGCATATTCTGGAAATTTTGATGCTCCCTATCCAGGAGTGTCTTTCCTGGGTTCTTGTAATGAACACGACAGATGCTGGGGAGGCGGAGGCAATCGGGCCGCGTGCGACACGGCCTTCCATGGTTCAATGTTGACTGCCTGCGGTGGGGCGGCTGAGGGCGGCCCGCGGTCCACGTGCATCGGATTTGCAGGTATCTACCATGGCGCAGTAACAACGACTGACGCATCGAATGATGCCTACGCCAATAGCGTGGCTCAACATGCGTGCGCCGCATGGACCTATGACATGAATCTCAATGAGTGCCCACGGTGATGAACAGGAAAATCGTCTTTATGGCGCTCGTAGCAGCCGCACCGCTGAGCGTGAGTGGCTGCCAGAATGACAGCGCGGCAGCGTTGGCCGTGGAGTCCGCTGCGACACCCACCCGTCAAATCGCCAAGCCTCCTGCGGCTCCACGAGCGGTTGAGGAGGAGCTCTTTGAAGGCGTAGCCGATTCACGTGCTAAGAGTTGGGATGCATTCCTCTCAAGCGTTTCTAAAGATGAGCGGACTTACTTGGAGGGGCTATCCCAACGTTACTTTGGAGCTCTACACTTCAGCACCGCTGCAGAGCGTAGTGAGTTGATCAGTTTGGGGACACCGCTTCCTGAAGAGTGGCTTGTTGCCCAGCATGTTAGCGACGCTGACCTACGAGCGATGGCCGACGACAACAATCGAAAGGCCGGTATATTCCTTGTCGACCGTCTGCTGGCGAGGATGGCGAGTGTTATGGAGCAGGCAGGCGCCAGCAGCTATCTTGAGGTAGTCAACGCACTTCCCGAGGCACAGCGCCCAGCAATAGATAGAGACCGCCGCGAAGCAATGGATCGGTCTGCTTCACAGTTCAGCATCAGTCCTACGCCATTTACCGCGTACCAGTTTGGCCTTGGGTTTTCTGCGGGCACGGGAAGCACTGCCGGAATTCCTGCCGCCATGACTGTTGCTGGGGAGTTGGGGGACCCGCGTGCTGTGAAGTTGCTGGCAGCCTACACTGCTACGCACCCCGACGAAGATCCCAAGCTGGTAACCAACGTTATAGGGGCCATGCGGGCGTTGGCGAAGCCAAGCGAAAAATGAAGTGGCTGCCCGGATCCTTCAGCCAACCAGCCAGGTGATCACGGGTGACTGTCCGCCACACGCGCATGGTGGGGGCGTGCCTGCAGCAGGATTGGCTTCCTCGCAGATCAACGCGGAGCTTTTCCTGATCGGTTCTTCCAACGTCAAGAGCGTGTTCGACAAGATCTACGCCGCCAGCGGTTTCATCGAACGCAATTGGCACTTCCTCGGCGATCCGCGATGCGTATAACTGCAGGCCTCGTAACTGTTCTAATCACCGGCCTATGCGCATCGGTAGAGCCGACTTCAGTCGGCTGCCTCACTTCCCGCCGAGCACGGCTCGGCGCTACCGTGGCCTTGGTAGCGCCGACCCATGGTCGGCGAGCGCAGCGGGCCGCACTACATCACGCCGACCATCAGCCAGCATGACGCGTGTCCATCACGGGGCGGTGTAGGTCGCCGTCAACGTAACCGCGCGATACCCGCCGGTGCCGCCCACCAACCGGATGAAGTACGAGTCCGCCACCGGCAACGCGGCCTGCATGTTCTGCGTCGTGCCGGAGCGCACCGCACTGACATCCGCGCCGGTGCCATCGCGTTCCGGTGCGCGGGTGGTGCGTACGTACATCTTCAACTGCCCGCTGCCGCCCAGCGTGCGGATCTGCAGATTTCGCGCGCCAGCCGGCACGTCCACGCGGTACAACTGCCATGCGCCCTGCGCAGCAGTGAGCTGGCTGGCAGACGCACCGCGTGCCAGGGTCACCGCGCTACCTTCGTCACCGCCAGCAGAAACACCGGCCGCCCGCGCGACCGCTTGCCGCGCATCCAACAGGCCCGCGCCGATGCGCAGGATCGGCTTGACCGGAAACACCTTTGACGTCTGGGTGAGGATGTCACGCACTTCGCGCGGTGTCGGCAGCGGACGGTTGGCAGTGTATGCAGCGCTGAACACCAAGGCTGCCACGCCGGCGACGTGGGGGGCGGCCATCGAGGTCCCGGTGTAACCCGCATACGTGGGGGTCTCTGGCCCGTGCGAGCCGGTGTTGAGCGTGGACCAGATGTAGCCGGCACGTGCCGTCGTCCCGGTAGACGGATCATCGTTGGTGTACGTGCCACCGCCGGGTGCCGACAGGGTGATGCTGTTGCCGTAGTTGGAGTAAGACGCGCGCTTGCCGGTGATGCCGGTGGCGGCCACGTTGATGACGCCCGGGCAGCTCGCTGGCGTGAAGGACGCCGCATCCACGTTCGAATTGCCGGCGGCGACCACCACCACCGTGCCGCGCGACATCGCACCGGCAATCGCCTGTGCGGTCACGCTGTCGGCGGTGCAGACGCCGCTGCCGCCCAGGCTCATGTTGATGACCTCGGCCGGATTCTGGTTGTCCGGCACGCCATCCACATGGCCACCCGATGCCCACGTGATGGCGTCGGCGATGTCCGCCGTGCTGCCGCCACAGTGGCCCAGCGCGCGGATCGGCAGCACCTTCGCCTTCGGTGCAACCCCGACCATGCCCACGCCGTTGTTGGTCAGCTCCGCGATGGTGCCCGCCACGTGCGTGCCGTGCCAACTGCTGTCAGTGGCTTCCTGCTCCTGCACACAACCGCCATTGGCCACGAGGAACTTGGGGTCGGTGGTCCAGTCGCCGGTGTCCCAACCGCCCGCGACGCGGCCATCGGTGGCACGCCCGGACACGAACGCATTGCTGATGAAGTCGTAGCCCGCGTTGGCCAGCGACAGGTCCAGGTCCGGATGCTGGGTGATGCCGGTGTCGATCACCGCGACGGTGATGCCTTCGCCATCGCCCAGCTCCCATGCCGGGATCACATCGATGCCGCCACGGTTGGGTGCCGTGATGCTGGTATCCGGCTCCACCCGCTCCAGCGTGCCGTCCGCCGCACGCATGTGCCACTGCACCTTGAAGTTGGGATCGTTGGGTACGGTCGCACCAGGAGCAAGCACAGTGCTGGCCGTGCTGCGGATGGCCTTCAGCATCAGGTTCGGCTCGACGTGGGCCACGTTGGGATCAGCCTTCAACTGCTGCACCAGACTGTCTACCTGGCCCTGGGTCAGGATGCGGCTGGGGCGTACCAGATCGGCGCCCACACCCAGTCGACGCACGCGGGTCAGCACCGGCGGTGCCTGTTTGTACTGGCTGCTCCACTGCGCGCGCACCGTGCTGCTGCCCATGACGGTGCTCAAGCGGCTGGCGGCGGCGCTGGCACTGGTGCGTGCGGTGGTGCCAGTGCGGTAGGTGACAATCAATCCGTCATACAGCGCCGTAGGCTGGGTCGTACTGCCGGTCTGCAGCGTGGAAAACCGCGGTTGGGCGGCATGGACGGCCGGCAGTGCGGACAGCAGCGCAGCTGTCAGCAGGCTGCGGCGCAGCATCGTGGAACGCTTGCTCATCTGTTTCTCTCCGAGGAAGGGGCTGGCGGCAGCAGGGAGCCACCGCCATGCAGGCGATGGGGGTTACAGGTCGATGCCGAAGCCGATGCCGGCCGAGTTGTCACTGCCACTGAAGGCACCGCCGAGGCTGAAGCTGGCGCGCTCGCTGATCTGCTTGGCGTAGCCGACCGACAGCGCGTTCTCCCCGCCCTGCCAACCGGCGCCGACGGCCACACGACCACGCGGACTGCGGCTGCCTGCTGCGTTGATCGCCATGTTCATCATCGCCGAGCTCATCGCGCCCATCCGGTCCATGCGCTGGTCCTGCTTGCCGAGGCGTCGGTCGAGATCGGTGCCCATCCGTTCGAAGCGATCATCCAGCGTGCTGTCGAGCGCGTTGAAACGACCATCGGTGTACGCGTTGGCCGTGCTCGCCGACTGGCGATCAGCGGCCTGCATCTGGGTCACGTTGACCGCGTCGGTGCCAGCAGTGCCTGCCGCCACGTGAGCGACCTGTCGGTCATTGCCGCTGCTGCCGACCGATACCGTATTGGCGCGGTCGGCGACACTGCCCTGCCCCACTGCAACGGCGTTGCTGGCCGTGACGCTGGCACCTTGGCCGAGCGCGGTACCCGAGGCGGCGCTGACCTGGCTGCCCTCGCCCACCGCTACCGCGTTCGTCGCCGTTGCACTGATCGCGCTGTTGGCACCCACGGCCGTGCTGCCATCGGCGAGCACCCGCGCATTGGCGCCCAGCGCCGTGTCGTTCGGACCCACAGCCACGGCACCCGCACCGACGGCGGTGGCATTCTGCCCGCCCGCACTGGCACCCGAGCCGATGGCCACGGCATTGCTGCCTGCCGCGATGCTTGCACTGTCATCGCCGCCCACGGCAACACCGGGGCTGCCGACGCCGCCCTGCGGACGCGATTCCACGGCAGTGACACGTTGATCCAGCCGGGTCCACGCGCTGTCCAGTGCAGCGAAGGCGGTATCCACCGAATTGAACACATTGCCCTGCACGCTGTACGCCGGCGCCACGAAAGCGCCATCGTCGGCGACGCGGCCACCCAACGCGGCCACCGTGAGCCCCAGGTTGGCCCGCAGCGCTTCATCGCTGCTGCCGAGCACGGTGGAGAGCGCACGGAACTGCGCAACGTTCACCGCGTCGGTGTCTTCGCTGCCGGCCGCGACGCGGGTGAGCTGGCGCTCAGCCCCTTCGCTGCCGATCGACACCGTGTTATCCCGCTCGGCCACGCTGCCTGCGCCCAGCGCGATGCTGCCCAGGCCGGTCGCCGCCGCGTTCTGGCCCAAGGCCAGCGAGCCGTCACTCAGTGCGGTCGCACCGGCGCCCAATGCCGTGGCGCCGACCCCGTTGGCGCTGGCGACGTAGCCCACTGCCGTCGCTTCTTCTGCAGCGGCGAAGCTCATCGCACCCAATGCGCTGGCGCTGTTGTCGGTGGCCAATGCCTGCCCACCCAGGGCGGTGGCATACATGCCATCGGCGTGACTGTCATACCCCATCGCCACGCCATAGTCCGACAGCGCCCACGAGCCTGCACCGACGGTCACCGAGCCGAGTCCATTGGCCTGTGTATAGATGCCCGCACTGCTGGACCCGATCGCGATGCTCTGCTGCCCTTGGGCCAGTGCGGTTTCACCCAGGGCCACCGCACCATCGCCTGCAGCCTGGCTGGACCAACCGGCGGCCAGCGAGGCAAAGCCGGTCGCCTCGGCGAAGCTGCCCAGCGCCACCGCGACGTCATTGTTGGCATAGGCGCCGTAACCCACTGCAGTGGATTGAACACCGTTGCCGGCCGCTGAAGCGCCCACGCCCACCGAATACAGGCCTTGTGCCCGCGAGCCGGAACCCAATGCGGTGGCGTTGTCGCCTTCGGCAACGGCCGACCAGCCAACCGCCGTGGACGTGTTACCCGTTGCGGTAGCCACCGAGCCCACTGCCACGGACCCGAAGCCGCTGCTCAGCGCGCCGTCCGAGTCACCGAAGGAACTGCCGAAGAAACTCCCGCCGATCGCCACGGCCGACTGGCCGGTGGCTGCCGCGCCGTCACCCATCGCGATGGCGGTGTTGCCGGCGGTCGTGCGGTGGCCGATGGCGATGCCGTAGGCGTCGGTCACCCGCGAACGCGGACCAATGGCCACACCGAAGTTGCCGTCCGCCGCCGCACTGGCACCGATCCCGATCGCATGGGTGCCGACCGCGGTGGCGTCGTCGGTATCGTCTTCTTCGCCGTCCGCCGCGAAGTAACGGTTGGCCGCATCGACCGATGCAGGCGTGACCACGGGATCGGCGTCAGCCTGCACGGCGGCCGTATCGGCGGCCGCCGGCTCGGCGGCGGTCGCCAGCGAGGACAGCGCCAGCAGCAATGCGGCTGTCAACGAACTGAAAGACGGGGCGCTCAGACTGCGGCGCAGGGAACGCTGCCCGACGCGGGCGATCGGCTGGATTCGGCTGGTCATGTGGGTTGTCCGGAGGAAGGGTTGGCCGCACCGGGCCCCCTTGGCCGACGCGTTCCGTACCTCGATTTACCGACAGCGACGACGTCGCTTCAATGCACGCATTCTCTCTGCTTCCTCACGCTAGACTCACCGCATGGGGATGCCTGGACTGCAGCGGGTCACGTGGGCGCCATGGCGCCGGGCGGCGGCATGGCTGCGCCGCGTGCCGGTGGCTGATCCGATTGACCGCCGCAACGCGCCGGCACTGCAGATCCTGTTGATTTTCCTGGGCGTGGAAATACCGCTCAACAAGCTCTATCACCTGCTTACCTACGAAATACAGATGAACGCCGCGCAGTTGGCGGTGGATATCGGCACCGATTCCGCGATGACGGTGGCAGCGTGGAGCGGTGTGCTGATGATCCGCCGCGGGCTGGTCAAGCCCGGCACGGCCATGTTCATCACGGTCACGATGTGCTGCGCGCTCATCGCCAACCTCGCCTTCGGTTACCAGCTGCAGGCCTTCGATCCTTATCCGATGCTGCTGCTTACCCTGGCCGCGCTGGTGATCGGTCGCGGTGCGCTGTGGAGTGTCTACGCCTGCATCCCGCTGATGTTCGTGCTGGGCATGGGCAGCCCGTGGGGGCAGCCTCCGTCGGGCAGCGGCAGCCGGTTCCAGAACCTGCCATCGCTTGCACTGAGCTACCTGATGATCACCCTGGTGCTGGACCGCACCGTCGCCGCGCTGCGCGAAGGATTGGCGCGCGCGCAACATGCCGCACGCCGGATGCGCGAGGAGATGCGCGAACGCGAACGCGTGCAGCAGCGGCTGCTGCACATGCAGAAGATCGAGACGGTCGGCCAGCTCACCAGCGGCATATCGCATGACTTCAACAACATCCTGGGCAGCATCATCGGCCACGCCTCGCTGCGCCACCGCATCCATGAACTGGATTTCGATGCTGCCAGCGAGGCACCGCAGCTGGCCGATGCGCTGGAAGGCGTCGAACAGGCCGCCCAACGTGGCATCAGCGTGACCCGCAAGCTGCTCAGTTTCAGCCGCCAGGACCTGTTGGTGCCGGTGGTGTTCGACGTCGGCCACGCCGTGCAGGAGCTGCGGCCGATGCTGCGCCAGCTGCTCGGCCCCGGCGTGGCACTGGAGGTGACCGTCCCCGCACAGCCGTGCACGGTTCGTCTGGATCGCAGCCAGTTCGAACTGGTCCTGCTCAACTTCGCCGCCAATGCGCGCGATGCGATGCCCGCCGGCGGTTGTTTTTCGATCAGCATCCAGCACGAAGGCACCTGGACACTGCTGGAGTTGGCCGACACCGGCACCGGCATGAGCCCGGACGTCGCCGCGCGTGTATTCGAAGCGTTCTACACCACCAAGCCGACCGGCCAGGGCACCGGCCTGGGGTTGGCGGTAGCGTGGGAAATGGCACGCGACGCCGGGGGCACGATCAGCGTGGACAGCACGCGCGCGGTGGGGGCGTGTTTCAGCCTGCGCCTGCCACAGGCATCAACAGATACCCCTGCCCACGAATCGAGGTAAGGGGCAGCGCACTGCCTGTGCGCTCCAGCACTTTCTGCCGCAACCGGTGCAGCAGCACATCCAGCCGATGCGGGTCGATCTCCATGCCGAGCTCGCCGCCCAAGGTCGCCAGCAAGGCATCGCGCTGCACCAGCCGTCCGCGCGTGCGCCACAGACACAACAGCACACGCCGCTCGGAGCTGGTCAAGGCTAGCGCACGGCCATCCGGTGCGAACAAGCACCAGCCATCATCCTGCAGGACCCAGTCCGCGGCGGCCGGGGCACTGGCCATATCACGCTCCGCGGCAACCGTCGCACCGACGGCGACGCGCTGCAGCCGCCGCGCGACACTGAACAGCGTCGCCGCCAGCATCTCGATTTCCACCGGTTTGGCCAGATACGCATCGGCGCCTTGGCTCAGTCCCTGCACCATGTCCGGGGCGCTGCCACGGCCACTCAGGATGACGATGCCAAGGCCAGGGAAGCGCTGCTGCAGATCACGGGTCACAACCAGACCATCGCCATCAGGTAGCCCGATATCCAGCACGATCAGGTCCAGCCGACGGTGCTGCAGCACCTGTTCGAGTTCGGCCACAGTACGCATGGGCAGTACGTTGAAACCATGGCGACGCAGCCCCGGCAACAGCACCCGGTCGCGCAGCATGTCGTCGTCCTCCAGCAGGGCGACGCAGATCAGCGAGTCAGGCACTTCGGTTTCGGATGAAGCGTTCAAGGCGCTACCAGGACCACCGGGACGACGAAGCCCAGTGTATTGCAGTCCGCTGACGTCAACGGCGTCGATATGCAGACAATCGGTTGCGCGGCGTCATGCTCGGCGGCTCGAACACCGGGTCGACTCTCAACGCTGCCGTGCACGGCGCGTGCGCTGGCTGAAGGCAAAAAAAAACGCCTGCAGATCAACTCTGCAGGCGTTTTCGTATGTGGCGGAGCGAGAGGGATTCGAACCCTCGATAGAGTTTTTGACCCTATACTCCCTTAGCAGGGGAGCCCCTTCAGCCGCTCGGGCATCGCTCCGGGGTAGTGCAACCGCTGGTGGAGAAGTACTCCGCAGCGGGGACGCGAATAATAACGTTTTTCGCGGCCGCAGGTAAAGCCTTATTCAGCAGAATCTTCACTGCTGGTCGCAGCTTCATCTCCGCGCTGGATGCGCTGGTAGATTTCTTCGCGATGGACGGCCACGTCCTTCGGTGCCGTGATGCCGATACGGACCTGGTTGCCCTTGACGCCGAGCACAGTAACGCTGACCGAGTCGCCGATCATCAGGGTTTCGCCAACGCGGCGGGTCAAGATCAACATTGCAGTAATTCTCCATGAAACCGTGTGGAAGGGTATCCCCCACCGGCCTGGCAGACCGTCAAGGCCCGCCCCACGTTTAAGGGAAAAAGATGGCCAATGGTACCGTCAGCCCTCCCGCAGCCACAAGGCACGAGAGGGCTGCGGTTCATACGAGACGCGACTTGACCCAATCGGCAACCGCCGCCAATGCAGATGCAAGGGCGGGCCCGTCCTCACCACCACCCTGGGCCAAGTCCGGGCGACCGCCGCCCTTGCCCCCGATCTGACTGGCGACGTGGGCCAAGAGTTCCCCCGCCTTGACCCTGCCGGTTGCACTGCCGTTCACGCCAGCGACCAGCGCGGCCTTGCCGTCCTGGGTGCCGGCCAACAGGATCACGGCATCACCCAGCTGCTGCTTCAGGCGATCCACCGCATCACGCAGGGCTTTTGCGTCAAAGCCTTCAAGCCGGGCGACCAGCAGCTTCACTCCGGCCACGTCCACCGCCTGCGACGACAGGTCCGCCGTGGCACCGGCGGCCAGCTTGGCCTTCAACGATTCAAGCTCACGTTCCAGCTGTTTCTGCCGTGCGACCTGCACGCGGATCTTTTCCACCACATCGGCCGCGCTGCCACCCAGCAGATGGGCGGCTTCGGCCAGACGCGCTTCTTCGGCATCCACATGGTCCAGCGCACCCTGGCCGGTCACGGCCTCGATGCGACGCACGCCGGACGACACGCCGCCCTCGGACGTGATCTTGAACAGACCGATGTCACCGGTGCGGCTGACGTGGGTGCCACCGCACAGCTCCGTCGAGTAGTCGCCCATCTTCAGGACGCGCACGTTCTCGCCGTACTTCTCGCCGAACAGGGCCATTGCGCCGAAGTCCAGCGCTTCCTGCATGCCCATGTTGTGCACTTCAACGGCGTTGTTGATGCGTACCTGCTGGTTGACCTTGCGCTCGATGATCGCCAGTTCTTCGGCGCTGATCGGCTGGAAATGCGAAAAGTCGAAGCGCAGGCGATCCGGAGCCACCAGCGAGCCCTTCTGCTGCACGTGAGTACCCAGCACTTCGCGCAGGGCGGCATGCAGGAGGTGCGTGGCGGAGTGGTTGAGGATGGTGGCGCCACGGCGCTCGGCATCGACCTGCCCGGCCAGCACGTCGCCGACCTTCAGGCTGCCTTCGGCCAGCGTGCCGACATGGCCATGGAACTGCCCCGCGAACTTCTGGGTTTCCGCTACGTCCACGCGCACGCCGTTGGCCGACAGCACGCCGGTATCGCCCACCTGGCCACCGGATTCGGCATAGAACGGCGTCTGCTCGGTCAGCACGATGACCGCATCACCGGCCTGCACGGCCTGTACCGGGCGACCGTCCTTCAGCAGGGCCACCACGCGCAGGCCATCGGACTGCAACGCGTCATAGCCCAGGAACACGGTCGGCTTCAGCGTGGCCACCAGATCAGCCGGAAGCGACACGCCGCCACCGAACTTGCCCGCGGCGCGCGCGGTTTCGCGCTGCTGTTCCATCGCCGCATCGAACCCCGCCGTGTCCACCGTCATGTCGCGCTCGCGGGCGATATCGGCAGTCAGGTCCAGCGGGAAGCCATAGGTGTCAAACAGACGGAAGGCATCCACACCCGGAATCACCTTGTTGCTGGCACGGCTGGCGATGTCTTCGAAGATCTTCATGCCGGCATCGAGCGTTTCAGCGAAGCGCTCTTCCTCAGCCTTCAGCGCACGGGTCACGGTGTCGGCCGTGGCCGGCAGCTCCGGATAGGCCACACCCATCTGCTCCACCAGCGTGGGCACCAACTTGCTGAAGAACGGCTGGCGCACGCCGAGCAACCAGCCATGGCGCAGTGCGCGGCGGATGATACGGCGCAGCACGTAGCCGCGGCCTTCGTTGGACGGCAGCACGCCGTCCACGATCAGGAAGGAACAGGCGCGGATGTGATCGGCGATCACGCGCAGCGACTTGTTTTCCAGATCGCCCATGCCGGTCAGCTCGCTGGCCTTGCGGATCAGTGCCTGGAACAGGTCGATTTCATAGTTCGTATGCACATGCTGCAGGATCGCCGCCAAGCGCTCCAGACCCATGCCCGTATCCACGCACGGCGCGGGCAGCGGGGTCAGCGTGCCATCGGGCTGGCGATCGAACTGCATGAACACCAGGTTCCAGATTTCGATGAAGCGGTCACCGTCTTCGTCCGGCGAACCCGGCGGACCACCGGCGATATGATCGCCATGGTCATAGAAGATTTCCGTGCAGGGACCGCACGGCCCGGTGTCGGCCATCTGCCAGAAATTGTCCGAGGCGTACGGGGCGCCCTTGTTGTCGCCGATGCGCACGATGCGCTCTTCGGGGATGCCCACCATGTCGCGCCACAGTGCATAGGCTTCGTCATCGGTCTGGTAGACGGTGACCAGCAGGCGATCGGCCGGCAGCTTCCAGACCTGGGTCAGCAGCTCCCATGCCCACGCGATCGCATCCTTCTTGAAATAGTCGCCGAAGGACCAGTTGCCCAGCATTTCAAAGAAGGTGTGGTGACGTGCGGTGTAGCCGACCTGGTCCAGGTCGTTGTGCTTGCCACCCGCACGCAGGCAGCGCTGCACATCGGCGGCGCGCACGTAGCTGCGCTTTTCCGCACCGAGGAACACGTCCTTGAACTGGACCATGCCGGAATTGGTGAACAGCAGGGTCGGGTCATTGCCGGGCACCAAGGGGGCCGACGGCACGATGGTGTGCCCCTTTCCCTTGAAGAACTCAAGGAAATCACTGCGGATCTGGGAGGTGGTGAATTTGGCGGATGCGGTCATGGGGGCTGGCAGTCTGCGGGCCGGAGAGCCACCGCCGCCAGCCACACTGGCCAGGGTCGGATTTCGGACCTCCGAAACCCTGAAGGGTAACAGGCCAGCGCCGCTCAGTCCTCTGCATCGAAGCGGGTAGCGCGGCGGATGGTGTCGCCATCGAACCCGCGGCGGGCCAGCAGGTCGGCGGCCTTGCGCCGCTGGGGCAGATCCTGCGGCCCTTCCTCGCCGAATCGACGGCGAACCAGGTCGCGGGCGTTTTCGAGGAAATCCCCTTCGTACCGATCCATCGCCGCACTCACGGCGTCGCTGTCCAGACCGTGGGTACCCAGCTCGGCGAGGATATGGCGCGGGCCGTAGCCGCCATTGGCGCGGTTGCGCACCAGTGTTTCCGCAAAGCGCTCATCGTCCTGCCAGCCCTCGCTGGTCAGCCGGTCCACGGCGGCCTGGGCCTGCTCGGGTTCGATGCCGCGGGCCACCAGCTTCCGGCCGAGCTCCTTACGCGAGTGCTCGCGCCGCACCAGCAGGCCCAGCGCGCGTTGCAGCGGCGTCAGCTCAGGCCGTCGGCGCTTGCGGGCCGGAGCGGCGGGCGGTTCGGTTTCGTCGTGCATGTCCACATCCTTCCGTCAGCGTCGTGGCGTCACGCCACCCGACCAACGGGCATCAAGAGCTGCGGGACAGGGCGACGTCACTGACGGCGCCGCCCTGCCCCGCAGGCACTGCTTACGCTTCTTCGGCGTCGTCTTCGTCGCCCGCTTCCTTGGGCGCCTCGGCCGGCTGGAACTTCTCACGCAGTTCCGCTTCCAGCTTCTGGGCGACCTTCGGGTTGTCGCGCAGGTAGCCGCGGGCGTTGTCCTTGCCTTGGCCGATACGTTCTTCACCGTAGCTGTACCAGGCGCCTGCCTTCTCGACCAGCTTGGCTTCCACGCCCATGTCGATCAGCTCGCCTTCGCGACTGATGCCTTCGCCGTACAGGATCTCGGTGATGACCTGCTTGAACGGGGGCGCCAGCTTGTTCTTGACCACCTTGATCTTGGTCTGGTTGCCGATGATCTCGTCGCCCTTCTTGATCGCGCCGATACGGCGGATATCCAGGCGCACCGAGGCATAGAACTTCAATGCGTTGCCGCCGGTGGTCACTTCCGGGCTCTGGCCCGGCATCATGACGCCGATCTTGTGGCGCAGCTGGTTGATGAACACCACCAGCGTGTTGGAGCGCTTGATGTTGCCGGTCAGCTTGCGCAGCGCCTGGCTCATCAGGCGGGCCTGCAGACCCGGCAGCTGGTCGCCCATTTCGCCTTCGATTTCCGCCTTCGGCGTCAATGCGGCGACCGAGTCGATCACCACGATGTCCACCGAGTTGGAGCGCACCAGCATGTCGGCGATTTCCAGCGCCTGCTCACCGGTATCCGGCTGCGACAGCAGCAGGTCGTCTACGTTGACGCCCAGCTTGCCGGCATAGATCGGATCCAGCGCATGCTCGGCGTCGATGAACGCTGCCGTGCCGCCCTTCTTCTGGCATTCGGCAATCGCCTGCAGCGTCAGCGTGGTCTTGCCGGACGATTCCGGGCCATAGATTTCCACTACCCGGCCCTTCGGCAGGCCGCCGATGCCCAAGGCAATGTCCAGCATCAGCGAACCGGTCGGGATGATCTCGACAGGCTCGACAACGCGGTCGCCCATGCGCATCACCGAACCCTTGCCGAACTGCTTTTCGATCTGGCTCAGAGCGGCGGCCAGGGCGCGCTTCTTGTTCTCGTCCATTGTCTTGGTCCTTGAAGTAGTGGTCATCTTTTTAATCGTGGTCAACTCGGGTTCGGGGGAGACTGTAGCGGCCGCTCATCGCACAGAGTGAGACGCGGGCCGGGCAAGTCGAACATTATCGCCGCAGACGTCAGCGGCAGCCGTCCCCGGGATGTTCAGCGGTTGGGTCGCAGCAGGCCGCAGTACAGGCCTTCGATGGAAAAATCCTGGTCAGGTTGGACTTCGATCGGCGCATAGTCCGGGTTTCGCGGCAGCAGGCGGATCCGGTCCTTGCCGATCTTCAGCAGCTTGACGGTGATTTCCTCGTCGATCCGCGCCACCACGATCTGCCCGGTGCGCGCATCACGGGTGCGATGCACGCCGATCAGGTCACCGTCGAAGATGCCTTCGTCGATCATCGAGTCGCCCTGCACCTTCAGCAGGTAATCCGGCGCAGGCGAGAAGAACACCCGGTCGAGCACGACGAAATCGTCCGATCCGATGTCCGCCCCTATCGGCAGGCCGGCGGCGACACGCCCCAGCACGGGCAGGCGCAGCACGCTGTCATCCAGCGCCGGATCGGCCACCTGCTTCAACGGCGGGGCCTGCATCAGCCGGATACCACGCGCCTGCCCCGGCACGCGGCGGATCGCCCCGGCCGCTTCCAAGGCCTCAAGGTGATACTGCGCTGCGCGCACCCCCTTGAAGCCGAAGGCCCGCGCGATCTCGGTCTGCGACGGCGGCACGCCATCGCTTTCGATGCGGTCGGTGATCATCTGCAGGATGGCCTGCTGGGTTTCGGAGAGCGTCGTCGTATCCATGGTTAGTAGTAATACTACTAACTCAATCGTGTCGCAAGTGCCTCCGATGTGGCGGCGAACGGCTGGGCGCGTTGTGGTGGGTCGCAGAGAGCGGTTTACGGTGATTGGGCCGGGCGATGGGACTGGGCGGGGGACGGCAAGGGCCGCATCCATGCGGGCCTCGTTTCGCGCCATCCTTGGCGCTCAACGCCCCCGCCCAGCCCCATCGCCCGGCCCTGTGACGGTTCGCGTGCGCCCACCACGGACAAAAAAAAGGAAAAGCAGAAGCGGAAGCGGAAGCGCCGAGCCGTGCTCGGCGGAATGTTCCCGCCAACGGCCCGCTGCGCTCGCCGACCATGGGTCGGCGCTACCTTTTTCTTTTTTACGTGGTGGGACGCACACGCGGACTGTCAGGACCGGGCGGGAGGGGGTGGTGGGGGCGTTGAGTGCCATGGATGGCACGAAACGAGGCCCGCATGGATGCAGCTCTTGCCGTCCCCCACCACCCCCTCCCGCCCGGCCAAATCCAGAGAGCTCCAAGCGACCCACCAGGAGGGGCTCAGCCGTTCGCCCGATGTTTCCGCCAACGGCCCGCTGCGCTCGCCGACCATGGGTCGGCGCTACCTTTTTCTTTTTACGTGGTGGGACGCACACGCGGACTGTCAGGGCCGGGCGGGAGGGGTTGGTGGGGGCGTTGAGTGCCATGGATGGCACGAAACGAGGCCCGCATGGATGCAGCTCTTGCCGTCCCCCACCACCCCCTCCCGCCCGGCCAAATCCAGAGAGCTCCAAGCGACCCACCAGGAGGGGCTCAGCCGTTCGCCCGATGTTTCCGCCAACGGCCCGCTGCGCTCGCCGACCATGGGTCGGCGCTACCTTTTTCTTTTTACGTGGTGGGACGCACACGCGGACTGTCAGGGCCGGGCGGGAGGGGTTGGTGGGGGCGTTGAGTGCCATGGATGGCACGAAACGAGGCCCGCATGGATGCAGCTCTTGCCGTCCCCCACCACCCCCCCCGCCCGGCCAACCCCACAGTAGGCAGCTCCAACCGACCCACCACGAGGGGCTCAGCCGTTCGCCCGCCTCACCGACGGCGGCCGCTGCGCCAGATCGAAAACAGAATCCACACCCCGCACAGCCCCGCGCCGATGAAGCCGCCGACGCCCAGCACCAGCAGCCAGCGGCTGGAAAGCCCACCCACGCTGTGCATGACGATCGACGAGCCGATGATCAGCGCCGCGGTGATGATGCCCACCACCAGCCGGTTCGCTGCCTGGTTCACCTGATCGCCGAAACCCTTCAGCGCATTGGTTTCGACCTTGATCTGCAGGCGACCGCGGCGTGCTGCCTGCACCAGCCGACGTAGATCGCGTGGCAGCTCGCCAGCCAGGTCGATCATTCCCAGCAGGCTGCGTCGTCCCCGTCGCAGCAGTGCGCGCGGCGCATAGCGCTGCATCACCACACGCTCCAGGAACGGGCGCGCGGCACTGGCCATGTCGAATTCGGGATCCAGCTGCCGCCCCATCCCTTCCAGGGTCAGGAAGGCCTTGATCATCAGCGCCAGATCCGCCGGCAGCATCAGGTTGTAGCTGCGCAGCAGCAAGGTGATGTCACTGAGCATCAAGCCGATGCGCAGGTCCTTCAGCGGGACACCGCGATAGCGGTCGACGAACTGGCTGATGTCCTGCTGCAGGCGTCCTTCGTCCACCGCTACGCCGCCCGCCCAGTCCAACAGGATATCGGCGACGGCCTCCGGCTCTTGTTCGACCAGTCCGTGCAGCAACTGTGCGACCTGGAATCGACGCGACTCGGAGAGCGTACCCACCATGCCGAAATCGATCACCCCGATGCGCCCGTCGCGCAGGTAGATGATGTTGCCCGGGTGCGGATCGGCGTGGAAACAGCCGTCCTGCAGCACCATCTTCAGCACGATATCAGCGCCGCGGTTGGCCAGCTGGCGCCGGTCCAGCCCGGCGGCATCCACGCTGGCCAGGTCACGCCCGGAGATGCCGTCGACGAAATCCTGGACGTTCAAGCTCTCGCAGGTCCACTGCCAATGCACCTGCGGGATCAGGATGTCCTGGCGACCTTCAAAGTCGCGTGCGATGCGCTCGGCGTTGCGGCACTCGGCCGCGAAATCCAGCTCGCGACGCAGCGACGTGGTGAACTGCTGCACCACCTCGGCAGGATGATAGCGACGCAGGTCCGGCAGCCGCGCTTCGATGATTTCGGCCAGCCGTGCCAACAGGCGCAGATCCGCCTCGACGACGTCACGGATGCCGGGGCGACGCACTTTCAGCACGACCTCGCGGCCGTCGTGCAGCCGCGCACGATGCGCCTGCGCCAGCGAGGCGGCGGCCAGCGGCGTTTCGTCCAGCCATGCAAATACCTGCGCCGGCTCGCCACCGACGTCTCGCTTCAACTGCTCGTGGATCTGCGCATAGGGCAGCGCCGGCACCGCATTCTGCAGTTCGGAAAATTCAGCGATCCATTCGGGCGGGAACAGGTCTACGCGGGTAGCCAGCACCTGTCCCAACTTGACGAACGTAGGACCGAGCTCTTCCATCGCACGGCGCACACGCATCGGCGCGGTCATCGGCAGCCGCTGGCTGCTGTCATCGCCCCAGTGCAGCAGGCGACCTGCGCGCTCGAGCACATCGGCCAAGCCGATCCGCCGCACCAGATCACCGAACCCATAACGGATCAGGACCGCCGCGATTTCCTGCAGACGTCCAAGGTCACGGACCGTGCCCAGTGTTTCCCACATCGAAGACCGCTCCGTGCCGAGTGAGCGGCCAGCATCTCACAGCTGGGCGAGCATCCCGTGCAACGCCGCCGAAACGGTCTGCCGACGGATCGCGTCGCGGTCGCCGTGGAAATGGAACAGCTGTGCCTGCGCGTAGCCGCCGCGCCGCTTCCAGCCGATCCAGACGCTGCCGACCGGCTTGTCATCGCTGCCACCGCCAGGACCGGCGATACCCGTCACGGCGATCGCCACCCCAGCGCCGGAATTGATCAGGGCACCGGACACCATCTCCAGCACCGTCTCGCGACTGACCGCACCGAACACTTCCAGCGTCTGCGCACGGACACCCAACAGGCGCTGCTTGGCTTCGTAGCTGTACACGACCATCCCGCAGTCGAAGAACGCCGAAGAGCCGGCGATATCGGTCATGCACTTGGCGATCCAGCCACCGCTGCAACTTTCGGCGGTGACCAGCTGCAGCTGGGCGAGCCGCAGCGTCTGGCCCAGTTCGCTGGCCAGGGTGGCCAGCATGTCATCAGTGGGAACGGTCATGGCGATCCTGCGGCAAGGGGGCAGCCCACGCTACCACTCCGGCAGTTTCTCGGGCAGCAGCGCGCGGATCGGAGCACCGTCTTCACCGGCGGCGAGTTTCTCCGCTTCGGCGATCGGGATGTTCACCTGCAGCAACCAGCCATCTTCATCGCTTACTTCCTCGCCTACCACTTCCAGCTGATGCAGCTTGGCCCGCAACCGTCCCGCAGAGGGCGGCAGACGCAGCTCAGCCGTCACGTGCTGCAGGCCCAGGCGCTGGCCCAGTACGCTCTGCAACAGCTCCAGGCCGCGCCCATCGCGAGCGGAAATCCACACGCGTTCGCGGCGCGACTCGTCCGGCACGCCATCCTGGCCGTCGTGGCGGACGTCGGCCCCGTCGATGCGGTCGATCTTGTTGAAGACCAGCAGTTGCGGCAGATCACCTGCCCCCACGGCGGTCAGCACCTCGTCGACCTGGGCGATGCGTTCTTCGCGGTGCGGATCGGCGGCATCGACGATATGCAGCAGGAAGTCGGCGTCGCGCGCCTCGGACAATGTGGAACGGAACGCCGCCACCAGGTCATGCGGCAGGTCGCGCACGAAGCCGACGGTATCGGCCAGCACCACGTTGCCGCCGGGCAGCACGATGCGCCGCACGGTGGGATCCAGCGTGGCGAACAGTTGGTCGGCCGCGTAGGCGTCCGCACCGGTCAGCGCATTGAACAACGTGGATTTGCCGGCGTTGGTGTAGCCCACCAGGGCCACGCGCGGCAGCTCACTGCGCAGGCGCGCACGGCGCATCTGCGTGCGCTGCACTTCCACTTTTTCCAGACGCTTCTGCAGCTGTTCGACGCGCTTCTGCAAAAGGCGGCGATCGGTTTCCAGCTGCGTCTCACCCGGGCCGCGCAGGCCGATGGAGCCACCGCGCTGGCGCTCCAGGTGGGTCCAGCCACGAATCAGGCGCGTGGACATATGCCGCAACTGGGCAAGCTCGACCTGCAGCTTGCCGTCATGGCTGCGAGCGCGCTGGGCGAAGATATCCAGGATCAGACCGGTACGGTCGATCACCCGGCGCTCCAGGAATTTCTCCAGGTTGCGTTCCTGGCCCGGACTCAACGCATGGTTGACCAGGATCAGGTCGGCACCGCTGGCATCGGCGGCCGCCTTCACTTCTTCCAGCTTGCCGCTGCCGATCAGCGTCGACGGACTGGGCCGGTCGATGCGTGCCGTGATGGTGGCGGCGATGCTGGCACCCGCCGAGCGTGCCAGGTCACCGAACTCTTCCAGCACGTCTTCTTCCAGCTTGCCCATATGGGGCTGGATCAACAGGGCGTTTTCGCCCTTTTTCGAGCGATCAAACACGAACCACTCCAAGGTTATTCAATTGAGTCATCACCTGCCTGCTGGCCGTCCTCGTTGGACTGCACCAGACCGCCGCCCGGGCCCATCTTCACATTACGCGCTGGCACCACCGTGGAAATGGCGTGCTTGTAGACCATCTGGCTGACGGTATTGCGCAGCAGCACCACGAACTGGTCGAACGATTCGATCGTGCCCTGCAACTTGATGCCATTCACCAGATACACCGAGACCGGCACGCGCTCGCGCCGAAGTGCATTCAGAAACGGGTCCTGCAGCGATTGCCCCTTGGACATGGCTAACTCCTGATTATTGTTTTTATGGGTGTCGGCAGCTACCACGGCCCCCCAGCCAACCACCGACTTGCCGATGGTACACGGCAGGCGCATGGGACGCTTTCAGGACGGGACGAAGGCGGAGACCGCTGCAGCCATCCGCTGATGTTCTAGATGGGGATCGAACCAGCGCGCATCAAGTTCCCCGCGCAACCAGGTCAGTTGCCGTTTGGCCAACTGGCGTGTGGCGAATATCGCCTTGTCACGGAAAGCGGCCGCATCCACGTGGCCATCGAGCAACTCCCAGGCCTGGCGGTAGCCCACCGCACGCACGGCGGGCAGATCCAACGGGCTGGGCACGGCGGCCATGGCGGGCAGCGCGCGCAGCGCATGCACCTCATCCAGGAAGCCTTGCGCCAGCATGGCGTCGAAGCGCTGTTCGATGCGCCGGTGCAGCACTGCGCGATCCTGTGGCGCCAGCACCAGCTTCAGCGTCCGCAGCGGCAACCTGCCCTCGCCCGGCTGGCGCTGCCAGTGGCTGATCGGCTGGCCGGTCAGCCGATGCACTTCCAGCGCCCGCTGGATACGCTGCGGGTCCGTTGCGTGGATGCGTGCGGCGGCCTGCGGATCGACCTTCGCCAAATCAGCATGCAGGGCCGCCCAGCCGCGCTCGGCCGCCTCCGCGCTGAGCTGCGCCCGGGTGGCCTCATCGGCGGGCGGCATGGGCGACAGCCCTTCCAGCAGCGCGCGGAAGTACAGCCCGGTGCCACCGGCGAGGATCGGCAGCTTGCCGCGCGCGACGATGTCATCCACGGCGCGGCGGGCGGCGGTGGCGAACTCGGCGGCCGAAAACGCCAGCCACGGGTCACACAGGTCCAGCAGGTGATGCGGCGCCTGCGCGCGTTCGGCGGCGTCGGGCTTGGCCGACCCGATATCCAGCCCGCGATACACCAGCGCCGAATCGACGCTGACGATTTCTCCATCCAGTTGCTGGGCCAGCGCGATCGCGGTGGCTGTCTTGCCGCTGGCGGTCGGGCCCATCACCGCGATGGCAAGTGGCCGCCGATCGATTGCCATCAGTCTTCGTCCGGCCAACGGATGCTGGGCGCGGCGTCCTTGCGCACGGCAGGCACGGCCTGCACCGCCTGCCACAGCTTCAGGGCATCCACCGTGGCCGCCACGTCGTGCACGCGCACGATGCGCGCGCCACGCTGCACGGCGATCACGTGCGCCGCCACCGAGGCGGCGAGCCGGTCCGCGGGTACGTCGCGGCCGGTGATCTCGCCCAGCATGCGCTTGCGCGACAAACCGGCCAGCATCGGCACGCCCAGTTCGATGAAGCGTTCCGAGCGGGCCAACAGCGTGAGGTTGTGCTCCAGCGTCTTGCCAAAGCCGAAACCGAGATCGACGATCAGGTTCTTCTTGGCGATGCCTGCCATTTCGGCAGCAAACAGCCGCTGCACGAGGAAACGATGCACCTCCGCGACCACGTCGTCGTACTGTGGGTCGGCCTGCATGCTGCCGGGCTCGCCCTGCATGTGCATCAGCACTACCGGCACGCCGGTATCCGCCACGGCCTCCAGCGCGCCAGGCTGACGCAGCGCATGGATGTCGTTGATCATGCCGGCGCCCGCAGCGACGGCGGCACGCATCACCTCCGGCTTGAAGGTGTCGATGCTGATCGGCACAGCGGTGCGCGCCGCCAGTTGCTCGATGACCGGCAGTACCCGGCGCAGTTCTTCCTCCAGCGACACCGGCGCACTGCCGGGGCGGGTGGATTCCCCGCCGATATCGAGGAGGTCCGCTCCTTCTTCCACCAGTTTCAGGCCATGAGCTACCGCGGCGTCGGCACTGTCGTGAGCGCCGCCGTCGGAGAAAGAATCCGGGGTGACGTTGACGATACCCATCACCTGCGCACGGTCCAGCCGCAGAACACGACCGGCGCAATCAAGCTGGGGGGAGATATCGAACATGGCGGACCCTCGGGCGTAGTGACGGCCGCTGGCCGTGAACAGGAAATTCAACCGATCCGCCGGGCATGCCGCGGCGCGACCAGCAGGGGGAGTCAGCGCTTGCGGCGCTTGCGATCCACGTACAGCGTCTTGCCGATGCTCAGCACGATACCCAGCGCGATACCGACCCCGCAGCCCAGCAGCAGGTTGTCCATGCCCAGCCCGACGGCCACGCCGACGACGGTGGCGATGACCATTTCGGTGGTGTGGGAAATCGGCTCGGGAGGGGGCGTCGACATGAGGCATCCGGGGGTGGAAGGAACGTCGTCCTATTGTCCCGCACCGGCCCGCCCCGTGCACGGAACACATGAACGGAAAAGGCCGGGTTTCCCCGGCCTTTTCCTGCACGATCACGCTTGGCGGATCAGATCTGCTCAGCCGGCCCACTGATCGGCGGCACCGGACGGGCATCACCGCCCTTGTCATTGTTGCCGCCATCCTTGTTGTCGCTGTTGTTCGGCGACTTGGCCCAGCCCATCGGCGGCGGCGGATCGCGGCCTTCCATGATGGCGTCGATCTGCGGCGCGTCGATGGTCTCGTACTGCAGCAGCAGCTGGGTCATCGCGTGCAGCTTGTCGACGTTGGCGGTCAACAGCTCGGTGGTACGGGCATACGCCTTGTCCAGGATGCTGCGCACCTCTTCATCGATGCGGCGCGCGGTGTCGTTGGACACGCTCTTGTGCTGGGTGACCGAACGGCCCAGGAACACCTCGTCGTCTTCCTCGCCATAGGCGATCGGACCAAGGGTCTCGGACAGGCCCCACTTGGTGACCATGTTGCGGGCCATCTTGGTGGCACGCTCGATGTCATTGGAGGCACCGGTGGTGACCTTGTCGGCACCGAAGATCAGCTCCTCGGCCACGCGACCACCGTACAGCGAACACAGCTGCGAATTGATCGCCACGCGGTTGATCGAGTACTTGTCGCCTTCCGGCAGGTACATGGTCACACCCAGCGCACGACCGCGCGGAATGATGGTGACCTTGTAGACCGGATCATGCTCGGGCACCAGACGGCCGACGATGGCGTGACCCGCCTCGTGGTACGCGGTGAGCGTCTTCTCTTCTTCGCTCATGGCCATCGAGCGACGCTCGGCACCCATCAGGATCTTGTCGCGGGCACGGTCGAAGTGGTCCATGCGGACTTCCTTCTCACTGTTGCGCGCGGCAAACAGGGCGGCCTCGTTGCACAGGTTGGCCAGGTCGGCACCGGAGAAACCAGGCGTACCGCGGGCAATCACCATCGGCACGACATCGTCGGCCAGCGGCAGCTTGCGCATGTGCACCTTGAGGATGTGCTCGCGGCCCTTCACGTCGGGCAGGCCGACCACGACCTGACGGTCGAAGCGACCCGGACGCAGCAGCGCCGGATCCAGCACGTCCGGACGGTTGGTCGCGGCAATGACGATCACGCCTTCGCCGCCTTCGAACCCGTCCATCTCGACCAGCAACTGGTTGAGGGTCTGCTCGCGCTCGTCATGACCGCCGCCCAGGCCGGCGCCACGATGGCGACCGACGGCGTCGATTTCGTCGATGAAGATGATGCACGGCGCGTGCTTCTTGGCCTGCTCGAACATGTCGCGCACGCGGCTGGCGCCGACGCCGACGAACATTTCCACGAAGTCCGAGCCGGAGATCGAGAAGAACGGCACCTTGGCTTCGCCGGCGATGGCTTTTGCCAGCAGCGTCTTGCCGGTACCGGGCGGGCCGACCATCAGCACGCCGCGCGGGATCTTGCCGCCCAGCTTGGTGAACTTCGACGGATCGCGCAGGAAGTCGACCAGTTCGCCGACTTCTTCCTTGGCCTCGTCGCAGCCTGCCACGTCGGCGAAGGTGACCTTGACCTGGTCTTCGCCCTGCAGCTTGGCCCGCGACTTGCCGAAGGACATGGCGCCCTTGGCGCCGCCGCCACCGCCCTGCATCTGGCGCATGATGAACAGCCAGAAGCCGATGATCAGGATGACCGGCAGGAAGTTCATCAGGATGGCGCCCAGCGAGATACCGCTGGACGGCTCCTGCTGGACGATTTCCACGTTCTTGGTGCGCAGCACGTTGATCAGGTCGCGATCGAACGGCGCGGTGATGGTGGAGGTCTGGCCGCCACGGGTGGTGTAGGTGATTTCGTTGGTGCCGCCGCGCATGTCGCCGGCGAAGGTCACCTTCTGTACCGTGCCGCTGTCCACCTGGTCCAGGAACTGCGAATACGTGGCACCCGGAGCGCCCGCACCACTGGTCTTGGGCGAGAAGCTCTGGAATACCACCATCAGCACGACGGCGACGACCACCCATAGCAGGAGGTTCTTGGTCAAGTCGTTCATCCTCATTGGCTCCGGTATTCCTCTTGTGCTGGGTGGCGCGTGGGTACTGCTTGCGTGTCGAGCTTACTTGATCGTGGCGCGCTTGCCTTGTCCGAGGGCATAGACCTCGGGGGAGCGCTTGCGTGAGGCGTCCGGCTTGCGGATGGAGACCTTGTCGTACCGCCGGCGCATTTCACGCACGTAGTCGTCAAAGCCTACCCCTTGGAACAGCTTGATCAGGAATGCCCCACCGGTCTTGAGGTGGTTGTCGGCGAAATCCATGGCCAGCTCTGCCAGGTGCATCATCCGCGGCTGATCCACCGCATCCATTCCACTCTTATTGGGGGCCATATCGGAGAGCACAAGGTCCACCGGCTGCTCACCGACCATTGCCTCGAACTGCGATAGGACGGTTTCTTCCCTGAAGTCGCCGTGAAGGAAGTCCACGCCGGCCAGCGGCGGCATCTCCAGAATGTCCAGTGCGAACACCCGACCGGTATCGCCCATCTGCCGGCGGACCTGCTGCGACCAGCCACCGGGCGCCGCGCCGAGGTCCACGACCAGCATGTGCGGCTTCAGCAACCGGTCACGTTCGAGCAGCTCTTCCAGCTTGTAGGCGGCGCGCGAGCGCATGCCCTCGGCCTGCGCCTTCTTCACATAGGGGTCGGAGAAGTGTTCTTTCAGCCAACGCTGGCTGCTCTTGCTGCGGGAAACCATAGTAAATACAGCCGGGTGGGGTCGCCATGATACCCTGAACCCCCCAAGTCACAGCGCTTTCCTGCATGTCCACTGCCCTGACCGCATCCCAGACCCGTTTTCTTCGCGGCCAAGCCCACGACCTCAAAGCCCTGCTCCAGATTGGTGGCAAAGGCGTGACCCCGGCCTTCCTGGCCGAGCTGGAAGAGGTGCTGGAGCGCCACGAACTGATCAAGGTGAAGGTGGGTGCGGAAGATCGCGAAGCCCGCGACGCCATGATCGCCGAGCTGGTGACCACGACCGGCAGCACCCTGGTGCAGCGCATCGGCCACGTCGCCGTGCTGTACCGCCCGAGCAAGGAAAACCGCCAGATCGTGCTTCCGCGCGGTTGATCGGAGCCCCGTCCCCGTATGCAACTCAGTCACGAAGCGCCTGATTACGCCTACACCCTGCGGGGTGCGGATGGTCATTCGGCGCGCATCAACGACCGCGAGCTGGCCAGCAGCTTCATCGTCACCCCCCAGGTGCTGGTGGAGGACTGGCCGGTCGCTTCGGTGGCCGCGCTGACGGTCGCCCATCTGGAGCAGATCCTGACACTGGAGCCGGTGCTGATCGTGCTGGGCACCGGTGCCCGTCAGGTATTTCCGTCGCCGCAGCTGATGGCCACGTGCCTGTCGCGCGGTATCGGCCTGGAAGTGATGAACAACCCGGCCGCCGCGCGCACGTTCAACATCCTCGCCGGCGAAGGCCGCAAGGTCGCCGCCGCGTTCATTCTCGAGCGATGAGGGTTGGCCGCTGAGAGCGGCTTTCGGCCATGGGTTCTGTGTTGGGCGAGGGGGAACGCCCCTGTGCGGGACACGCGCAAGTACGTCCATGTAGCTCTTCGCGGCTCCTGCCGCTCAAGGTCCCGCCCAGCGCCCTTCCCCTCGCCCCGACAGTCCGCCGGTGGCCGGGGAAAAAGAAGAAAAAAAAAAGCAAAAGCAAAGCCGATCCAACGATCGGCTGCTTTGCTTCGCTTTGCTTTTCTTTCTCCCCCCGCCGAGGGGATGTGTCGAAGGCGGGTGCCGGCGGGGCAGATGGGACCGTTGGAGCCCATGGATGGGCGGAAACGAGCCTACATGGATGTACTTGCGGCGGGTCCCATCTGTCCCGCCGGCACCTGCCCGCCGCCAAATCCCACAACCAACACGGCAACCGCTCTCAGCGGCAACACCTCAGCGCGCTGGCAGGTACTGCTGGGGATCGACCGGCTTGCCGTTGTAGCGGATCTCGAAATGCAGCATGTCCCGGTTAGCACCGGTGCGGCCCATCTCGGCGATCTGCTGACCGGCCTTCACGCTCTGTCCTTCGTTGACCAGGCGCTTGCGGTTGTGACCATAGGCCGACAACCACTGCTCGTTGTGCTTGACGATGATCAACTCGCCATAGCCCACCAGGCCGGCACCGGAATACACCACCACGCCATCGGCGGCAGCTTTTACCGCCTGTCCGCTGGTGCCGGCGATGTCCACGCCCTGCTTGGTCGTTTCACCCGCCACGTAGCGGCCCACGACCGCGCCGTCGGCCGGCCAGCGCCAGCTGACATTGCTGCGCACCGGGGCCACCGTGGACACCGGCGTGGTCGTGGTCGTCGTGCCACCCGAAGGCCGCGGCGCCGTGACCACCGTGGTCGGCACCCGACCGCCGCCCGCACCCTGCGGATACAGCCGGATGATCTGCCCCGGATAGATCGTCGAGGGATTGGACAGGCTGTTCCAGGCAATCAGGTCGGAGGGCGTGATGCTGTGGATGCGCGCAAGGGCATAGACCGTATCGCCCTTCTGTACGCGCACGGTCTTGCCCGGCTGCGCCACCGAGGTCTTCGGCGTGGACGAGGCCCCGCCGCTCCCGCCACCGGACGGACGCACCACGGTGGCCGTGCCGCACGCGGTCAGCGCGGACAGCGCCATGGCCAGCGCGCCCAGACGCAACCCCCTGTTCAAACAATCAGCACTCATGCGAACTTCGACCTCCATACAAGCCAGGCCACCATCGCCACTACCAATGCAGTAGCGATCCAGCCCAGCGGTTCAATCCAGCGACGCAACGCCGCTTCAGCGCGCGCTCCACCGATGCGGATGACGGCGGCCAGCACGAATACGCGCTTGCCGCGACCAATCAGCATGCTCAGCAGATACTGCGGCATCGGAACACCGACGATACCCGACGCCCATGTGAAGACCTTCATCGGGATCGGCATGAAGCCGCCCAGCACCAGGAACGTGAACACAGCCCACGGCGAATCGGCCATCTTCTCCTGCACGATCGCGATACCGCGTTCGATGCCCGGCAGCATGCCCATCGTATCCAGCAACGGCTTGACCGCCTCGTAGGCGAAGTGACCCAGCGCATAGCCCACCACCGCGCCGACCATCGAGCCGGACAGGCTGAGCGTGGCGAACCACCAGCCGCGCTTGGGCTGGGCAACGCACATCGGGGCAAGCATCACTTCCGGCATCACCGGGAAAATGATCGCCTCGATGAAGCTCAGCACCGTCAGGTAGGTCGGTGCCCGCTCATGGTTGGCCCACTTTAACGCCCGCTCGTACAGCGGCCCAAAGATCTTCATGAATGCCCTGCTCCGTGAAATTCAGTCAAGCATGCCAGACAGCAACGGGACGAAGGTGACCGGCGCCAACACGGATTGCGTGATGCTGCCATCCTCCAGCCGGTCCAACTGCACCAGCGACTGCGCGCCCGGGCCGCCGACCGGCGCGACCAAGCGTCCACCGACCGCCAGCTGCTCCACCAGCGCGTCGACCAACGCAGGCGCTGCAGCAGTCACCACGATCGCATCGTACGGGCCATGCTCCGGCCAGCCCACGCGGCCGTCATCGTGCTTGGTACGGATGTTCATCGCCAGCGAACGGAAGCGCTTGCGCGCCTGGCGCAGCAGGTCGCCGATCCGCTCCACGGTAAACACCTCCAGGCCTACGGCACCGAGCACGGCCGCCTGATAGCCCGAACCGGTGCCGACTTCCAGCACATTCTTCGGTGCGACCTGCAGCACCGCCTCGGTCATCCGCGCCACGACCCACGGCTGCGAAATGGTCTGCCCATGGCCGATCGGCAGCGCCGTATCTTCATAGGCACGCGAGGCCAGCGCTTCGTCGATGAAAAGGTGACGCGGCACGACGCGGATGGCGTTGAGGGTGGCCTCGTCCACGATGCCCGCCTCACGCAGACGCTCGACGAGTCGGTCACGCACCCGCTGGGAGGTCATGCCGATGCCGACGGCTTCCGGCTGCAGGCGCAGGCGCTGGCTCATGCCGGTCGGCCCAGCGCGGCAGTCAGCCCACCTACCCAGCTGGCAACGTTCTCCAGCGCCTGGTAGCGGGTCAGGTCGACCTGGATCGGGGTGATGGAAATGAAGCCGGTACGTACCGCATGGAAGTCGGTGCCGGGACCGGAATCCTGTTCACGACCGGCCGGGCCGATCCAGTACACCGTATTGCCGCGCGGGTCTTTCTGCGCGATGCAGCCTTCGGCGCGATGGCGGTTGCCCAGACGCGTGACCTCGAATCCCTTCACTTCGTCCCAGGGCAGATCGGGCACGTTGACGTTTAGGATGGTGTCGGCCGGCAACGGATCGGCCTTCAACTGCGCGACGATCTCCACTGCCGCTCGCGCCGCCGTCTCGAAATGCTTCGGCTCATGGTTGCGGCTCACCAGTGACACCGCGACCGCGGGCAGGCCCAGGTGACGGCCCTCCATCGCGGCGGACACGGTGCCGGAATAGATCACGTCGTCGCCCAGATTGGCCACGTTGTTGATCCCGGAAACCACCATGTCCGGCTCGTTGTCCAGCAGGCCGGTCAGTGCCAGGTGCACGCAATCGGTAGGCGTACCGGCGACCGAGACGGTGGAGGGGTCCAGGCGCTTCACGCGGATCGGCAGGTCCAGCGTCAGCGAATTGCTGGCACCGGAGCGATCACGGTCGGGCGCCACCACGGTGACCTCATGGCCCGCTTCGCGCAGGACAGACGCCAGCATGCCGATACCGGGGGCGTCGACGCCGTCATCGTTGCTGACCAGGACCCGCATCTGCGTTTTAACCACTTGATCGTTCAAGACTTCTGCTTCCATCACTGCTGACATGGACATGTCGCGGCGCTCCCCCCGGCGCATGCCGCAACCTCGCAAGTGCGTTCTGTATTGTGCCGCAAGCCGCCCCCATGGCCTACCCTGCCATGGGTCATTGGACAGCGCTCATGGCCGGGGCCGCATGCGGTAATCTGTGAGCATGTCGCATCCGCATGACGAAGATCCTGCCGAACTGTTCCGCTCGGCCATCGGCGAGATCACGCCGCTGCGCAAGGTCAGCGAGCCGGCTCCGGCCGCGCCGAAGCCGCGTCCGCGCGCGCGCATGGCCGAACGCGACGACCAGGAAGCACTGGGGGAGTTCGCCCGCCTGCTGCGGGCAGGGCCGCCACTGGATGCCGGCGACGCGCTTAGCTACCGCCGTGACAACCTGCCCCCGCGCATGTTCCAACGACTGAAGAAGGGCCAGTACTCGGTACAGGACGAGCTGGACCTGCACGGCGCCACGGCCGCCCAGGCCGAAACCCTGCTGCGCCAGTTCCTGCTGGAAGCGCACGCCCACGACCACGGCTGCGTCCGGATCATCCACGGCAAGGGCCTGCAGGCCGACGGCGGCGCCCCGGTGCTGAAGAACCTGGTCGACCGTCACCTGCGGCTGCGCAACGACATCCTCGCCTTCCACTCGGCCCCCGCCGGCCAAGGCGGCACCGGCGCGGTGCTGGTACTGCTGGCGCGGTAGAGCAAAAAAAAGGGGACGGAGGGGATTAAGTAAAAAGGGGACGGAGGGGGTTAAGTCGCATTTGGCCCACGCGTGGGCCAAATGCGACTTAACCCCCTCCGTCCCCTTTTTGAGCGACTTAATCCCCTCCGTCCCCTTTTTTTCAGCTGACGGGGCCGAGTTCCTGCAGGACGGCCGTCGCGTAGCAGCCCGGCGGCAGCGCGAAGCTGAGCTCCAGCGCGCCTTCTTCCAGCCACTGGTGCTGCAGCAATGCCGGACGCAGGCGCAGGGCGCGGCGCTCGTGCTTCAGTCCTTCCGCTTCCAGCCCTGCGCGCAGCGCCAGCGACTCCTCGTCGCTGATCGCGGCCAGTTCGAGTTCGCGTGCGGCATCGGTGCTGCGCAGTTCGCCAGCACCCCACAACGGGCCGCTCGGATGGATGTCGAAACGCGCCAGGCGCTCGGCCAGCACCTCGGTCCAGGCTTCCGGACCGAATACGCTGCGGCTGCCGTCCAGCATCCACACCTCGCCGTCCAGCGGCTGATCCCAGCTGCCCTGCTCCACGCGCGCGGCCAGCACGCGGTTGAACAGCGCCGAGCGGGCAGCCGACAGCAGCAGTGAGCGCTGGTCCTTGCGCATGCGGCGGCCACCGAACATCGCCAGCGCCGCCGGTACGTTGCCACCGTCACGGCCGAACCGCTGCTCACCGAACCAGTTGGGAATGCCGCGCACGGCAATCTGCCGCAGCCGTTCGTCGATGGCCTGCGGATCGCCGTCCACCTCGCGCAGCACCAGCTTGAAGCGGTTGCCCGCCAGTGCGCCACGCTGCAACTTGCGGTTGTGCCAGGTCGACGACACGACCTCCACTTCGTCGCTGGCCAACAACGCCAGGTCGGGGGCCACGCGCTTGGGCAGGTGCACGCTGAAACGCTGCGTGGTCACCGCATGGCGATCCTTCATCCCGGCGAAGCTCACTGCCATTTCCGGCAGTCCCGCCCATTTCGCCAGCAGCGTGGCCACGTGCACGGTATTGGCACCGCGCTTGCGGATCTCCAGCAGCAGATGTTCGCCCTCGCCGGTCGGCTCGAAGGCAGGCAGCTCGTCTACCTGGAAATCTTCCGGCGTGGTGCGGATGCGGGCGTTGGAAAACAGCGGCGCACCGAAGGCCAGCGGCAACGGAATCATGCCGCCACCAGCAGCACGATGGCCTGGGCGGCAATGCCTTCGCTGCGACCGGTGAACCCCAGCTTCTCCGAGGTGGTTGCCTTGATGCTCACTGCATCCAGCGGCACTTGCAGCAGTTCGGCGATGCGCTCGCGCATGGCCATCGCATGCGGCCCGACCTTCGGGCGCTCGCAGATCACGGTGATGTCGGTGTTGCCGACCTGCCAGCCACGCGAGCGCAGCAGCGCATCGCAGTGGATGACGAAATCACTGCTGTCGGCATCCTTCCAGCGCTCGTCGCTGGGTGGGAAATGCTGGCCGATGTCGCCCAGCGCCAGGGCACCCAGCATGGCATCACAGAGCGCGTGCAGGATGACGTCGCCGTCGCTGTGTGCGAGCACGCCGGCACTGTGCGGCACGCGCACGCCCCCCAGCATGATGTGGTCGCCCTCGCCGAAGGCATGGACGTCGTAACCCTGGCCGATGCGGACAGGCGGGAAAGGAAGGGTGGTCATGGGTGATGCCTTTGCAATGCCACGCGCGGCTGGATCAGCCGGCGCGACGGGAGAGTACGAATTCGAAGCGGTCCAGGTCGGACGGCGTAGTGACCTTGAAATTGTCCTCGCTGCCTTCCACCAGCAGCGGGCGCTGGCCCTGGCGCTCCATGGCCATGGCATCGTCGGTGACCTCGACCCCGGCAGCGGCGGCCTCGGCCAGCGCGCGGCTGAGCTGATGGCGGCGGAACAGCTGCGGCGTCAATGCACGCCACAACCTTGCACGCGGCTCGGTGCCATCGATGCCACCGTCATCGCCTGCACGCTTCAGCGTGTCGCGGACCGGTGCGGCCAGGATCGCGCCGACCGGATCGGCCCGCCCTACTTCCAACAACCGGCTGAGGTCGACCAGTGCCAGGTTCGGTCGCGCCGCATCGTGCACCAGCACGAACTCATCGGCACGCACGCTGTCCGGCAAGGCCTGCAGACCGGCCAGTACGGAGTCCGCGCGGGTAGCGCCGCCAACGCAGGTCAACACCGGCTTGCCTGCCCACTCGGTCCAGCCTGGCCAGTCGACATCATCCTGGCTGATGACCACCATCGCGCCGGCCACGGCCGGGTGCACCAGCAAGGCGTCCAGCGTGTGCGCGATCACCTTCTGCCCGCCAGCCTCGAGGTACTGCTTCGGCAGGGCAGCGCCGAAGCGCGCACCCCGACCGGCGGCAGGCACCACCACCCAGATCGCCGCGCTCATGGCACGTCCGCCGGGTGCTCGACAACGGGTGCCGCGGCAGGCGCCCGCACCGGGGCCACCGGCGCATCTTCCACCACGCGATAGAACTTCTCGCCAGGCTTGATCATGCCCAGCTCGCTGCGCGCGCGCTCTTCGATGGCGGCCTGGCCATCCTTGAGGTCCTGCACTTCCGCAGCCAGCGCATCGTTGCGCTGCTGCAGACCGTCGTTATCGCGGTTCTGGTGCTCGACCTGGGCCTCCAGGGTCATCACTTCCCCTGAATTGCCCGGGCCGAACCAGAAGCGGTACTGCAACCATGCCAGCAGCAGGGCCAACGCCAACAGCACCCACCGCCAGTTGCGCATGGGATCAGCGCTTCAGCGAAACGAAAGCGTCGCGACCGGCGTAGCGCGCACCGGCACCCAGCGCTTCTTCGATGCGCAGCAACTGGTTGTACTTGGCCACGCGGTCGCTGCGGCACAGCGAACCCGTCTTGATCTGGGTCGCGGTGGTAGCGACGGCGATGTCGGCGATGGTGGTGTCTTCGGTCTCACCGGAACGGTGCGACACGATGGCGGCATAGCCGGCACGGTCGGCCATGGCGATCGCTTCGAGCGTTTCGCTCAGCGTGCCGATCTGGTTGACCTTGATCAGGATGGCGTTGGCAGTGCCCGAATCGATGCCTTCCTTGAAGATGCGCGGATTGGTCACGAACAGATCGTCACCCACCAGCTGCACGGTCTTGCCGATGCGGTCGGTGAGCAGCTTCCAGCCTGCCCAATCGTTCTCGGCCAGACCGTCTTCGATGGTGATGATCGGGTACTGCGCGGCCCAGTCGGCCAGGAAGTCGACGAACTGATCCGAGGTCAGGCGCTTGTTCTCGCCCACCAGGTTGTACTTGCCGTTCTCGTAGAACTCGCTGGACGCCACGTCCAGGCCGAGCAGGATGTCTTCACCGGCGGTGTAGCCGGCCTTGCCGATCGCTTCGAGGATGGTGTCGAGCGCTTCGACGTTGCTGCGGAAGTCCGGCGCGAAGCCGCCTTCGTCGCCGACTGCCGTGCTCAGGCCGTGGCCCTTCAGCACCGACTTCAGCGAATGGAAGATTTCCGTACCGGCACGCAGGCTTTCAGAGAAAGACGTGAAACCGACCGGCAGCACCATGAACTCCTGGAAGTCCACGTTGTTGTCCGCGTGCGCACCGCCGTTGATGATGTTCATCATCGGCACCGGCAACGACGGGGTGACGCCGGTCTTGCCGGCTAGGTACTGCCACAGCGCCTGCTTGCTGGAAGCAGCGGCGGCATGCGCGGCGGCCATGGAAACACCCAGCAGCGCGTTGGCGCCCAGGCGGCCCTTGTTCTCGGTCCCGTCCAGATCGATCAGGCGGCGGTCGAGGCCTTCCTGGTCGGCGGCATCGAAACCGGTCAGCGCGCCAGCGATCGCGCCGTTGATGTTCTCCACGGCCTTGCGCACGCCCTTGCCCAGGTAACGGGTCTTGTCGCCGTCACGCAGCTCCACCGCTTCCTTGGTGCCGGTCGAGGCGCCGGAGGGCACGGCGGCGCGACCGAACGAACCGTCCTCCAGGATGACGTCGGCTTCCAGCGTGGGGTTGCCACGGCTGTCGAGGATTTCACGGGCGTGGATGCTGCGGATCGTACTCATGGGCTGGCCGGTTACCTGTCTGTAGAGGGGTGCGACAAAAACGAATGCCGCGTGATTATCCCCGCACACCGGTCAGATGCCAAATCGGCGCGCAGGGCAGCGGTGACGCCACCCCGCGCAGCGTTCAGGACAGCAGCGCAGGCAACGCCAGGCAGGCCATCAGCAGCGCCAGCAACGCAAGCGCTGCGACACCGCCTGCTGGCCGTTGCGGCAAGCGCAGCGAAAGCACGCTGGCGATCAGGCAACCGATCACCACCAACCCGCCAAACGCCACGGTGATGAACAGGGGAACGCGGGTGGCGCGCATGGCATGGTCGCCGTCCCCGGGCATGCCAACGCTGGCCGCCACCAGGAACGCCAGCGCGAACAGGCAGATCCAGGCCGCAATGGACAGCGTCAACGCCGTCCAGCCCCAGGGCCACTGGCGCCAGTGCCGCCGCTGGCGGCGCGCATCCAGCGCCGCCCACGGGTCCTGACTCATGCGAAGCGCGAGAACCCGTGCTTCTTGGTCACGGCATCGAGCTCCATCAGGGTTTCAAGCAGTTCTTCCATGCGGTCCAGCGGCCAGGCATTCGGGCCGTCGGACAATGCCTTGGACGGGTCCGGGTGGGTCTCGGCGAACAGACCCGACACACCCACCGCGACCGCGGCACGCGACAGCACCGGCACGAACTCGCGCTGGCCACCGGAGCTGTTGCCCTGCCCGCCCGGCAGCTGCACCGAATGGGTGGCATCGAACACCACCGGGCAGCCGGTATCGCGCATCACCGACAGCGAGCGCATGTCGCTGACCAGGTTGTTGTAACCAAAGCTGGCGCCGCGCTCACAGACCATGATCTGCTCGTTGCCGGTCGCCTTGGCCTTCTCCACCACCGGCTTCATGTCCCACGGGGACAGGAACTGACCCTTCTTGATGTTCACCGGCTTGCCAGCGGCGCAGACCTTGGTGATGAAGTCGGTCTGCCGGACCAGGAAGGCCGGGGTCTGCAGCACATCCACCACCGAGGCTACTTCGTCCATCGGGGTGTATTCGTGCACGTCGGTCAGCACCGGCACGCCGATCTGCTTCTTCACCTCGGCCAGCACCTTCAGGCCTTCTTCCAGGCCCGGGCCACGGAAGGACGTGCCGGAAGTACGGTTGGCCTTGTCGAAGCTCGACTTGAAGATGAAGTTGACGCCCATCCGCCCGGTGATTTCCTTCAGACGCCCGGCAACGTCGAGCTGCAGCTGCATCGACTCGATCACGCAGGGGCCGGCGATCAGGAACAGGGGCTGGTCCAGCCCGACCTCGAATCCACACAGTTTCATGGCATTTCCTTGGTAGTTGCGCGGTGCCGACAGGGCCGGCAGGCAGCAGGGTTTTCAGTGCCGAAGATGGGGGCGGCTCGCCCCCGCTGCAAGTCAGGCGTTTGCTTCGGCCAGCGGCTGGCCACCGGCCTTGCGCTCGCGCGCGGCCCGGATGAAACCGATGAACAACGGGTGCCCCGCACGCGGCGTGGACAGGAATTCCGGATGCGCCTGGCAGGCCAGGAACCACGGATGCGCACTGCGCGGCAGCTCGACCACTTCAACCAGCGTGTCGTCCATCGACTTGCCGGCGATCACCAGGCCGGCGTCTTCCAGCTGGGTACGGTAGCGGTTGTTGAACTCGTAGCGGTGGCGATGACGCTCGGACACCACGTCCTGCCCGTACAGCTCGCGGGCCAGGGTGCCCGGCTTCAGGCGCTGTTCCTGCAGGCCCAGTCGCATCGTGCCACCCAGGTCGCTCTTGTCGTCGCGCTTTTCAACGTCGCCGGTGGCGGTACGCCATTCGGTGATCAGGCCGATCACCGGGTTCGGCGACTGGCGGTCATTCTCTGTGCTGTTGGCCCCTTCCAGGCCGACCACGTGGCGTGCGTAATCCACCACCGCGGCCTGCATGCCGTAGCAGATGCCGAAGTACGGCACCTTATGCTCACGGGCGTATTGCGAGGTCAGCACCTTGCCTTCGAAGCCGCGGTCGCCGAAACCACCCGGCACCAGGATGCCGTCGACATCGGCCAGCGCGGACATGTCGCTGCCTTCCAGCTCCTGTGCTTCCAGCCACTTCAGGGTGACCTTGGTGCGCTGGCGCAGGCCACCGTGCTTGAGCGCTTCGCCAACGGATTTGTACGCATCCTGATGGTCGACGTACTTGCCGACCACGGCGATGGTGACCGCATCGAGCGGGTTCAGCGTGGCATCCACCGCGTCTTCCCACATCGACAGATCCACCGGACCGACTTTGTCGGCCAGCTTGAACTGGTTGACCACGATGTCGTCCAGGCCCTGCGCATGCAGGCCCATCGGGATGCTGTACAGCACGTCCACGTCCGGCACGCTGATCACCGCACGCTCGGAGACGTTGGTGAACTGGGCGATCTTGCGACGCTCCGAATCCGGCACTGCCTGCTCGGAACGGCACAGCAGCACATCCGGCTGGATGCCGATCGAGCGCAGTTCCTTCACCGAATGCTGGGTCGGCTTGGTCTTCAGCTCACCGGCAGCACTGATGTAAGGCACCAGGGTGAGGTGCATGAACAAGGCTTTTTCCGGGCCGCGCTCGGTGCGCACCTGGCGGATCGCTTCCAGGAACGGCAACGACTCGATGTCGCCGACCGTGCCACCGATCTCCACCAGTGCCACGTCGAAGCCTTCGGTCGCTTCATCGATGCAGCGACGGATCTCATCGGTGATGTGCGGGATGACCTGCACGGTGGCGCCAAGGTAGTCGCCGCGACGCTCCTTGCGGATCACGTTCTCGTAGATGCGGCCGGTGGTGACCGAGTTCTTGCGGCTCAGGCGCGTGCGCACGAAGCGCTCGTAATGGCCCAGATCCAGGTCGGTCTCGGCGCCGTCATCGGTGACGTACACCTCGCCGTGCTGGAACGGGCTCATGGTGCCCGGGTCGACGTTGATGTACGGGTCGAGCTTCATCATCGTGACCTTCAGGCCACGCGCCTCGAGGATGGCGGCCAGTGACGCGGCGGCAATGCCTTTGCCGAGCGAGGACACCACGCCGCCGGTTACGAAAATCAAGGGAGTCATGGCTGCAAGCATCCTGTATTGAATTGGAAAACGGCCGCACTCCCCTGTCCCGAGGGGCAGGGGGTGGGCTGGAAGGGGGTTTTCCGGTTCGCTGGAGCAGCGAGGGAGCGGGCGGTGCGATGACCATCGTGCGAGGTCAGCTTGGCCGTGCCGGTCATGGAGACCGTCACCTGCGCCCAGCCTTGCTGGCCGCCATGCATGGCCTTGCCAGTCCAATCGCTGATGGTGGACACGCACTACTCCCGGAAAGCGATAGTTTACAGATTGAAGCGCCCAAGCCCAAGGGGGCGCCGCCAACCGGCCAAAAAGAAAGCCCCGGCAATGCCGGGGCCTGATTACCGAAACAGCGGAGATCAGCGCTTCTTGCGCGCCTCTTCCTCTTCTTCTTCGCGCGGCGGCGTCTGCTGGCCCTTGGCCTTCAGTTCCGCGTTGGCCTGCGCGCGGCGCTTGGCCTTGGCGTCCGCCTCGGCCTGCGCGGCGTTGGCCTGATCACCCTGCGGCGGTGCGTTCTGCGCCATTGCCAGTGGCACGGCGACCACGGCAGCAGCGATGACAGCGATGGTAAGCAGCTTCTTCATGGAGTCCTCCTCGCGGTATCGACCCGGAAACGGGGGGTGCTGGCGTCCTTTTCCCAGCTGTGACCATTTTAGCGCCCCGCCGGCCCTGCCAGATGAACCGCAGGCGTGCAAAATACCCGCCCAGACCGCACACTTGCGCGTCGCTCCAACGCTTTGAAATATAGATGAACGCCCGCTATAACGCCGCCGATATCGAAGTCCTGTCCGGCCTTGACCCCGTCAAGCGCCGCCCCGGCATGTACACCGACACCACCCGCCCGAACCACCTGGCGCAGGAAGTGATCGACAACTCGGTGGACGAAGCGCTGGCCGGCCACGCCCGTTCCATCGAGATCACCTTGTACAAGGACGGCAGCGTGGAGGTCAGCGATGACGGCCGCGGCATGCCCGTGGACATCCACCCGGAAGAAAAGATTCCGGGCGTGGAGCTGATCCTGACCCGCCTGCATGCCGGCGGCAAATTCAACAACAACAATTACACCTTCTCCGGCGGCCTGCATGGCGTGGGCGTGAGCGTGGTCAATGCGCTGTCCACCCTGGTGGAGCTGCACATCAAGCGCGAAGGCGCCGAGCACCGCATCACCTTCCGCAACGGCGACCTGGCCTCGCCGCTGGAAGTAGTGGGCAGCGTGGGCAAGAAGAACACCGGCACGCGCCTGCGCTTCTGGCCGGACCCGAAGTACTTCGACACCCCCAAGTTCGCCGTACGTGCCCTCAAGCACCTGCTCCGCGCCAAGGCGGTGCTGTGCCCGGGCCTGACCGTGAAGCTGACCGACGAGGCGACCGGTGAGGTCGATACCTGGCATTACGAAGATGGCCTCCGCGATTATCTGAAGGTCGAGCTCGGCGAGCGCGAGATGCTGCCGACCAACCTGTTCGTCGGCCACGTCAAGAAAGAGAACGAGATCGCCGACTGGGCCGTTGCCTGGATGCCGGAGGGCGAGCTGGTCCAGGAAAGCTACGTCAACCTGATCCCGACCGCCCAGCACGGCACCCATGTCAACGGCCTGCGCACCGGCCTGACCGAAGCCCTGCGCGAGTTCTGCGACTTCCGCAACCTGCTGCCGCGTGGCGTCAAGCTGGCACCGGAAGACGTGTGGGACCGCGTGGCTTTCGTGCTTTCGGTGAAGATGACCGACCCGCAGTTCAGTGGCCAGACCAAGGAACGCCTGTCCTCGCGCCAGGCCGCCGGTTTCGTCGAGGGCGCCGCCCACGATGCCTTCAGCCTGCTGCTCAACCAGAACGTGGAGATGGGCGAGCGGATCGCGCAGCTGGCCATCGAGCGTGCCAGCGCCCGCCTGAAGACGGAAAAGCTGGTGGTCCGCAAGAAGGTCACCCAGGGCCCTGCCCTGCCCGGCAAACTGGCGGACTGCATCAGCCAGGACCTGTCGCGCACCGAGCTGTTCCTGGTGGAGGGTGACTCCGCGGGCGGCAGCGCCAAGCAGGCGCGTGACAAGGATTTCCAGGCGATCATGCCGCTGCGCGGCAAGATCCTGAACACCTGGGAAGTGTCGTCCAACAGCGTGCTGGCGTCGGAAGAAGTGCACAACCTGGCCATCGCGATCGGCTGCGACCCGGGCAAGGACGACATCAGCGGCCTGCGCTACGGCAAGGTGGTGATCCTGGCCGACGCCGATTCCGACGGCCTGCACATTGCGACCCTGCTTACGGCGCTGTTCCTGAAGCACTTCCCGGCGCTGGTCGATGCCGGCCACGTGTTCGTGGCGATGCCGCCGCTGTTCCGCATCGACGTGGGCAAGCAGGTGTTCTACGCGCTGGACGAAGAAGAGAAGCGCACCATGCTGGACAAGATCGAGCGCGAGAAGATCAAGGGCGCGATCAGCGTCACCCGCTTCAAGGGCCTGGGCGAGATGAACCCGCCGCAGCTGCGCGAATCGACCATCCATCCCGATACACGCCGCCTGGTGCAGCTGACCATCGACGACGGCGAGATGACCCATTCGCTGATGGACATGCTGCTGGCGAAGAAGCGGGCATCGGACCGGAAGGGGTGGTTGGAGACCAAGGGCGACCTGGCGTCGCTGGAAGCCTGAACAAAAACGCCGGCCCCAAGGGCCGGCGTTTTTTTGTGCCATGGTGGACCTGGTAGCGCCGAGCCATGCTCGGCGGGCTTCCGTACGCTGAGGGAAAGCCGCCGAGCATGGCTCGGCGCTACCGATGAAAAGCGACCAGCCGTCAGGCCCAGCCGATCATCTCGAACAGCTTGAGGATCAGGTAGGCGCAACCGCCTGCAGCGGGGATGGTCAGGATCCACGCCCACACGATGCGCTCGATCACGCCCAGGCGCAGCGAACGCGGGTTCTTGGCAAAGCCCACGCCCATGATCGCGGTGGAGATGCTGTGCGTGGTCGACACCGGCATGCCGAAGTGCGCCGCCACCGTCAGCACCGTTGCGGAGCTGGTTTCCGCCGCAAAGCCATGGATCGGGTGCAGCTTGACCATCTTGTGGCCCAGCGTCTTGATGATCTTCCAGCCGCCCGACGCCGTACCGGCCGCCATCACCACCGCACACGTCAACACGATCCACATCGCGATGCCGTCGCCGGCACTCGCGTCAGGGTGCATGAACGCCAGGAAGGACGGCAGGTCGTTCAAGGCGCCCGTGGCTTCGGCCCCGATCAAGGTCATCGCGATGATGCCCATGGTCTTCTGCGCATCGTTGTGGCCGTGGGCGAAGCCCATGTAGGCCGCCGAGACGATCTGCGCCTTGCCGAAGAACATGTTGACGAAGCGCGGACGCGCCAGGCGACCGATCGCACCGCCGACCTTGGCCAGCGCCGCAATCAGCGCCCACAGCAGCAGCATCACCAGGATGCCGAGCAGGAAGCCCGCCACCGGCGAGGTGATCATCGGCACGAAGACCTTCCACAGCAGGCCTTTGTTCTGTGCCCAGCTGCCGAGGCGCTCCGACCAGATCAGTGCATCCCAGTTGTTCTGCGCGGCCGCCAGCCCGGCACCACACAGACCGCCGATCAGCGCGTGGGACGACGAGGAAGGCAGCCCCTTCCACCAGGTGATCAGATTCCAGATGATGCCGCCCAGCAGCGCGCACAGGATCACCTGCGGCGTCACGTCGACCACGTTGGTGTTGAGCAGGCCCGAGGCGATGGTCAGCGCGACGGCGGTGCCGGTCAGCGCGCCGATGAGGTTCATGAAGGCGGCCATCATCACTGCCCAGCCCGGCGACAGCACTTTGGTCGCCACCACGGTGGCAATCGAGTTCGCCGTATCGTGGAAGCCGTTGATGAACTCGAAGACGAGAGCGGTGAAGATCACCACCAGAACAAGGGTCAGCATCCGTGCGGCCCGTCAGCTGTTCTTCAACACGATCTGGTACGCCACGACGCCGGCTTCACGGCAGCGGTCGATGGCCTTTTCCAGAATCTCGAAGAACTCCTTCAACAGGAACATCTGCACGTGGTCCAGGCGACCGGAGTAGATATCGCGGTACAGCTCCAGCATCAGCCGGTCGGCCTCGTTCTCCAGCGCGCGCAGCTTCTCGTTCAGCGCGGTCATGCGATCGAGGTTCATGTGGCGCAGGTCGGCCACCATCTCCACCACCACGCCGGCCGCCTGTTCCAGCATCGCCGCGCGCGGCGCGAAATCGATGTGTTCCAGATGGGCCACCGCCAGCGAATAGCGATCAGCGAACTTCTCGATCTGCTTGGGGATCTTGTACAGCGCCGAACCCAGCGCTTCGATATCCTCCCGCTCGATCGGGGTCATGAAGCTGTCGACCAGGGCCTGGCTGATCTTGTCCGACGCGGCGCGCTCACGCAGGCGGGCAAGCTTGAAGGCGTCCAGCGCAGGCTGGCGGTCGGACTCGCGCATCATGGCGTGCAAGGCCCGGGCGCTGTCGTTGGCCGCGACGGCAGCCTCATCAAGCAGGGTGTAGAACTGTTTGCCGGAGCCGAAAATGGTCTGCAGAGAGAACATCGAGAAACCTGTTCGCCGTCGCGGGAAGGACGGCACCAGACGGAATTATGACGGCTAGATGACCGTTCCGGGTACTCCCCGACACTTCTGTCTGGTTTTCCCCTCTACCTGAACAGGCACTTGCAGCATTCCACCCCCCGTTTGCTAAGATGCCAGCGCGCCCACGGGCGCACACCTATGGAAGACGACCCTTACCCCCCGCCGCCGCGCCGGACTTACCTCCCCAGCGCCTGCCGCCATCGCAAGCACCCGCCCTCCCTGCCACCAACCGGGGATGCCGCCCGTGTTTGAACTGATCATTGTCCTCGCCCTCGTTCTGTTGAACGGTTTCTTCGCCATGTCCGAGATGTCGGTCATGACCTCACGCAAGAGCCGCCTGAAGCAGATGGCGCACTCCTCCAAGCGTGCGGCGCGCGCCCTGGAACTGTCCGAGCGGCCGGAAAACTTCCTGTCCACGGTGCAGATTGGCATCACGCTGATCGGCGTGCTGACCGGCCTGTTCGGCGGTGAAGCCATCGGCGAGGCCATCGGGGCGTGGATCCATGAAGTCGCCCCCGGGTTCGCCTATGCGTCCGGCGTGGGCAAGACCTTGGCCGTGGCCCTGATCACTTTCCTGACCCTGATCTTCGGTGAGCTGGTGCCCAAGCGCCTGGCGATCACCCGATCGGAGGATATCGCCGGGCTGGTCGCCCTGCCGATGAGCTGGCTGGCCAAGGTGGCCGCCCCCGGCGTCTGGCTGCTTTCACATACGACGCGCCTGGTGCTGCGGGTGATCGGCCTGGGCAAAGACGAAGCCGCCAGCGTCAGTGAAGAAGAGATCCGCATGCTGGTAGCCGAAAGCCACGAAGCCGGCGTCATCGATGCGCACGAGCGCGACATGATGAACCGCGTCATGCGACTGGGCGACCGCACCGCGGACAGCCTGATGACCCCGCGCAACCGCATCGCGTGGCTGGACACCCAGGGCGCGCTGGAAAAGAACCTGGAAATCATGAGCGAGAACGAATTCTCGCGCTATCCGGTGTACCGCGAGAACGACTCGGACGTGGTCGGCATCCTCGAGGTGAAGACCCTCGCCACGCGGATGGCACGCGGTGACCATGCGCTGTTCCAGAACCTGCGCGAGGTGCTGTACGTATCGGAAAGCACCCATGCCATGAAGCTGCTGGAAATCTTCCGCGAAGAACAGCAGTCCGTGGCCCTGGTGGTGGACGAGTACGGCGAAATCCAGGGTCTGGTGACCATCAGCGACCTGATGGGCGCCGTGGTGGGCCGCCTGCAGGCCACCGAAAACGCCGATGAAGATGCGTTGGTGGTAACGCGCGAAGACGGCTCGCTGCTGGTGGATGGGTCGCTGCCCATCGAAGACCTGCGCGAACTGCTGGGGACCAGCAACCTGCCTGACGCCGAGGATGGCGATTACTACACGCTGGCCGGCATGTGCATCCACTACTTCGGCCGCATCCCGCATGTCGGCGAGTATTTCGACTGGGCCGGCTGGCGGATCGAAGTCATCGATCTGGACGGCGCGCGTGTCGACAAGCTGCTGCTGCGCATGCTGTCTGACGAGCAGGCCGATGAACTCACCGCCTGATCCGTCGTCGTCACCGTCGCCGGACGAGGCGCCGCTCTACCGCAACGAGGGCATCCGCACGCTGTTGGCGATGTTCCAGTTCGGCGATCCCGCCCAGCACATGAAGCTGGGGGAGATCCTGCAGAATCTGCAGCAGAGTGCGTACGGGGTCTTCCTGTTCATTGCGATCCTGCCCGCCTTCATCCCGATCCCGGGCGTGGGCGGCGCGGTCAGTGGCCCGCTGATCCTGCTGATGGGCACGCAGATGATGTTCGGCCTGCGCAAGCCGTGGGTACCGGGGTTCATCGCCCGTCGCGGCCCACGGCGCGGCACCATGCACAAGTTCCTGGACCGGATCGACGGCGCCCTGCGCCGGCTGGATCGCCTGCTGAAGCCGCGCATGCCGCAGCTGCTGGTGCCGGTGCTGGCACATGCGTTTACGGGCCTGCTGCTGGTGCTGCTGGGCGTACTGCTGTCGTTGCCGATACCGTTCACGAACTATCTGTTCGGCTTCCAGTTGCTGCTGTTCGCACTGGCGCTGCTGGAACGCGATGGTGCGTTGATGCTGGTGAACTGGATAGCGGCGATCGCCGCCATCGTCTTCTTCGGCTTCAGCTCCGGGCAGCTGGTTGGCTACATCGCCGAGTTGTTCCAGCGCTGGTTCTAGCTCTACCAAAAAAACAGCCGGCTGAAGCCGGCTCTACCCTTGTTTCATTTTCCCGGTAGAGCCGACTTCAGTCGGCTGCCGTGCGCTCCCGGCCTCAGCGCAGATCAACAAACCCGTTGTCGCCCAGACGCGCGGGCTCATCCTGCACTGCGGACAGGACGAAGCTCAGCGCCTTGCCCAGCAACGTGCCCGGACCGTCCCAATACTCGGCCGACTCGGCATGCACATGGATCAGGCGCAGGTTCGGATCGTCCTTGCCCTCCGGGAAGAACAGCTTCATCGCCGGCGACCACAGTTCGTCGATTTTCGCGCGGTCGGCAACGATCTCCGCGGTGCCCGAAACCGACACATAGCTGTTCTTGGACGTTGACGCATAGGCGACGTTGACGCGGGGGTTCAGGGCGATCTCGGCCACCTTCGGGCTGTCGGCCGACGTGGCGAACCACAGGTCACCGTCGAACTCCACTTCCTGCGTGCCCAGCGGGCGACTGTAGAGGCGGCCGTCCACGCCGGTGGTGGTGAACATCGCCACCTCGACGTCCTTGATCAGGGCGGCAAGCTGGGTGATGTGCTGCTGGCGATCTGCGTTCATGGGGAACTCCGTAGGTAGGGCCCCATCTCACGCGAGCGCGGTGCAACGCTGCGTGAGGCGGATGTTCATTGCGCGTGGTGGCCTGCGCGCTGCATTCAGGCTGCGTGGCGCGCGTGCCAGGCCTGCATGGCCAATTCGAACGAACGCAGGCGCGCGCGGTGGTCGTAGATGTTCGCCGTGAGCAGGAGTTCGTCGGGCTGGTGGCGCTCGACGAAAGCCGCAATGCCCTCGCCTACCTGCTGCGCGTCCCCCAGCACCGTGCAGGCCAGCGCACGCTCCACGCCGACCTTCTCGTGCGGCTGCCAGAAGGTTTCGATGTCATCCACCGGCGGTGGGATCTTGCCCGGGCTGCCGCGCCGTAGATTGACGAAACTCTGCTGCTGGCTGGTGAACAAGCGGCGTGACTCGGCTTCGCTTTCACTGGCCACCACGTTCAACGCCAGCATGGCATGCGGCTGCTGGAGCGAGTCGGAGGGACGGAACTCGCGCCGATACACGGCCAACGCTTCGTCCATCGCATCGGGCGCGAAGTGCGACGCGAAGGCGTAAGGCAGGCCCAGCGCAGCGGCCAGGCGTGCGCCGAACAGGCTGGAACCGAGGATCCAGACCGGCACCCGCAGACCCGCGCCCGGCACCGCCTGCACCGCTTGGCCCGGCTTCGCCGGCTCGAAGTAGTGCAGCAGCTCGCGCACGTCCTGCGGGAAATTATCGGCCCCATCGAAGTATCGGCGGAGCGCGCGAGCGGTCGGCTGATCGGTGCCCGGGGCTCGGCCCAGGCCCAGGTCGATGCGGTCCGGGTACAGGGAGGCCAGCGTGCCGAACTGCTCGGCGGCCTGCAGCGGCGCATGGTTGGGCAGCATGATGCCGCCGGCGCCGACGCGGATGCGCTGGGTGCCACCGGCGACGTGACCGATCAGCACCGCGGTGGCCGCACTCGCGATGCCGGGCATGTTGTGGTGCTCGGCCAGCCAGAAGCGGCGGTAGCCCAGCGCATCGGCCTGCTGGGCCAGCTCAAGCATGTTGGCGAAGGCAGCGGTTGTGTCACTGCCCTCGCAGACGGGGGCCAGATCGAGGATCGACAAGGGAATCATCAGCGCGGCTTTTCTTCAGGAGACCCTCCCTTGTGTGGGGCCGCGCGGGAGGGATTGCCAGCGGACGCCGCGGGACGCTGATTCCCGCCAAGGCAACAGGCGCCGGTAGTGCCGGCTTCAGCCGGCAGCTCGCTCCACCGGTAGTGCCGGCTTCAGCCGGCAGCTCGCTCCATTGGTAGTGCCGGCTTCAGCCGGCAGCTCGCCCCATCGGTAGTGCCGGCTTCAGCCGGCAGCTTGCCCCATCGGTAGTGCCGGCTTCAGCCGGCAGCGTTACTGCTCAGCCGACTGAAGTCGGCTCTACCTGTTGGCGGTCTCGCTCAGCCGACTGAAGTCGGCTCTACCTGTGGGTGTTAATGCTCAGCCGACTGAAGTCGGCTCTACCAGTCGGCGCTACCAGTCGGCGCTACCTGCGCGGTATCAGAACGCGCTCGGCTTCGGCTCGGGCAGGGGCTGGTCCACCAGCGGCTGCAGCTGGGAATCCAGTGCTACGCGCTCGTCGAAGACGAAGCAGCGGCCTTCGTAGCCCTCGCCCCCCACTTCCTCGAAATAACCCAGAATGCCGCCGTCCAGCTGCAGCACATTGTCCATGCCATCGTTCTGCATCCACAGTGCCGCTTTCTCGCAGCGGATGCCGCCGGTACAGAAGCTCACCACGGTGCTGTCCTTCAATGCCTGCCGATGCGGGGCCAGCGCGGCGGGCAGGTCGGTGAACTTGTCGATGGGCAACACCAGCGCATCCTTGAACGTGCCGTACTCGATCTCCTGCACGTTGCGCGTATCGAGCATCACCACCGGCTTGCCGTGATCGTCGTGGCCCTGCCGAAGCCAGCGCTGCACCGTCGCCGGGTCCACGGCCGGTGCGCGCGGATACTCCAGCGGTTGGCCGTCATCGCGCCGGAAACTGATGATCTCGTCCTTGACCTTGACCTTCAACCGAGCAAACGGCTGGTGCTCGCTGAAGCTGGTCTTGACCCGCATATCGGAAAACCGAGGGTCGGCATGCAACGCATCGTAGAAGGCATCGATGGCCGCCGGGCTGCCTGCAAGGAACAGGTTCAGGCCTTCAGCGGCGACCAGGATGCTGCCGCGCAGGCCTGCAGCCTCGGCGTCGGCAACCAAGCGGTCGGCAAGCACCTGCGGCGCGTCGATGGTGACGAAATGATAGGCGGCGGTATTGGCGATCATCCGCCCATTTTACCCGCTGCGCGCCGGTTCAGCCTCGTAGCAGCATGAACGGTAGAAGCACGAGCGCGGCCGCGCCGACCATGCCCAGCAGCACCAGCGCCACAAAGCCGGGACGACGCTGCAACAGGCCGGAAAAGGTCTCAGCGCTGCCGTCCTGCAGGGCCTGCTCACGCTCGGCACGCATCCGCACGCTGCGCTCGCGCTGGTACGCGCCCATCACGTCGCGGGCTCGCGCAAGATCGTCGTCGTCGCGGATCCACAGCCCCCCGTTCGAGATGCCCCAAGGGCTCGGCTCGGTGCGATACCACGCAATACGGTGCTGATCCAGCAGCGTGCAGACGTCATGGTATTCATCGTTGCCGACGTGGCGCAGGTTCAAGAGCAGCTTTGACATGCCGCCATCATAGCCCGGCGAACAACCGCTTCAGCGAGAGGAGAGGGCGACGGTCCGCCCTGTCTCTGCCGTGGATGCGATGCGTTACCCTTGCATCCCCTCGAATTCGGATGCCGCCCATGCGCCGCCTGCTCGCTCCCCTCCTGTTGTCCCTGGCCCTCGCTGCCTGCGCACCGGCCGGTCCGCCGCCGGGCGGCTCCATTGCCGCCTTTGAGACCATCGACACGCAGGCAGGTACCGGCGCTGTCGCCACACCCGGCAGCAAGGTGACCGTCCACTACACCGGCTGGATCTACGACGAGCGCGCTGAAGACAAGCACGGCAAGACCTTTGACAGCTCGGTGACGCGTGGCGAACCGTTCTCCTTCGAACTGGGGGGCGGTCAGGTCATCCGGGGGTGGGACGAAGGCGTGGCGGGCATGAAGGTGGGCGGCAAGCGCACCCTGATGATCACCCCGGACATGGGCTACGGGCAGCGCAGTGTCGGACCGATTCCCGCCGGCTCCTCGCTGGTCTTCGATGTCGAGCTGCTTGATGTCCAGCCCCGCTGATCCGGTAGCGGTGCCGCGCGTTGCGGTGATCGGTGGCGGCCCGGCAGGGCTGTTTGCCGCCGAGCAGCTGTGCGCGGCGGGACTGGCGGTGGATCTGTATGAGGCCAAGGGCTCGCCTGGCCGCAAGTTCCTGATCGCCGGCAAGGGTGGCTTGAACCTGACCCACTCCGACGCGCGCCCGCTGTTCGACAGCCGCTACCGATCGCAATCCACGGCGGTGGCCAGCTGGCTGGATGCGTTCGATGCCGATGCGCTGCGGCGGTGGGCTGCTGGGCTGGGTGTGGAAACCTACGTGGGCAGTTCCGGTCGCGTTTTCCCGGTGGACCGCAAAGCCGCGCCGCTGTTGCGCGGCTGGGTGCGCCGGCTGAAGGAACAGGGCGTGCGTTTCCATGTGCAGCACCGCTGGCAGGGATGGGACGCCGACGGTGCGCTGCGCTTTGCCACGGCTGAGGGCGACACCCGCGTTGTCGCCAACGCCACCGTCCTGGCGCTCGGCGGTGGCAGCTGGCCGCAGCTCGGTTCCGATGGCAGCTGGGTACCGCTGCTGCAGGAACGTGGCGTCGCCGTTGCGCCCCTGCAGCCGGCCAACTGCGGTTTTGATGTGGCATGGACGCCCTGGTTCGTGCAGCGCCACGCCGGCACTCCACTGAAATCCGTGGTGGCGCACTGGACCGACCTGCAAGGTACGGATCACCAGCAGCAGGGCGAATGCGTGGTGAGCGAGTACGGCATTGAAGGCAGCCTGGTCTATGCCGTGTCGGCAGACCTGCGCGATGCACTCGCCCGCGATGGCACAGCGACGCTGTGGCTGGATCTCGTTCCGGGACGGTCGCAGGAACGCTTGGCAGCCGATCTGGCACGCCCCCGCAAAGGACGCAGTTTCGGCGAGCATCTGCGTCGCCAGACCGGCGTGGATGCAGTGAAGGCATCGCTGCTGTTCGAGGTACTGGGCAAGGAAGCGGGCCAGGACGTCGACCGCGTTGCGGCCGCGTTGAAGCGCCTTCCGGTGGTCCTGCAGCGGCCGCGACCGATGGCAGAGGCGATCAGCACGGCGGGCGGCGTGATGCTGCCGGCGATGGATGCCGAGTTGATGCTGCAGGCGGTGCCGGGCGTCTTCTGCGCCGGCGAAATGCTCGACTGGGAAGCGCCGACCGGCGGCTACCTGCTGACCGCGTGTTATGCGAGCGCGCAACGTGCGGCCGATGGTGTAGTCGCGTGGTTAGCTGCCCGCTGACGCGGCGGGCCGCCGCATGCGGATCGCGGCCAAGGTGATTCCGCTGGGGTGCAGGTAATCCTGCGGTCCTTCTGCAATGAATCCGCCACGCTGGTAGAACGCCACCGCATTCAACGATGCCGACAGGACGATGTCGGCATCCGGTGCGGCAAGGGCGAACAATTGCTGCAGGAGTGCCCGTCCAACCCCCTGACCGGCCGCATCCGGATCCACGAACAGCGCATCGACCTCGTTGTCCTGCAGAACCAGCATGCCGTAGCCGACCACGCGGCCCTGCGCATCCTCGGCCACCACGCAGCCGCCCTGCCCCAGCAGCGCGGCATAGTGAGCAGGCGGCGGCGATGCGGACCAGCGCGCGATCACGTCAGCGGGGTAATGGCTGCTGCACAGCTCGCGCACGCAGCGCGTCCGCAATGCCCAGAGCACCGCCTCATCTCCCGAGCTGCCCGCGCGAAAGCGCAGCGCGCTGGCAGTGCTCATCGCGATTTGCTGGCGCGCAGTGCCTGGATGCGCGACGGCGGCTGGAAGGAATCGCTGCGCGCATCGCCCCAGTAATCATGGAACACCGCATGGTCGGGCACCTGCCGCAGCAGCTCGCCCGGCGCCAGATAGCGATACAGCGATGCCAGCGAGCGTATCTCCACCGGCGACACCCGACGCAGGATGTGTTCCGGCCCCAGCTCGGCAGGGTCGTTCAGTCCCGCCGCGCACAGCAGTTCTTTCAACGCATGCAATGTCTGCCGGTGGTAGTTGTGCACCCGCTCGGCCTTGTCGGTCGGGTCCAGGCTCTTCCAGCGTTTCGGATCCTGGGTGGCGATGCCGGTGGGACATTTGTCACTGTGGCAGCTGAGCGACTGGATGCAGCCCAGCGCGAACATGAAACCCCGCCCCGCGTTGCACCAGTCCGCGCCCAGCGCGATGATCCGCGCGATGTCGAAGGCACTGGTGATCTTGCCGGCCGCCCCGATGCGGATGCGGTCACGCAAGTCCAGCCCGACCAGCGTGTTGTGCACCAGAAGCAGCGCTTCATGCATCGGCACCCCGACATGATCGATGAACTCCGACGGTGCCGCACCGGTGCCACCCTCCGCACCGTCCACGACAATGAAATCAGGCAGCAGGCCGGTTTCACTCATCGCCTTGGCAATGCCGAACCATTCCCACGGATGGCCGATCGCCAGCTTGAAGCCGACCGGCTTGCCACCGGACAGCTCACGCAGGCGCGCGACGAACTGCAGCAGTTCGATCGGGGTGGAGAAGGCGGAATGCCGCGACGGCGACACGCAGTCTACGCCCATCGGCACCCCGCGCGTCACCGAGATTTCTTCGCTGACCTTCGCCGCCGGCAGCACGCCACCGTGGCCCGGCTTGGCGCCCTGCGACAGCTTGATCTCGATCATCTTGACCTGATCGTGCGTGGCATTGGCAACGAAACGTTCTTCGCTGAAGCCGCCCTGCTCGTCACGGCAGCCGAAATAGCCCGACCCGATTTCCCATACCAGGTCACCGCCCATTTCGCGGTGGTACGGCGATATCGAGCCTTCACCGGTATCGTGATGGAACCCGCCGCGGCGCGCGCCTTCGTTGAGTGCGCGGATGGCATTGGCCGACAACGAGCCGAAGCTCATCGCGGAGATATTGAAGATGCTGGCCGAATACGGTTTGGCGCAGTTGGGCCCGATCAACACGCGGAAATCCTGATGCCCGATGCTGGTCGGAGCCAGCGAATGATTGATCCATTCGTAGTCCACCGCATACGTGCTGCGCAGCGTGCCGAACGGCACCACGTCCATCTCGTTCTTTGCACGCTGGTAGATCAGCGCGCGCTGCTGGCGCGAGAACGGCACATCTTCCAGATCGCTCTGCACGAAGTATTGGCGGATCTCCGGACCGATCGACTCCAGGCCGTAGCGGAAGTGGGCCAGTACCGGATAATTGCGACGCAGCGTGCTGCGTGTCTGCAGCAGATCCCATGTACCCACCACGAAGACGGTCGCCGTGAACGCCACGCCCCAGTACCAGGCGGGCCAAATGGTGGCCAACCACAGGCAGACCGGAAACAGGATGATGGCGAGCACGTAGGCCAGATAGCGGTGCATGGCGTTCCTCTTTGCGTAGCTGTGACCAGTCTACCCCGCCGCTGATCAACGCCCCGCCAATGGCCTCAGAGCCGGTCGTCCACCACGTCACGCGGCCAGGCCGATTTGACGTCATAGACGACACCCTGCGGTGCCAGCAACGCCTTGATCGCGGCCGCATCCATCTGCCGGAAGCGCTGGTGCGCCACCGCCAGCACGACCGCGTCATACACCCCTGCTTCGGCCTCGGCCACCCATTCGACGCCCGCATCCTGAAGCGCGGCCGGCCCGACCCAGGGGTCCTGTACCTGTACGCGTGCGCCACTGGCCTGCAGCTGCTGGGCCAGTTCCAGTGCACGGCTGTTGCGCAGGTCCGGGCAGTCTTCCTTGAAGGTGACGCCCAGCACCAGCACGCGCGCTGCCTCGGGTGCTCGCCCACGTCCGGCCAGCAACGACAGCACGCGCTGGGTGACATGTGCACCGACGCGATTGTTGACCTGTCGCGCGGTGTGGATCAGATCGGGGTGGTAGCCCACGCTTTCCGATTTGTGCAGCAGGTAATACGGGTCCACGCCAATGCAGTGCCCGCCCACCAGGCCCGGCCGAAACGGCAGGAAGTTCCACTTGCTGCCCGCCGCTTCCAGCACGTCCTGCGTATCGATGCCCAGCTTGTCGAAGATCAGCGCCAGCTCGTTGACCAAGGCAATGTTGACGTCGCGCTGGATGTTCTCCACCACCTTGGCCGCTTCGGCCACGCGCATGGACGGTGCCGGGAAGGTGCCGGCCGTGATGATCTGCCGGTACAGCGCATCCACCACGGCGGCGACGTCCGGCGTGGAGCCGGAGGTGATCTTGCGGATGTCGGCCAGGCGACGCTGGCGGTCACCCGGGCTGACCCGCTCCGGCGAATAGCCGCAGAAGAAATCTTCGTTGAAGCGCAGGCCCGAACCGGCCTCGAGCAGCGGGATGCACACTTCTTCGGTGGTGCCGGGATATACCGTGGATTCGTAGATGACCAGATCGCCGGGCTGGAGCACGCTGCTCACCCGTTCGCTGGCCGAGCGCAACGGCCCCAGGTCGGGCTGCTCATGCACGTCGATCGGCGTCGGCACGGTGATGATGTAGACATTGCACGCCGCAAGCTCACCGGCATCGGCCGTGCAGCGCAGGTGCGTGGCCTGTGCCAGTTCGCCGTCTTCCAGCTCGAGGGTGTGGTCATGGCCCTGCTGCAGTTCGGCCACGCGAGCGGCATCGATGTCGAAGCCCAGCGTGGGGAACAACCGGCCGAAAGCGACGGCCAACGGCAAGCCCACATAGCCCAGTCCGATGATCGCCGGACGCGGCGACTGCGCCGCCGACAGCGGCGTACTCATGCCATCCACCGGCAGCACGTGATGCGATCGGAACGTTCCATGGCGCACCCGGCTCCTGCATAAAGAGCGACAAGGTTAACCGCCCTGCTGGTCGCTGACCACGTCCTGCCTCACGACCCCAGGCTGACCGCCGCAGGCTCCAGCTCGCCGCCGCCGCCCATCCAGGTGTACAGCAGCCGCTCGAAGCCGTGCCCAGCCAGCGCCGGCTCCAGCGAAAGACCTTCCCATGGCGCGTCCACGATGGCCGCCAATGCCTGGGCATCGATCTGCCGGCTGGCCATGGTCCAGCGCGGAAACCAGCGTGCCTGCACGCGTGCGCTGGCCAATTGTCGAAGGCCGTGGTGTCGACGCGCGTTGACCACCCGGGCATACACCGAATCCAGCCCATCAGCGGGACCCTCCAGATACTGCAGAAAGCGCGCACCATCGAACATCAGCACGCCGGTGACCCCGGCCATGCGATTGAACGCGGTGGCATCGGCCATCAGCCCGTCCAGCTCGGCGAGGGACAGTTCCGCCCGGGCCTGACTGACATAGACAATCGCGCGCAGTGGCATGTTTCCCTCCCCAGGTACGCCTGATTCAAATATGGCATGAACCTATTAGTGTTGGTAGGTAATGCAGAAACGAATTGCCGGCGGCACGTCACCATTCCAAATTGGCGCCGCGTGGTGCACCCTATGCGCGCGGCCCGGATGGCGAAACTGGTAGACGCATCAGACTTAAAATCTGCCGACCGCAAGGTCATCCCGGTTCGATTCCGGGTCCGGGCACCAGCCATCACCCTTGCGTCTGCACCGCTCAGATCGCGCGCGAATACTGCGCCACAGGTGCTGATTGCGACAGATATCGATCAAAACACATGGCCAGCAGGCGCAGCAGCGGCCTGCCCTGCTCGGTCACGCGCACGCGCCCTTCGATCACCTCGGCCAGCCCATCGGCTTGCAGGGCCGCCAGGCGTGGCAACGCATCGGCGAAGTACGTGTCGAAGTGCTCGCCGCGCGCGGCACACACCGCGGCTACATCCGCTTCGCCGTGGCACATCAGCTGCTGGATGATCTCCGCACGCAGCACATCGTCGGGGTCCAGCTGCAGTCCGCGCCATACCGGCATGTGGCCGGCATCCACCGCGGCTTCCCACGAAGGCAGGTCGCGCGGATTCTGGCTGTAACTGGCACCGACGTTGCTGATCGCGCTCACCCCCAGCCCCAGCAGATCGGTATCGGCATGGGTGGTGTAGCCCATGAAGTTGCGATGCAGCTGCCCTGCCCGCTGCGCGCGTGACAGGTCCTCTTCGGGCAGCGCGAAATGGTCCATGCCGATGTATTGATACCCCGCCGCCATCAGCTGCTGCACCGCCAACCCCAGCAGGGCGAGTTTCTGTTCCGGCGCGGGCAGCTGGGCTTCGTCGATCTGCCGCTGCGCCCGGAACACGTGCGGCAGGTGCGCGTAGCCGTAAACCGCCAACCGGTCCGGACGCAGGGCCAGCACCTGCTGCAGCGTACGCCCGAATCCCTGCGGGGTCTGGCCCGGCAATCCGTAGATCAGATCCACGTTGACCGAGCGCATGCCGTAATCGCGGCAGGCCTGCAGGATGTCCAGCGTCTGCCCGACCCCCTGCACGCGGTTTATCGCCACCTGCACGGCCGGATCGAAATCCTGGATCCCCAGGCTGGCCCGGTTGAATCCCAGCTCGGCCAACAGCGCCACGTCGTCACGGTCGATGAAACGCGGATCCAGCTCGATCGAAAAATCACGCGACGGCGAGGAACTGAAAGTGAAACGACGCCGCAGGCCACCGACCAGCTCGACCAGCGCGTCGCGGGTCAGAAAGTTCGGCGTGCCACCGCCCAGATGCAGTTGAATCACCTCGCGTCGCGGATCGACATGCGACGCCAGCAGGTCTGCCTCGGCCAACACGCGGGCCACATAGGCCTGGCCGCGACTGCGGTCGCGGGTGATTACCCGGTTGCAGCCACAGTAGAAACATGGACTGCTGCAGAAAGGCACGTGCACATACAGTGACAGCGCCTTGCCTGGTCCGTTGCTGGCAGCCAGCGAATCGGCCAGTTGCCGTTCGCCGAAGCCATCGTGGAAGTGCGGCGCGGTCGGGTAGGAGGTATAGCGCGGGCCGGCCTTGTCATGCCGCTGCAGCACCTCGGCATCGAAGCACCAGGCCAAGCCACCGTGCACGGGAGAGTACGTATCCATGACGCAAGCATCCCGCCAACGGACACGCCGCGCTTTGACCCAGATCAAATCAGCCGACGATCGGCAGGCCAAGCGACGGCAAGCGCAGCATCCGATAGCGCTTCCAGAAGGTATCGGCGATACGCGCGGCGATATCGTCGGCAAGCCGCTGCATGTCTGGATTGCCGCACTCCGCCGAAGTCAGCCGGAACAGCGCCAGCCAACGATCGAACAGATCGCGGTCCATGTCGTCGATCGCCATGTGCTTGGACATCGGCGAGCCCTGGAAACGGCGGGTGCCGCGCAGCAGGGCCGACCAGAAATCCACCAGCTGGCGCAGATGCGTAGGCCAGTCGACGACATGCGCGGTGAACACCGGGCCGAGTCGGGGCTCGTCGCGGACGCGCGCATAGAAGTCATGCACCAGACGGGTGACCTCTTCCTCCGTACACAGATCGGGCGAGGCGTCAGGCAGGGGCAGCGGGGCAGTGTCCATGGGATCCAGCAGGTGTCGAACCGCGATTATCCCACCGCGCGCGCGTGCGCGCAGCGGGCGGGCCCTGCAGCGCTTGATCCAGATCAATGCCTGCGCCGGACGGGCTTCCTAGATTGATCGCTCGCCGGCGCGCGATACACCCGCAGCCCGTCGCCCCACTGCCTCCTGCCGGACTGACCCGCATGCCGCTGTCGCCTGTCCCTCATCGCCTGCCCTGCCGACAACGCGTCGAGCGGTGGGGGATGGTGCTGTGGCCCAGCTTCATCGCGGCGGGGCTGGCCAGCGGGGTGTTCTTCGCCTTCGTTGATCCGGTGCGCTTATGTGCCATCACCTTTCCTGACCACGTGATCAGCCGTGAACTGGGCTACACGCTGGGGTTCTTCATGTTCTGGACGGTCACCGCCGCCTCCAGCGCCGTCACCGCGTACCTGCTGCGGCCGATGGATGCGGACGACGATGAGGTGCCGTTGGGGTGAACTGGCTGCTGCGCACGCCCTATCTGCGAACCGGACTGACGCTTGCGCTGCTGGCAGCCTTCTACGGGTTGCCGTGGCTGCAGTGGAACGGCCGACAAGCCCTGTTGTTGGATCTCGCGCAGCGCCGGTTTGACCTGTTCGGGCTCACCCTGTGGCCGGACGATGTGGGCCTGCTGTTGGCGCTGTTGGCATTTGCCGCCGTGTTGCTGGCGCTGTTCACCCACCTGGCGGGGCGACTGTGGTGCGGCCATGCCTGTCCGCAGACGTTGTGGAGCCAGTTGTTTGGCTGGGTGGAACGTGGCACGCGGTGGGCACTTCAAGGCGCATCCGTTGAGCCGCTGTTGCGGCATGCGCTCTGGGCCTGCCTGGCCTTGGCCACCGGCCTGACCGTCGTCGGCCTTTTCACGCCGTTCCACCCGTTGCTGATGCGGGCGGTGCAGTGCCGGCTGGGTGCCTGGGAAACGTTCTGGATCGTGTTCTATGCTGCCGCGACATGGGGCAATGCAGGATTCCTGCGCCGTCATGTGTGCAGGGCGCTGTGTCCGTTTGCACGCGTCCAGCCCCTGCTGGCCGATGCGCATACGCCGCGCATGCTCTATCTGGCGCCGCGCGGCGAGCCCCGAGGCATGCGCGCTGCCGGGCTGGGCAGCGTGGCGGCGCGCGGCCGGGGGCTGCTCGACCCCACTACCGCGCAGGACTACGTGTTTCGCGCCGCACATCCTGAACTTGCCGGGTCCATGCCGCTCTTCGCCGCTGACCGGCTGGGGGACTGCGTCGACTGCCGCCTCTGCGTCAGCGCCTGCCCGGTAGGGCTGGACGTACGTGAGGGGCCACAGGCGGATTGTCTGGCGTGTGGCGCATGCCTGGTGGCCTGCAACAACGTGCAGCAAGCCACGATGGGCACCTCCGGGCTGATCCGTTACACGAGACCCGACCACGGCCTGTTGCCGCCACGCAGGATGCTGCGACCGTTCACGCTGGTGCTGCTGGTCCCGCTCTGCGTGCTGGGGGCGTGGCTGGTGGCGCGCCTGTTCGCGGGCTGACTCAGCGCGCTGGCGACTCGGCAGGTGGCACAAGTTGCGCCTGCCGCACGATGCCAAGCTGCTCGATCAACAACGCCATTTCATTGGTGACCTGCGTGCGCTGGCCACCTTGTGGCACCAATCGCGCGAGCACCTGCTGGTAGGTATTCCAGAACTCTGGACCGCATCCGTGCTTCTGGTAACTGTCTTCCAGCTCGTGGCGGACCTGGTCTGCCAGATCCTGCGTGCCGTAGTCCATGTACGACCCTCCAAGGAATAAACGCCCGGTTTCGACTCTCTCGTCCAGAAAGCCTGCTTATGCCGCCTATTGAATTAGTCATAAATTTGACTACACGTCAATGACAAGAAGAACACATCATCGGCATAAACCTGAACTATTTACCTGCTCCCGCCAGGTTACGTCGCCTACTACCGACACCGCCCTCACCCCGTACCGCTAAGGTTGGTGAAAACAGACAGGTGAGACGAGCATGCAACTGACGACCGAGCAGCGCAGGATCCTTGAGGACATCCACGCAACGCGTGAGGTGTCTGCCGAAGACGCGACGTGGGCGGTCAAGGCCGGCTTGGCCGTACAGGCCGAAGATGGTGACATCGACCTGAGCCAGGAAGGCCGGCAGCAGGTCGAGCCGATCGTCGGCTGAGACCTACCCCGCCTGTGGGTGCAGCCGCTGCGCAGGCTGACAGGTTGCGCCATGCCCCATGCGACGCCGCGGCTGCGTACCACGCGGCGGCGGGGCGCAGCGGACGGAACAGAGGGAGATCAAGCGAGCCTGCCGCACTGTGTAGGCTGCACGTCGCGCGCAAGCTGCCGTCTGCTGACAGGACACAGCGGCTACACCGCGTTCGTGCAGCCTTATCGCGCGCAGGGCCGATGCGCGCCTCGGCTCCCGGAGCGTCAGATGCTCACCGCAGCACACCTTTCGCAAATTCTCATGTGCCCGTTGACGCTGGCGCAGCGTTGGGCAGACCCGTTGAACGTGGCCATGGACACCTTCGGCATCACTACACCGCGGCGCCAGGCCCACTTCCTGGCCCAACTGGGGCATGAAAGCCACAGCCTGCAGACGTTGCAGGAACTGCTGTCGTACAGCCCCAAGCGCATCCGCGACGAATACGGCTGTCGCGTTGCCGAAGCGGAACATTCGTCCTACGCGCGCAAGCCGGAGCGGCTGGCCAATCGCGTGCACGCTGATCAAGGTGGCAACGGCGACGAAGCCAGCGGCGATGGATATCGATATCGCGGTCGCGGACCGTTACCGCTACGCGGGCGTGGCGACTATCGGCGCATCGGCGTGCTGATCGGCATGCCACTGGAAGAACAACCCGAGTTGATGGAATCCCCGGAAGTGGCTGCGCTGGCGGCAGCCGCATGGTGGCACGACGCCGGACTCAATGTGCTGGCCGACAAGGACGATCTGCTGTCGATAAGCCGACACGTCAACCTGGGAAGTGCCGCCTGCAAAGCGACACCGCAGGCGCTGAGCGAACGCGGCGCCCGCACGCGCCGTGCGCTGCTGGCGCTGGGCACGATGCCGCGCGCAGATGGCTGGTAGAGACGCGCAATGGCATGCGACTGATGCCCGCACGCGTCGTGACGTGTTGGCGCTGGCCACACTGATACCCGGTAGAGCCGACTTCAGTCGGCTGCCGTTGCGGTTGCGGTTGCCGTCGCCGTCGCGGCTGCTGCGATGCGGGACGGCAGCGGACTGAAGTCCGCTCTACCAGACTGGTTCACCTCTATCTGCACCGACCTGCATGCCGGACCGTACCGCCTGCCAACCCATTTGCGCGATTTCTGACAGCAGGCGTTGCGGCCCGCAGGCAGCCTTCTGTTGCCTCAGCAGCGTCCCAACGACGTCAAGGATCACGCATGTGGAACTCAAAAACCGCTCTATCGGCTGCCGCAGGCGTGCTGTTATGCCAAGGCGCTGCTGCCGAAAATACATTGCCGCTCATGCCGCAATCGTTCGAGCTAATCTCAGAAACAGTATCGAGTAGCAACGACACCCCAGGAAATCCGCCAACGTTGATTCGCCGGTATCAACTGGAAGAAGGAGATCTCGTGGAATTGGTTCACTCGGTAGCATCGGATGGGCATCTGCTTCTCAAAGCATCCGAGCAGTCAAAGGACACACTTACCAAGATGGATCGGTACTGCTCAAAGCTGGGCGGCGAAGTGGTCCGCACGAGCACCGCCAAGTTCCCCTTTGGAACCCGCACACTGCTCTCTTGCGGGAAGAGTGGAAACAGCCATGCGGGATCGTTGTGACCTTCTCGAAAGGTATTGAATGACCCGAGCGCGGCGAAGGTGGAACGCACCACCGCGCCTTCTGATTCAGGTGTGCACAGGGCTAAGGACCGCAGGGCTCATCGCACTTCCAACTGCTTTCCAGCCGATGCCTTGATCAATTCCCGGCCAGCAACCAGCAAGCCATCTACCAGGTGCTCTCCAAGCAGCGAAGCGTTATCCCCATCGCAACGCGCTATGTGCTCGGCATGCAGGATCTCCAGCGCCGCATCCAAAGCTTGCATCACGCGGATTGGCACGGCGACTTTACCCACGCGCTCCAGTTCGGCGGACGGGTCTACCTCCGGTGCGGGCAGCGACGGAACCAGCGTCAGGTGGGTCAGTCGAGTACTCGCCGGGTGCTCAGCCGCGTACTGCTGCAGACGGCGTTCCAGCGTCTCGATGAACTTCTGCGGCACGTCGTGGATCTGCTCGCCCAGCAGGGAGGCAAGACGCGCGGAGCTCAGGGGATGTTCGGTAGTCAACGGCAGGACCTCGCAGTGAGGCCACCTGCGCCGGAGCGCAAGGTGGCGGGCGATGCGGGTTGCCATACCGGGTGAGTAAACCATTAACCGGCGGATCAGGGATCCCCCGCATCGCCTGCCATGAAACCGATAGGCGATGCAGTGCATTCTCCGCCGTGCCCCGGAGGGCAGAACAGAGTCAACGGTTAACTCACTAACAGGATGGCAATCCCGGCTGATGCCCCGTGGCACCAGCGGGATCATCGTGCGCAGCGGCAAGTGCCTGCGTCCATGAGGAAAATTGCGAAGTTCCGCCCATGTGCGCCATGTATCCCGCGTAGCCATCAAAGACATGAGATGGCGCGAAGCGCGGGACCAGAGATGACGCCGGATTGGCCACCATCCATACGGCAATGGGCAGCATGCGACATGCCGCCAAGACCGCCGACCGAAGCACACGCCGAATTACAGACATAAAAAAAAGCCCTGATCAAGATCAGGGCTTTAGTCTGGAGGCCTGGGTCGGAATTGAACCGGCGTACGCGGCTTTGCAGGCCGCTGCATAACCACTCTGCCACCAGGCCGGTGTACAGCAACCAAGGATGCGAGACCCTGGTAAGACGAAGTTCCGTGTTGGAACCTGTCGGGATTTGGAGCGGGAAACGAGACTCGAACTCGCGACCTCAACCTTGGCAAGGTTGCGCTCTACCAACTGAGCTATTCCCGCGTGAGGCCGACATGCTACCGGATGACCCGGGACCACACCAGCGTTTTTCACGCTTCAACACATCGTTTTTCCCGTTGCAGGCCGCTTACTGGAGCGCTGCCCCGCGCAGCCAGCGCGGGAGAAAAACAAAGCCCCTTCCGGGGCCCGGTAAAACTGGAGCGGGAAACGAGACTCGAACTCGCGACCTCAACCTTGGCAAGGTTGCGCTCTACCAACTGAGCTATTCCCGCGTTTTCTTCGACCTGCGCCGAAGAAGCGATATTGTGTCTAAAAACCTTCATCTCGTCAAGCCTGTTCATCTGCAATCGAACAGTCCGGATGCTGGTTTTCCAGCGCGGGATGCAGGCAAAAAAAAGAAGCCACGTGGGCTTCTTTTCGAAAACCTGGAGCGGGAAACGAGACTCGAACTCGCGACCTCAACCTTGGCAAGGTTGCGCTCTACCAACTGAGCTATTCCCGCTTGGGAGGCGGCATTCTACAGCAGCCAGCGCAGGAGTCAAGAAACGCGAAAACAAAAAAAGAGGCCTTTCGGCCTCTTTCAGATTCTGGAGCGGGAAACGAGACTCGAACTCGCGACCTCAACCTTGGCAAGGTTGCGCTCTACCAACTGAGCTATTCCCGCTTGGGAGGCGGCATTTTACCTGTCTTCACATCGGTGTCAACAGGCCTGTCAGCCGCCTTTCTTCAATCGCGCGCGTTCGCGTGCCGCGCGTTCATCGGCGCGCAGGCTCGGCCAGGCGGCATGCAGATACTGCAGGCCCGAATACAGCGTCAGCATGGCGGCGATCGCCAGGGTCCAGTCGCCGATATGGAACACCGGCGGGCCCATCCAGATCGACTCGACCGGAGTGTTGGGCGCTACGGAATACAGCAGGCACAGCAAGGCCACCATCTGCGCGGTGGTCTTGACCTTGCCGATCATCGCCACGCGCACCTTCGCGCGCTGGCCCAGTTCCGCCATCCACTCGCGCAGCGCGGACACGGCGATTTCGCGGCCGACGATCACCGCCGCCCAGAAGGCCATCCACGGAGTCGGGTGCCCCTGCACGATCAGGAACAGCGCCACGGCCACCATCAGCTTGTCAGCCACCGGGTCCAGGAACGCGCCGAACGCCGATTCCAGCTTGTAGCGCCGCGCGATCCAGCCATCCAGCCAGTCGGTGATCGCTGCCAAGCCGAACAGGGCCGCCGAGGCGAAGTTCGTCCATGTATAGGGAAGATAGAACACCAGCACCAGCACCGGGATCATCAGGATCCGCAGCAGTGTCAGCCAGGTGGGGAGGGTCAACGTCATCAGATCTCTCTACTCGCCCGCCGCATTCGGCTCGGGCAGTCCATGAAGGTTAGCGTAGATACGGGCAGCGAGGGCATCGTTGATGCCCTCGACCTTGGCTATTTCCGACTCGCCTGCCGCCTTCAGGCCGACCAGTCCGCCGAAATGCTTGAGCAGGCTGGCCCGCCGCCGTGGGCCGATGCCGGCGATGTCTTCCAGTTTGCTGGTCATCCGCGCTTTCTGGCGGCGGCCGCGATGGCCGGTGATGGCGAAGCGGTGCGCCTCATCGCGCACCTGCTGGATGAACTGCAGGGCCGGCGAGGCCGCGCCCGGGCGCAGCTCGCGGCCGTCGGGCAGCACCAGCGCTTCGTGTCCGGCGCGGCGTTCCGCACCCTTGGCCACGCCCACCAGCAGCACGCCTTCCACACCCAGGTCGGCCAGCGCTTCCTGCGCCTGGGTCAGCTGGCCGGCACCGCCGTCGATCAACAGCACATCCGGCAGCACGCCCTGCTCTTCCACCGCCCGGCGGAAGCGTCGGTCGATGGCCTGGCGCATGGCCGCATAGTCATCCCCCGGCTCGATGCCGGTGATGTTGAAACGGCGATACTGCGCTTTCACCGGACCGGCGGCGTCGAACACCACGCACGATGCCACCGTGGCCTCGCCCATGGTGTGGCTGATATCGAAACATTCCACCCGCTTCACCGGCTCGGCCAGGCCCAGCATCTCGCGCACGGCCTCGCTGCGCGCGTGCTGCGAATCCCGGCTGTTGAGCTCGGTGGCCAAGGTCAGCTGGGCATTGCGGCTGGCCAGTTCCAGATACCCCGCGCGTTCGCCGCGGACGTTCCATTTCAACTGCACCTTGTGCTCGGCGGAGGCGGACAACGCCACTTCCAGCAGCGACGCATCGGGAATTTCGCGGTCCAGCAGGATCTCGCGCGGCGGCTGGAATTCCACGTAGTACTGAGATACGAACGCGCCCAGCACTTCGTCCGGGCTGTCTTCGCCATTGGTGCGCGGGAAGAACGGCCGCGTGCCCATGTTGCGGCCATCACGGAACGCCAGCAGCATCACGCAGGCCTGCGCTCCGCGCGTGGCCACGGCCAGCACGTCCAGGTCGGCCGCGCGGCCATCGACATACTGCCGGGTCTGCATGCTGCGCAGCGATTTGACCAGGTCACGCAACCGCGCGGCCTGCTCGAACTCCAGCGACTCACTCGCGGCCTGCATCTGTTCGCCCAGCTCGCGGGTCAGGTCATCACTCTTGCCTTCCAGGAACATGGACGCCCGGCGCACCGATTCGGCGTAGTCCTCGGCCGGCACCAGCTCTACGCACGGCGCACTGCAGCGACCGATCTGGTACTGCAGGCAGGGCCGCGAGCGGTTGCGGAACACGCTGTCTTCGCAACTTCGCAGCTTGAACAGCTTGTGCATCAGGTTCAGCGTTTCGCGCACGGCGGTGACGCCGGGATACGGGCCAAAATAGCGGCCCGGCACCGCGCGCGGGCCGCGGTGCAGCGCAATGCGTGGCCACTGCTCGCGGGTCAGCAGGACGTGCGGATAGGTCTTGTCATCGCGCAGCGACACGTTGTAACGCGGCGACAGCGATTTGATCAGTTGGTTTTCCAGCAGCAGCGCTTCGCCTTCCGAGCGCGTGACCGTCACGTCCATCCTGACGATCTGCGACAGCATCGACATGATGCGTGCGTTCTTCGGGCTGCCGTTGAAGTAGCTGCCGACGCGGTTGCGCAGCGCGCGCGCCTTGCCCACGTACAGCAGCGCATCGTCGGCACCGTACATGCGGTAGACGCCGGGTGCGGTACTCAAGGCAGCGGCGAACGCCTTGCCATCAAAAGCGGGTACTTCGTTCATTCGGTGATCGGCACTTCGCTCAGCACGCCACTGGCGGGGTCCAGCCGCAGTACGGCATGTGCATCGGTCTCGGCGATCCATACCGCGCCCGCGCCGGCCGCCAGCCCCGCCGGCCCATGCAGCCGCCGTGGCAGCGCCTGGGTCAGCAGCTCGCCACCGCCCAGCCGCAGCGTGCGCAGCCGGCCATTGCCGGTATCGGCGATCCACAGCAGCGGCGCATCCGGGCTCAGTGCGATGGCCTGCGGGAACTGCAGGCTGGCCTGCTCGCGCGGGCCGTCTTCGGCACCGTGGCTCCACATGCCCTGCCCCACCAGCGTCTGCACCAGGTCACCGCGCAACTGCAGCGACCGGATCGACGACCCCAGCGCATCGGCCACGTACAGCGCCTGCTGCACTACCGCCAGCGCGGTAGGCTGGGCAAACGCCGCCACGTTGCCGGCGCCGTCGCGCTGATCGAGGATCCCGCTCCCGGCGCGCCGCTGCAGGCGTCGCTGGCCGAGGTGATAGCTCCATATCCGGTTGTCACCGGCCATGGCGATGTGCAGTTCGTTGTCAGCCAAGGCAAGGCCGATGGGGTGATTGAGCTGCGAGGAGCGTGGATCGCTCAGCTCGCCCTCCACCGGCTCGCCGCAGCGCCCGTTGCCACACAACGTGTCGACCTGGCCGGTGATGATGTTGATGCGCCGCAGGGCGTGGTTGCCGGTGTCGGCGACGTACAGGCATTCACGCTCCACCACCAACGCTTGCGGGCGGTTGAACGCCGCCTCCTGCGCGCCGCCATCCATCAGGTCGGCGGTGCCCTGGCCGAACTGGCGCAGTACACGGCCGCCATGGCTGCATTCGAGGATGCGGTGGTGTCCCGTGTCGGCGATGTACAGCCGCTCGGTGGTTACCGCCAGGCCGGTGGGAAAGCACAGCGGCACGCGGGGCTCTGGATTCAACTCACGCAGCGGCGCGATATCGGCAGCCTGCGCGCCGGCACACAGCTCGTTCAGGCTGCGATCCAGCTCGCCGGGCTGCCCCAGTCCGACCAGTCGGCCACTCTCGCGGCCATACACATCCATCATCACCATCGTCGGCCACGCGGTCACGCCGAACCGGCGCCAGCCATCCCAATCGCTGTCGAGCAGTGCGATCGAGCTCAGCCCCTGCCGCCGCAGCAGCTTCAGCGATGCCGCCTGGTCCCGTTCGAAATCGAAGCGCGGCACCTGCAGTACCAGCACCTGCAGGCGGCCCGGGTTGCGCGACTGCCAGTTGGCCACTTCGGCCAGACGCTGCGCGCACCAGACCGACGCCGCGTTGACGAACAGCAGCGCCAGCGGTCGGCCACGCAGTTCGCTCAAGGTGGCCGGCGCAGCATTCAGCCACGTGGCGAATTCGGGGAGATCCTGGACGGGTTGGGCATTCATGCGCTGATTATGCCGGAGACCGTGTCATGCAATCGTTGTGCCCCCAGACCCTGCCGGCCAAGCCTCACGCCTGGCCGGTGGCCAGCAGCGCTTCGGCCCGCGCCAGGTCTTCGGGCGTATCGATGCCCGGCGGGAACGGGGCGGGTGACAACGCCACGCTGATCGGAAAACCGGCCTCCAGCACGCGCAGCTGCTCCAGATTCTCGACCTGCTCCAGCGTTCCCGGCGGCATCGCCGCGAACTGCTGCAGGAACCGGGCGCGATACCCGTAGATGCCGATATGACGCAGCCAGCGGTGACCGTCCGGCAGCACCTCGCGGCTGCGCGCAAAGCCATCGCGGTGCCAGGCGATCGGCGCGCGGCTGAAGTACATCGCCTCGTTGCGCACGTTGCGTACCAGCTTGACCACGTTGGGGTCAAACAGGGTTTCGGCGTCCTCCACAAGGGTCGCCAGCGTGGACATCGGTGCCCGGCCATCGCCCAGCGCCTCGGCCACGGCGCGGATGCCGGCTGCTGGCGCGAAGGGCTCATCGCCCTGCAGGTTGACCACCACCGTGTCATCGGCCCAGCAGGCGATCCGCGCGCACTCGGCCAGCCGGTCGGTGCCCGATGCGTGCGCCACGTCGGTCATGGCCACGTTGACGTCGGCCAGCCCGCCCAGCGCATCGGCGATGCGCGTGTCATCGGTGGCGACCCATACTTCGCGGGCACCGGCCAACAGCGCGCGTCGCGCCACGTGCAGCACCAGGGGCTCGCCACCCAGCAGCCGCAGCGGCTTGCCGGGCAGGCGCGATGCCGCATAGCGGGCGGGAATGGCGACGACGAAGTCAGTCATGGGAGCAGTCCTTTCAGGCAGTTCATGCGGCACATCAGCCCGCACGCAGTTTCTCGAGGCGATCGGTCAATGCCACCCAGAAGGCAGCAGGCAGGTCGGCCTGCAGCGGCACCGCGAAATGCCAGTCGTTGGCGAACGCGCGGCACTTCACCGCGTCTTTTTCGGTCATCAGGATCGGCAGCTCACTGCCGAAGCGCAGATCAGCGGCCTGGTAGGCGTGATGATCGGCGAAGGCATGCGGCACCACGCCGATGCGCGCGGCACGCAGCATGTCGAAGAAGCGCTGCGGATTGGCGATGCCGGCCACCGCATGTACGCGCTGTCCGGCGAAATGAGAAAGTGCACGCAGGCGCCCCCCCACCAACGGCTGGGCGCTGTCGATGCGCAGGCTCATCGCCCATTGGCCGAAACCGCAGGCGCTTTCCGCTGCTTCACCGCTGCTTGAGCCGAGATTGACGACGCGGAAATCGCATTCCGACGCGCGGGCCACCGGCTCGCGCAAGGGGCCGGCAGGCAGCAGTCGGCCGTTGCCATAGCGACGCTGGGCGTCGATGACTTCGATCTCGATGTCGCGCGCCAGGCGGTAATGCTGCAGGCCGTCATCGCAGACGATGACATCGCAGCCGGCATCCACCAGGGCTTTGCCGGCAGCCACACGATCACGGTCCACGCGTACCGGCGCGCCGGTTTTCCAGGCGATCAGAACCGGTTCGTCACCGCCCAGATCGGTGGGCGTATCGGCGTCCACCCAGCGCGCGGTCTCGGCCGCGTCGCGGCCATAGCCACGACTCGCCACGCCCGGCTTCCATCCCGCATCGCGCAGGCGCTGTACCAGCGCGATGGTCAGGGGCGTCTTGCCGGTGCCACCGGCGGTAATGTTGCCCACCACGATCACCGGCACCGGCAGGCTGTGCTGCTTCAGCCAGCCGCGCCGGAACAGCCGTCGACGCAGCCCGGTCACCGCCGCATACACGGGGCTGAGCAGGCGCATGCCGAACGGAATCGTCGAGCCGTCGTACCAGTAAACCGGTGTCTGCGTACCTTTGCCGGACATCAGGCCTGCCTTTCGCGGAACTGCATCTTGTACAGGTGCTCGTACAGGCCACCCATCGCCAACAGTTCGACGTGGGTACCCCGTTCGACGATGCGTCCCTGGTCCATCACCAGCACCTGGTCTGCGTGCTCGATGGTGGACAGGCGGTGCGCGATCACCAGCGTGGTGCGGTCCGGCATCAGGCGCTGCAGGGCGTCCTGCACCAGCCGCTCGGATTCGTTGTCCAGTGCCGCAGTGGCCTCGTCCAGGATCAGGATAGGCGCATCACGCAGGATCGCGCGGGCGATCGCCAGGCGCTGGCGCTGGCCACCCGACAGCAGTGCACCGTTTTCGCCGACCGGCGTCTGCAGCTGCTGCGGCAGGCGGGCGATGAACTCCCAGGCGTTGGCTGCCTCGGCGGCGCTGCGGATCTGTTCTTCGCTGGCATCCATGCCGTAGGCGATGTTGGCCCCGATGGTGTCATCGAACAGCATCACCTTCTGCCCCACCATCGCCACCTGCCGACGCAGGTCGGCCAGCGGGTAGTCGTCCAGCGATACGCCATCCAGCGTAATGCGTCCGCCACTGGGCTCGTAGAAGCGCGGCACCAGGCGGATCAGGCTGGTCTTGCCACTGCCCGAGCGGCCGACCACGGCGGTCACCGTACCAGGCGCCGCGACGAAGCTGATGTCATCCAGCGCCGTGCCGGCATCTTCGCGATAACGCAGCATCACGTGCTCGAACGCCAGCTCGCCGCGCGCTCGGCCGATGCGCTGGTTGCCCTTGTCACGCTCCACCGGCATATCGAGGATGGAGAACAGACGTTCGGCAGCGGCTACGCCGCGCGAAATCGACGTCTGCACGCTGGTCAAGCGCCGCAGCGACGGAATGATGGCCATCATCGAGGTCATCAGGCCCATGAACTGGCCGGCATTGAGCTTGCCCACCAGCGCCTCGCGCGTGGCGACCCAGACGATCACCGCCAGCGCCAGCGCCGCCAGGAACTGCACGGTGCTGGAGGCGAACGCGCGCGTGGTCTCCACCTTCATGTTCAAGCCGAGCATGCGGTTGGCCAGCCGCGCATAGCGGCTGATCTCCAGCTGCTGCGTGCCATGCACCTTCACTTCCTGCTGTGCGGCCAAGGACTGTTCGGCCGTCGCCGCCATGGTGCCCATGCCGTCCTGGATGCCGCGACTGATGCGCCGGTAGCGCTTGCCCACGAAGGACACGATGACCCCGATAAGCGGCACCACCACCAGCATCGCCACGGTCACCTTGACACTCATCTGCAGCATCACCACCAGCATCGCGATGATGGTCAGGGTGTCGGCCACCAGCGTCTTCAGCGCATCCGCACTGGCCTGGGTGACCTGCTCGGTGTCGAAGTTCAGGCGACTGACCATCACCGGCGTGGCTTCGGTATCGAAGTGCGACGACGGCAGGTGCAGGTACTTGTCCAGCACCTGCTCGCGCAGGTCGCGCACCACGCTGCGTCCGGTGCGTGCCAGCGTGTAATCGCTGACCAGCGTGGCCAGGCTGCGCATCATGAACAGGCCCAGGATGGTCAGCGGCAGGATCACCGCCATGCGCGGTTCCGGATTGACGAAGCCCCGATTGACCAGCGGCTCCATCAGCTTGGTGAAGTGATAGCCGGCCAGGGCTTCAACCACCATGGCCACCACGGCAGCCACCATGAACACCCAATAGGCGCGTGTGTAGCCCAGCAGGCGTTTGTAGATCGGCCAGACGGGCGCGTGTTTGGAACTCATTGACGCACCTCGGGAGCGGTCGCGATGGAAATCCTGCGGAAGCCAAGCTGGCCCAGCGCATCCTGCGCGGTGACCACGGCCTGGTAGGGAGTACGTGCATCGGCGCGCAGCAGCACCGACTGCGTGCGGTCTTCACCGGCAACGCTGGCGATGGTCTGCTTGACCGACTCCACGTCGGTGCGCAGCACTTCCTGGTCGTTGACGAAGTAACGGCCGTCGGCGTTGATGAGAATGCTCAGCGCGCGCGGCGGCTCGCTGTTGGCCTGCTGGCTGGCATGCGGCAGCTGCACCTGCAGCGTGGACCGCGCATCGAAGGTGGTGGTGACCACGAAGAAGATGATCAGCACCAGGATCACGTCGATCAGCGGCACCAGGTCGATGTGCGGCTCATCGGCGGCACGGTCGTTGCGGATGCGCATCCGTCAGACCTTGGCCGGGGACGGCGCAGTGGGCGCGGTCGCCTGGCCGGCCGTGCGGGCAGCCGTCGCCAGTACGCTGGGACGCCCATCGAGCGCATCCAGCAGGGCGCTGGCTTCCTGCTCCATTTCGATCACGTAGCCGTTGATGCGGCCCTTGAAGTAACGGTGGAACATCAGCGCCGGGATGGCCACGATCATGCCGGTCGCCGTGCACACCAGCGCCTTGCCGATGCCACCGGCCAGCTGGTTCACATCACCCACGCCGTGGTCGAGGATGCCCATGAACATCTGGATCATGCCGACCACCGTGCCCAGCAGACCCAGCAGCGGGCCGGCCGAGGCGATGGTGCCCAGCGTGTTGAGGAAGCGCTCCATGCGATGGACGAGGAAGCGCCCGGTGTCTTCGATGCGCTCACGGATCTGGTCGCGCGGTCGGTTGCGCGCATCCAGGGCGGCAGCCAGCAGAGCGCCCAGCGGCGAGTTCGCCCGCAGGGTCTGCAGGTGCGCTGGATCCAGCTTGCCGCGCGCGGCCCAGTTGCGCACATCCTGGCCCAGTCCCGGCGGCAGGACCTCGTTACGGCGCAGGGACCAGAAACGCTCCAGGACGATCGCCAAAGCCAACACACCCAACAGCAGCAGCGGCACCATCGGCCAGCCACCGGCCTTGACCAGTTCCCACACGTTTCAACCCTCCGGCCCAGCGGCCGCCTGTTTGTCCACCGATAGGATAGCAGCCGCCCGCGTCCGCCCCGCAGCATCCCACCAGCGGCCAGCATGCGCACGTTGTTCGCGCACCTGCAGGCCCTGCCCGCCCAGCCAGACGCGCACGGCGCCCGATTCGGCGGTGTTCAGCACTTCGGCCCCGACCGCGTGCCAACGCGCCACCACCTCTGCCCGCGGATGGCGGAAGCGGTTGCGATGACCGGCCGACACCAGCGCAAGCCGCGGCGACACCGCCGCCACCCAGGCGGCGCTGGACGACCCGGCACTGCCATGGTGCGGCACCAGCACCACCTGCGCGGCCAACGCCGCGCGGTCGCCGCGCAGCAGGGCCGCTTCACTGGACGCGCCGATGTCACCGGCAAGCAGTACGGCCCCGTGCGCGGTGGCGATACGCAGCACGCAACTGCTCTCGTTCCCGCGCTCGGCATGGCCAGGTGCGGGATGAAGCACCTGCAGGTCCACGCCGTCCCAGTTCCAGCGCTGGCCACGGTGGCAGGGCGTGGCCACGGCGATGCCGGCCCCCAGCGGCGCCGACACGGGGACTTCGGGGAACGCCGCACGAACGCCAGGCAATCCGCCCGCGTGGTCAGCGTCACCGTGGCTGAGCATCACCCGCTGCGGCGGCCCGGTGCCCAAGGCGCGCAGGGTTGGCACCACCACGCGTTCACCGGCATCGCTGCCTGCACCCGGTGGCCCGAGGTCGTACAGCAGCACGTGGGTGGCCGTGCGCACCAGCACCGCCGTGCCTTGGCCGACGTCCATCACCAGCAGCTCCACCTCGCCCGCAGCCGGCGCTCCCCGCGATGGCCACAGCAGCGGCAGGCACAACAAGGGCGCTGCCAGCACGCCCCCCCTCCCCCGTGGCAGCAGCCACCAGAACACGCCCAGCAGCGCCATCGGCAAGGTCCAGCGCGGTGCTTCCGGCAGCCACCACACTGCCCCACTCCATTCAGACAGGGGCTGCAGCCAGCGCCAGCTCAGCGCGAAACTCCAGTCGGCCAGCTGCCACAACCACTGCCCCAGCCCAGCGTGGAGGGCCTCAAGGGCCGTGCCGAGCAGGGCCAGCGGCACCACCACCAGGCTCCACCACGGCACCACCGGCAGATTGACCAGCGGCCCGATCCGCGAGGCCTGGCCGAACAGACTGATCCCCAGCGGCAGCAGCGCCAGAGTGGCAACGCCCTGTGCAGCGAAAAACGGCTTGAGGATGCCGCGCAAGCCTCCCTCCGGCCGTCCACCACCGGGCAGGCACCACAGCAGCCACAGCACGCCACCGAAGCTGAGCCAGAAGCCAGCCACCAGCACAGACAGCGGCGCGACCAGCAGGGTGGCGAATGCGGCCAGCGCCAGCGACTGGCCCCAGGCCATGCGCCGTCGGCCGCAGCGCGCCAACGCCACCACCACGATCATCAAGGCCGTGCGTACCGTGGGCAGCGCCAGCCCCGCCACCAGCGCATAGCACGCTGCCCCGACTGCCGCAGCCAGCGCCACCGCGATAGGCCGCGGCAACAGCATCGGCAGCAGGCGGGTACATCGCCACAGCAGGCTGGCCATCAGCGCGACGCCGCCCGCCACCAGGCCCACGTGGAAGCCGGAGATGGCGATCAGATGGGTCAGGCCCAGCGCCCGCAGCTGCTCCCAGTCGGTGTCGGACAAGCCGCGCGTATCGCCAAGCGCCAGGGCAGCGATGAAGCGCGACGTCGGCCGCTGCAATGCCGCGCTGATGCGCGCGGACATCCGCTCGCGCCAGGCACCCAGCCCTGTGGACGGCGCGATCTCGCGCGCATTGCCGCCATCGCGCACGGACCCGGTTGCGGTGATACCCAGCAGCAAGGCATGTCGTTCGCCATCGAACCCGCCGGGGTTGATCCGGCTGCGAGGTGCACGCAGGCGCAACGGCAGCTGCCAGCGCGATCCTGCCTGCACGCTGCGGCGTTTTTCCTCCGCTGCCGGTTGCGTGGAGGGACGTGCCGAAGGCCGCGCGAACGGCGCGCTCCAGTAGACCTGCACCCGCCGCCCGCGCAATGCGACCGGCAGCTCAGCGTCGTCTGCGATGCGAAGCAGAAAGCGGCTGTACGTGGGGTGGTGCTCAGGCAGGTCGATGACGGTGCCGGTCAGCAGCTGGTCACGGGGAGGATCCTGTGGCGGCAGCTGCGCGGCCAGGGCCCAGTGGCCATGCACGGCCGCCCAGCCGCAGCCGATCAGCAGCATGCCCAACCATCGACCGCGCCAGCGCAGCAGCCAGAGCAGCAGGCCCACCGCGCATCCCGTCCAGGCGGCGGCGACGGGAGGCAGCGCCGGCAGCTGGCAGCATGCCGTGGCGCCGGCCACCAGCGCCGCCGCGCTGGACGTGCCCAACAGGCCCGGCGGCACGACGAGATGATCGCGGACCTGTCCCCCCATGCCGCCAGCATCGCGCGGCCGGTCGCCGGCTCATATCGGCGCAGTGCCCGACCGCGTGTCGGGAGATCAGTCGGGTCGGCGCACCGTGCGGTGGAAGGCGATGCGGAAACTGGCACCGCCTCCCGGGGCCTCGCCCACCGAGACGGTTCCCTCATGGTGCTGGACGATTTCCTTCACCAGATGCAGGCCCAGCCCACTGCCACCGCCAGCGGCACGCAGCCGATGGAACGGCTCGAAAATAGCCTGACGATCGTTCTCCGGCACACCGGCACCCTGGTCCGATACTTCCAGCGTCCCACGGCTGTCCAGGCGCACGCTGATGGTGCCGCGCCCCCCGCCGTGCACGATGGCGTTGTGCACCAGATTGGCGAGCACACGCCCCAGCGCGATGCCATCACCGACGATCCACACCGGCTGTTCCGGCGCATCCACCTCGAAGCTGTAGCCCGCACCGATCACCAACGGCGCAAGTTCCGCCGCGGCCGTGCGCGCCAGCATCGCCAGATCGAGTGGCTGCAGTTTTTCCACGCTGCGGTCCAGGCGCTGCAGATCGAGCAGATGCTCAGCCACATTGCCCAGCCGCGCCACGTCGTTGAGCAGTTGCGCCTTCAATGCGCCTTGCGGCAGCTGCGACAGGCGCGCCTGCACCACGGCGATCGGCACCCGCAGCTCATGGGCCGCATCCGCCAGGAACTTGTCACGCGCGGCATAGCCTTGCTGGACTTTGCCGATGGCATCGTTGAACGCACTGACCAGCGGCGCGATCTCGCTGCTGACCATCTGCGTATCCAGCCGTGCGCCTGCCTTGCCGATATCCAGCTGCTTGGCCTGCTGGGCGAGACGGCGCACACCGCGCATCGCACGGTGGATCACCAGCGGCATGACCAGCAGAGTCACCACGATCAGCGGCAGGAAAAACCACGGTCCGATCAGCCGCAGCACCAGCAGCGCGCCCTCCCACATGCCGCCCTTGGGCTGCCCGCCGACCATGACCGTCAGCCGTCGGCCGTTCTCCTTGCTGATCATGATGCGGGCCGCATCCAGGTAGGGCGGCGTCAACGATCCCAGCTCGCTGTAGCCCACCCGCTCCAGGCGGGAGAGCAGTTCGCGATGGATCTCCGGCACCGCGCCCTCGGACAGTCGGTTGCCGCGTTCGTCCACCGCCACGAACCACAGGTTGCCGCCAGCGCGTGCATTGAGCGCGTCCCAGCGCGCACGGTCCAAGGTGATCGCCGTGCCATCCCCGTGCAGCGCTTCCACCACATCGTCGGAGATGAACATGTCCATCTGCACCGAATCCTGGTCACCCCAGGTCAGGATCAACGCCATCACCGCGATGAGCACGGTGAACACCTGCGCCAGGCACACGCGCCACGCCAGGCCCAGGGAAATAGAGCGGATATCGGTGTTCATCCTCATACCTCGGCCAACAGGTAACCCACGCCGCGGATCACATGGATTTCCACGCGCGCCCCCGCCTGCTGCAGCGCCTTGCGCAGCTTGGAAATGTGCGCGTCCAGCGCGTTGGACTGAATGTCATCGTCAAAGCCGTACACCGCTTCTTCCAGCGCGCTGCGCGTGACCGTGCGCCCTTGGCGCAGGGCCAGGGCCTGCAGCACCAGCACCTGCCTGCGCGGCAAGGGAAGCGCATGGCCTTCCACGTCGGCCTGCAGGGATTCGAAATCGAAGGTCAGGTTGGCCAGCCTCAGCACCGGCGCCACCATCTCGCTCGGTCGCCGCGCAACAGCGCGTATGCGCGCCATCAGTTCCTCGATGGCAACCGGCTTGACCAGGTAATCGTCCGCGCCCACGTCCAGGCCTTCCACCTTGTCGCTGAGACTGCCTTTCGCGGTGAGCATGATGACCGGGATGTTGGGACGCAGGGCGCGCGCCACCGCGACGAAATCCGCACCGTCACCGTCGGGCAACTGGCGGTCCAGCAGCACCAGTTGGTGCACCGGCTCGCGCAGCGCGGCCGTCGCGGCAGCCAACGTATCCACGGCATCGGCGACCACACCCTGCCGTTCCAGCCCTGACTGCAGGGCGCGGGATAGATCAGGGTCGTCTTCAACCAGCAGGATGCGCATGGGGAACCGGTAGGCCAGGGAGGAACAGCGTGGATGATAAGCCCCCCGGCCGCCGCGCAATGTTCCGACAATGTTGATGTCGCATCGTGCACGGACCGCTTCTGTATCGAGCCGAACGACGCCATGGATGCCTCCCCCTCCCCGGCCAGCCCTGCGCCCGCCCTGCTCTCCCCTCCTCACGATCCGCGGGTCGTGCTGATGGCTCCGGACCTGGACAGCGCCGAGCGCGCGTACCTGGGCCTGCTGCCGGATCGCGATCACGTGGATGCGCTTGCCCGCCATGCCATCAGCCATGCGCGCAACACACCCGGTAGCGGCTATGCGTTGTCGCTGACGCTGGTCGGCATGCGCCTGCAGGAATTCAAGATGGGCGAAGCGTGCGCGACGACCTGCCGGCAGGATTCACTGCACAGCTTGCGCCAGGCGTTTGCTGCGGGGTGAGGGGGAGAGCCCAAGCACCAGGGGCGTTATCGCCCTTCGGTAGGCGGCCGCATACCGGGAAAAGATATCTGCGTCGCTGCGCGCCGATGCTCGATGACTTTGACCACCTCGTAGTCAGTCTTGGCACCCGATGGGGTCTGCCACTGAGTCACCTTGACCTCGCAGATCAACACGTCGCCCTTGGTGAATGAGGTCTCGTTGGCGTTGACGCCTGCAAGAAACTCCGCATCGGAGATCTTCGCATTGATGGTCGAGTTCCCATCCGACAGCCGCCACTTGTTTTCCTCCTTGAACGCGAGGGAGACGATCGAAAAGGCCATCTTCCTGCTGTCCTCGATGATCAGTTCGTCCTGCCCCGCTGGGGCGGAAAAATAGGGGCGCTCGTCTTCTCTGATCACGACACCAAATGCAGCTTCATCGCCCGCAGCGAAGGTATCGATCCCCTCTCTGTCCAAGGGTCCAAGCACCCGATCGAAGGCCTGACGTACGGCAAGATCGCGCAACAGAACCAGAACCTGGTATTCCACTTCCTGCTCGTCGTCGTCGGCGACGATGGTGACGTTCCCATCGGCCATCAACTGTACGTTGGTGATGCGCCTGCCGCGCAACCATTTGAGAACCTGCGCCACGCCGTTGTAGCCGAGCTTCGCGGTCAACCCGAGTGCCGTTAGAACCGCCGTCGCATTCGCAATGGCCGTCATCCCATCGCCTGAGAAAATATCCTTCGCCGCTTTCAGGAAGTTGATCGCCGTCGTGAAGTCGACATTGAAACTGCCCGTCTTGAACGACCCCTTTACGTTGATCTGCGCCTTCGCACGCTCACCGTGCAGCGCGCGCACACTCGAATCCAGGAGGTCCGCCATCGCCATGAGCGCGGGTGCGAGCTCTCTGGCATCCATCTCGTGAGTAGCCAGTGCAGGGCCATCGTAGGTAATGCGAAACTGCGTCATGTCACCCATGTTACGCCCGTCTTTTCTCATGCGCATGGTCGTGCATGCACGTCGATCCTAGCGCCGCCAAGCGCGTAGACAAAGCGTTAATGCAAGCGGGCGCTGCTGATGACCGTTATCCGTCATCTCGTTCACGCTTATCGCAAAACGGCGTGAAAAAAGAGGATCGAACCCGACTTTGACGGTCAGTACACTGGTAGAAGTTTGGCGAGGTCCAACTTGAGCTTCGTGACCTGCTTGGGGTCACTGCGGGGTCACTTTGCGTGACCCGTGAATCTGCTCTTTCCACTTCAAGCCTTGATGCATCTGGCTTGAGAGTGGTGGGCGGTACAGGGTTCGAACCTGTGACCCCTACCATGTCAAGGTAGTGCTCTACCGCTGAGCTAACCGCCCGTTTGTTGCGTCCTGACCCGTTGCGATTGCGTAGGGGCAGGCCGCGTATATTACGGAGGAGACCGGGGTTGTGCAACACTTTTGTGAAGAATCTTCGAAAGAGAGGATTGCGCGCGCTTTCGGGGATTCCGCCGAGCGTGGCTTGGCGCTACGCGTGCCCGCTTCAGGCCAGGCTGGCTTCTTTCAGGCGCTTGATGAGGTCGCGCACGCGGCCGGCCTCCTCGAACTCCAGGTCCTTGGCGTGCTGATACATCCGCTGTTCCAGTGCCTTCATCCTCGTTGCCACCTGGGATGGCGACAGCGTGGCGTAATCGGCCCCCTCTTCTGCCAGTTCCACCGCACCGATCTTGCCGGCCTTGCCTTTCCCCTTCCGCGATCCCTTGTCGTAGGGGTCAGAGCGCGCGCCCTCCAGCACGTCCACGATCGGGCGGGCGACTGACTTGGGCACGATGCCGTGCTCTTCGTTGTACTCGACCTGCTTGGCCCGGCGCCGGTCGGTCTCATCGATCGCCGCCTGCATCGACCGCGTCATCCGGTCCGCATACAGGATCGCCTTGCCGCGCACGTTGCGTGCTGCGCGGCCGATGGTCTGGATCAGCGAACCGGTTGAGCGCAGGAAACCTTCCTTGTCCGCATCAAGGATCGCCACCAACGACACTTCCGGCATGTCCAGGCCTTCGCGCAGCAGGTTGATGCCTACCAGCACGTCGAACTTGCCCAACCGCAGGTCGCGGATGATCTCCACACGCTCCACGGTCTCGATGTCCGAATGCAGGTAACGCACGCGGATGCCGTGCTCGCTCAGGTACTCGGTGAGGTTCTCGGCCATGCGTTTGGTCAGGGTGGTGACCAGCACGCGGTCGCCCATCTTGATCCGTTCGTTGGCCTCGCTCATCAGGTCGTCCACCTGCGTGCCGACCGGGCGGATTTCCACGATCGGATCGATCAGGCCGGTCGGGCGCACCACCAGTTCCGCCATGTCCTCGCCTGCTTCGCGGTATTCATACGGACCGGGCGTGGCCGACACGTAGATCGCACGCGGGCAACGCTGTTCCCATTCCTCGAAACGCAGCGGCCGATTGTCCAGCGCCGAGGGCAGGCGGAAGCCGAATTCGACCAGCGTCTCCTTGCGCGAACGGTCGCCCTTGTACATCGCGCCGATCTGCGGAATCGTCACATGCGATTCGTCGATCACCAGCAGCGCGTCCGGCGGCAGGTAATCAAACAGGGTCGGCGGCGGCGAGCCGGCAGGCTTGCCGGTCAGGTGACGCGAGTAGTTTTCGATGCCGTTGCAGAACCCGACCTCGGCCATCATCTCGATGTCGAACTGGGTGCGCTGCGCCAAGCGCTGCGCTTCCACCAGCTTGTTCTCGGCGTACAACTGGTCCAGCCGTTCCTTCAGCTCTACCTTGATCGTCTCTACAGCGCCCAGCACCCGTTCGCGCGTGGTGGCGTAGTGGGTCTTCGGGTACACGGTGAAGCGCATCATGTTGCGCAGTGTTTCGCCGGTCAGCGGGTCGAACAGCGTGATCTTTTCCACTTCACCATCGAACAGCTCGATGCGCAGGGCCTCGCTGTCCGACTCGGCCGGGAACACGTCGATCACTTCGCCGCGCACACGGAACGTACCGCGATGCAGCTCGTACTCGTTGCGCGTGTACTGCAACTGGGTCAGGTGGTTGATCAGGTCGCGCTGGTCGATCCGCTCGCCCTTGGACAGGATCAAGCGCAGCGACAGGTAATCTTCGGGCGCACCGAGGCCGTAGATGGCCGATACGGTCGCCACCACCAGCGCATCCGGGCGCGACAGTAGGGTCTTGGTCGCGGCCAGGCGCATCTGCTCGATGTGCTCGTTGATCGAACTGTCCTTCTCGATGAAGGTGTCCGACGAGGGCACGTAGGCCTCGGGCTGGTAGTAGTCGTAGTAGCTGACGAAGTACTCCACCGCGTTGTGCGGGAAGAACGCCTTGAATTCACCGTACAACTGCGCGGCCAGCGTCTTGTTCGGCGCCATGATCAGCGTCGGCTTCTGGATGCGGTCGATGACGTTGGCGATGGTGTACGTCTTGCCCGAGCCGGTCACGCCCAGCAGGGTCTGCTTGGCCACGCCGGCTTCGAAGTTGCTGGTCAGCTTCTCGATCGCGTTCGGCTGGTCGCCAGCCGGCGAATACGGCGATACGAGTTGGAAACGGTCGCTCATGGGGCTGCCGGGTCAGGGGGGGACCAGTATAGCGGGGGGGTTGGTGACGGCCGGTTGAGGGGATGCCGGAGGCCTTTGGCCCGGGTCAGCCGACGGCCTGTGCCGCGCAGGGGGGCGATGCTGGGCCCAGCCCCACCCCAACCGGAGACCTCCGATGCCCCGGCCCCGACGCACCGCAGGATCAGCCTCCGGACTCACGCTGCTGGAAATGCTGATCGTTGTCGCCCTGTTGGCGATCAGTTGTTTCCTTGCAGTACCCGGGTTCATCACGCTGCTGGAAAACCAACGTGCCGACGCCCTGCGCATGCAGTTGATGTCCGTGCTGGCCAGCGCACGCAACACCGCGATCACGCGCCGACGTTATGTCGAAGTGTGCCCCAGCAGCGACGGGGTGACCTGCGGAGCGCAATGGGCGCACGGCTGGCTGCTGTATGTCGTTGAATCATCTAAAACGCCACGGCGCCAGCCCAGCGTGCCGATCCTGCTGGTGGAGCAGCGTCCGCGCAGTGCCCTGCAGGTCCATCACGACAACTCGCGTCCTGCGTTCAGATTCAGGCCGGACGGAAGAAGCGCCGGACTCAACCAGACACTGAGTATCTGCGTTGGGGACCGCACTACCAGCAAGATCGTCGTCAGCATCCCCGGGCGCTTGCGCGGCCATCGGGTGCGTACACGCTGGCCCCTGCCGTGCGGCATGAAGGAGCCAAAAGAATAGCAAAAAGCCGCGATTTCTCGCGGCTTTTCGTGAAACTGGCGCCCGAAGTTGGACTCGAACCAACGACCCCCTGATTAACAGTCAAGTGCTCTAACCGGCTGAGCTATTCGGGCGGGGAGCGCATTCTAGCCAACATCGCGGGAGCAGTGCAACCCCCTGAACAAGGCCTACCAGCAACCTTCCACCGTGGCGTTGTTCGGCGTTTTCCGCCCCGCCTGGTCCAACGTAAGCGTGCCGCACTTGTCCTTGTCCTGGCCGGTGCCCGGTACAGCCTGCAGCTTGAAGGCCGATGCACTGGGGTTGCCGCTGTAAGACAGTGTGTAACGCGAGGTCCCATCCCGGGGAGACTGGGTAATCGGCAGCGTCAGTCCCGCGTACGTGTTCTGCACGGTGTGATGGCGCTCCAACTGCTGCGCCAGCTCCACCAGGTCGGCTTTTGCCTGGGCGCGGCGCGATTTACGCACATGGTCGTTGTAGGACGGAAAAGCAACTGCCGCCAGGATCGCGATCACCGCCACCACGATCATCAGTTCAATCAGGGTGAAGCCCACGGCGTGCCTGCCAAGGGAACGTCTGTTTCCATTTCGCATCGTCACTGTCCTCATCGGATCTGCCGCCATGACTGTCTGCCACAGGGACGCGGCATGTAAAGACCGTCCGCGCCCGGCGCACGCAGCACGAAGGTGCACTTCTCACGATTGATGCGTTCATCCACGCTGCAGCCCGGATCTCCAGGCTTGCAACCCGTGAGCGCTGCCGGTGGCGGTGGTACGAAGATACTGGTGTCACGTACCGGCGGCCCCTTGCTCAGATCGCCCCCCTTGGTCAGTGCGATGCCGCCACAGTCACCGGTACACACCGGAGCTCCGCTGCGATCCGGGCTCAGTCCCGACATGGACCCTGCGCCGGTCAGCAGGTTCAGACCGTAAAGCCAATTGACACCGCCGCCGCTACCGCAGATCGACGTACCGGGCACATAAGCCGTAAAGAAGACGATGCCGTTCTGGATATTGGGATTACCCACAAAGCGCTCGCCCTCCACGGACGTGCCCACCATCAGATCGACATACCAGCCCCGTTTCGTCGTGTAGCTCACTGCGTTACGGCTGACAGTACGGACGGCGTAACCGCTGCTATTGGCTGCCGAGCCAATGGTCTGTGCCACCAGTTGGCTGCGTCCCGTCACCGACGTCTTCAGATCATCCCATATGCCATACAGCGACTGCACCGGCGATGCAGAACTGACCTGATTGTCATCCGCAGCAAAGTACTGGCCGGTACCGAAGAACAGGCTGACACCCCCACCGGGGCCACTGCTCACTTCGATACCGCCGGTGATGGGCTGCTTCGCATTGTCGCGCACCGCCGAGAACAGTGGCTTGCCACTCAACGCAATGCTCCAGTTCTCAGGGTTGGCATCGGAGAGATCGTACTTCCACAGATTTCCCTGCATGTCTCCGCCGTAGACGGTGTCGGTGATGCCATCGCTGTTCTTCAACGCCACTGGGGCGATGTTGATCAATCCATTGCGCCCGGTGTAAGCCGCCTCTGACGAGGTCAAGCGCTTCAGCACCTTGCCGGTCGCAATATCGACGGCGAAGAGCACTGCCCTGCCGCTGGTGGAATTGACCCCGTTTCCGAACAATGCAACGAAGCGCGGAGGGCCGCCGGATGTTGCTGCGGTGACGGGCACCACGACCGGCTTGCCGAGCACGAAGCCCATGTCCGATTCCGTCTTGCCGGAGACTTCCCACAGCACACTGGACGCATCGAACCCAGTCGGGTTGGTGACGTTGAGGCCGAATACCGACCCATTGCCGATGGTCGCCGCATTGGGCGCCTTGCTCGAACCACCGCCACCGGTGCTGCCCACCAGCACCGTGCGCCATGCATTACCGTAGTAAACGTCAGCCGATGTCAGCGAACCATCTACGTAATAGCGGTGCCCGTAGGCCGGGTTCGCCAATTCGGCAATGTGTTGCAGCGAAGCGGATGGGATGAACGCAAGTTCTTCGTTACCCGCAGCACTGCCCGTAGACGCATTGAACCCGTGCAGCATGCCGTCGTTCGCACCGACATACACCATCGTCGGAGCGCCACCCGTGCCGCGTTTGGTGGTCAGGTACGTCGCGTAGGCTGCCCCCATGGTTCGCTTCCATGAGGTCGTGCTCTGTGACCAGGAAGCGTAGCCATAATCGTCCCGGTTGGACACGATCTCGGTCGAGGAATTGACGATGTCGCCAAGCGGCGATGTCCGTGTCCGCAGGCCACTGATTGGCGTGCCCCGCAGATACGAGACCAGGTTGTCCACGCTGCGCGAGCCGAACCAACTCGGGATCGAACTGCTGAAGCCCATCGCCGAGAGTTTTGCTGGGCGATCAGCACCGGGGACATTGGTCGAAGTGAACTCTGCCGCAGCGACCGCCTTGACCTCGCCCGCCGTGCTCGTGCTGGTCGGCGCCGTGGCCATGTAGATGCGCCGGGTGGAGCCGGAAATCCGGCTGGACGCGCGCCACAGCTCCGCACCATCGGTTCCGTCGGACGTGACCGCGGTGCCTACGACGTCGCCGGTCCAATCATTTGAGCCTTCCGGCACCTTGAAGTTGGAGCTGACCGTGAAGGATCCCGTGGTGATACGGGCACCGCTGCCGCTTCCGCCAACAGGCGCATCGCCCGCAGCAGCACTATCGAAGATCGCTTCGAGCGCCTCCTTCAACTTGGTCGGATTACGGGCCAGGAAGTAGTTGTCCGGCACGCCCGCCTTCTTGCTATCCCATTTCTTGCCACCCGCCGGCACACCGTACTTGGCCGCATACCACAGTGGGCTTTCCAGCTGTTCGGCTGCGCCTGTAGACAACTTGTACTTGATGACTACCGGCTTGTCCCATGTGCTGGGAAAATTATTGTTGGACGTCAGCACCGAGTCATTCTGGTTGCCCGGGCGCAGCGCGAGTCGCTGCACCGTGTTGGGCGAATTGGAGCCGGTGATGGTGTAGCCCGACAGCATCGCGTTGCCGGCATACGCGGACAGGTTCTCGATGCGGATCATGACTTCGTCCGCCGCAACCGTGCCGCGCACTGTACTGCCGACGTTGTTGTTGTCTCCGTTGCAGACCGCCGTATTGATGTTGGCCGCGCTGTAGCTCTTTGCGGCACGCGAGTCCGCACGCCAGCAGATGTTGTTGTGGCCGGTTGCCTCACCGCAGCTGGCGCCAACGCAGTAGCTCAGCATCGCCACGACGTCGTTGTCGTGGTCATTGCCCCAGAGAGAATCCTCCCACACCAGCGAGAAGCTGCCCGCAGTGCCGTCAGCCTTGTAGGGCCGCCCGTACACGTTCGCCTGCGAGGTCGTGGACACCTTGGTGCCGATTCCGACCGCGCCGAGGAAGCAGCTGCGCCACCCGTTGGAGGCTGCTGTCGCATTGCCGCCGTTGTTGGCTTGGCACAGAGGCGAAATGCCGATCTTGCCGCCGCCAACATTGATCTCGAACTTGGGCAGGTTTTCGGCCATGGCCACCGTGTAGGTGGTCGCGGTCACCTTGTAGCCCGCTGGCTTGTTCTGCACCCCGGGGCGCAGATCCGTCTCGGCCGCCGCCTTCGCCAGCCCGGCCAGCATGTAGCTGCCCTCCATCGAGGGGATGTCCGGGCAGATGCCGCGCATGTCGCTGAGCTTGCCGACCGTTCGGCCCTGGCAGATATCCTCGTGGGTGTTCAGCGATGCGTAGCGCGGCGTCGCCGTATTGCGGCCGGCCATGAAGGACTTGCCGACAACGCCCTCTGCCGTGCCGACCGCATCGGTGGCCGCCGTTGCCGCAGCGAGGTTGGCGACGGAGCCGATATTGTCACTGTCGAACGACGGCAGGCCCGAAGACATCACCAGGATGTTGCAGGTCGCGCAATACGAGTTGCCGCCGCTTGCCGGCTGACGGTAGGGATCGGCCCATTTCACGCCGGTCGGCAGCCCAGCCAGATCACCGAGATCGCCGTACAACGGCGTACCTGCGGTAACGTAACGTAACGCCTCGGCGTACATCTCAGCCAACGGGTTACCCCAGGCACTGCACTTCTGGCCCCCGGTGCCTGGATCGGTCAAGTTGCCGTTGCCGTTCTGGTCCTGTCGATTCAGGATGCCGTAGGTGTTGCAGTCGTTCCAGTTGCTGCTGCCATTCCACTGGTTGATCTTGAAGGTGGAGATCGTGTTGATCACCCCCTCTGCCGCCGCCGTCGCACCGGCCTTGAGGTAGCAGAACTGACCGGTCGACAGATCGATTTCATCGCCAGCTGCGCAGAACGTGCTCGCGTTTCCGGCGATCTTGCCGATGTTGCGACGCAGGGTTCCGCCATCACGTGGATTGACGTAGGTACCGGTGACCAGGCCGAAGCGCAGTCGACCACTCTCACCATACGTCTGCAGCACGCCGCTCGGCTTGTACCGATCAGTATTGCCATCGTTGTACTTGCGGCAGTTGCTCTCACGGATCGCATTCGCGCTCGAATCGCATACTTCCACGCGAACAGCATAGGTCGTCGCGCTGCGCGGAACGTCGGATGACCCTTCGCCCGAGCGGCCCACGCCGCACTGGTAGCCCGCCGTGGACGCCCACTCCGACCAGTTGCCCGCCGCCACCAGCATCAGCGGGGGATTGGTCGCGGTGCCGGCACCCAGCGTCGCATTGCAGAAGGACTGCGTGCCCGTCAGCGGCGCGAAGTTGCCGATGTCCGATCCGCTGTAGACCTTCACCCAGGAGTGAAGGTCATTGGGAATCTGTGCCCGCTCGATGACCGTCTTGGTCAGCGTATCGGTTGACCGCTGGCCGCCGTACAGAACACCGCGCATGACGTCCAGGCGGCTCATCGCGATCCAGTTCAGGAAGTTGCCGGACCAGCGTCCCGAACAGGTATGGCCATTGGTGCCACCCGCGTTGCCCGTCGCTTTGAAGACGCCATCGTTGCCGGTGGCGCTGGGCGCATAGCAGAGCTTCGGATCGAAATAGCCGCCGTACTCGAAGGTATCCAGATACGTGGTATCCAGCGTACCGTCTTCATTGAGATCGCTGTAGTCGCTGTAGGCCGCGTTGAACAGCTGCTCGTCGCGCGACATCACCATCATCATCAGCGGCGGCTGCGTCTGCTTGCTGTACAGCGGTTCCTGGGCGACGTCGTAGTCACCGACAGCCGCGCGCAGCGGCACCACCAGCGCGGCAATACCCGCAAGCAAGGCCAGCCCCAGCCCGATGCGGGCAATGCGGGAGGGAGAAAAACCGGGGAAGCGACGGTCACTGTTCATGGGATGAAGATCGTGTCGATGACGGCGCTGGCCGCGGCATTGGTCGGGTCGTCACTGGCCAGGGCCGTGACCTGATAGATGTTGCCGGTCTCTTCGCTCTGTCGCGTACCCACGCGGCGACTGGAGGCCGCAAAGCATTTGTCGATCCGACGGGTATAACTGGACGTGGTGGCGGTGACGCCGTTTGACCAGGTCAGCGGGTCGTAGCTCGGGCTGCACTCTTCCTGGGTAGCGACGAAGACTTCGCCACCGGCGATCTTCGTTTCGATGTTCTGTTCCATCCCGCGTGCGTCGGCCTCCGCGTTCTGGAACGCCTGGTTGGTGCGCAGGTAGTTGGCCGACATGCGCTCCTGCATGCCCGTTACCTGCATGCCGGCAATACCGATCAGCGCCAACAGGATCAACATGATGAGCGCGACATACAGCACGGCACCGCGCTGTTGACGGGGCGGCGGACCAAAGCGATACGGGGAAGCGGGCATGGAAACCTCAGTTGCCGTACAGGCGGTTACGCAAGGCGATGGTTGTCTGGTAGACCGAACGCATCCGTCCATCATTCGGCGCGGTGTATGTCACACCCAGCGAGGTCAGAGCAGCGGCGTCGCCCGTGGTCCGTTTCGCAGCCGCCGGGTCCGGACTGGACACCAGCAGACCCAGCTGCACGGCGCCGACGCGTCGCCACGCCTGAGCCTTGTCGGTCAGTGACGCTTCGACGTCCAGCGCGGTCCCTTGACGATCAATGAAGCCCGTCGGCGCTGTTGCGTCGAGCTGACGATCCTGTCCGTATAGCAACTGCATGTTCTCAACACCTTCGACCAAGGCTTCAGGCGCCTGGGCCGCCAGTCCACCGCCCGGCTTTGCGGTGAAGCGCACCCGGTAGAGCTGTGACTGCTTCGACGTGGCATCGTAGCCGACGTAGAAAACAACGCTCTCCGCGCGATACAGGCTGGCCTGACCGGTGGTGTACAGACTGCTGAAAACGGAGGTGTTGTTCGGCGCGGTGTCGAACGTCACGCTGCCACCGTTATCGACGGCACTGGCCTGGAAGACGGTGGCAGATAGACAGTCAGCCACCCCGAAAAGACCGGGCTCGGAGACGCCGCTCTGCAGCACCGCGAGTCGTGACGCCTCGAAATTGAAGATGGGTTTGGCCGGCGTACCCGCGATCAGACTGACCGGCACGCCTTCAGGCATCAGGTAGCGCAAGGCGACGATGTCGCTGCCATTGACCCGGTTGGTCAATGCCGCCGCGTACTGCGTAGGCAACGCGGGGCTGTATGCCGTGCCTCCGGTCGCGGGCGTTGCGGGCAGGGTCAGGGTTTTGCCAGGACCGGTGTCGGTGGCTTCATAGCCCTGGATGGACCTGCTGAAGTCCAGCGCCGGGTGCGTGGTGGCCAGGGTGGAGTTCAGTGATGCGGGTGTCTGCAGGCCGTGTGCCTGGTCGTTGACGCAGCCGAAGTGACCGGCCATGCGCAGCTCGCGCTGAAGGGAATCCATCGCAAACCGGCTGTTCTCCTGCACGCGGGCCAGGCCTTCGGACAACTGGTAGGCCGAGCGCGATGCGGCGAATACCTGGATCACGGCAAGCATCACGACCAGGCCAATGACCATGGCGATCATCAGCTCGACCAACGACACGCCTGCCATGCGGGAAGGCAACGAACGGGTACATGAAGGGCTCACAGACGCGTCCTCGCCGTAAATGTCGTATCGGCGGCAGTTTCATTCCAGCGCTCGTCACCCCAGGTCACGTTCACCGTTACGACCCCGTTGTTGCTGGCCACCGTCGCTGTCGCGTTGTCGCCCAGCGCCTTACCGAGACGACACTTCCAGTCACTCATGAAGCTGTCCTTGCTGATGTCCTTGCCCGTGGGAGGATTGCAGTTGGTCGTGGTGGCGGTGTAACTGCCGACGAACGTGTCGGCAGCCACCCGGTTGATCCGGATCTGATCGAGCAGTTCGTAACTGAGATTGGTTGCCTGGGTCCGGTAGTTCGCGCTTTGGACGTAACGCACATTCATCGTCTGCAGGAGCGCGAAGCCGAGCAGACCGAAGCCCAGGATCAGGATGGCGATCATGACCTCGATCAGGCTGAAGCCGCCCGCCTGGCGTCGTCCGCCACTGCAATTCCGAGGGCTCATGCGCATGCCTCCTTGTGAAGCCGAACTTGGCCTGTAGCCGAGATGGTGAGGCGCCGCTGGACCGGCTGGCCAGCGCACTCCTGCGGCCTCAGCGTGATGTCTTTCGCCGCATTGGCACGGCTGCGGCCGCGGCCATCGAAGGAGAACGAAAGGTCTTGATCACTCACGCCCGTCAACGTGGGGCGGCCCTCGGAGAAACGAAGGATCGGCTCGCCGGCATCGAAGCTGCCATTGCGGTTGGTATCGCCCCAGACCATCCAGCCACCGGCCCAACTCGTGCCGTTGCACGACGCGCCTGCAGTGGACGCGCAGATTCCGGCACCGCGGGTGTTCTTCACCGCCTCGGAGCGGGCCAGCGCCATCGAAGCAATCAGCTCGTTGGCCGTAGTCGCCATGCGGTTGGAACGAAGGGTCGATTGAAAGCTCGGGAAAGCAATCGCGGCCATGATCGCCATCACTGAGATCGTGACCATCAATTCCAGCAGCGTGAAGCCCTTGATGCGGCGTAAAGACATGGAACGCTCCCCAGCGTGATGGCTGCACGATGGGCCCCGCGCCTGCCGCGCGCAAGCGGCGGCAGGACGAACGGTCATTCCGGGCGATGGGCGTCAAAAGATCGGCACCACGGGCCCCCGGTAGCGCCGAGCCACGCTCGGCGAGCGCAGCGGCAACCTCCGCAGGGCCGGAACCCATCCGCATCACGGACGGGATCCGCCCCCTACCCTGCCCTCAGGTCACGACCTGGTAGCAGGGCTTGTACTCACCGGAGATCTTCATCCGGCGCTGGTCGACGAACGCGCGCAGCAGCGCGTCCAGCGCCTGCATCATGTCGGCGTCGCCATGGATCTGGAACGGGCCGAACTCTTCGATGCGGCGCATGCCGTCTTCCTTCACGTTGCCGGCGACGATGCCGGAGAACGCGCGCCGTAGGTCGGCCGCCAGGGCATGCGGCGCCCGGCCGTGGTGCAGGTCCAGGCCGGCCATCGCCTCATGCGTGGGCACGAACGGCTGCTGGTAGTCCCACGGGATCTCGATGGACCAGTTGAAGAAGAACGAATCCTTCTGCGCCAGGCGGTGCTCACGCACCTGCTTGATGCCAGCCGACATGCGCCGTGCCACCGCCGATGGATCGCCGATGATGATCTCGTAGCGCTCCGCCGCCGCATCGCCCAGGGTCAGGCGGATGAAGCGATCGATCTGCTCGAAATACGGCGCGGCCATCGCCGGGCCGGTCAGGATCAGCGGGAACGGCAGATCCTTGTTTTCCTCACGCAGCAGGATGCCCAGCAGGTACAGGATCTCTTCGGCCGTGCCGACGCCGCCGGCGAACACGATGATGCCGTGGCCGATGCGGACGAACGCTTCCAGCCGCTTTTCGATATCCGGCATGATCACCAGATGGTTGACGATCGGATTCGGCGACTCGGCAGCGATGATGCCCGGCTCGGTCAGGCCGATGTAGCGCGTCACGCTGCGGCGCTGCTTGGCGTGGGCGATGGTGGCGCCCTTCATCGGGCCCTTCATCGCGCCCGGGCCGCAGCCGGTGCAGATGTCCAGGCCACGCAGGCCCAGCTCATAGCCGACCTGCTTGGTGTACAGGTACTCGTCGCGGCCGATCGAGTGGCCGCCCCAGCAGACCACCAGGTTCGGGTCGCCCGGATTGAGGATGCGCGCATTGCGCAGCAGCCCGAACACCGCATTGGTGATGCCATCGGACGATTCCAGCTCGGCCGCGTAGGCCGGGCCCATCTCGATGGCCATGTACGCCAGGTCCCGCACAACGGCGAACAGCAGCTCGGCGACGCCGCGGATGATCTCGCCATCGACGAAGGCCATCGCCGGCGCATTGGCCAGGTCGATGCGCACGCCGCGGTCCTGCTGCGCCACCTGGATATCGAAATCCGGGTACAGATCACGCGCCGCGCGCGGATCGTCCGAGGCACTGCCACTGGTCAGCACGGCCAGCGCGCAACGGCGCAACAGCTCATGCATGCCACCGATGGAGGCATCGCGCAGGCGCGCCACTTCGGCGCGCGACAGCACATCCAGCCCACCGCGCGGGTAGATCCGCGCGTCCTGCACCGGCAGCGTACGTGCCGGCGTCTCACTCTTTGTGGTCATGTCCAACGTTTCGCTTCCTCAAGGTTTCCGACTTTAGCGCTGCCCCCTTAAAAAGCAAAACGGCCGGGAAACCCGACCGTTGGATAGGCGTCGCCAGCGTCCCCGGAGGTCGCGGCAGCGGCTTTCACCGCATACGTGGGTTGATGCTACGCCTGCGCGGAGGGCTCCACAAGCCCTGCCGCCGACAAAAGAAAACGGCCGGGTTGCCCCGGCCGTTCTCCGTTACAGCAGGTACACGCTACCGCTTAGAACTGGTAACGGAAGCCCAACTGCAGCGACCACTGCGACACACCGACGTCGAAGCCGTCGGCATCCGCGTTGGCAACCGTCGGCGCATCGGCGCTGCGGTAGTTGTACACGTACTTGCCCTGGTACATGCCCTGCAGGGTGGCCACACGAGCGTCGGCGAAGAAGCCGTAGTCGTAGATGTTGCCCCAATCCTTGTTCAGCAGATTGCCAACGTTCTGCACGTCCAGCCAGATTTCAGACTTGTGCCCCTTCATGAAGCCCGGCAGCTGCTGGCTGACACGGATGTCGAAGGTGTTGATCCAGCCAGTGCGGAACTCATTGGCACCCGGCGAGCTGCCGGCGTACTTGGCCAGTTCCGGGTTGGCAGCCAGCCAATCGAAGAAGCTCTTCTCCATGGCCGCATCGGCAGCGAACGCGCCAGTGCTGGAGAGCGTGCCAAACAGCACATCGCCCGGGCCCTTCGGCACGTAGAACAGGTCGTTGGCGCTGCGGTTGTCGCCGTTGGCGTCGTTGACGAACACGTAGCTGTACGGGCGGCCGCTGCGGCCTTCGTACACCAGACCAACCTTGGTTTCGTAGTCACCGAAGAACTTGTGCTTCCAGTTCAGCGAGCCCGACAGGCGGTCGCGGATCTGGTAGCGCGAGGTGTTCTCGACCGGGGTATTAGCGTCGAAGGCGTACTGATAACCCCAACCCGAGCTGGCGGTGGAGCTGGTCAGCGAACCGACTTCGGTAGCATCGGTGTAGGTGTAGCCGATGTTCCAGGACCAGTCGCTGGCATCGCTCCACGGCTTGGACAGCGACGCGGTGAACTGCGAGGTGCGGCCCTTGTCGGTGTTGTCGATCAGGTAGACGTTGTTGTAAGCCCGGTTGCGCGAGACACGGCTGTCGTTGTCGGTCCAGGCGCCGACCTTCGAAGCGCTGTAGAAGATATCGCGACCATCCGGGCCCTGGTACTGGATCGGGCCCAGGTTCAGGTTCTGGTAGTACAGGCCATCCTTGACCTTGGTGACCAGCAGTTCGGCCGAAGCCACGATGCCGTACCACGGGGTTTCATGATCCAGGGCCAGATTGGCCTTGTAGATCGACGGCATCTTGAAGTCGTTGCCGACGAAGTTGACGTTCTGGATCGCCGAGCCCGGCGCGGTCGGGACCGGCTGGGTGTCCTTGTTCGCGTTGAACTTCAGCGCATCGTTGTACGCGGCGCTGTTCAGGCTGTAGACGTTGGTGTTGAAACCGGTCGCCGAGTAGCTGTTGCTCAGCCACACCTGCGGCGAGTCACCCTGGAACAGGCCCACGCCACCGCGCAGCTGCGTCGGGCGCTCGGTGTCGAAGGTGTAGTTGAAGCCGAAGCGCGGCTGGATCAGGAACTTGCTGTCGAACACCTTGCTGTTGTTATAGCCGAAGACGTTCGAGGCAGGTGCGTTGTAAGCCGGCGTCGGGCTGGTGTCCGGACGGTCGGCACGCAGGCCCAGCGTCAGGGTCAGGTTGTTGTTCACATACCAGGTGTCCTGCACGAACAGGGCCAGGTTGCTGTACTTGTAATCGGCGGGGATAGAACCCGGCGTACGCTCCGGGGCGTAGTTGTAGCTGCTCCAGCGGCCGGCGGCGAAATTATCCAGGCCGTAGAAGGTGTAGGTGCCAAACGAGTTGGCGCCGAAGAAGTTGTAGATATCGTTGGTATCGTACGACGCACCGAACTTGACGTCGTGGTCACCCAGGGTCAAGGTGCCGGCGCCGTAGTAGTTCCACGCCTTGGTCTGCAGGACGTTGTTCTGCGAGTTGGCTTCGGTACCCAGGTACAGCGAGTCGCCGGACGGCGCGCCCACGTTGCCACCAAAGAAGATGCGCACGCTCGGGGCATTGGTGCTCACGTTACGGATGGCCGAGTACTCGCGGTACGAAGCCTTCAGTTCGGTGGAGAAGTTGTCCGACCAGTCGCTGAACAGCTGGGCGACGTAGCTCTCGTTGGTCTTGTCGTGCTGGTACCAGTACGAGCTGAGCGAGGCAGCGCTGGTGGTCATGCCGTTGATGCGCAGCTTGCTCTGGTCGATCTTGCTGTAGCGAACGCTGGCACGCTGGTTGTCGCTGATGTTCCAGTCCAGCTTCAGCGCATACTCTTCCATCGAGGTGTCGCCGTTGCTTTCCAGGCCACCGGCTTCGATGCCGTAGCCCTGCGCGATCTGCTGGGCGCGGGTCACGTCCGCCAGGCTGAACTGGCCATTGGCCTTGCCCAACGGGGTGGTCGACAGATCGGCGCCCGGGGCAGCCTGCTTGAACTTCTCGTAGTTGGCGAAGAAGAACAGCTTGTCCTTGATGATCGGACCGCCCACGGTCACGCCGTAGGTTTCTTCTTTGGTGAAGCCGTTGAACGGCTGGCCTTCCGGGTTGTCGCCGAACCAGTCACCGTCACGGTAGGTGCCGTAGACCGAACCGTGGAATTCATTGGTACCGGACTTGGTCACCGCGTTGACGGTGGCACCGGCGGCGGCAGCGATGCTGACGTCGTAGTTGGACAGGTTGATGTCCAGTGCTTCGATGGCTTCCATGGCGACCGGCTGGCGACGGGTCGGCATGTTGTTGCCTTCCAGGCCGAACGTATCGCTGGCGGACACGCCGTCGATGCTGATCGAGTTGTAGCGCGGATTCTGGCCACCGGCCGAGATCGAGCCGGAGGCGCGATCGATGAAGGTCACGCGCGGATCCAGACGCATCAGATCCTGGATGTTGCCGCCGATGGACGGCGCCATCTCGATCTGCTCTTGGCTGATATTGGTGCCCGAGCCCATTTTGGTGGTGCTGAAGACTTCCGAGCCACCGCCCACGGCCATGACCTGGACAGCGTCCAGGTTGGTGGCGGCGAGGTCGCCGGCCAGCGTGGCGTTGATGGTGCCGGTCTGGTTCACGCCCAGATAGACGCCATCTTCAGTCTTGGTGCCTTCACCGGGCTTGGTGATCGAGATCGTGTACGGACCACCCACGCGCAGACCGCGTGCGTTGTAGCGACCAGCCGCATCGGTCGTCGCACGCGAAACGGTGCCGGACTCGGTGTGGGTGATGGTGACTTCTGCGCCTGCAACGGGCGCGCCGGCCGAGGAGACAACCTGACCACCGACACCGGCAGAGGTGCTCTGGGCAAAGGCGGGGGCGGCGGCGAGCACGGCCATGAGGCCAAGGGTGAGCTTGGACATCCGGAGCGGGTGGTTCATCTAGGGTAGCCTCGATGCGAGTTGGCGATGGCGGAAAAAAAGCGCATCCAGACAGCCTTGCGGGAGGCTGTAAGGACATTTATCTGGGGTTCCCAACCGTGAACGGCAGCTGCCGCAACGGTTAACAATAGATTAACACGGTACGATCTGAATGTGACGGTAGTGCGACAAAAGGCATGTCGACGCAACCCATACGTGACGTTTTCTTCACTCCCCGTGAAGATACGTACGAATTCGCGCCGTTCTTACCCGTTTACGTCCATGACAAGACCGCGCTGCGTCAAGGCCGAAGGCGACAGCAGGTGCACGGCAGCAGCAGCCGCGACGTCCGGGGCCTGTGCGGCGTCATCCTGGTCCAGCGACCAGGCGCGAGCCCGCAACGCGGTGCGCATCGGGCCGGGCTGCAGGCCGGACACTCTTACCGGGCCACTCTTGAGTTCATCGTGCAGGGTGGCGATCAGCCCCCTCAGGCCATGCTGGGCGGCGCCGTATCCGCCCCAATAGGCTGCCCCCACCCGCGCGGGATCATCCACGCAGAACACCACGGCGGCATCCTCACGCTGACGCAGAAGAGGCAGGCAGGCCTGCACCAGCCACGCCGGTGCGGTCAGAGTGACGTGCAACGAGCGCGCGAAGCTGGCCGGATCGGCCAGTTCAAATGGGGTAAGTCCGGGAAAGTCTGCCGCGCATACCAGAATGCCATCCAGTCGACCCAGCTCACTGTGCAGGCGGGCCGCCAGTTCGGCGTAGTCATCCGGGCTGGCGCCTTCCAGATCCAGCGGATACAACAGGGGCTCCGGCCCGGCCTGCTGCACCTGCGCATACACTCTATCCAGGCGACGCGGCTTGCGCCCGCACAACACCACCGTCGCACCGGCGCGCGCGCAGGCCACGGCGGCCGTGCTGCCCAGACCGCCGCCAGCCCCGACGACCAGAATCACCCGGCCCTCGAGCGACCCGCCGTCAGCAGCAGGCGAAGGCGCGGCACTCATGCAACCGAGGCTTCTTCGACGATGCGCTTGAGCTCACCGGCCTCGAACAGCTCCATGACGATGTCGCAGCCGCCGATCAGCTCCCCGTGCATGAACAGCTGCGGAAAAGTCGGCAGGTTGGAGAAGCGCGGCAGGTTGGCACGGATCTCGGGCTCTTCGAGCACATTGACGGTACGCAGTGAGACGGCACCGGCGGCCATCAGGGCCTGCACGGCGCGGCTGGAGAACCCGCACGTCGGGTATTGCGGGGTACCCTTCATGAACAGCACGAGGGGGTACCGATCAACTTCGGCCTGGATCTGTTGCATCACTGCCACAACCACACTGCCTCCTGGATGGGCGAATCCGACCGCGACGGTCGGCTAGACTTCCCACAGTAGCCACCATTGTAAGCCGATGGAACCGGCCACCGGCATCCCCTTTCCCATCGCAGATCGCATGCCCATAGAACTCACCCCCCTGCCCTACTCCCCCGGCGCCCTGCAGCCGCACCTGTCCGAACGGGCGGTTGCCCTGCAGCACGGGCAGCACCAGCGCGCCTGCGTGGACGCCGTCAACCAGCGGATCATCGGCACCGAATGGGAAGACGCCCCGCTGGAGCGGATCGTCCGTGAAAGCCAGGGTTCGCTGTTCGAGTCGGCCGCCCAGGCCTGGAACCTGCAGTTCCAGTGGCAGTGCCTGCGCCCACGCGGCAGTGGCGACCCGCAAGGGCGGCTGGCCGACCGGGTGAAGCGTCGTTTCGGCGATGTGGCCGGTCTGCGCCATGCGTTCAATGATGCCGCGCTGGGCCTGTTCGGCGCTGGCTGGGCGTGGCTGGTGCTGCATCCGGATGGCAGCCTTGCGATCCAGGTGACCCGCAACGCGGGCACGCCATTGACCAGCCACAGCACCCCACTGCTGGGGTGCAACCTGTGGGAACACGCCTATTACCTGGATTACCAGAATGATCGCGCGCGCTACCTGGAGGCCTGGTGGAAAGCGGCGAACTGGGAGTTCGCGAGCGAGCAGATGCCCGACTGAGGTCGGGGGACCGGCGGTGCCGAGCCACGCTCGGCGAGCGCAGCGGCAAGCGCTGACTACCCGACCTGACGGCCAGCGGCCGTCAGTACCTCGATCAGCAGCGCAGTGCGCGTACGGCAGGTTCCACCTGCGCCTGCCGGTCCAGCGCTTCACCTACCTGCTGCAAGGCGCTTGCGAGCGCACCCGCGTCGTCGTCACGCAGCGTAGCGTGGCCCACCTTGCGCCCGTCGCGTGCCTGCTTGCCATAGTCATGCCAATGACCACTGGCCTGCGCCAGCACCGGCAGCGGGTCGGGCATGGCACCGATCCAGTTCAACATGCACGCGTGGCCCAGCATCCGCGTGTCGCCCAGCGGCAGGCCCAACACGGCGCGCAGGTGGTTCTCGAACTGCGAGGTCTCGCTGCCCTCAATCGTCCAGTGGCCGGAGTTGTGCACGCGCGGCGCCATCTCGTTGGCCAGCAGCTCGCCATCGCGGCAGAACAGCTCCAGCGCGAACACACCGACATACTGCAGATGGTCAGCCAGCGTGCGCGCATAACCGATCGCCGCATCGTGCTCGGCTGCGCTCAGCTGCGCGGGCGCGACGCTGGCGGAGAGCACGCCGTCCACATGCCAGTTACCCGTCACGGGATAAGCGCGGAAGCTGCCATCGACAGCGCGCACGGCGACCACGCTCACTTCGCGCTGGAAGGCGACGAAGCCCTCCAGGATCAATCCCGTGCGATCCACCTGTGCGCCCAGCGCGTCCCACGCGGCATCGATATCGGCCTCGCTGCGCAGACGGAACTGTCCCTTGCCGTCATAGCCCAGGCGACGCGTCTTCAAAATGCACGGCAGGCCGAATTCCGCTGCTCTGGCAGCAAGCTCATCACGACTGCGGATATCGGCGAACGGCGGCAGCGGGATGCCCAACTGCTGGAACAGGGTCTTCTCACTGAGGCGGTCCTGCGCGACAGCCAAGGCCGACGGCGGCGGATACACCGGCACGCGTTCGGCCAGCCACTGCGCACTGTCGGCGGGTACGTTCTCGAAATCGAAGGTGATCACATCGACCTTCGCTGCGAACGCCGCCAGCGCATCGCGGTCGTCGAACGCCGCCACGGTCAACGGTGCCAGCGGTCCGCCGCACGCATCAGCGGCAGGATCGAACAGCTCGAAGCGCAGGCCCATCGGCGCGCCGGCCAGGACCATCATGCGGGCCAGCTGGCCGCCGCCCAGGATGCCAACGGTCTTCGTACTCATTGACGCGGATCGTCGTGGGCCATGACATCTTCGGTCTGGCGTGCGCGGAAGGCATCCAGCGCCTCGCCGATGGCGGGCTGATCGCTGGCCAGCATCGCTGCGGCGAACAGCGCCGCATTGGACGCACCGGCGTTGCCGATGGCGAAGGTCGCGACCGGGATACCGGCCGGCATCTGCACGATCGACAGCAGTGAATCCATGCCGTTGAGGGCCTTGGACTGCACCGGCACGCCCAGCACCGGCACCGCAGTCTTGGCCGCGATCATGCCCGGCAGGTGCGCCGCGCCACCGGCACCGGCGATGATCGCGCGCAGACCGCGCGGACCGGCCTGTTCGGCATAGTCGAACAACACGTCCGGGGTGCGGTGTGCGGATACGACTTTCACTTCGAACGGAACGCCCAGTGCTTCAAGCTTCTGGGCCGCGTGCTGCATGGTTTCCCAATCGGAGCGGGAGCCCATGACGATGCCGACGAGCGGCGAGGGGTGGTTGGGGGTCATTGGCCGTCACCTGCCTTAAAGACGTATTCTAGCCATCTTCCACGCAAGACGAAGAACCATGGATCGCAAGCTGCTTGACCTGCTGGTCTCACCGGACACCCGCCAGCCCCTTTCCCTGCTGGATGCCAAGGGGCTGGATGCCCTCAACCGCGCCATCGGCAGCGGTTCTGTCACCAAGGCCGACGGCAATCCGCTGGCGCAGCCGTTGCGCCAGGCCCTGGTCACCCGCGACCGCAAGCAGGTGTTCCGCCTGGACGACGGCATCCCGGTGCTGCTGGCCGAAGAAGCCATCGCAACCGACCAGATCGCCGACTTCCCCGCCGCATGAGCACCGCCGGCGCTGGCGTCTTTGATGCGCCGGATCCGGCGCTGGTCGCCGCCGACGTGGCCCGCGCGCTTGCCGAAGACCTCGGCAGCGGGGATGTCACGGCCGCGCTGTTGCCCGACCAGGCCGACACGGCGTACCTGCTCTGCAAGCAGGATGCGGTGATCGCCGGCCGGCCGTGGTTCGATGCCACCCACCGCGCGCTGGACCCCGACGTACGCATTGACTGGAAGGTCGATGAAGGACAGCAGGTCCACGCCGGTACGGTGTTGGCCCTGCTGCAGGGTCGCAGCCGCAGCCTGGTCAGTGCCGAACGCACCTCGCTGAACTTCCTGCAGACCCTGTCAGGCACGGCGACCATCACGGCGCGGCACGTGGCAGCCGTGGCCGGCACCGCCACGCGCATCCTCGACACCCGCAAGACCCTCCCCGGCCTGCGCCTGGCGCAGAAATACGCGGTGCGTTGCGGAGGCGGTGCCAATCACCGCATCGGCCTGTACGACACGGTGATGCTGAAGGAGAACCACATCCGCGCCGCCGGCTCGCTGCCCGCTGCGGTCGCCGCCGCGCGCGCGATGTGGCCGCAGCTGCCGCTGATCGTGGAAGTGGAAGACCTGGACCAGCTGCAGCAGGCCCTGCAGGCAGGCTGCGAGCGGATCCTGCTCGATGACTTCCCGGCCGCACTGCGTCGCGATGCGGTCCGCCTGACCGCCGGGCGGATTCCGCTGGAGGTGTCAGGCAGCGTCGGACTGGACGGCCTGCGGGCCATCGCCGAGGACGGCGTGGACTGCATTTCCATCGGTGGTCTGACCAAGCACGTGCAGGCCATCGACCTGTCGTTGAAGCTGGGGCCCCCGCCGGCTTGATGTGTGTGGCAGGCCGGAATCCAATCCGGTCTGCTGCGCGCGGGCGATCTGAGCGCCCGCTCTACCCTTCGTTCACGAGCACGCTGCGACGCTTGCGCCATCCCCCTTGTTGCGGAGCACCGCATGCGCCGGTTGCTGCTTGCCTGTCTGCTGCCCTTGTCAGCTGTTTCATTCGATGTGGCGGCGGCGGAAGCCTGCGATGTGCCACCTCCGTTCGGCCAGAGTCCGTTGGCGCTGGCCATCCGCCAGACCGCCTGCAACGAACATCGCTTATGGTTCCGCCCCTTCATCGACCGCGAGGGCCGCGCCGCCAGCCTGGCGGTGACCGAGGCGGAGAACGAGCACCTGGCCGACAACGGCCTGATTGCATGGCAGCGCGTGGCGGGTTACTGGCGCGACAGCGGCACGTTGAATGCGATGGGCGCCCAGCCCGGTGCCAGCAGCTGCATTGCGCCCCTCGGGTCGCGCTACACCGACAGCGATTGCCGCGCCTTCCTGCTCGACAACCCGTGGTCGGCTGCCTTCATCTCGTGGGTCATGGTGCGCGCGGGCGTGCCCGGCTTCAACGCGTCGCCTCGCCACATCGATTACATCCGCGCCGCTTACAACGGGTCTGCCCCGTACCGCCTGGCCGATCCGGCAGCCGAGAAACCGGCAGTCGGCGACATGCTCTGCTTCCTGCGTGATCGCAGCCAGACCCTGAGCTACAGCGGGCTGGTGCAGGCACTGGGCAATGGTTCGGTCGGCCACTGGAAATCGCATTGCGAGGTCGTGGTGTCGGCCAACATGGGCGGCGACCGGACGCTATACCTGATCGGCGGCAACGTCATGAACACGGTGGCCATGCGCATGTTGATGCTGGACCGCACCGGCCGCGTCGAGCTGCCTGGCAAGCGGGAAGCGGACCCGGACGGCATCGCACCGACGTGCACGCCCGGCCGTGAGGAGGAGTGCAGCTTCAACCGCCAGGACTGGGCAGCACTGTTGAAGCTGACCGCAGCGGCACCGTTGCAGATGCAGCCCTAGACCCGGGATCCGCGCTCCATCGCAGCCCCGACCCGACTACGCCACCTTGAACTGCGGCGCGCGGACCGCCATCTTGTAGGCACCTTTCCTGCAGTGCGCGAGCGACATGCCTACCTTGATCCTGTTGATGATTGTCGGCGCCGCAGGTTATGCGTTCTGGAACTCATCGCGCGCGGCCGCCGAGCGCGCCGGTGTGCTGGGTCGAAACGCGTGCAAGGCTGCCGACGTGCAATGGCTGGATCAGAGCGTGCATGCGATCGGCCTGAAGGTGGCGCGCGGTGACGATGGCAAGCTCTGCTTCGAGCGCACCTTCAAGTTCGAGTATTCCTACGATGGGATCGATCGCCACGTCGGGCGGATGGTGCTGCGCGGGGACGATCTGGTGTCCTTCAGCGGCCCCGGTGCGGCGCGGATCAGTGCGATCCGGCCGGATGTGGACGACGCCGAGGATGTCTGATGGGATGACGACCCAGGGTCGTCATCTGGCAGTGCGTGGCGTTACTTGACCACGCGCAACTGCGGACGACCACTCGGGCGCGGCGGCGGCGCATCGGGCGGCGTATCGTCATCCGACGAACCATCGGCCTCATCCGACACCTCGTGGAGCGGCACATCGTCGTCGGCCGCATCCGCGCCGATCACGTCGTCAGGCAGCGCCATGCCCTGCCCCGTTTCCCGGGCATATACGGCAAGCACCGCACTGATCGGCACCAGCACCGCGTAGCTCACGCCGGAAAAGCGCGCAGAGAAGCTCACCGCCTCGTTGTCGATCAACAGCTTCACAACGGCGCGTTCGGCGATGTTGAGCACGACGCGACCGTCCTTGATGCTCGACGGCGGCACTTGTACGCCAGCCACCCCCGCATCCACCAGGATGTGCGGCGTCAGCGCGTTGTCGTTGATCCATTCCACCAAGGCCCGCAGCAGGTACGGACGGTGGCTGGTCATCCGGAAGAATTCGTCAGTCATGTGTGAAGTGTACGCGCCCGCCCCCCTGCTTGGCACCGGGGGCCGACAGAGCGTTCGGCTGCCAGTCGAAAACGCGGAACGCCGGAAACCGGTAGCGCCGAGCCGTGATCGGCGAGCACAGCGGCCGCGCGCGGTCCGGCATTCCGCCGAGCGTGGCTCGGCGCTACAGGAACCGCAGCACATCGGTAGCGCCGACCCGTGGTCGGCGAGCGCAGCGGCCGCGCGCGGTCCAGCAATCCGCCGAGCGCGGCTCGGCGCTACAGGAGCCGCAGCACATCGGTAGCGCCGACCCGTGGTCGGCGAGCGCAGCGGCAGCGCGCGGTCCAGAAATCCGCCGAGCGCGGCTCGGCGCTACAGGAACCGCAGCACATCGGTAGCGCCGACCCATGGTCGGCGAGCGCAGCGGCAGCGCGCGGTCCAGAAATCCGCCCAGCGTGGCTCGGCGCTACAGGAACCGCAGCACGTCGGTAGGGCCGACCCACGGTCGGCGAGCGCAGCGGCCGCGCGCGGTCCGGCAATCCGCCGAGCGTGGCTCGGCGCTACAGGAACCGCAGGACACCGGTAGCGCCGACCCATGGTCGGCGAGCGCAGCGGAAGCGCGCGGTCCGGCATTCCGCCGAGCGTGGCTCGGCGTTACAGAGGGGATGCGCGGTATCGATCAGCTCGGCAGATCGCGCAGCTTCTTTTCCTGATCGGTCAGGCTGCGGATGAAACCGGGGTGGCGGAAAATGCGATTGCCGTAGTCCTCGATCGCCTTGCCATCCTTCGGCAACGGAATATCCAGTGCCTGCAGGCGCCAGATGATCGGTGCGATCGCGCAGTCGGCCAGGCTCATTTCCTGGTTGAGGAAGAACTTGCTCGCCTTGAACAACGGCACCGACGAGGTCAGCAGTTCCTTCAGGCGTTTACGCCCGGCCTCGGCCTGCGCTTTGTTGCCCAGTTGAATGGCCTGCACCTGCGGCACCCAGTCGTGCTCGATGCGCAGCATCGCCAGACGGATGCGGGCACGTGACAGCGGGTCCACCGGCATCAGCGGCGGATGCGGATAGCGCTCGTCCAGGTACTCGCTGACCACCGAGGCGGCGTACAGCACCAGCTCGCGCTCCACCAGCGTGGGCACCGAGTGGTACGGATTGAGGTCGATCAGATCTTCGGGCGGATTCTGCGGATCCACTGCCACGAAGTCATAGGTGACGCCCTTGGCCGCAAGGACCAGACGCACCCGATGACAGAGCACATCGTCGTTCGAGGAAAACAGCGTCAGGGTATTACGCATGCGTACGCTCGCCGCCATCAAAGGCTCTCCAACGACAGGAGTCCGCCTGCCGAATCGGCGCTGTCGGACCATTTCCGACAGTCAGCTCGTTCCCGAGTGTGCAACCGGCGATCACAAAAGCCAATAGGCCATGGGTATCGGGTCACACATTGACGCGTGCACCGCGTCCCGGGGTCGAACCGTCAATGTACATCCTTCCAGTAATCTTTCTTCAGCAGATACAACAGGAAGGTCAGCAGCGCCAGGAACAGGATCACCCACACGCCCAGCTGCTGCCGCTTCAATGCCGCCGGCTCGCCGGCATAGGCCAGGAAGTTGGTGATGTCGCGCACGGTCTGGTCGTACTGTCCGGCATCGACGTTCCCGGGCGTACGCACTTCCAGGGCCAGCACCGGCGGATCCAGTCCAGGTGCCTCTGGCTTGCCGTGCACGGCGTGCTGCAGGCCCTGCATCTGCCACAACGGGTTGGGCATGGAGGCGTTCGGGAAGACGGTGTTGTTCCAGCCCAGCGGACGGTTGCTGTCCAGGTAGAACGACTTGAGGTACGTGTAGACCCAGTCCGGTCCGCGCACGCGCGAAATCAGGCTGAGGTCCGGTGGCATCTTGCCGAACCACTTCTCCGCATCGGCCTTGGGCATCGAGACCGGTACCTGGTCGCCAATCGCGGACCCGGTGAAATTGAGGTTGTTCATCACCTCTTCTTCGGTCAGCCCCAGGTCGGCCGCCATGCGCGAGTAGCGCAGGTATTTCAGCGCATGGCAGCTGGAACAGTAGTTCATGTACAACTGTGCGCCGCGCTGCAACGACGCACGATCGCCCAGATCATTGCCGGCCTGCAGCATCTTGGCGCTGCCTTCAGCAGCCAGCGCCGCGCCGCCTGCGAGCAGCATCGTGGCCATCAGGGCCATGCGGACCATCCAGCGCTTACTCATGCGTGGTCACCCTTTCCGGTACCGGCTTGGTCTTGTCCAGTCGCGTCCATATCGGCATGGTGAGGAAGAAAGCGAAGTACAGGAAGGTCAGTACGCGACCCACCCAGGTTTCCCACACCGCCGTGCCCGGGCCGGAACCGATCACCCCCAGCCAGATGAAGCACACCACCAGCACGCCCAGCATCACCTTGGATATCCAGCCGCGGTAGCGCACCGACTTGACCTTGCACTTGTCCAGCCACGGCACCAGGAACAGGATCGCGATCGCCGAGAACATCACGATCACCCCGCCCAGCTTGTTTGGAATGACCCGCAACATCGCGTAGTAAGGCGTGTAGTACCAGACCGGCTTGATGTGTTCCGGAGTCACGAGGCGGTTGGCCTCGGTGAAGTTGTCGTGTTCCAGGAACTGCCCGCCGAAGGCCGGCGCGAAGAAGATGATGAAGGCGGCGATGATCAGCAGGAAGCCGGCGCCGACGGCGTCTTTCATCGTGTAATAGGGATGGAACGGAATGCCATCGGTCGGCGCGGTGGGCGACCAGCGGTTGCCCTTCGGCCCCTTCTTGATTTCCACGCCGTCGGGATTGTTCGAGCCCACCTCATGCAGCGCACCCAGGTGCAGCACCACCAGCAGCAGCAGCACCAGCGGCAGGGCGATCACGTGCAGGGCGAAGAAGCGGTTGAGCGTGGCATCGCCGGGCAGGTAATCGCCCATGATCCATTCGGTCAGCCCGTTGCCGATCACCGGGATCGCACCGAACAGCGAAATGATCACCTTCGCGCCCCAGAACGACATCTGGCCCCACGGCAGCACGTAGCCCATGAAGGCTTCGGCCATCAGCACCAGGTAGATCAGCATGCCCAGTATCCACACCAGCTCGCGCGGCTTCTGGTAACTGCCGTACAGCAGCCCGCGGAACATGTGCAGATAGACCACGATGAAGAAGAGCGATGCACCGGTGGAATGCATGTAGCGGATCAGCCAGCCCCACTCGACGTCGCGCATGATGTACTCGACCGAGGCGAAGGCTTCGGCCGCGCTGGTCTTGTAATGCATCGTCAGGAAGATGCCGGTGACGATCTGGTTGACCAGGATCAGCAGCGCCAGCGAACCGAAGTAATACCAGATGTTGAAGTTTTTCGGCGCGTAATACTCACTGACGTGCTTGCGGTACACCGGCATCAGGCCCGGCGCGCGCGCGTTGACCCAGTCGGCCAGGCCGCTGGCGGTACGGGCAAGGATGTTGGCCATCAGGCGGTACCCTCCGGATCGACGCCGATGATGATCGTATTGTCGTCCTGGTAGTGATGCGGCGGCACCAGCAGGTTGATCGGGGCGGGGACGTCATTGAAGACCCGGCCGGACATGTCGAAGCGCGACTTGTGGCACGGGCAGAAATAGCCCCCCTTCCACTGCGCGTCATAGGGTTCCGGGCGGATTTCGGCCACCATTTCCGGCGAGCAGCCCAGATGAGTGCACAGGCCGACAAGCACCGAGACAGCCGGCTTGATCGACCGCAGCTCCGGATTGCCCTTGAGCACGTACTCCGGCTGCTGGTCTTTCACACCTGACCCGGGATCCTTCAGGCGGTCATCCAGACTGGGCAGCGCGTCCAGGATGGCCTTGGAGCGCTTGACGATCCAGATGGGCTGACCGCGCCATTCCAGTATCAGCCGCTGGCCTTCCTGCAAGGCACTGATGTCAGCGGTCACCGGTGCACCGGCCAACTTGGCACGTGCACTGGGGTTCCAGGACTTGATGAAAGGAACTGCGACGAAACCGACGCCTACCGCCCCCACCACTGCAGTAGTGGCTGAGAGGAATCGGCGACGTCCATGATCGACTGGATCGTATACCCCATCGTTGGCCATCCGGCACTCCGATATTGATTAGGTAGCTTTAAGGCTGCCGGCAACCTGGTGGGGGCCAGGCTGCTTTGAATCTGAAGCGAGTGTATCTAAACGCGCGTTGCGGTCAATCATCACTGATGGGAGGCCAGCGCACCGCGATAGCGCTCGGCCAACTGGCCTACCCGCTGTACGTAGTACCGCGTCTCACTATACGGCGGCACGCCACCGTGGCGGGCAACGGCGCCCTCCCCTGCGTTGTAGCCAGCCGCGGCAAGCGTGAGGTCGCCATTGAATCGTTTCAACAGCCATGAAAGATACTGGACGCCACCGCGGATGTTCTGCGCAGCATCGTACGAATCGGTTACGCCAAAGCGCGCCGCGGTCGGCGGCATCAACTGCATCAGTCCCTGCGCCCCGGCGCGGCTGAGCGCTGTCGGGTTGTAGGCCGATTCCGCATGGATGATCGCCCGCACGATCGCCTCCTCCACACCGTATTGGCGCGCGGCGGCGGCGATCTCGCTCTGGAAGGCGGTGGTATTGAGCCGGACCGAGCCGAAATTGACTGCAGGATTGCTGCCACACGCGAAGCAGCGCTCGATGAAGCTGTAGCGGATGGTGCGCACCTGGGACAGGCTGGCCACCTGCCCCGCGGGCCGGGCGCTGGTGTAATGGCGCACGCCGTCCTTCATGTACGTATAGACCTGCCCGCTGACGACGCGGCCCGCCTTGCTGGCCGGGGCCGGAACGGGTTTTGGGGCAGGTGCGGCGATTACCGAGGCCACGGCAGCAGACGCTGGCACCACGGCGGCGGCAACGGCCGCGCCTGCAGCAACCGCAGAGGATGAAGGCGCTTCGCGGGCCGGGACGGCCGTGACAGGGGCCGCCGGCGGGACGGGCGCGGTGGTTGCGGGGCGGGCCGGTCGGCTGTCGCGGCTGTAGCTGATGCCACTGCACTGCGCACCGCTGACCCGTTTGCTGACGTAACTGGGAACGCCATCGGCGCCGACACACTTGTACAGCGTGCCGGCACTGGCCGGCACGGCCGCCAGTGCAGCGATGCTGATCGCCACGATCCTTAAGGTCCCCTTCATGGGCGCGAGTGTCCCAGCTTGCGCGACGGTTGCCAAGGGCCGGGCCAGACGAGGCCCGTCCGGGACATGCGCTCCGGGGTCAAGCCCCTTTCCCCGCGCGGGGCGGATCGGATCCCACCGCGCGGCCTCGGCCACACCCGCGCGACCCACGCATTCCGCCGAGCACGGCTCGGCGCTACCAGCGCCGACCCACGGTCGGCGAGCGCAGCGGCCCGTGCGACCCACCTGCACCGGTAGCGCCGACCCACGGTCGGCGAGCGCAGCGGCCCGCGCGCTACCCCGTTCCGGCAACGCAAGGGAGTAAACTGGACCGCTTACCCGCCACCCGCCTGGATTAATCACCATGACCGGGACGCCAGACGTCTTTCCATCCGTCGCTGTTGACGACACCCCTCTGTTCGCCCTGCCTACCGGTCCGCGCAAGCCCGACCAGGTGCGTGGCAAGCTGTACATCAAGACCCACGGTTGCCAGATGAACGAGTACGACTCGGCCAAGATGGCGGACGTGCTGGCAGCCAGCGATGGCCTGGAGCTGACCGATAACCCGGAAGAAGCCGACGTTATCCTGGTCAACACCTGCTCCATCCGCGAGAAAGCGCAGGAGAAGGTGTTCAGCCAACTCGGTCGCTGGAAGGCGCTGAAGAACAACGGGCGCGACGTCATCATCGGCGTCGGCGGCTGCGTGGCTTCGCAGGAAGGCGAGGCCATCGTCAAGCGCGCGCCGTATGTGGACCTGGTGTTCGGCCCGCAGACCCTGCACCGCTTGCCGGAACTGATCCGTGCGCGACGTGAGCAGAACCGGCCGCAGGTCGATATCAGCTTTCCGGAGATCGAAAAGTTCGACCGCCTGCCCGAGCCACGTGCAGACGGGGCCTCCGCTTTTGTGTCGATCATGGAAGGCTGCTCGAAGTACTGCTCGTTCTGCGTCGTGCCCTATACGCGTGGTACCGAAGTCAGCCGTCCGTTCGAAGACGTCGTGGTGGAGGTGGCGCAACTGGCTGCTCAGGGCGTGCGTGAGATCAACCTGCTCGGCCAGAACGTCAATGCGTACCGTGGACCGTATGGCGAGGGCGAGCATGCCGACCTGGGCCTGCTGATCCGCACGATCGCCGAAATCGACGGGGTCGGCCGCATCCGCTTCACCACCTCGCACCCGTTGGAGTTCAGCGACTCGTTGGTGGATGCCTTCCGCGACGTGCCGAAGCTGGCCAACTTCCTTCATTTGCCGGTGCAGGCGGGCAGCGACCGCATCCTGTCGGCGATGAAGCGGGGCTACACGGCGCTGGAATTCAAGTCGAAGATCCGCAAGCTGCGCGCGGTACGTCCGGACATCTCCATCAGCTCGGATTTCATCGTCGGCTTCCCCGGTGAAACCGACGCCGACTTCGAGAAGACGATGAAGCTGATCGAGGACATCGGATTCGACCAGAGTTTCTCCTTCATCTATTCGCGTCGCCCCGGCACCCCGGCCGCCGACCTCGAAGACACCATCACCGATGCCGAAAAGCACGCACGGCTGTCGCGCCTGCAGGCACGGATCAACCAGCACGCCGGCGAGATTTCCGCTGCCATGGTCGGCACAGTGCAGCGCGTCCTGGTGGAAGGCCCGTCGCGCCGTGACCCGAACGAGTTGAGCGGCAAGACCGAGAACATGCGGACGGTGAACTTCGCCGCTCCTGCGCGTCTGGTCGGCCAGTTCGTGGACGTACTGATCACCGAGGCCTACAGCAATTCTCTGCGTGGCCGGGTCAGCGGCGCCTGACTGGCAGGTTTTTCACCACCTCATAATGCGGCTTGTGGCACAAGCGCTGAGAAGGCTTATCCACAACTTTACCGCGTGACCACCCACACCTTGTGTGGAAAGAACCCGCACCCAATTCTGGATCCATGAAGAATATCGAGCACCGAGATTTCACCCTGTCGCCGGAAGACAACACCCGACTCGCCAACCTGAGCGGGCCCTTCGACGGTCATCTGCGCCAGATCGAGCTGAAGCTGGGTGTGGAGATCGCCAATCGTGGCCACGTCTTCCGCATCAGTGGCCCGACCGAGGCCGCCGTCGAAGCGCAGAAGCTGATCGAAGCCCTGTACGAGGAAGCCGCCGAGGTCACTTTCGACAGCCAGGCGATCCACCTTCGGTTGAACGAAGCCAACATCGAGCACATCGCTGAGCGCTCCTACGAGGCACAGGACGTGGCGATCAAGGTCAAGCGAGGCACCGTGCGGGGCCGCGGCGCCAACCAGGCGCGCTACCTGCACCAGATCGCAAGCCATGACATCAATTTCGGTATCGGTCCCGCCGGCACCGGCAAGACCTTCCTGGCCGTTGCCAGCGCCGTGGAAGCCTTGAACGAGTCGCGCGTGCAGCGGCTGATCCTGGTGCGCCCCGCGGTGGAGGCCGGCGAAAAACTCGGCTTCCTGCCTGGCGACCTGACCCAGAAGGTCGACCCCTATCTGCGCCCGTTGTACGACGCCCTGTACGAAATGCTGGGCGTGGAAAAGGTGGTCAAGCTGCTGGAAAAGAACGTCATCGAGATCGCGCCGCTGGCGTACATGCGCGGACGCACGCTGAATGATGCGTTCGTGATCCTCGACGAGGCACAGAACACCACCATCGAGCAGATGAAGATGTTCCTGACCCGCCTGGGCTACGGCTCGACCGCCGTGGTGACGGGCGACCTCACCCAGACCGATCTGCCCAAGCACGTGAAATCGGGTCTGCGCGATGCCGTGGACGTGCTGCGCGACGTGGAAGGCGTGAGCTTCACCTTCCTGGAGGCGCGCGATGTGGTCCGCCATCCGCTGGTGGCGCGCATCGTCAACGCCTACGACCGTCGTGAACAGCAGCAGGCCCTGCCGGAGAAGACCCCATGACCCGCGGCCCCGTCCGCCTGGATGTCGCGGTCAGCTATGCCCTGCCCCGTGCCGGCCTGCCGGCTGCGGTGAGCTTCCGCAAATGGGTGGCGGCCGCGCTGAAAGGCCGCATCCGCGAGGCGGATCTGGCTATTCGCATGGTCGACGCCAAGGAAGGCCAGTCGCTCAATCGCCATTACCGCGGCAAGGACTACGCGACAAACGTGCTGAGCTTTCCCGCCGATGTGCCGGAGGGCCTGCCCAAGGGCGTGAAGTTCCCGCTGCTGGGCGATCTGGTGATCTGCGCACCGGTCGTGGCACGCGAAGCCGACGAACAAGGCAAGCCGCTCACCGCCCACTACGCGCACTTGACCGTGCATGGCGTGCTGCACCTGCTGGGCTGGGACCACGAAGACGACAAGGAAGCCGACGCAATGGAGCAGCTGGAGCGTGACATCCTGGCCGAGCTGGGCATCGCCGATCCGTACGCGGGCGAGCGTTGAGACCGGTGCGGGATCCTCGCGCACCCTCTGTTGCAGCCCATGCGCTTCATGCTTCAATACGGCCACTCATATCTGCCACGGATGGCCGTCATGCTTGAACAACGCCCGACCCTCATGGCTCCGGTCCTGCTGCTGGTCGGACTGGTCTGCGTACTTGCCGCGCCGTGGCTGCCGATGGCGGCCAATGGCCGCATGGTGATCACCGCACTGGGCATCGTCGGCGCCGCACTTGCCGCCGGCCCCGCCTGGCGCTGGACCCTCGCCGCCCGCCGTTGATCTGCGTCCGCTGTTGATCTTCGTCCTGCGTTGATCTGCGTCCGGTAGTGCCGGCTTCAGCCGGCAACCGCGCGCGCCCTCGACGGCCCGACACCCTTGGCTTGGCACGCTATCATCGTCGCCTTCGCCAGCTCCTGCCCGTCGCCCCGATGAAACTGCCCGCCTGCATCGCCGCCCTGTTGCTGTGTTCCGCCCTGCCGAGCGTCGCCGCCGAGCCGCTGGATCTGCCGGCCCTGGTGGAATGCCGCCAAGGCGTGGCCGCGCACGCTGCGCTGGCAGTCGCCCTGGCCGACCCACTGCAGGCCGTCGCGAAGGGATTGCAGCCGCTACCGCAGCAGAATCAATTCATGACCGAATACCGCCTGGCAACGCCGATGACCGTGTTCGGCCAGCGCACCGACCGCATCGCCTTGGCCGGGGCCAGCATCATGGCGATCCTGGACCTTGAGGATCCGCGGCCGCTGGCGACGGAGCTGAAACTGGAAACCGCCTACGACGCCGACGGGAAGTTCATGGCGGGCCGTGAACTGGTCAGCCGCGATGTCACCGATCCGGTGACGGGGGAAGCGCAGATCGAATCGATCATCCTCAGTGTTTCCACTGTCCAGAGCCATCCGGACCAGACCTTGGCCGGCTGCACCTACAGCCTGGACCTGCCTGCTGACGATGAGGCGCCCGCCGCGCTGGCCCCACCTGCCGACAAGGGCTGACCGGTCTTTCCCCGTCCCCCCACGCAAGCGCCGGGGACGCGCGACAGGGCCTGACATCCTGCTAGACTGCAGCCAACGCCCGGCCTGCCGGGTGCCTTTTTTCCCGAGATGTCTGAAGACGACAGTAGCAGCTCCACGCTGGAGCACAGTGAGAAAAGACGCAGCTGGCTTGAACGCCTGGGTGCTGCGTTTTCCGGTGAACCACATACCCGCGATCAGCTGATCGCCCTGTTGCGTACCGCACAGGAAGACGGGCTGATCGCCGCCGATACCCTACGCATGATGGAAGGCGCCATTTCGGTCGCCGAACTGACGGTGGGCGACGTGATGATCTCGCGTTCGCAGATGGTATCGCTGCCGGTGGAGGCGCCGTTCCTTGACCTGATGAAGCAGGTGGTCGAATCCGGCCATTCGCGCTTCCCGGTGCACGGCGACAACAAGGACGACATCCTGGGCGTGCTGTTGGCCAAGGATCTGCTGCGTGGCGTGGTATCCGACCATGGCCCCGCCAATATCCGTGAACTGCTGCGTCCGGCGGTGCTGATCCCCGAGGCGAAGAAGCTCAACGTGCTGTTGAAGGAGTTCCGCCTGTCGCGCAACCACATGGCGATCGTGGTGGACGAGTACGGCGGTGTCGCCGGCCTGGTCACCATCGAAGACGTGCTGGAGCAGATCGTCGGCGAAATCGACGACGAGCACGACGAAGCCGAGGACCCGGCGGCCGGTATCGCCATCCAGGCCGACGGTCGCTATGTCGTGGATGCGCTGACGGCCATCGGCGATTTCAACGAACGCTTCGGCGCCGACTTCCCCGATGATGACTACGACACCATCGGCGGACTGGTCACTGAGGCGATCGGACACTTGCCGGAAATCGGTGATGAGCTGGCCCTGGACCGCTTCATGTTCCGCGTGGCACGTGCCGACGCGCGCCGCGTGCAGGCCTTCCACGTGACCGTGCTGCCGACGGACGAACAGGAATCCGCTTGAAGCGTACCGCTGGACTCCTGCTGAGCGGCTGGCTGGCCGTGCTGATGCTGGCGGCGTTGCTGGTCGCGCCGGCGTCGGTGCTGGCGCAGTCATCGCCTGCCACCGCCCATGCCGCCGCCTCTGGCGACGCGCAGGCTGATGTCCCGCGCATCGGCGTGGTCACCATGCAGCCGGGCACGATCTTCTTCGAGCGCTTCGGCCACGATGCCATCGTGGTGGTGGATCCGCTCAGCGGCGCCGCCACCTCGTACAACTTCGGCTACTTCGATCCGGGCGAGCCGGACTTCATCAGCCGCTTCATCAGCGGCGAGATGATGTATTACCTGGTCGCCCTGCCCTTGCAGCAGGATCTCGGGTATTACGACGAATCCGGTCGCGGAGCGAGCGTCCAGTGGCTGGATCTGCAACCCGAACAGGCCCGTGCGCTGGCCGCCGACCTCGCCGAGCGCGCGAAGCCGGAGAACGCGCGCTACCGCTACGATTACTACACTGCGAACTGCGCCACGATGGTCCGCGATACGCTGGACAAGGCGTTGGGCGGCGGGCTGCATGCGCAGCTGTCGGGCCGTTCGCGGGGCAACACCTACCGCAGCGAGTCGGTGCGCCTGGCTTCGCCGGCACCGTGGATGTGGCTGGGCTTCGACCTGGGGCTGGGGCCGTTCGCCGATCAGCCGCTGTCGCGCTGGCAGGAAGCTTTCGTGCCGATGCGCCTGGCCGATGCGCTGCGCCAGGTGCGCAACAGCGAGGGCCGGCCCCTGGTGCAGTCCGAACAGCAGCTGCTCGCACACCGCATCGACGCCGAACCGACCGAGCAGGCCCGTGCCTGGTGGCCGTGGCTGGTGGTGGGGCTGGGGCTGGCTGCGGGTGTGTTCGCACTGCGTCGCCGCCCCCGTCTGCTGGCCGCGCTGGCGCTGCCGTTCTGGATAGTCAGCACGATCGCCGGCAGCCTGCTGGTCTTCCTGTGGGGCTTCAGCGACCACCATGCCGCGTGGGCCAACCGCAACCTGCTGCAGCTGTCACCGCTGTGCCTGCTGCTGCTGCCCGGCGCCATCGCGCTGCTGCGCCGGCGCCGGCCGGGTCGCCTGTTCCGCATCGTGCTGTGGGCCGTGGCCGGGTTGTCCCTGGCCGGACTGGTACTGCACTGGCTGAGCCTGCAGGCCCAGTACAACGTGCAGTGGATCGTGCTGCTGCTGCCGCTGCATGCCGCGCTGGCGTGGGTGCTCGGCCGCGCATCGCGATGGCCGCTTCACGCCCGCTGACGCAGGATAAGCGGCATGCACGTGCCCGATACCACCGCCCCCGCAGCGCATAATCCTGCCTGCGTCATCAACTGCGTTCACTACGATGATGATGGCAAGCGCCATGACATCGCCCTGGATGCCATCAGCGACGTCATCGCCAGTGGCAACGGATTCGTCTGGGTCGGCCTGTATGACCCGGCGGACAGCGTCCTGCTGAAACTGCAGGAAGAGTTCGGCCTGCACGACCTGGCGATCGAAGACGCGCGCAATGCCCACCAGCGTCCGAAGGTGGAGACCTACGGCAACTCGCTGTTCGCGGTGGTGACCACGGCGCAGATGGTCGATGAGCGCATCCAGTACGGTGAAACCCACGCCTTCGTCGGCCCCCGCTTCCTGGTGACGGTGCGCCACGGCGCCTCCCTGTCCTACGCGCCGGTGCGGGCGCGCGTGGAGCGCGAGCCGCACCTGTTGAAGATGGGTCCGTCCTACTGCCTGTATGCGGTGCTGGATTTCGTGGTCGACAACTACCTGCCGATCACCAACCGCTTCCGCGACACGCTGGAACTGCTGGAGAAGGACATCTTCGCCGACGACTACAAGCGCAGCACCGTCGTGCGCCTGTATGAGTTGAAGCGCGAGCTCAACAAGATGCGCATGGCGGTGGCGCCTTTGCAGGACGTCCTGTCGGCGCTCAAGCGGCATCCGGCCGAAAGTGGCCTGGTGCCCGACGAGGTGAAGTTGTACATCCGCGACGTGCATGACCATGCCGTCCGCATCAGTGATGTCATCGATACCCTGCGCGAAATGCTGGGCACCGCCCTCAGTGTGAATCTGTCACTGGTGACGCTTGCACAAGGTGAAACGGTAAAACGGCTGGGTGCCTGGGCCGCACTGCTGGCAGCCCCAACGCTGATCACCAGTTGGTACGGCATGAACTTCACGCACATGCCCGAGCTGGACAAACCATGGGCCTATCCGGCGATCATCATCGGGGTCGCCGCGGTCTGCGTCGGGATGTACCGCCTGTTCAAGCGCGCACGCTGGCTGTGAAGCGGTAGCGCCGAGCGATGCTCGGCGGATCTCCCGTAGCGCCGAGCCCGGCTCGGCGCCATCGCGTCGGTTCAGGCCACGTAGATCGTCTTGATGTTCATGAACTCATGGATGCCGTGCTCGGCCAGTTCGCGGCCGAAACCCGATTCCTTGCTGCCGCCGAACGGCAGCCGCACATCGCTCTTGACGATGGAATTGACGAAGGCCGCACCGCACTCCATCTGCTGTGCAAACGCTTCGCCGCGCGCCGCATCGGTGGTCCACACGCTGCCGCCCAGCCCAAAGCGCGTGTCATTGGCGACACGCAGCGCCTCGGCCTCGTCCTTGACCCGGATCACCGCCGCCACCGGTCCGAACAGCTCCTCGTCATAGGCCGGCATGCCCGGCGCCACCGCATCCAGCACCGTCGCGGCGTAGCCCGCGTGGCTGCCCGCTACCGGTTCGCCACCGATCAACACGCGTGCGCCCTTGGCCACGCTGGCCTGTACCTGCTTGTGCAGCTCATCACGCAGGTCCGCGCGTGCCATCGGCGCCAGTGTCGTTTTCTCGTCGGACGGATCACCGTAACGACGCTCGGCCGCCGCCGCCACGAAACGGTCGGTGAAGGCTTCAGCCACCGCATCGACCACGATGAAGCGCTTGGCCGCGATGCAGGTCTGGCCGCTGTTGTCGAAGCGCGACTTCACCGCCGCATCCACCGTCGTCTCAAGATCGGCGTCTTCCAGCACCACGAAGGCATCGCTGCCGCCCAGTTCCATCACGCACTTCTTCAGCTGATCGCCGGCGTTGGCGGCGATGGATCGTCCCGCACGCTCACTGCCGGTCAGCGTCACTGCTCTCACCCGGCGGTCGCGCAGTACGTCCGCCGCCTGGTCGTTGTCGATGTGCAGCACGTCGAACACGCCTGACGGCAAGCCCCCGGCACGTACCACGGCATTGATCAGGTCGGCGCACTGCGGCACGTTGCTGGCGTGCTTCAACAGCGCCACATTGCCGGCCATGAACGCCGGGGCCAGGAAACGAAACACCTGCCAGATCGGGAAGTTCCACGGCATCACCGCGAACACGCAGCCGATCGGCTCGTAGCGCACGTAACTGCGCTGTGCTTCGGTCTTGATCTGCTGCGGCTGCAGATAGTCGCCCGCGTGATCGGCATAGAACTCGCAGGCCAGCGCGCACTTTTCCACCTCGGCCAGCGCTTCGCCTTTCAGCTTGCCCATCTCGGACGTCATCGCCTGCTGGATCTCATCGCGACGTGTACGCAGCTGCGTGGCGATCGCCCGCAGCACGTCGGCGCGCTGCGCCAGCGATTGTGCGGCCCAGCCCGGAAACGCAGCAGCGGCCGCGACCAGGCGCTGCTCGATACCCGCCTTGTCCAACAGCTCATGGCGGTAATCCACCTGCCCGGTGGTGGGGTTGACGATTTCAACAGTCATCGCAGGTCTCCTCGAATCAGGCGACCATTCTGCGCCGGCCCCCGTGAGCCAGACGTTGCCGGATCGGGCCACCCCACGCGACACAGTGTCGCGGCCTTCACCTGCCGTTACCGGGTGCGGCGATCCGATGCCCCGCTGGCCGTCAGCCGTTGTCCTGCCGTGCCATCAACAGGTCACGCTGGCGGCGTTTCTCGGCCCGCGCGGTGAAATACCAGCCGATGAACGCCGCCACCGCCACCGCCGACACCATCAACGTGGCCAGTGCATTGATCTTTGGGCTGATGCCCATCCGCACCGAGGCGAATACCTTCATCGGCAGCGTGGTGGAACTGGGCCCGGCCACGAAGCTGGCGATCACCACATCATCCAGTGACAGGGTGAAAGCCAGCAGCCAACCGGCCAGCAGCGCCGGCGCGATGATCGGCAAGGTGATCTTCAGGAACACGGTGAGCCGGCTGGCACCGAGGTCCATCGCGGCTTCCTCCAACGAGATGTCCAGCTCCTGCAGGCGCGAGGACAGCACCACGGTGACGAAGGACAGGGTAAAGGTAACGTGCGCGATCCAGATCGTCATCGCGCCGCGCGCCGGGAAGCCCGGGATGCCGCCCATCGACACCAGCAGCGTCATCAACGAAAAACCCAGGATGACATCGGGCATCACCAGCGGCGCGGTGATCAGCGCACTGAACGCGGACTTGCCACGGAAGCGTCGGAAACGGGTCATCACCATGGCCGCCATGGTCCCGAGCACGGTGGCAGCGCAGGCTGTCCAGAACGCCACTTTCAGGCTCATCCACAGCGCGTCCATCAACGCGCGGTCGTTGAACAGTTCGCCATACCAGCGCGTGGAGAAACCCGCCCACACCGTGGCCAGCCGTGAGCTGTTGAAGGAGAACACCATCAACAACAGGATCGGCAGGTACAGGAAGGCGAACCCCAGCGCCAACGCGCCCCAGCCCATCCAGCGGTAACCGCGCATCGTGCTCATGCCTGCTTTCCTTCCAGCACGCGCTGCTGGGACCGGTTGAACAGGAAAATCGGCACCAGCAGCAGCAACAGCATCACCACCGCCACCGAGGAAGCCACCGGCCAGTTACGGTTGTTGAAGAACTCACCCCACAGCACACGCCCGATCATCAGCGTGTCCGGCCCACCCAGCATTTCCGGGATCACGAACTCGCCCACCGCCGGGATCATCACCAGCATGCAGCCGGCGATGATGCCTGCCTTGGACAGCGGCAGAGTGATGCGCACGAACGCCTGCCACGGCTTGGCACCCAGGTCGTAGGCCGCTTCCAGCAGACGCTGGTCGTGCTTGACCAGGTTGGCATACAGCGGCAGCACCATGAACGGCAGATAGCAGTAAACGATGCCGATGTAAGCCGCCACCGGTGTGTAAAGGATGCGCAGCGGCTGGTCGATCAGACCGATCTTCAACAGCACCTGGTTGAGCAGGCCATTGCGGTCGAGGATGCCGATCCAGGCGTACACGCGGATCAGGAACGACGTCCACGAGGGCAGCACCACCAGCATCATCATCACGTTGCGGGTGGAGGGCTTCATGCGTGCGATGGCGTACGCCATCGGATAGCCGATGATCAACGTCAGCAACGTGGAAATCGCCGCGATCTTGAAACTGCTGGCATAGGCCAGGACGTACTGCTGGTCGCGTACCAGTTGCAGGTAGTTTTCCAGGTTGAGCTTGAGCGAGAACGCGCCGTCCACGTACTGCAGCAACCACGTGTAGGGCGGCGAGCCAACCTGGGTGTGGGCGAAGGAGATCATCAGGATCAGCGCGAACGGCACGGCGAAGAACAGCAGCAGCCACAGGTAGGGCACGCCGATCACCGCACTGCGTAGTCCGGGCAGCCAGCGCTTCGGGGCTGCCGCGCTCATGAGCTCAGCACCACGCCGTCGTTGTCGCGCCAGTGCACCCACACGGCGTCGCCCCAGGTCAGGCCATCACTGGCCCAGCGCTGCGAATTGGCGAAGTTCGCCATGACCGTGGCGCCGCTCGGCAGGCGCACGTGATAGACCGAGTGGCTGCCGAAGTAAGCGATATCTTCGATCACGCCCTGCGCCTTGTTGACGTGCCCCTCCGGCTCGTCCTTGCCGATTATGATTTTCTCTGGACGCACCGCGTAGGCCACGGGCTGGCCTTCGTAACCGGTGATGCCGTGTCCAATGTAGATTGGCGCCGGGAACGCCGAGGTGCGCACGGTGGCATGTTCCGGCAGGTCCTCGTCGATCACCCCTTCGAATGAATTCACCGAGCCGATGAAGCTGGCCACGAACCGATTGGCCGGCTGCTCGTAGACCTCATCCGGCTTGCCCACCTGCTGGATCCAGCCGGCATCCATGACCGCAATGCGGGTGGCCATGGTCATGGCTTCTTCCTGATCATGGGTGACCATCACGCAGGTCACTCCGGAGGTTTCGATGATGTTCACCAGCTCCAGCTGCATCTGCGAGCGCAGCTTCTTGTCCAGCGCGCCCATCGGCTCGTCCAGCAGCAGCAGTTTCGGGCCCTTGGCCAACGACCGCGCCAACGCAACGCGCTGCTGCTGGCCACCGGACAACTGATGGGGACGGCGCTTGGCCAACTGGGACATCTGCACCAGCTCCAGCATCTCGCCCACCCGCCGGCGGATCGCATCGCTGGCCATGCCGTCCTGCTTCAGGCCGAAGGCGATGTTCTGCTCCACGCTCATGTGCGGAAACAGCGCATAGGACTGGAACATCATGTTGACCGGCCGCTTGTACGGCGGCAGCGCGTCCAGGCGCTGTCCATCGACGACGATGCTGCCCTTGGTCGGGGTTTCAAAGCCGCCCAGGCAGCGCAGCAGGGTCGATTTGCCACTGCCTGACCCGCCGAGCAGCGCGAAGATCTCGCCCTTGCGCACATCCAGGTTGACGTCGTCCACGGCCACGAAGCCATCGAACTCCTTGCGCAGGTCACGGACGGACAGGTAGCCGGGCTCACCGTGGACATCGACGGCGGCGGCTTCCGGCTGGGCAACAACGGACATGGGGGGCTCCGACGGCGGTCAAGGGGATGGCGGCGCCATTCTAACGGCGGTGGTGCCGACGTGACATGACGGCAGCTGGCGCCTTGCGCCGATCGCGTCTGCACTGCGGTCGCGCGTGCTGGGGGCGTTCACCGCGCCACGGTACGGCGGGCGATGCAGGCCGTCAGCCACAGCTCATCGCGACACCGCCGCTTCCGGCGCTTCCTGCCAGCCCAATCCGAGGCTCTTCTGCAGCGCCACGTAGCGGACCAGCAGTTGCAGCTGCGCCTGGGCCAGCCCGTCCTGCGCATCGAGCTGCTGCCGTTGCACGTCCAGCAGATCGATCTGCGACGCGGCACCGGCCTGCCTGCGTTGCTGCATCAACCGGTCGGCACGCGTGGCCGACGCTTCGGCACGGGTGGTCGCCTGCACCTGCTGGCGCGCGGCGCCGAATCGCGCCAGCGCGGTGTTGGCATCCTGCAGCGCGGCCAGCACGGTGCCTTCATAGGCCGCCATGCGTGCCTCGTTGCCTGCCCGCGCCTGCGCGACACGCGCCTTGTTGCGGCCGAAATCGAAGACAGACCAGCGCAGGAACGGGGCGACGATCGTGGCTGCCGAATCCGAGCCCAGATCGGACAGCGAACCCGCGCCGGCGCCGACCGTGCCCAGCAAGGTCACCTGCGGAAAATAGGCTGTCAGCGCCTGGCCGATCTGCGCCGACGAAGCGGCCAGCTCGCGCTCCGCCTTGCGGATGTCCGGCCGCCGACGGATCAGGGCCGCCGCATCGTCCACGGCAATCCGCGCAGGCAACACAGGCAGTTCCGCGCCCTGCCCCAACCGCCCGTCCAGCGCGCCGGGCTCGCGTCCCACCATGAGCGCCAGCACATCGCGGGCCTCATCGGCCTGCGCCCTCAACGGCGGGATGCGTGCCTGCTGCTGCTCGCGCTGCGCCTGCGCGCGCTCGACCTGCAGGTCGGAATCGGCGCCGCGCTCGCGCCGTTGCCGTGACAGCCGCAACGCCTCATCGGCTGCCCGCAGGTTGTCCTCCGCCAGCGCGATGCGTTGCTGGCTGCTGCGGTAGCTCAGGTAGACCTGGGTAAGTTCGGCGGCAAGCTGCACCTGCGCATCGGCCAACGCCGCCGCATCGGCGCCGGCCTCGGCGGCCGCCTGCTCGGCAGCGCGCCGGCGCCGGCCGAACAGGTCCAGCTCCCAGCTTGCATCGAAGCCGACCACGTACAGTTCGGTGTCCAGGTCGACATCGGCGAACTGCTGCCGCAACTGCGCGGCCTCCTGCGGCCGGCCGTTGGCCTCGGCGACCTGGGCCACGTTCTCGCCCAGGCCCCGCACGCTGTCGTTCAGCGAATCCGGCGCCTGCACGTTCGCATAGCCAGCGGCAGCACCCACGCTTGGCAGCTGCTCGGCACGTCGCTGACGCTGCAGCGCGCGCGACGCCACCACCTTCGCCTGCGCCGCACGCAGATTGGGGCTGTTGCGCAACGCCTCGTCCACCAGTTCGTCCAGCAACGGATCGCGCAGCTCACGCCACCACTGGCTGGGCGGGGCCGCCGCCACCACGCCGGCCTGGTCGGCCCGCGGCAGCGCCGCCTGCGCGGTCGCCGGGCGGGCCACGTCCGGGCGCGTGTAGTCCGGCCCCAGCATGCAGCCGGCGAGCAGCAACGGCAGCAGCGCGAAAGACAGTGGGCGCAGCCGTGCAGCAGGTTGGAAGGAGTTCAATGGGGTCATCAGTGCATCGCCAGGGGAACGCCCTTCGGCAAGGGCTTGAGCAGGAAGACCAGTGGCAGCGTCGCCACCACGATCAGGCCGAAAATCCAGAACAGGTCGTTGTAGGCCATCACCATCGCCTGCATCTGCACGGTCTGCGCCAGCACGGCCATGCCCTGCATCGGGTCACCCAGCTGCTGGCCGTAAGCGCCCAGTGCATCCTGGGCTACCTGCGAATTGGCCGTGATACTGCTGCCGATGGCATCCACGTGCAGGGTGGTCCGGCGGTCCTGGAAGGTCGAGATGATGGCCAGGCCGATCGACCCGCCCAGGTTGCGGGCGGCGTTGAACAGGCCGGAGGCATCGCTGGTGAACTCGCGGGGAACCGAGGTGATGGCCGCCTGGTTGAGCGCCATCATGGCCAGCGCCAGGCCGCAGCCCTGCAGCAGCTGCCCCAACACGAAGTGCGGGCCGATGCTGTCCGGCGTCAGCCCCAGGTTGACGAAGCACGCCGCGGCGAAGCACAGCATGCCGCCGAACACCATGATCCGCACATCCACCGTTTCCAGCATCTTCGGCATCAGCGGCATCAGCAGGATGGTCGGCAGGCCCGCCAACAGCAGCACGTAGCCGGCCTGCTCGGTGTTGTAGCCGGCGATGATCGCCAGGAACTGCGGGATCATGTACATCACCCCGAACAGGATCATGCCCACCGCCATCACCATCACGAACACCGCGCCGAAGCTGCGGGTGAACAGGATTTTCAGGTGGATCACCGGCTCCTTGCTGGTGAACTGGGACAGCGCCAGCAAGGCGAACCCGGTCAGCGAAACCAGGCTCAGGATGATGATCAGCGTGGATTCGAACCAACGCTCGCGCTGCCCGTCCTCCAGTACCACCGTCAATGCGGACAACCCCGCCGTCATCCCGATGATGCCCAGCCAGTCGGCACGCAGCAGGCCCCACCAGTTGGATTTTTCATGCGGCAGGCCGAGCAGCAGCAGCGCGACCAGGCCGGCGCAGATCGGCACGTTGATGAAGAAGGCATAGTGCCAGCTCACGTTTTCCGTCAGCCAGCCGCCCAGCAGCGGACCAATGACCGGCCCGAGGATCACCGTCATGCCGAACAACGCGGTGCCCAGTGGCTGCTGTTTGGGAGGCAGCCGCGTACCGACGATGGTCAGCGCAGTGGGGATCAGCGCACCACCGGCGAAGCCCTGGCCGATGCGGCCCACGATCATCATGGGAAGGGTATCGGCGAAGCCACACATCACGGAAAACGCGGTGAACAAGGTGGCGCAGATCAGCAGGAAGGTGCGCAGCCCCAGCGTCCGCACGAACCAGCCGGTCAGCGGGATCATCACGATCTCCGACACCAGGAAGGCGGTGGATATCCACGTGCCTTCGGTGCCGCTGGCGCCGACTTCGCCCTGGATGGTCGGCAGCGCCGCGTTGACGATGGAAATGTCCAACGTCGCCATGAACGAGCCGATGGTGCCAGCGGCCACCGCCAGCCACGCGCCCGCGTCGGCCTTCTGCGGCGCCGCGTCGGCCGGCCCTGCACTGGCCGCGCTGCTGCTCATCGGTCCTTGCCGGCCTCGGCTTCGTCCTGGGTGCGCTCACGCGCGTCCTTGTTGCCCCGCGTATCCACGGTGACATCCACCGACATGCCCGGCACCAGCACCTGGCGCGCCTCGGTGCCTGCATCCACTTTGATCCGCACCGGCACGCGCTGCACTACCTTGGTGAAGTTGCCGGTCGCGTTCTGCGGTGGCAGCAGCGCGAACTGCGATCCGGTGCCCGGCGAGATGCTTTCTACCGTGCCGTGCAGATCCACGCCGGGCAGCGCGTCGACCTTGATGGTCGCGGGCTGACCGGGGCGCATCAGGCCCACTTGGGTTTCCTTGAAATTGGCCGCGATGTACAGCGATGCCACCGGCACCACGGTCATCGTGCGGGTGCCGGCGGCGACGAACTGGCCGACCTGCACCGTCTTGTTGCCGATGCGGCCGTCGATGCGCGCGCGCAGCTCCGTGTCTTCAAACGCGACCGCGGCCTGCGCGGCATCGGCCTGCGCTTGCTTCAACCCGGCCTGGGCCTGCTCCAGCTGCGCCTGACTGGCCTGTATCTGGCTCTGCGCCCCGGTGATCTGCGCCTGCGCCGCGTCGTACTGCGCCTGCGCCCGCTGCAGGTCATGGCGCAGGCTCTCCACGTGTTCATGGGTATCGGCACCGCTGGCAGCCAACGGCGCGAACCGGGCCACTTCGGCCTTGGCGAAACGCAGCGTGGCAGCGGCGGCGACGGACTGGGTGCGTGCCTGTATCAAGCTGGCCTGCTGGCCCTGCACACCCGCGGTCGATGCAGCAATATCGGCCTGGCGCACGGCAATGACCGCTTCGGCCTGGTCCAGGGTGGCGCGATAGGTACGCGGATCGATGCGCAGCAGGGGCTCACCGGCCTTCACCTGTTGGTTGTCCTGCACCAGCACTTCGGTCACATACCCGTTGATGCGCGGCGCCACGGCGACCGCGTCCGCCTGCAGATAGGCGTTGTTGGTGTCCTGCAGGTAACGCCCCACCAGCAGGTGGTAGAACAGCCAGATCACCAGCGCGGCAAGCACGAGGATGCCGCCGATGATCAGCGTCCAGCGCACTTTGGGATTCTTCAGCGGCGAGGGTTTCTTGTCTTCCGCCTCATGCTCGGGCGGGTCCTGCTGCGCGGGCGCATCGTTGTGCCGGCTGGGCTGTTCGCTCATCGTCTGGTCGCGGGGGTGGTCAGGTCCATACGCGACGGTAGGGGAAGCGATGCACAGAAAACGTGAAGTGCCTGGCCGAGCGCATACCGTTGAAAGGGGTCCCTTCCACTGAGGGGAAGGGATCCGTGTGCAGGGCTGCCGGGCCGGGCCGGGCCGCGAGCAGATCGCGCGGCCCCGGCATCCCGCCGAGCGTCGCTCGGCGCTACCGATGACTCAACGGCCGGTTTTGATTTCCGTCCACAAGCGGGTGTAGAGCTTGTCGGTTTCCGGCGTATTGATCGAGTAGGTGAACATCTTTTCCGCAACGTCCGCCGGCGGATAGATGGTCGGATCGGTGCGGATCGCTTCATCGACCAGCGCGGTGGCATCGGTCACCGGATTGGCGTAGTGGATGAAGTTGGTGTTGGCCGCCGCGACCTTCGGTTCCAGCAGGTAATTGATGAAGGCGTAGGCTGCCTCGGGGTGCTTGGCATCCTTCGGGATCGCCAGCATGTCGAACCACTGCGGCGCGCCTTCGCGCGGAATCGAGTACGCCACGTGGACGCCGTTGGCCGCTTCCTCGGCACGATCACGCGCCTGGATGATGTCACCCGACCAGCCCACCACCAGGCAGGTGCCGCCGTTGGCCAGCGACCCCACGTACTGCGACGAGTGGAAGTTCTGCACGTACGGGCGGATCGACTTCAGCAGTTCGGCCGCTTTCTGGATGTCGGCCGGATTGTTGCTGTGCGGGTCCAGCCCCAGGTAATGCATCGCCACCGGGATCATGTCGGCGGGCGTGTCCAGGAGGGTCACGCCGCAGTCCTTCATCTTGGCGATGTTCTCCGGCTTGAAGATCAGGTCCCAACTGTTGGCGATGTCGGCGCTGCCGCCGAAGCGCTCCTTCACCATGTCCACGTTGTAGCCGATGCCGGTGGTGCCGATCATGTACGGCACGCCGTACTTGTTGTCCGGATCCTGGGTGGCGATGCGCTCCATCACCTTCGGGTCCAGCTTGGCCAGGTTCGGGATCTTCGCCTTGTCCAGCGGCAGGAACACGCCGGCCTGGATCTGCCGGCCGAAGAAATTCAGCGTCGGCACCACCACGTCGTAGCCACTGTTGCCGGCCAGCAGCTTGGTCTCGACCATCTCGTCACTGTCGAACACATCGTAGGTGACCTTGATCCCGCTCTGCTTCTCGAAATCCGGGATGGTGTTTTCGGCGATGTAATCGCTGTAGTTGTAGACGTTCAGGACTTTGCTGTCCTGCGTGCTTCCCGCGCCATCACCGCCGCCACAGGCAGCAAGCAGGGCAACGGACAGACCGAGCGTGAGGGTACGCAGCTTCATGGGAGGGGGCTCCAGAAAAGGATGGGGGCCGATTCCGGCCAACAGACGGACCCAGCCTAACGCCCGGACGCCGGATCATCCAGTGACGCACGGGTGACGGATTGGCGACGGCGCTTCGGGCGGCCCGGTGACACGTCCGGTGACACGTCCGGTGACCCCACCGAATAAAACCGGAATCGGTAGCGCCGAGCCGTGCTCGGCGAGCGCGCAGCGCGGCCTGTGCCAGGCATCGCGGTGCCGGACGGATTCCGCCGAGCGTGGCTCGGCGCTACAACGGGGATGCTGCCCGCTCTGTAGCGCCGAGCCATGCTCGGCGGGACGTCTCCGGAGCACGGGACAACGGGCATCCGCTTTCAATGTCTAGACATTCAGCAGCAGGAACTCACGTTCCCACGAGCTGATCACCCGGAAGAACGTCTCGTATTCCTTTCGCTTCACCGAGATGTAGGCCTTGCAGAATCGCTCGCCCAACAGCGCCTGCAGCTCACTGCAGCGCTCCAGCCCGTCCAGCGCCTCACCCAGCGACCGTGGCAGGTTGTAGCCCAGCTCCTTGGCACTGCCACTGACCGGGGCATCCGGCGCCAGTTGGCCGCGCAGCCCCAGCAGCCCACAGGCCAGCGTCGCCGCCATCGCCAGGTAGGGATTGGCATCGGAGCCGGCGAACCGACTCTCCACCCGCATGTTGTCCGGTGTATCCATCGGGACCCGCAGGCCGCAGGTGCGGTTGTCGAACCCCCAGTGCACGTTGCTCGGCGAAACCTCGCCAAACACCAGCCGCCGGTAGGAATTCACGTTCGGCGCGAAGAACGCCATCGCCTGCGGGGCGAACTTCTGCAGCCCGCCCAGGTAATGACCGAACACCGGACTGAACTCGCCCTCGGCATTGCCTTCGCCGGCGAACACGTTGCTGCCATCACTGCGACGGAGCAGGCTCTGGTGGATGTGCATCGCACTGCCCGGCTCGTTCTCCATCGGCTTGGCCAGGAACGTGGCATACACCCCATGGCGCATCGCCGCCTCGCGCATGGTGCGCTTGAACAGGAAAACCTGGTCGGCCAGGTTCATCGCATCGGCGTGGGTGAAATTGACTTCCAGCTGCGCTGCACCGGACTCGTGGATCAGCGTATCCACGTCCAGCTTCATCGCATCCGCATAGTCATACATCAGGTCCAGGATCGGATCGAACTCGTTTACCGCATCGATGGAGTACGACTGCCGTGCTGTTTCCGGCCGTCCTGAACGACCCGCCGGCGGCAGCAGCGGAAAATCCGGATCGGTGTTCTTCTGCACCAGGAAGAACTCCAGCTCCGGTGCGACGACCGGTCGCAGGCCGAGTTCCTCGTACGCATCCAGCACCCGGCGCAACACATTGCGCGGGGCCAGCTCATGCGGCTTGCCGTCCTTGGTGTAGCAGTCGTGGATGATCTGCGCGGTCGGGTCGGTCGCCCACGGGACCACCCGCACGGTCTCGGGATCGGGCCGCAGCACCATGTCCGAATCCGACGGCGAGGTCAGCTCGTAATAGTCATCGGGGTAGTCGCCGGTCACCGTGGTGGCGAAGATACCCTCCGGCAACCGCGTGCCGTAATCGTGCGAGAACTTGTCCGCCGGGATGATCTTGCCGCGCGCAATGCCGGTGATGTCCGGCACCAGGCACTCCACCTCGGTGATGCGCCGCTCTTTCAACCAGCGCAGCAGGCTGCTTTCCTGTCCGTCGTCCACGGTCGGCGGTTTTCGCGAGCGGGTGTCCGTACTCATGGGGAATCCTGTTGAAGTCGTTGACGCTGCCGACAAGCATCGCCGAATGCGCGGAACACAGCGTGATAGAAGGGATTGTGGGTCACCCGCCATTCGGGATGCCACTGCACGCCGAGCACGAAACCATGACGGGGACTGCGTGCCGCTTCGACCAGTCCATCATCGGCGTGCGCCTCGGCCACCAAGCCGTCGGCCAGCACGGCGACGCCCTGCCCGTGCACGGAATTGACCACTGCCGAGCGGCTGCCGTGCCATTGCGACAGCCAGCCACCGGCAACCAGTGAAATGCTGTGCGCGGGGCCATACTGCGACTCGGCGGACGCCGCGTAATCCTCGCGGTGGTCATGCAGACCCTCCACCCGGTGCAGCCTGGGATGCAGGCTGCCACCCAGCGCCACGTTGAGTTCCTGGAAACCACGACAGATCGCCAACACCGGCAGGTCGATGCGCAACGCATGCTCCAGCAGCGAAAACGCACCGGCGTCGCGCGCCGCATCATGCAGGTTGCCGGGCCAGGTCTGCCCGCCGGGGTAATGATGGGGTTCGATGTTGCTGACGGCACCGGTCAGCAGCAGGCCGTGCAGCCGCCCGAGCCAGTCGCCGGCAGGCAGCGCGGGCTGCAGGGAGGGCAGCATCACCGGCGTCACCGCAGCGCCATCGACCAGAGCGCGCACATACTTCTCGCCGGCCATCAGGAAGCGGTGATGTCCCTGCAACGTGCTATCGGTCGGCAATCCCACAAGGGGAGGAAGGCGCATCTGCAAGTCCTCGGCGCTGCCGACACGGTAGCGCCGCATGATGACGCCAGCAAGCGCGGCATAGTCACACCCTTGCCGCGCCATCTGCGCCAGACTATGCGGATGGACCCTACGCATCCCCTGCGCGAAGACCCTTCCCTGCCGCCCAGCTGGTATGCCGCCAGTGTCGCGCCGCGCACGCCATTGCCCGCACTGGACGGCGATACCCATGCCGATGTCGCCATCCTGGGCGCAGGCTACACCGGGCTGTCCGCCGCGCTCGAGCTGGCATCGCGCGGACTCAAGGTGGTAGTGCTGGAAAGCTGCCGGGTAGGCTGGGGGGCCTCGGGCCGCAACGGTGGCCAGGTGCTGTCCGGCTATGGCTGCGAAGTCGATGTGCTGGAATCGCTGGTCGGCCCGGACGATGCGCGTACCTTGTTCGATCACTCACGCCAAGGCGTGCAACTGGTGCGGGATCGCATCGCGCACCACGGCATCGACTGTCACTGGGTTGCAGGCCACGCCAACGTACCGATCACCGCACGCCAGGCGCGCACCCTGCACCACGACATGGAGCGGCTGACCGGGCACTACGATTACCCCATGCAATGGTGGGACCAGGCCACCCTGCGCGAGCAGCTGGACAGCCCCCGCTACCGGGGTGCCATGTTCGATCCGCTCAGTGGTCACCTGCACCCATTGGCGTTCGCGCATGGCCTGGCCGACGCCGCCCTGGCCGCAGGCGCCACCGTCCACGAGCAGACGCCGGTGCTCGAACTGCAACGGCATCCGCGACCGGCGCTGCGCACGGCCACCGGCACCGTACACGCCGACCACGTGCTGCTGGCGGGCAACGCATGGCTGGAGGGCATCGCGCCCGAGCTGGAGCGCTACATCATGCCGGTGGGGACCTACATCGGCGCGACGCCGGTGCTCGGCGGCGAGCGTGCGCGCGCGTTGATCCGCAACGACATGGCCGTATCCGATACGGGGCTGGTGCTGGACTACTTCAGGCTCAGCCACGACCACCGCGTGGTGTTCGGCGGCGGTGCCAGCTATTCCTCGCGGCCACCACCGGGGCTGGCACAGGTGATGCAGCGCCGCCTGTGGCAGGTGTTCCCGCAGCTGCATGGCGTCCCGATGGAGTACCTGTGGGGCGGCTATGTGGACATCACCACCCGCCGCGCTCCGCATTGGGGACGACTCACCCCGGACATCTACTTTGCCCAAGGGTTTTCCGGCCATGGCGTAGCAGCGGCCAACCTGGCCGGTCAGGTCATCGCCGAGGCCATCGCAGGCCAGGCGGGACGACTGGATGTGTTCGAACGCATCCCCCAACGCCCCTTCCCGGGCGGCCGCCTGCTGCGGACGCCGCTGCTCGTAGCGACCATGGCATTTGTGAAGCTGCGCAATTTAATTTGGTGATGGAGTTCAAGTTTTTGAGCCGCAGGCCGCTAGTACCTACGACCCAGCCCGTTCCGAGCGCACGCCTCATGCCCGCCTTGCTGCAGGGCGCTTTCGAAAGCGACCCCGGTGTTGACCCCCTGCCCCAGCGCGTCCTGCTGGTGGAAAACTCCCGCACGTTCACCACCCTGGTGCGTGAGGCCATCGAGCAGCGGCTCGATGTGACCGTGACCGTGGCCTCCACGCTGGCCGAAGCCGGCCGGCTGCTGGAAGAACAACAGGGCTGGTTCCTGGTATTGACCGGCCTGGTGCTCGCCGATGGCGACCGCGACGGCGTGGTGGACTTCTTCGTGTCCCGAGGCATGCCGACCGTCGTGGTCAGCGGCGTGTACGACGAGGACGTGCGCCGACGCGTTCTGGAACAGAAAGTCATCGATTACGTGCTCAAGAACACACCGGGTAGCGTGGATTATCTGGTGTGGCTGGTGCAGCGGCTGGACCGCAACCGGCGCATCGCCGCACTGGTGGTGGACGATTCACCGTCCGCGCGCGGTTATGCCGCCGCGCTGCTGCGCATGTACGGCCATGAAGTGTACGAAGCCGCGGACGGCGAGCAGGGACTGGCCGCCATCGAGGCCCATCCGGCGATCCGGCTGGCTGTAGTGGACCAGGAAATGCCCGGCATGCAGGGCGTGGAGTTCACCCGCCGGCTGCGCATGCAGCGTTCGCGCGACAAGGTGGCGGTGATCGGCCTGTCCGGCAACACCGACGTCACCCTGATCCCGCGCTTCCTGAAGAACGGGGCCAACGATTTCCTGCGCAAGCCGTTCTCGCGCGAAGAGTTCTTCTGCCGTGTTTCGCAGAACGTGGACCAGCTTGAGCTGATCGGTACGCTGCAGGACCTGGCCACGCGCGACTTCCTGACCGGCCTGCCCAACCGCCGTTATTTCCTGGAACACAGCCAGCGCCAGCTGCCGCAGTTGCAGCAGGACGACGAGTGGGTGGCGGTGGCGATGGTCGACATCGACCATTTCAAGCACATCAACGACAGCTTCGGCCACGATGGCGGCGACGAAGCACTGCGCGCGTGCGCCGATGCCGTCGCGGCGCATGCACGCAGCGGCGATCTGGTGGCGCGTTTCGGTGGCGAAGAGTTCTGCCTGATGGTGCCGGGGCTGGACCCGGAGGGCGCGGTCTCCTACTTCGAAGCCTTGCGCCATGCGATCGCGATGCTGCGCGTGCCGATCGGCGACACCACGCTGCGCATGACCGTCAGCATCGGCTTGTGCTGCCTGCGGCCACGCCGTGACAGCCTGCATGCGTTGATCACCGAAGCCGACCGCCAGCTTTACCTGGCCAAGGCCGGTGGCCGCAACCGCGTATGCGGCGCCAACGCGGCAGCCACTGTCGCCTGAGGCAGACGCTCGGTAGTGCCGCGCACTGCCCGGCGCTACCGGTCACGTCGCCACGCCGTCATCCGCTTTGATCCAGATCAGTGCCCGGCGCTCTACAGCCGTCGACACTCGCGCCATCGGTCACATGGAGCGCGCACATGGCACTACTGGTCTGGCAGGACGACCTCAACATCGGCATCGACGTCATCGATCATCAGCACATGCGGATCGTGGAGATGCTCAACCAGCTGCATGTTGCCCAGCAGGGCGTGCAGCGCGCTGCCGTGGCGGACGTGATGGGGGAACTGGTGGATTACACCATGTCCCATTTCGCCTTCGAAGAGGAGCTGATGGAAGAAGCCGGCTACCCGTTCTGTGCCGCACACAAACGCGTGCACGAGATATTCGGCAAGCGCGTGTCGGATTACCGTCTGCGTTTCCAGGCGGGGGAGGATGTCACCGATGAACTGCGCAGCATGCTGTCGCGGTGGCTGTTCAACCATATCCGCGGCGATGACAAGGCGTACGCCGAGCAGGTGAAACAGCATCTCAACCAGTTCACCCGCCAGCACCAGGGCGGCACATGGCTGGGCCGCACGTTGAAACGCTTCTTCAGCTGATCAGCGCACGCGCCGCTGCAGCGCCAACAGGGCACAGATGGTGATCAGCGCGGCAATGCACAGGTAGTAGCCGACGGCCACCAGGCCGAAGCGTTCGGCCAGCCAGGTGGCCAGGTAGGGCGCGGGGGCCGCACCCAGGATGCCGGCCAGGTTGAACGACAACGAGGCCCCGGTGTAACGCACCTCCACCGGATAGATCTCGGCCAGGAAGGTGCCGCACGGACCGTAGGTGAGCCCCATCAGGAACAGGCCCAGCGACAGGAAGCCCAGCACCATCCACGGACTGCCGGCCTGGAACAGCGGCGCCAGCAACACCCCGAAGCCCACGATCAGGCCGCTGGCGATGATCATCGTGCGGCGCGTGCCCCAGCGGTCGCCGTAGCGCGCGGAAATGGGAATACCGGCGGCGAAGAACAGGATGCCGACCATCTGCAGCAGCAGGAACTGCTCGCGGCTGTAGCCCAGCACGGACGTACCATGACCCAACGCGAACACCGTCATCAGATAGAAAAGCACGAAGGTGGCGAACACGCCCAGCGTGCCCAGTACCATCGGCACGGCGTGCTCGCGCAGCACGGTCATCATCGGCAGCTTGACCCGCGCATGGGTATCGAGCGCTTTCTGGAACGCCGGCGTCTCGTGGATGTTCAGGCGCACCCACAGTCCCAGCCCGACCAGCAGCGCACTGGCGATGAACGGAATGCGCCAGCCCCACTGCAGGAAGTCGTCGGTCGACAACAGCCGCCCCAGCAACAGGAAAATGCCCGCAGACAACAGAAAGCCCAGCGGTGCACCCAACTGAGGAAACATGCCATACCACGCGCGTTTGCCCGGTGGCGCGTTCTCGGTTGCCAGCAGCACCGCCCCGCCCCACTCCCCGCCCAGCCCCAGGCCTTGGCCGAACCGGCACAGCGCCAGCAGCGCCGGTGCCCACAAGCCGATCTGCGCGTGCGTGGGCAACAGACCGATCAGTACCGTGGACAGCCCCATCGTCAGGAGCGCAGCGACCAGCGTGGCCTTGCGACCGATCCGGTCACCGAAGTGGCCGAACACCGCCGAGCCCACCGGACGCGCGATGAACGCGACCGCGAAGGTGGCCAGCGACTGCAGCAGCGCGGCCTGGTCACTGCTCTCCGGGAAGAACAGGTGCGGAAACACCAGCACCGCCGCCGTGGCGTAGATGTAGAAGTCGAAGAACTCGATGGTGGTGCCGATCAGGCTGGCCAGCAGCACGCGCCGCGGCGAATTGGCCGGCACGGGTGTGGGCGGAGCAGGTGCAACGGTGGACGACATGGAAGGGGAATCGCTGGGCAGGAAGCGTTCCGGATTCTGCCACGGGCTCCCGGCCGGGGGGCACATTGGTTTCAGCCGACACGGCCCGTGCGCGCGCGCACCTCGGTAGCGCCGAGCCACGCTCGGCGAGCGCAGCGGGCCCCTACAACGAACGCACCGCGTCACCCCGCGCGGATTGGCGCACACGCCGCGCCGTGATCGCCCCATACGAACCGCAACTTTGCCCATGGACGCAGACAGCGTCTTCTCCGCGGCACGCACACCCTTGGTAGCGCCGAGCCACGCTCGGCGAGCGCAGCGGCCCCCCAGCCGAACGTACCGCGTCACCCCGCGCGGATTGGCGCACCCGCCGCACACCCGCACAATCCGATCGCGACATGCTGCCAACCCCGTGATCGCCCAACACGAACCGCAACTTTGCCCATGGACGCAGGCAGCGTCACATCCGCACGATGATGACGCTGACGACGTAGAAGCGTCAGCCGGGATTGGCATCCCGTTCGTGACTTTCCTTGCACTCCGTTGCTGCCCTCATGGGCCCGGCGGAGAATGCACTGTCTTGCCGGTCATACGGCGGGCGGTGCGTGGGGATCCAGATCCGCCGGTTTTGGAAAGTCACGCCGGTATGCCAACCCGCATCGTCCGCCACCCTCGCCTCGGCGCAGGTGGCCTTCCTGCCGAGCGAGGTTGACCGATGTCCGACCAACTCCTGAGCGGTGCACGCCTGCATTCCCTGCTGGGCGACCGCATGCACGACCTGCCCCGTCCCTTCATCGACACGCTGGAGCGCATCCTGATGGCCAATGGCGTGCCACACCCGGCAGCGGGGCAGCGCCCTGCTCTGCAGCTCGTGTCTGCCTGCATTGACCGCCGCGACGACGACGCAACGCAACGCGCAGCGTCCGCTGTGACGTTGCCGGAACGCGCAGTGCCCGGCCTGCAGGAGGGCACCCGCCAGGCCTTGGACGCGATCCTGGAAATCCTGCACGCGGTACACGACAGCCAGCACGATGGCTCCAACGAGGTGCTGCTGTGCGAGCGTCTGGTCGAGGGCCTGATCGTCGCGGGACGGCAGCTGGTCAGGGAGGCCTCGCCCAGCGCGCGATGATCCCGTGTAGCGGCGTACTTCAGCGGGGGCAAGGCGTTCGTGCCGCGCGGGAACGCGGCCCTCATGCGCCGCGCACAGTGCAGACAGCGCCTCGACCCGCCCAGCGGTACCGTTCGCCTACCTGCCCCGCTGGAGCGTTCGATGCCTTCTTCCGCCGCCTCCCTCACCACGCTGGCCACCACACAACCGGAGACGCTGGACGCGTTCTGGATGCCGTTCACCGCCAACGCGCAGTACAAAGGCGCGCCGCGCATGCTGGTACGCGCCGAAGGCATGTACTACGAAGACGTGGACGGTCGGCAGATCCTGGATGGCACGGCCGGGCTGTGGTGCTGCAATGCCGGTCATGGGCGGAAGAAGATCGTCCAGGCCATCGCCGAACAGGCCGGTACGCTGGACTTCGCACCCACCTTCCAGATGGGATCGCCTTTGCCGTTCGTGCTCGCACAACGGCTCGCCGCGCTGGCGCCGGCAGGATTGAACCATGTGTTCTTCACCAATTCCGGCTCGGAAGCGGTGGACAGCGCGATGAAGATCATCCTCGCCCACCATCGCGCGCGCGGCGAGGGCCAGCGCACGCGCTTCATCGGGCGGGAAAAGGCCTATCACGGCGTCGGCTTCGGCGGCATGGCGATCGGCGGCTTGGCCAACAACCGCCGTCAGTTCGGCCTGCAGCTTGGCGGCACCGCCCACCTGCCACACACCCTCGATCTGCAGCGCAACGCGTTCACGCAGGGCCTGCCTCGGCATGGCGCCGAGCTGGCCGACGCACTGGAGCGACTGATCGCGCTGCACGACGCGTCCACCATCGCCGCGGTGTTTGTTGAACCCATCGCCGGGTCGGCCGGTGTCATCCTGCCCGCGCCCGGCTACCTGCAGCGGCTGCGCGAAATCTGCGATCACCACGGCATCGTGCTGGTGTTCGATGAAGTCATCACCGGCTTTGGCCGCGTCGGGATGCCCTTCGCGGCACAGCGTTTCGGCGTCACCCCTGACCTGATCACCTTCGCCAAGGCGGCCAGCAACGGCGCGGTGCCACTGGGCGGCGTGCTGGTCGCCGATGCCATCCATGCCAGCCTGCAGCAGGGCCCGGCCCAGTCGATCGACCTGTTCCACGGCTATACGTATTCCGGCCATCCATTGGCCTGCGCGGCCGCCTTGGCCACGTTGGAGGTGTATGCCGAAGAGCGCCTGTTCGAGCGTGCCATCGAACTGGGTGACCACTGGCAGCAGGCCCTGCATCGCCTGCACGACCTTCCCAACGTGATCGACATCCGCAACTTCGGCCTGGTGGGCGCGGTGGAGCTTGCGCCGCGCCGAGATGCCCCTGGCAGCCGCGGCCACGAGGTGTTCCGGCGATGTTTCCATGATGGCGACCTGCTGGTGCGCCAGACCGGCGACATCATCGCGTTGTCGCCGCCCCTGATCGTGGAACCGGCGCAGATCGACCGGATCGCCGACGTGCTGGGGGCCATGATCCGCGCCACCGCCTGAGCCGGGACGCGCCAGCGCGAGCCGGTACAATGGGCGGTTCCGCTCCACGACCGCCCGTTGCCCATGAACATCGTCGTCAAAGAAGAACTCAAGGCCTACATCGACCCGCTCACCGCGGACGAGTACGAAGCGCTGGAGCGCAGCATCCTGGCCGAAGGCTGCCGCGATGCGCTGGTGCTGTGGGGTGATGTACTGGTGGACGGACACAACCGGTACGGCATCTGCCAGAAGCACGACCTGCCGTTCAACACCGTGCAGAACACCCGCTTCCAGAGCATGGATGATGTCCACCTGTGGATGATCGAGCAGCACCTGGGCCGACGCAGCGTGTCCGACTTCCAGCGTGGTGAGCTGGCGCTGCGCAAGCGTGAGATCCTGGCTGCGCGCAAGCGCGTCGAGCAGGAGCAGCTGCAGCGCGAGAGCGATGGCACCAGCGAGGGCCAGGATGAGGACCAGGACAGCCCCCCGTGGGACCCGGCACCGACGTTCAGCCGTGCCGAACTGGCCCGCGAAGCCAAGCTGAGCAGCAACCAGATCAGCATGATCGAACGCATCCGTGCGCAGGCTGCGCCGGAAGTGGTCGAAGCGGTGAAGAACGGCCAGCTGTCGATCAGCGCGGCAGCCGCCGTGTCGTCGCTGCCGGAAGACGAACAACGTGCAGCCGCCACCGGTGGCAAGGACGAACTGAAGCAGGCCGCCAAGCGCGCGCGCGAAGCCAACCGCAAGCCACGCGCCGCCAAGCCGGACGCGGTGATCGAAGCTGATGCGGTCAGCGAGGATGAGCAGGCGCTGCGCGATGCCGAAGTGCTCACCGCCCTGGAGCAGCTGGGTGAAGGCCCGCCCGCGCTGCGCGCCCGCATTGTCAGCCTGACGCGTGAGAACGACGCCCTGCGCCAGCAGCTGGCGGCCCTGCGCGCCCAGTTGGCGTAGAGCCGACGGGCATACCCGACCGGTGGACCTGACCGGTGGACCCGACTGGTGGACCTGACTGGTGGACCCGACTGGTGGACCTGACTGGTGGACCCGACGGGTGGACCTGACTGGTGGACCCGACTGGTAGAGCCGACTGGTAGAGCCGACTTCAGTCGGCTGATGCTGGTTACCTCGTACAAACAGCAGCCGACTGAAGTCGGCTCTACCCGTCGGCTCTACCCGTCGGCTGACGTCGGTCGCCCCCACCCGCCGGCCGTCACCGTCAGCCGCATCGGTCGACCCCACCCGTCCACCATTACCGGCGACCGACTTCGGTCGCCCCCACCCCTCGGCCATCACCATCAGCCGCGTCGGTCGGCTCCACCTTCACCCGCCGCCCCGCCGCAGGCCGTCAACTGCGCCCAACATCCACCCCGTTAGACTGCGCGCATGAAGCCCTCCCTGCCCTCTGCTCCCCACGATCCTCGCCGCGCCCAACTGCGCCGGTTGAAGGCCATCGCCTTCGGCATGCTGCTGGTCATGCTGGCCGGATTCGCCGTCAGCCACTGGCAGGGAGAGCGCGGCGCCTGGGCATGGGTCTCTGCGTTCTGCGAGGCGGCCGCTGTCGGCGCGATGGCGGACTGGTTCGCCGTGGTGGCACTGTTCCGCCGCCCCATGGGCCTGCCGATTCCGCACACCGCCATCATCCCGCGCAGCAAGGAACGCATCGGCGACAGTCTGGCGGTATTCGTGCGCGATCAGTTCCTCGCCCCGGACATGCTGCTGGCACGATTGAAGGTGTTTGATCCGGCGGCACGCCTCGGCAGCTGGCTGTCCGCGCCGGAACAGGTACGCATGCTGGCCGATATGGCGCGCACGTGGGCGCTGCAGGCGCTGGACTTCTTCGATGAAACGGCCGTACGGCGGCAACTGCACGCGTTCGTGGTGCAGCAGTTGCGGCAGTGGAATGCGGCCTCCACCGCGGGTGAGCTGCTGGCCCTGCTGACCGCCGATGGCCGCCATCAGCGCGTACTGGACGAAGGCCTGCAACGCGTCGCACGATGGCTGGAGCAGCCGGAAGTGAAGGAGCGCGCATCGCAGCTGATCGTGCGCTACATCCAGCGTGAGTGGCCCACCCTGTCCAGCACCGTGAACTGGATCAAGCCGATCGACGAGATCGGCGACAGCCTGGCCGAGCGACTGGCAGGCGCAGTGCTTGAAGAAATGCAGCAGGTGCTCGCCGAACCGATGCATCCGCTGCGCCAGGATTACGAGGCCTGGCTGGGCAATTACGTACAGCGGCTGCGCGAAGACCCGGCGCTGGCCGAACGCATCGAGCAGTTGAAGCAGGAAATGATCGACCACCCGGCCTTGCAGGACTATGTGCAGGGGCTGTGGTCGCGCATCCACGCCAGCCTGCGCGCCGATCTGCAGAGTGAGACCTCCGCGTTGGCAGGCTATCTGGAACGCAGCATGGCGGCGCTGGGCCGCAGCCTGTCATCGGATCCGGCGCTGCGTGATGCGCTCAACCAGCATCTGCTGGAAGGTGCCCAGCGCTTGACCTCGCGCCTGCGCGATGGAGTCACCACGCATATCGCCCAAACGGTAAAAGGCTGGGACGAGCGCCACCTGGTGGAGCAGCTGGAGCTGAGCGTTGGCCGCGACCTGCAGTTCATCCGCTTCAACGGCACGCTGGTCGGTGGGCTGATCGGTCTGTTGCTGCATGCCGCCACGACGTTCCTGCCTGGGTAAGCCGCGTTGCGTACGGCGCGCGCGCAGGGCCGCGCCACCGATTGATCCTGAAGCAGAGACTGATGCCTGCGATCGATCTTTTCGACACCATCCGCTTTGTGATTAGCGACAAACTCCGCACCGTCGCACCCGCCTAGCATTGGCCGTGCCCGCCCGCCAACAGCGGCAGCAGCGAGCCAGTCCTTGATCACCCTGAGAGGCCCGCTTCGTGCAGGGCCAGGAGACGTTGCGGCCTGAACATCCCTGCCGCTCTGCCTCAGCCGGATCCCTCACCATGACCGTCTACAAGCGTCCTCTGTTCAGACCCTTGCTGCTTGCTGTTCTCTGTGCTGCGTCCACGCTGTCGATTGCGCACGCCAGCACGCCCTCCCTGCACAGCCAGCACCTTGTCTACCAGTACGACGAAATGTTTGATTTCGATATCGGCGAGTGGCTGGAAACGCATGCGCCACCACTGGCTGCGCAGGCAGAGACGCTTTCCCACTGGTCGGGCTACAGCGGGATCAGCCCGCGTGTGCTGCTTGCGCTGATGGAGCTGCAGACGGGCGTGTTGAGCTCCCCCCAGCCGAGTGCGGCGCGGCTGGAGCGGCCGTTTGGCACGCTTGTCGCCACGACGGGTTTCAGTGCGCAGTTGCGCGATGTTGCCGAGACGCTGCGCGATGCGATGTACGACGCCGCTGACAGAAGCACCGGTGGTCCTGTTGCGCTTTCTACCGGCAATCCGCTGCGTACGTTGTATGCACTGGCAGGAACCGAAAGCGTGCGTGCGGCGCAGTTGGCGGATATCGGATTCGTTGATGTCTACCGCCGTCTGTTCGGAACCGAGCCAACGCAGGTATCGCGTACGGCGCAGCCCCGCGCCGACGCTCCACCGACGAACCTGCTGCAGTTCCCCTACCCGCTCAACGCCCGCTGGTACGTCGGAGGAGCGCACACCAATTCCGGTAGCGGCAGCTTTCCGATGTCTTCGCTGGACATGGGCGTGGGCGGGTGGTGGGGCAGCGACCAGAGCCGCAACTGGGTATCCGCCTCCGCTGCCGGAAAATTCAAACGCCACTCTTCCTGCATGGCTGAAATCGTGCACGACGGGGGCTGGTCCACTACCTACTACCACCTGATGAACATCCGCCCCGCCACCGGCGACACCGTTACGGCCAACGACCCCATCGCGAACCCCGCGAACAGCCTGGTGCAGGCATTGTGCAATGGGGGTGCATCGACCGGCCCACACCTGCATTGGTCACTGAAGTCCAACGGAAGCCACCACCATCTGAACGGCATCACCCTGTCCAGCTACGTGATAACCGCCACGGGTTCCAGTTATGACGTCAATTGCCAACGCTTCAATCTCAGCCGAAACGGCAGTCGCTCCTGTTTCGGCTACTACACCAACATAGGTGTCGACGCTCCCTGAATAGGGTATTCTCCCGCGCATCGCGCGCCAAGGCGGTGCGCCGGGGGAACCATGACCAGGATGTTGGTGACGCTGGCGCTGTGCGCGCTGGCAACGCAGGCGCATGCGCAACGCGTGTACAAATGCAGCGACGGCAAGCAGACCATCTACCAGTCCGTGCCGTGCCCGAAAGAGCTGGACACCGGCATCAGCCGCCCTATCGTGCGCGACCCCAACCTGACCTCCGCCGACCGCGTGCGAGTGGCCCGCGAGACGTCGCAGGCGCGCCGTTGGGTCCGCGAAAGCGTCGGCTATGACCAGCCGGACATACGCGGCACGGTCATCGACAACGTCGTCGATGCGGAAGCGTGCGAGGACGCGCGCGTCCGCAAGGAAATGACCGAGGTGTTCACGGGACGCACGGCGCCCGAACGCGTCAACAAGGAAATCCACCGCGCGTGCGCGGTTCGCTGACCGACGGATGCGCCATCCGTTCGTCCATGGGACCGTACTGAAAACGCTTGCTTAACTAAATGCGAATACTTATCATTTAAGCATTGTCGTACGCCCAGCCAGTCAGTTGCGGATGCTCTGCTTCCGTCTCCGCCGCCCCGTGTACCCACACCACTGTCTGCCGCTCGGGCCCTGCGCCCGCGCGGCGACGATGGGAGCGGGCGCTGACTGCAGCGCTGAGCGCACGCGTCCACGCGGCCGCTTCCATCGCCGGCTTTTCTACCTGCATGGATACGCATCCCTCATGTCGTCCCCGTTCGTTGCACCCGCTCCATCGCGCCTCGCCGTCGCCATCACCAGCCTGCTGTTGGCCGCCACCGCCCACGCCGAGGCGCCTGCTGCCGATGCCGCGCGCACCCTCGATGCCGTACAGGTGACCGCCGACGGTGAAATCGACAACGGCTATACGGTGAAGCACGCGCGGACCGCGACCAAGCTGGACCTGTCGCTGCGCGAAACCCCGCAATCGGTGACCGTGATCACCCGCCAGCGCCTGGACGACATGGGCCTGTTCGCCCTGTCCGATGTGATGGCCCAGGTTACCGGCGTGCATGTGTCGGTCACCGACAGCGAACGCATCAACTATGTGTCGCGTGGCTACAACATCACCAATTTCCAGGTCGATGGCATGCTCAACACCTTCGGCGGTTCGATCAAGACCAACACCGACAGCGTGATCTACGAGCGTATCGAGGTGATCCGCGGTGCCACCGGCCTGACCACCGGTGCCGGCGATCCGTCGGGCACCATCAGCTTCGTGCGCAAGCGCCCGACCGACACCTTCCAGGCCGGGGCCAACCTGACCCTGGGTCGCTGGGGCAACCAACGCCTGGAAGCCGATCTCGGCGGCCCGGTGGCGCTGGACGGTCGCGTCCGCGCGCGCGTGGTTGCGGCCAAGCAGCAGAGCGATTCCTTCCGCGATGTCTACACGCTGGACAAAGACGTGTTCTACGGCATCGTGCAGGCCGACGTCACTGACAGCACACTGCTTGAACTGGGCTACGAGTACCAGTCACCGCATACCCGCGGTGTGACGTGGGGCGTGGTGCCGTACTGGGGCGCCGATGGCACGCCGGCGAACTTGCCGCGCTCGACCAACCTGTCCGCCTCGTGGAGCAGCTGGCCGATCATCGAGAAAACGCGTTTCATCCGCCTGGAACAGCAGCTCGGCAACGGCTGGTCGGCCAAAGCCAACGTCACCCATGCCGACCGCGATACCGACGGCAGCGTCTGGTACGGCGCATCCGGTTACCCGCGCCCCGATGGCACCGGCGTGGTGGCCTACATCTCGCACTTCAACGAAAAGAGCACGATGTCGGTGTTCGACCTCAACGTCAGTGGCCCGTTCAAGCTGTTCGGACGGGACCATGAACTGGTGTTCGGCGTGGGCCAGTCGGTGCGCAAGGGCGAATCGGACGCCATCGATTTCGACTACAGCGATGCCTACGCCAGGGTGCCGGACTGGCGACACTGGACCGGCGAGGTGCCGCGTCTGCCGGTGACCCGCCTGGGCTATCTCGCTTCGGAGAACGAGCTGAAGCAGCGCGCTGCCTATGTGGCCGCACGCCTGCAGCTGGCCGACCCGCTGCTGGCGGTGGTCGGTGCGCGCTACGGCAGCTGGGAAACCACGAGCTGGCGCTATACGCACGACACCGCGGGCGCGCTCACCGCCACCACGCGCACCGGCTACAAGCCCGACGACTCCCTGACCCCGTATCTGGGCCTGGTCTACGACTTCAATCGCAACTTCAGCGGTTATGTCAGCTACACCGACATCTTCCAGCCGCAGAACTACCGCGACCGCGACGGTGATTACCTGGAGCCGGTGGTCGGCAACATGTGGGAGGGCGGCCTGAAGGCGGAGTTCTTCGATGGCCTGCTCAATGCATCGGCCGCGGTCTTCGAGGGCGAGCAGGACAACGTGGCGGAGATCGATGATTCGGTGCCGCCGTCGTCGCTGCCCGATGGCAGCCAGGCCTATCGATCCACCGGCAAGGGCAACAAGGTGAAGGGGTGGGAACTGGAGACCCAGGGCAGCATCGGCGAGCACTGGAACCTGTCCGCCGGCTTCGCCCACACCACCATCCGCAACCGTGCCGGCGTGCTGCAGAAAACCACGACGCCGCAGGATACGTTCCGCCTCAACACCAGCTGGCGTCCGGGCGGCATCGAGGGCCGGTTCTGGCTGGGCGGTGGGGTTACCTGGCAGAGCGGCATCTGGAACAACAGCAGCAAGCCGCGCGCGGATTACCTGACCACGGGTCGGACCGAAACCGCGCGCATCGAACAGGACGCGTTCTACCTGGTCAACCTGTCGGCGGGCTATCGCTTCAACGAGAACTTCAGTGCCCAGCTCAATATCAACAACCTGCTGGACAAGGCGTACTACAACAATGTCGGCTTCTACCAGGGCGTTTATTGGGGCGAGCCGCGCAACGTCACCGTGACGCTGCGCTGGAAGCTCTGAACCCCCTCACGTTTCCCTGGGGCAGCACTGCCTCCAACCGCAACGCAGGATCACCGTGGACCGCTCGCCAACTTCCGCCAGCACGACCGCCAGCCCCCGCCTGGCCGCGTTCTTCGCCCGCCCCGGCTGGGGCGTGTTTTCGCGCAGCATGGCGGCCATTTTCGGTGGCTACGCGCTGGCCGCAGTGACCAGCGTGTTCTGTGCGCTCGTCGTGCCCGGCCCGCGCGGCCAGGCCGTGTTGACCGGCATGCTGGTCGCCATCGTGGTCTGCGCCTGCGCGGCCTTGTGGGCGTTCGCCACCCGCACCGCGCTGCGGGCGTGGGTCGGGATTCTGCTGCCCACCCTGCTCATGGCGGCGGTGGCACGGGCACTGGGAGCATGGGCATGAAGAACGGATTCCGCCAGTCGATGGCATGGCTGCATACCTGGACCGGATTGCTGGTCGGCTGGCTGCTGCTGTTGATTTTCATGGCCGGCACGGCGAGCTATTACCGCGAGGAAATCAGCCGCTGGATGCGCCCTGAGCTGCCGGCCACCACGGTCAGTACCGATGTCGCCGCCGAACGGGCAGTGGGTTACCTGCAGACCCATGCCGGCCAGGCCGAAACGTGGTTCGTCACCCTGCCCGATCCGCGCAACCCGGCCATGCGGATGTTCTGGCGCAACCCCGAATCGATGGTCAAGCCGCCGGTGGAAGGCGAGCGACGGCGGCGTGGCGGCGGTCGTTTCGGCGATGCGACCATTGATCCGAACACCGGCGAAAAACTGGAAGCACGCGAGACCCGCGGCGGCGAGTTCTTCTACCGCCTGCATTTCGACCTTCATTACATCCCGGTGTTGTGGGCGCGCTACCTGGTCGGTTTCTGCGCGATGTTCATGCTGGTGGCGATCATCACCGGTGTCATCACGCACAAGAAGATATTCAAGGACTTCTTCACCTTCCGCAAAGACAAGGGGCTGCGCTCCTGGCTGGATTTCCACAACGTCAGCGCGGTGATGGCGCTGCCGTACCACGCGATGATCACCTATACCGGCATCGTCACCCTGATGGTGATGTACCTGCCGTGGGGCGTGAAAGTGGCCTACCCGACCGACGAAGACGCGTTCTTCAGCGAGGCCTTCGGTGGCATGCCCGAGATCAGTGCGCCGGCCGAAGGACGCGCTGCCGCCCTGCCGATCCAGCAATTGCTCGACAGCGCGCGGACGCATTGGAAGGGCGTGGACGTGTCCGGGTTCAGCGTCACCAGCCCTGGCGCGGCCAATGCGGTGATCGACATCCGCCAGCGCGATGGCCGTCGCCTGTCCACCGATACGCCGGCGCTGCGCTATGACATGGTCAGCGGCGAACTGCTGATGGAGACGCCGGCGTCCGGCGCGGCCACCGCCACCCGTGGCGTGATGTATGGCCTGCACCTGGCACGCTTCGCCGACTGGGGCCTGCGTGCGCTGTTCTTCCTGTCCGGGCTGACCGGCTGCCTGATGGTGGCCAGCGGCGTGGTGCTGTGGGCGGTCAAGGAGCGCCCCAAGCACGCGAAGACCGGCAGGATCGGCTTCGGCCTGCGCCTCGTCGATGCATTGAACATCGGGGCGGTGGCCGGCCTGCCGATCGCGTTCGCGTCGTACTTCTGGGCCAACCGGCTGCTGCCGCTGCAGACCGCCGAGCGCGCCGATGCGGAAGTGAGCGTGTTCTTCTATGCGTGGGGCACCGCGTTGTTGGCCGCCTTCATCTGGCCCAAGCGCGTGATGTGGACGTGGCAGTTGTACCTGGGTGCGGCGCTGTTCGCGCTGTTGCCGCTGCTCAACGCACTGACCACCCACGCCCACCTGGGCGTCACGATTCCGGCCGGTGACTGGGTGCTGGCCGGCTTTGACCTGGTAATGCTGGCGTTCGGCGCCATGCTGGCGATGTGTGGCTGGCGCATGCAGCGCTGGACGCCGCCACTGACGGCCGCGGAGAAGAAGAAGCGCGCTGCCGCAGCCGCCGTTGCAGCGGAGGCGCAGGCATGATGCTGCTCGCCCTGTGCCTGTCCTTCAGTGCGTTCACCGCGCTGTCGCTGGCGATGGAAAAGCACCAGATGGACCTGCATGGACGGCAGGCCGCACCGGTGTCACGGAGACGCATGTGGTCCGTGCTGGGCTGGCTGCTGCTGGCGGCAGCCTTCGCCCTGTGCGTGGTCGATCATGGCTGGGCGCTGGGCCCGGTGCTGTGGCTGGGCGCGATGACCCTGGGGGGCCTCCTGCTGGCGTTTGGCCTGTACCCGTGGAAGCCACGCTGGATCGTGCCGCTGGCCGTGGCGTTGCCGGTGATGGGCCTGGTCGCGGCGGTGGTCTGACCAAGGCGATGGTCTGACCACGGCGCCGCTGCGCTCGCCGAGCATGGCTCGGCGCTACCACCGTGTTACCCCATGACGGCCGCCGGCCGTCATGCGTCATGTGCGACGGCAGTGACGGCCGCCGGCCGTCACTGAGCTGCTCACAGTGCGCGCAGTTCCCACGCGCGGTGGATGCGCGCGTTGCGCTCGAAATCCGGTCCGATGGTGCGCGGGCTGATCTCCCGGCAACTGGCGAACTCGGCAATCGCATTTTCTTCCAGCTTGAAGCGGCGGAAGTTGTTGGAGAAATACAGAACACCACCGGGCGCGAGGCGCGCAACGGCCGCACGCAGCATCCGCACCTGCTCGCGCTGGACATCGAAGTCTTCCGCACGAGCCGAGTTGGAGAAGGTCGGCGGATCGCAGAAGATCACGTCGTACAACCCTTCATCGGCCTCCAGCCACGCCATGGCGTCGGCCTGCACCAGCAGATGCTGGTTGCCGCCCTGCCCGTTCAACGCCAGGTTGTCGTAGCACCACTGCAGGTACGTGGCGGACAGATCCACGCTGGTCGTGCTGGCCGCCCCCGCCACCGCCGCCTGCACGCTGGCGACGCCGGTGTAGCAGAACAGATTGAGGAAGTGCTTGCCGCGGATCTGTTCGGCCATCGTCCGGCGCAGCGGGCGGTGGTCCAGGAACAGACCGGTGTCCAGGTAATCGAACAGGTTCACCCGCAGCAGCGCATCGTTTTCGCGCACGACCAGGAACTCATCCCGACGCTCGAAGCGGCCGTACTTGCTGCCGCCCTTGCCGCGCTCGCGCGACTTCAGCGCCACCTGTTCCGGCGGCACCTGGAATACCTCGCGCGCGGCCGACAGCAGCTCGTTGCGGCGACGGCGCACGTCATGCTCGGGAATGGTCGCCGGCGCGGCGTACTCCTGCACATGCAGGAACGTGCGGCCCTTGCCACCGTCCTCTTCGTATACGTCGATGGCGGCCGCATATTCCGGCAGGTCGGCATCGTAGGCGCGATAGCAGGTGATCTGCTCACGGCCACGCCACGTCTTGAATTTCTTCAGGTTCTTGCGGATACGGTTCGCCACCATCTGCGCGCCTTCGCTCAGCTCGCGCGGAATGGCCGGGTCACGCTTCGGCACGGCGACCGGATCGCAGACGATCAGCGCACATTCCAGTGCGCCATTGAACATCTGGTATTTCTTGCCAGCACGCAGGCCGGTAGCGAACGCCAGATCGTCATTGCCGCACAGCAGGCTGGCCCGCCATTGCGGCACCGCCTTCTGCAAGGCGTCGCCGAGGCGGCGGTACAGCGCCGGATCGGCCGCCAGGCGCTCGTCATAGGGCGGGTTGCAAACCACCGTACCGATGTCCAGCGGGGGGGCCGGCAGGTCGACGATGTCGGCGCGGGTGAAGGTGATGGCATGCGAAACACCAGCCACTTCCGCGTTCTCGCGTGCGGCCGCGATGGCGAGCGGATCGATGTCACTGCCGAACACCACCGGCTTCAGCGCGGCCAGGCCTGCGGTTTCACGCTCACGGGCTTCGGCCAGCAGGGTCTTCCAGTTGTCCTTGTCAAAACCCAGCCAACGGCTCGGCGGCAGGCTGCCATGGCGCATCAGACCGGGCGCCACGTCGGCGGCCATCAGGGCACCTTCGATCAGCAGGGTGCCGCTGCCGCACATGGGATCCAGCAGGCCGCCACCGGCCGCATGCAGGCGCGGCCACTGACCGCGCAGCAGCACGGCCGCCGCCAGGTTCTCACGCAGCGGCGCCTCATGCGCCGCGCCGCGCCAACCCCGGCGATGCAGCGGGCCGCCACCGAGATCGATGGAGATCGTCGCACGTCCCTTGCGCAAGGACAGGTTGATGCGGATATCCGGCAGGTCGGTGTTGACCGACGGACGTTCCAGTCCCTCACTGCGCATGCGATCGACGACCGCGTCCTTGATCCGCTGCGCGGCAAAGCGGGCGTGGGTGATCTTGTCGCCGGATACGTGCGCGTCCACGGCCAGGGTCATTTCCGGCTTCATGTGGTCCTGCCACGGCATCAGGTGCACGCCGTCGTACAGGGCCTGCTCATCCGGGCACTCGAACTCGGCCAGGGGCCACAGCACGCGGCTGGCCAGACGCGACCACAATATGACCCGCTGCGCCTGGGCCAGATCGCCCTCGGCATTGGCACCGGCGATGGTGGCAGTGGCCTTGGCAAGGCCCAGGGCCGACAGTTCGTCGGCAAGCAGGTATTCCAGGCCCTTGGCGCAGGAGACGAAGAAATTCACAGGATCGGTTTCGCAGGTGGGGCAGCCGCTTGCGCGGCGCAGGAACGGGCAGGCCCTGGCAACAGGCCCGCGCCCATGCCGGCGGCACGGGGACCCCATTGTAATCGCTGGCGCCCCTACCGGTCCGGCCCGCGCTGTGGCAACGCAGGCGGCCGGGTCACGTTGCCTCGCGCATCGGCCGGGTCCCGCCCTCTGCGCCTTTTACCTCAGATCCGGCGCAGCAAGGCCTCGAACGCGGCGGCCGACTCGGCGACGTGGTCATTAAGGCGGTGGCCGTCGTTGACCAGCAGCAGCGACGCAGAGCGGGCACCCGCCCAGGCGATGACCTCCGCTGCGGGGATCAGTTCGTCATGCCATGCGTGCACCACGCTGGTCGGCACATCGGCCGCATCCAACGCGGGCATGGGGCCCATGGACGTAGGCGGCACCATCAGGAACAGCCCCTTCACCGGCACATGCAGCGATGCAAGCGCGGAAACATAGGCGCCGAGGCTGGACCCGGCCAGGACCACCGGGCCGCGCGCGGCGGCCGACGCAGCCAGCGCGATCAGGCGCTGCAACCGGGCCGGCACATCACCTACGCGGCTGATGTCGGACTTCGCGTCCAGATCGGTGTAATCGGGCCGCTCGTGGCTCCAGCCCAGGCGGGTGGCGACCTCCGCCAGTGCGGTCACCTTGGTGGCCTCCGGGCCGCTTTCAAAGCCATGCGAAAGAATGCAGTGGCCGGTACTGTCTGGGAGATCATGATTCATGACGCAATGCTAGCATCGGCGCATGCCGAGTCTTCTGCTCCCCGACCTGCGGGTCGCGCCCCTGCCCTATCACGACCTGCTGCCCCTCCGCGCGACAGATGCGCTGGACATGGTGGTGATCCATTGCACTGAACTGCCGGACCTGGCGACGGCGCGGGAATACGGCGAGAAGGCGCTCTATCCCAGCGGCACGGGCAACAGCGGCCATTTCTACATCGACCGCGATGGCAGCGTGCACCAGTACGTAGCCCCGGATCGCAGCGCGCACCATGTGCGCGGGCTCAATGCGCAGTCGATCGGCATTGAGCTGGTCAACAGCGGACGCTACCCCGCGTGGTTCGACAGCCGTCGTCAGCAGATGCACGAGGCGTACCCCGAGGCACAGATCGCGTCGCTGCTGCGGCTGCTGCATGCACTGTGCGCACGCTACCCCTCGCTGCGGCGGATCGCCGGCCACGACGAGCTGGACCTGGAGCAGGTGCCGGCCACGGACAATGCCCAGGTGACCGTGCCGCGCAAGCGGGATCCCGGCCCGTTGTTCCCGTGGGACACCGTGCTGGCGACCCTATCGCTCGTCCGCGAGACGACCTCTCAGCCCCGGTAGCGCCGAGCCATGCTCGGCGGAGTGCGCGATCAGGCCGCTGCTGCGCTCGCCGACCATGGGTCGGCGCTACAGGACCGTGGCCGTTGCTATCGGCTCAGGCGCCCGTCGCCACGGGGCGGCCTTCGTCGCTGATCCAGCCACTCCACGAATCCGCGTAGATACGCGCACCGCCCAACCCGGCCGATTCCATCGCCAGCAACAGATGGCAGGCGGTAACGCCCGACCCACACATCAGCACCACCTGGGACGGTTCGTGCTGGCCGATCACCTGCTGCAGCTCCGCGCGCAACTCCTCCGCCGGCCGCAGATGGCCGTCGACCACATTCAACGCGAAGGGGCGATTGACCGCGCCTGGCACGTGACCGGCAATCGGGTCCAAGGGTTCGACTTCGCCCCGGAAACGTTCGTTCGCACGCGCATCCACCAACCACCCGGGACTGTGTTTCAGACGCGCTGCGACTTCGTCTGCGCTCGCGATCTGGGTGACATCCAGGCGTCCGGGATACGGGGGCAGGGGCGCAGGTGCGACCGCATCGGTCACCAGCGGCAATCCGGCGCGCTGCCATGCCGCCGCCCCGCCATCCAGCACGGCTGCCTGCCGATGTCCCATCAGGCGCAGCAGCCACCACAGGCGGGCGGCGGCCATGCTGCCTTCGGCCCCGTCATAGACCACCACCTGCGTGTCAGGGCCAATGCCCCAGCGCCCCAGCGTGGCCGCGAACACGTCACTGTCCGGCAGCGGATGACGGCCGTGGCCGGTCGTGCTCTTGTCTGACAGGTCGCGATCCAGGTCGGCGCGGACGGCACCCGGCAGATGGCCGACAGCAAACTGTGCCGCGCCCGATTGGTGATCTGCGAGGGAGAACCGCGCATCGACGATACGCAGGGCCGTGCCCGGCATCGCGCGCGCATCCACCAGGCGCACACCTTCCTGCGTCAATCCAGCCTGCAGGGACGCTACGTCCACGACAGTGGTCCACGGGGTATCGATCACGCTCATTGCAGTTGCTCCAGACGTCGACGCAGGTTGTACAGGATGGCCGCCGTGGCCCCCCAGATGCGGTGGCCCGGCCAGCCGTACTCCAGTACATGGCGGACGCGGCCACGATGGACTATTTCCACGTGCCGCAGGTTGTCGGCCGTCATCAGGTACTCGAGCGGCACTTCGAAGACATCAGCCACTTCGTCCGGTGACGGCACCGGCGTGAAGTGCGGATCGACAACCGCCACCACCGGCGTCACCCGATAACCGGTAATGGTGACGAACGGATCCAGATAGCCCAGCGCCTGTACCTGCTCGGCGGGGAGTGCGATTTCCTCGTTGCTTTCGCGCAGGGCGGCGGCCACTGCGTCGGCATCGTCCGGCTCGGTGCGCCCGCCAGGAAACCCTACCTGCCCGCCATGCTGGCGAAGGGTTTCCGTGCGTCGGGTGAGGATGACCTGGGCCCCGGTGGCACGCGGCACGATGCCCGCCAGCACCGCCGCTTCCACCAACGGACCGTCTGGCAGCAGATCGTCGAGCTCACTGCGATTCCAGCCATCGCCCATCGGCGGCGCGTGCAGCGGATGCAGCGCGCGCATCAACCGTCCATCGTCGGCCAGTGTTCCCGACAGTGACGCCCGAAGCTGCTCACGCAGGGGCAGGCGGTGATGCAGCACGTGGTGGCGTTCGCGCTCGCTCATCGACGACCATCGCGCAATTTCGTCGATATCGCGCAGGCAGCCGATGCAGGATCGATGATGATCAAGCTCGCATTTTCCAACGCAGGGACTGGGCACCGCACGCGTGTTTTCTTCCGTGGTCTGCACCGATGTAATTTACCGCGAAACGGCGAGGGAGGGATGGAAGGCAGCCGACTGAAGTCGGCTCTACCAGTCGGCTCTACCGGGCTGCCGAGCGGCATAAAAAACGCGCCGGTGGAAGCCACCGGCGCGTCGGGTCAAACGATGATGCGGATTACTTGACGCTGACCAGCTTGATCTCGAACTGCACGGCCACGTTCGGCGGGAACGGGGTACGCGGGTCGGCACCGTAGGCCTGTTCCGGCGGCAGGGTGACTTCCCACTTCGAGCCGGCCGGCATCTGCAGCAGCGTTTCGCGCATGGCCTTCATTTCCACTTCGCTCAGCTTCATGGCAGGAATCTGCTGGGCCGGGCGGGCTTCGGTCGGACGCTGGCCGTACGGGAACGGACCGGCCACTTCCAGCTGCACGCTGCTGGCCTGGGTCGGCTTGGCACCGGTGCCGGCTTCGATCACGCGGTACTGCACGCCGCTGGCAAGCGTCTGCACGCCCGACTTGGCCTTGTTGGTGGCCAGGAACTGCGTGCTCTTGGTCTTGTTCTCAGCCGCAGCCTTGTCGTACTCGGCCTTGGCGGCCTGTGCACGACCCTGCTCGCGCTTCTGGAACGCTTCAACGGCCGGCTTCAGCTGGTCGGCGGTGATCGCCGGCTGCTTCTTGGCGTAGGCGTCCTGCAGACCCTTCACCACCGAGTTGATGTCCAGCTGCTCACCGCGACCGGTCAGCTCCGCAAGGTTGTTGCCGTAGTCATAACCGAAGTAATAGCTCAGCTTGCCCTTTTCGGACGCGACGTCCTGGGCGAAGGCATTGCCCGTCAGGGCCAGGGCCGCAACGGCGACCGCGATAGAACGCAACTTCATCAAACAATTCTCCAGGGGTGGTAACTCAGGGGGCGTTTTCGCCGCCCTGAGGCGACGGGTTAGGATAGCGGTCGCACGGGTGATCCGCTACTGACGACGTAGGCTTTGACCTGTCTGCGTTTCAAGAGTTCAACATCACTGTTTTTTAACGTTCAGGAGCACCTGCGTGTCACATTCCCCGATCATCGTCGCTGACCGCGGTGCCGTGCGCACGCTGACCGTGAACCGGCCGGACAAGCTGAATGCCCTCGACGGCGCGACCCTGCGGGCGCTGTCGGAGGCCTTCACCGCCGCCTGCGAGGCTGACAGCGTAAGGGTCGTGGTGCTGACCGGCGCGGGGCAGAAGGCGTTCGTGGCCGGTGCCGACATCAGCGAAATGAGCGGACTCAGCGCTGTGCAGGGACGCGATTTCTCGCTGCTGGGACAGCGCCTGATGCGTCAGATCGAGCGCATGCCCAAGCCCGTGATGGCCCGGATCAACGGCTTCGCGCTGGGGGGTGGGTTGGAGTTGGCGATGGCCTGCCATCTGCGCATCGCGGCTGATAGCGCCAGATTGGGCCTGCCCGAGATCACTCTCGGCCTGATTCCCGGGTTCGGCGGCAGCCAGCGCCTGCTGCGCCTGTGCGGGCGCGCGGCCACGCTGGAACTGTGCCTGCTGGGCAGCCCGGTTGACGCCAACCGAGCGCTTCACCTCGGTCTGGTCAACGAGGTGGTTTCCGCCGACGCGCTGGATGCGCGGGTGGATGAGCGCGCCGACCAGTTGGCGCGCGCCGCGCCATTGGCCGTCCGGGCGCTACTGGACGCGGTTCACGTGGGCGGCGAATGCAGCCTGGAGGCGGGCCTGGACTACGAAAGTGCGCAGTTCGGCCTGCTGTTTGCCACCGATGACATGCGCGAGGGCACCCGCGCCTTCCTTGAGCGTCGCCCCGCCCACTTCGAGGGTCGCTGACGGATGGCCCGCCGACCGGACCCCGTGGCGCTGTACGAGCGGCTGCAGGCTGATGACCTGGACGGTGCGCTGCTGGCCGGGCTGATGGACTACGTGCCCGATGCGGCCGATGCCCGCCAGCTCCCCGGCCATGCGGACCTGCCCGATCGCCTGCAGGCGGTGCAGCGCCAGTTGCAGCGCGCCTGGCAGGCACGAGAACGGTACCGCGACCGTGCCGTACGGCTGGCGCGACGTGATGCCGAACGCGATGCGCGGCGTTCGCCGCCCCCTGCCCCCGACCACTTCCCCGCCCTGCCCTCTGCCGCTGCCGCCATCCTGGCGCGGGCGAAGGCGCGTGCGGCCGCGCCGCGGGGGTCGTGATGGCGGTTGCAGGTTTGCCCACGCGCACGGCTGCGCGGCGCACGACGAAGATGCCACGCGCCGATGTGCTGGAAATGTTCACCCGGCTGCGCGAACTCAACCCCCATCCGAAAACCGAGCTGGAATACAGCAGTCCGTTCGAACTGCTGGTGGCCGTCGCGCTGTCTGCGCAGGCCACCGATGTCGGCGTCAACAAGGCGACCCGGCGCCTTTTTCCGGTGGCCAACACGCCACAGGCGATTCTCGACCTGGGGGAGGAAGGGCTGAAGCCGTATATCTCCACCATCGGATTGTTCAACGCCAAAGCGAAGAATGTGATCGCCGCCTGCAGGCTGCTGGTGGAGCAGCACGGCAGCGTGGTGCCGGAGGACCGTGCCGCCTTGGAGGCCCTGCCGGGAGTGGGGCGCAAGACGGCCAACGTGGTGCTCAATACGGCGTTCGGCCAGCCGACGATGGCCGTCGACACCCACATTTTCCGCGTATCCAACCGTACCGGCCTTGCCCCGGGCAAAGACGTGCGTGCGGTCGAAGACGGTCTGATGAAAGCCATCCCTGCCGAATTCCTGCTCGACGCGCATCACTGGCTGATCCTGCATGGACGGTACGTGTGCAAAGCGCGCAAACCCGATTGTCCGCAGTGCGTCATCCGTGACCTCTGCCGCTTCAAGGACAAGACCGCGTCGGTCTGATCCGCCGCGCAGACTGCCATCGCCGCGCCATCCGGACGTCACAACCACAGGGCATCAATAGCTCCGGCGAAGAGGGGCAAGGGGTGCTGCGGGCGCACGGCGTTCGCAAACTGTCACATTTACGCAATCTTCACGTTCTAGCCTGCGCGCATCTTCCCACCTGCCTGCAAGGCTACTCTCTCCATGAAACTGCATCGCCAACTTCTCACTGCGGCCGTTGCGGCTGCGCTGTTCGTGCCGGCCGCCCACGCTGAAGTGGCCATCGATGTGATCGGCGGTTCGGAGATCACGTTCGAAGGCCTCGTCCAGGCCGACGGCAACTGGTTCGACAACGATGTAGCCGACCTCAATGGCGGCGATGCAGCCAACGGCAAGGACAGCGAATTCGAGCTGCGCCGTGCCGAGCTGGTGCTCAAGGGCAAGGGCCCGGGCAACGTGGAATGGGTGGTCGGGTATGACGCCAAGGCCGACAAGTTCCTCGACACCAACGTGAAGTACAAGCTGGGCGGCAACAGCAACCACTTCGTGCAGCTGGGCCAGTACAAGCAGCCCAACAGCCTGGAAGAACTGTCCAGCACCAAGAACAACGACTTCATCTCGAAGGCCGCCGTGACCAACACCTACGCGGTGGCCCGTCGCCTCGGTGGCGCGTGGGGCTATGCACAGGACAACTGGTCGGTGACGGCCAGCGCGTTCGGTCGCGAGCTGACCCGCAACCTTGCGCACGGCAGCGGTTACGGTGCACGCGGTACCTTCGCGCCGATCAACGAAAAGGGCCAGGTCCTGCATTTCGGCCTGAGCTACGTGGCGTATGACACCGACGCCGATACCCTGCGCGTGCGTGCCCGTCCCAACGCCGACCTGGCCACCGTGCGCCTGGTCGACAGCGGCAACATGGTCGACACCGACCGCGTGACCACGCTGGGCCTGGAAGCGATGTACATCGGCGGCCCGTTCAAGGCCCAGAGCGAGTACTACAGCAGCAAGGCCAAGCGCCTGGCCAACGACAACTACACCAGTGACGGTTACTACGTCAGCGGCCTGTGGAACATCACCGGCGAAAGCTGGGGCTACAAGGGTGGCGTACCGGGCACCGGCCTGCCGGACAACCCCGCCGGCGGCATGTGGCAGCTGGGCGCGCGTTTCGACCATATGGATCTCAACGACGGCAACCTGAGCGCGAACCCCGTCGCCGGTCGTCCGCCGATCGTGGACGGCGTGCTGGGCGGCAAGATGGATATCTGGACCGTGGGCGTGAACTATTACTGGCGCTCCAACACCAAGTTCGCCCTGAACTACGTGATGGTGGACAGCCAGAAGTACAGCTCCAGCGCACGCGGCTTCGTCAATGACGATCCGAACATCCTGGAAGCCCGCGCGCAGTTCTTCTGGTAAGACCTGCAGCACGTGAAAATGGAAGGGCACGGCATGACGCCGTGCCCTTCCGCGTTTGCGGCCCGCGCGTTTGGTAGAGCCGACTTCAGTCGGCTGCGGCGGCGTTTGGTAGAGCCGACTTCAGTCGGCTGCGGCGGCCAGCCGACTGAAGTCGGCTCTACCCTGGGGGCTGCGCCAGCCGACTGAAGTCGGCTCTACCCCTGGCTCTGCCCGCCTCTGGCGACGCTGTCATCGATGCGTCATGTGACAGACGCGGCGGTGTCACGCAATCGTTATGGAATGTGCACCGACACGACGGGTAATCGCCCGTCTACCACCCAGGAGCCATTCCCGTGATCCACGCCTTCAAGTCGCGCGCCGCCGTTGCCATCCTCGCCGCGTCGTCCGTCTTCGCCGCCAACGCTGCCGATGTGACCGGTGCCGGCGCGTCCTTCATCTTCCCGGTGATGTCCAAGTGGTCGGCCGACTACACCGTGGCCACCGGCAAGAAGGTCAACTACCAGTCCATCGGCTCCGGTGGTGGCATCGCGCAGATCAAGGCCGCCACGGTGGACTTCGGCTCGTCCGACGCCCCGTTGAAGCCGGAAGAACTCGCTGCTGCCGGCCTGGCCCAGTTCCCGTCGGTGATCGGCGGCGTGGTGCCGGTGCTCAACGTGGCCGGTGTTGCACCGGGCGCGCTGAAGCTGGATGGCCCCACTCTGGCCAACATCTTCCTCGGCAAGATCAAGACCTGGAACGACCCGGCCATCGCCGCGCTGAACCCGGGCCTGACCCTGCCGTCGGCCAAGATCACCATCGTGCACCGCTCCGACGGTTCGGGCACCACCTTCAACTTCGTCAACTATCTGTCCAAGGTCAGCCCGGAGTGGAAGACCAAGGTCGGTGAAGGCACCTCGGTCCAGTGGCCGGCCGGCATCGGTGGCAAGGGCAACGAAGGCGTCGCCGCGTACGTGAAGCAGATCAAGGGCGGCATCGGCTACGTCGAGCTGTCCTACGCGCTGCAGAACAAGATGTCCTATGCGTCGATGAAGAATGCCGCCGGCAACGTCGTGCAGCCGTCGGACACCACCTTCGCCGCCGCGGCCGCCAGCGCCGATTGGGCCAACGCCAAGGATTTCTACCTGGTGATGACCAATGCACCGGGCGCCCAGGCCTGGCCGATCACCGCCACCAACTTCATCCTGGTGCGCAAGCAGCCGCGCAACGTGGCCAACGCGAAGGCAACGCAGGACTTCTTCCGCTGGATCTACAAGAGCGGTGACGAGCAGGCCAAGCAGCTGGACTACGTGCCGCTGCCGGACACCCTGGTCCGCCAGATCGAGACCTACTGGACGCAGAACCTGAAGTACTGATACACCCAAGGGCACGGGGCCAGCGGAGACTCTCTCCCTCCGCTGGCTCCACCGGGCGCGCGATCCCTCAGGATCCCGCGCCTTTTTTTGTTCCAGGACGCGCTCGAATCCGCGCAGTTCGACCGCTTCCCCGCTGCGGCCAGTACCCGCCAACACCGTGAAAAGCCCGTCAAACCGTGACGTGGGCTTCGCCCGTGACCTGAGTCATCAGGCTGTAACAAAAACATCATTTCATAGCCGCAACCGCCGGATGGACCGGCAACTTCCCGCTATGGAGTGACGCATGAATCTGCAGAAGGCCGGCCTGGCCACCCTTTCCCTGGCCATCGCCCTCGGCCTGTCGGCCTGCGGCGGCAGCGAGTCGCCGACCGCCCAGCAGCCCGCCGCCGGTGCAACCGCCGCCGCCCCGGCCGCCGGTGACAAGGTCAGCGCCGAAGTGTCCGGTGCCGGCGCTTCCTTCATCTTCCCGCTGGTGTCCAAGTGGTCGGCCGATTACAACGCCGCCACCGGCGCCAAGATCAACTATCAGTCCATCGGCTCCGGCGGCGGCATCGCCCAGATCAAGGCCGGCACCGTCGACTTCGGTTCCTCCGACAAGCCGCTGAGCAGCGAAGAGCTGGCGCAGGCCGGGCTGGCCCAGTTCCCGTCCGCCATCGGCGGCGTGGTGCCGGTCGTCAACATCGAGGGCCTGGAGCCGGGCAAGCTGCGCCTGAGCGGCACCCTGCTGGCGGACATCTTCCTGGGCAAGATCAAGACGTGGAACGACCCGGCCATCGTCGCCGCGAACCCGGGCGTCACCTTGCCGGACGGCAAGATCACCCTGGTCCACCGTTCGGACGGTTCGGGCACCACCTTCAACTTCACCAACTACCTGTCCAAGGTCAGTGCGGACTGGAAGGGCAAGGTCGGCGAAGGCACGTCGGTACAGTGGCCCGACGGCGTGGGCGGCAAGGGCAACGAAGGCGTCGCCTCGTACGTGAAGCAGATCAAGGGCTCCATCGGCTATGTCGAGCTGGCCTATGCGCTGCAGAACAGCATGCCGTACAGCGCGATGCAGAACGCTGCGGGCAGCTGGGTGCAGCCGAGTGCTGAAACCTTCGCCGCCGCGGCCGCCAGCGCCGATTGGGCGAGTGCCAAGGACTTCAACCTGGTCATCACCAATGCGCCGGGCGAGCAGGCATGGCCGATCACCGCGACCAACTTCATGCTGATGCAGAAGAAGCCGAAGGACGCCAAGCGCAACCAGGATGCCCTGGCGTTCTTCAAGTGGGCCTTCGAAAGCGGCCAGACGCAGGCCAACGAACTGCACTACGTACCGCTGCCGGCCGAACTGGTCACCCAGATCGAAGCCTACTGGGGTACCGAACTGAAGTGATGCAGGAACGGTGCCCGCCCTGCGCGGGCACCGTCCTTTTCCACCCCGCGTCACCCCGCCCCCTACTGGCCGCGTCGCCCATCCCATGAATGCCATCGCACAGCCTGCAGCCGCACCTTCCACGCGTGATACGCGTGATGCCCGCAACGACCGCCTGTTCCGATGGGTGCTGGTCGGCACCGTCATCTTCGTCCTCGCTGCCCTCGCCTGCGCCGCGCTGTCGATGCTCTGGGGCGGCCGTCATGCCCTGGAAGCCCAAGGGCTGAGTTTCTTCTATTCCGCCGAATGGAACCCGGTGGAGAACAAGTTCGGCGCACTCGCGCCGATCTACGGCACCCTGGTGACCGCGCTGATCGCGATGGTCATCGCCGTGCCGGTGAGCTTCGGCATCGCCTTCTTCCTCACCGAAGTCGCCCCGCGCTGGCTGCGTGGGCCGGTCGGTACCGCCATCGAACTGCTGGCCGGCATCCCCTCGATCATCTACGGCATGTGGGGCTTGTTCGTGCTGGTGCCGGTGATGACCGAGTACGTGACGCCGTTCCTCAACGAGACACTGGGCGAGTGGCCGATCATCGGGCCGATGTTCCAGGGCCCACCGCTCGGCATCGGCATGCTGACCGCCGGCTTCGTGCTGGCGATCATGGTGATCCCCTTCATCTCCTCGGTGATGCGCGAAGTGTTCCTGACCGTGCCTACCCGCCTGAAGGAGTCGGCGTATGCGCTGGGCTCGACCAAGTGGGAAGTCAGCTGGGACATCGTGCTGCCCTACACCCGCTCGGCGGTGATCGGCGGCATCTTCCTGGGCCTGGGCCGCGCTCTGGGCGAGACCATGGCAGTCGCCTTCGTCATCGGCAACAGCGTGCGCTTGTCGCCGTCGCTGCTGGAGCCGGGCACCACCATCGCCGCGTTGATCGCCAATGACTTCGGCGAGGCCACCGAGACCTACCGCTCCGCCCTGCTGCTGCTCGGCTTCGTGCTGTTCATCGTCACCTTCGTGGTGCTGGCCATCGCCCGCCTGATGTTGATGCGTCTGTCCCGCAAGGAGGGCAACTGATGTCCACCGCCGCTCAATCCCTGTACCTGCGCCGCCGCATCGGCAATATCGTTGCGATCCTGATGTCGGTGGCCACGGCGCTGTTCGGCCTGTTCTTCCTGGGCTGGATCCTGTGGACGCTGTTCTCCAAGGGTCTCCCGGGCATCAACTGGGCACTGTTCACCCAGTCCACCCCGCCGCCCATGCAGGAAGGCGGCCTGGCCAATGCCTTCTACGGCACCGCCGTGATGTGTGCCATGGCCATCGGCATCGGCACCCCGCTGGGCGTGCTGGCCGGCACCTGGCTGGCCGAGTACGGCAACTTCCGCAAGGCGGGCACGGTCGTGCGCTTCGTCAACGACATCCTGCTGTCGGCCCCGTCCATCGTGCTCGGCCTGTTCGTCTACACGCTGTTCGTGATGCAGACCGGCGGCAGCTTCTCCGCCTTCGCCGGTGCGCTGGCACTGGCCTTCATCGTGCTGCCGGTGGTGGTGCGCACTACCGACGAGATGTTGCGCCTGGTGCCCTCGCAGATGCGCGAAGCGGCCCTTTCGCTGGGCATCCCGCAGTGGAAGGTCACCGTGCAGGTGCTGTACCGCAGTGCATCCGCTGGCATCGTCACCGGCATCCTGCTGGCCCTGGCGCGCATTTCCGGCGAAACCGCCCCGCTGCTGTTCACTGCCTTCGGCAACCAGTACTGGAGCAGCAACGTGTTCCAGCCGATGGCCTCGGTGCCGGTGGTGATGAACCAGTTCGCCGGCAGCCCGTACGAATCCTGGCAGGTGCTGGCCTGGGCCGGCGCCCTGGTGCTGACCGTCTTCGTGCTGCTCATCAGCCTCAGCGCACGCGGCATCCTGCTGCGCAATCGTATCTCCCATGACTGACCTTTCCGCGGACACTGCCATGAACGATCTTTCCAATGCCGTGCCGATGCAGCGCATCGTGGTCCCGGCCTCGCATGAATCGCTTGCCACCCCGGCGCCGGTCAAGCTGGCTGCGCGCGGGCTGGACTTCTACTACGACAAGTTCCACGCCCTGAAGGGCATCAACCTGGAAGTGCCGGAGAAGCGCGTCACCGCGCTGATCGGACCGTCCGGCTGCGGCAAGTCCACCCTGCTGCGCATCTTCAACCGCATTTATGCGCTGTATCCGAAGCTGGAAGCGCGTGGCGAAGTGCTGTTGGATGGCGAAGACATCCTGTCGCCGAAATATCCGATGAACCGACTGCGCAGCAAGGTCGGCATGGTGTTCCAGAAGCCGGTGCCGTTCCCGATGACCATCTTCGAGAACGTGGCCTACGGCATCCGCCACCACGAGAAGCTGTCCAAGGCGGACATGAACGACCGTGTGGAAAGCGCGCTGCGCCAGGGCGCGTTGTGGGATGAAGTGAAGGACAAGCTGGGCCAGAGTGCGCTGGGGCTGTCCGGCGGTCAGCAGCAGCGCCTGTGCATCGCACGTGCCGTCGCCCTGCGTCCGGACGTGCTGTTGCTGGACGAGCCGACGTCCGCGCTCGACCCGATTTCCACCAGCCGCATCGAGCAGCTGGTGGAAGAGTTGAAGCACGACTACACCATCGTCATCGTCACCCACAACATGCAGCAGGCCGCGCGCGTTTCCGATTACACCGCCTTCATGTACCTGGGCGACCTTATCGAGCACGACCGCACCGAAGTGATCTTCTCGCAGCCCAGCAAGCAGCAGACCGAAGACTACATCACCGGCCGGTTCGGCTGATCCGTCGAACCACCCCATCCGAGAGCACCGACATGAATCTACCCAACGACCACATCGTCAAGAGCTACGACGAAGAGCAGCAGCGCCTGGTGGCCGAGATCGTGCGCATGGGCGAGATGGCCGTCGCGCAGCTGGAGGCGTCGATGGACGTCATCGAGAAGCGCGACGAAAGTGCCGCCCGCCGCATCATCGCCAACGACGAAGCCATCGATGCGCTGGAGCAGCAGATCAGCCATGACGTCATGCGCTTGTCGCTGCGTGGCCCGATGGCCCGCGACCTGCGCGAGATCCTTGCCGGCCTGCGCATTCCGGCCGATATCGAGCGCATCGGCGACTACGCGGCCAACGTCGCCAAGCGCTCCATCGCGCTGGGCAAGGTCCCGCCGTTGCCGCAGATCCAAGGCCTGCGTGCACTGGGCCGGTTGGCGGCAGTGCAGGTCCGTCGCGCCATCGAGGCGTATCGCGACAATGACGTCGAAGCGGCGCTGGCGCTGCGCGAAGACGATGCACGGCTGGACGCACAGTACACCGCGCTGTTCCGCGAGCTGCTGACCTACATGATGGAAGACCCGCGCAACATCACCCCGTGCACCCACCTGCTGTTCATGGCCAAGAACCTGGAGCGTGTGGGCGACCACGCCACCAACATCGCCGAGAATGTGTGGTTCCTGGTGCATGGCGAGCAACCGCTGCCGCCGCGCGAGAAGCGCGACGAAACCTCCAGCGCCGGGGAACCCTGAGCGCGGGAAGGTCTGCAACCGCGCCCCCCACGGCGCGGCCCGTGGGCGCGCGATGGCACGCCCTCCGCCTGCGGCCGGGGGATGCGCAGCGCTTCGTTGCTCGCAGGGCAGCGGCCGGAAAGGTGCGCTGGCGCACGCAGATGGCCCGTACTGACACCGGGTCTGCGAGGCCGCTCTGTTAGAATTCACCCATGAACGATGTCCCCCTGCCTGTACCCGCTCCCTCCGATGCACCACCTGCTGCCATGCACCGGGTGATGTCCCAGCGCTTCCGAGGCTTCCTGCCCGTCGTGGTGGACGTGGAAACCGGCGGGTTCGACTGCCGGCGCAATGCGCTGCTGGAGATCGCGGCGGTGCCCATCGAAATGGACGAGAACGGCCTGCTGTATCCCGGCGAGACCGCAAGCGCGCATGTCGTGCCGGCGCCGGGGCTGGAGATCGATCCGAAATCGCTGGAAATCACCGGCATCATCCTTGACCACCCGTTCCGCCTGGCCAAGGAAGAGAAACCTGCGCTGGACCACATTTTCAGCCCGGTGCGTGCGGCGATGAAGAAGTACGGCTGCCAGCGCGCGATCCTGGTCGGTCACAACGCCCATTTCGACCTGGGCTTCGTCAACGCCGCCGTCGAGCGCGTTGGCCACAAGCGCAACCCCTTCCACCCCTTCAGCGTGTTCGACACCGTCACCCTGGCCGGTATCGCCTACGGCCAGACCGTGCTGGCGCGCGCCGCGACAGCGGCCGGGCTGGGGTGGGATGCGGACGAGGCCCACAGTGCGGTGTATGACACCGAGCAGACCGCCAAGCTGTTCTGCACCATCGCCAACGCCTGGCCGCGCTGAGCGCGGGGACAAGGTGGAATGCGTGGATCAGCATCGGCTGACCCGGGTGGATCAGCCGACGCTGGTCCGGTCGCGGCCGTCGCGCTTGGCGCTGTAGAGGGCCCGGTCAGCGCGCTGGTACAGCAGTTTGGGCGTGCGGTCAGTGGCGTCCAGTTCGACCAGGCCCGCACTGAAGGTCACCCGCAGGTCGGCGATGCCGGCCCAGTCCGGGTGCGCGTGGAACAGACCGTGCAGACGCGCGCAGACCTGTTCGGCTTCGTCCAGCCGGGTGTCGTTGAGCAGCAGCGCGAACTCCTCGCCGCCGGTGCGCGCCGGCATGTCCGAATCCCGGCATGCCGACGCCAGAAGCTGCGCGACCTCGGCCAGCACGACGTCGCCCACGCTGTGCGAGTACTGATCGTTGACGGCCTTGAAGTGATCCACATCCAGCACCACCAGGCACAAGGGATGGCCGCTGCGCTGTGAGCGGGCGAAGTCACGCGCCAACGTTTCGTCGAACGCCCGCCGGTTCGGCAGCCCGGTCAGCGCGTCCTCGCGCGCCTGCCGTTCGAACTGCTCGGATTGCAGTGCCAGGCGATCCACCAGCTGGGTCTTCTCCGAGTTCAGCGCCTGCAGGTGGACGGTCTGTGCCTGCAGGTCACGCGTCGCCTCATCCACCAGCTTCGCCAGGCGGATGTTCGACCGCTTGTAGCGGTTGATCAGGAACCGGTACAACGCCACCAGCGCGGCCAACAGCAGCAGGGCGGCCACGGCCTGCACACTGTGCCGCTGCCACCAGAACGGTTCGACGCTGAAATTCCATACCGCCTCACTGTCACTCCAGGCACCGCCGGGGTGGGCGGCGGAGACATGCAGCGTGTAGGTGCCCGGTGGCAGGCCGATGAATTCGACGCTGCGCTGCTGCCCACGCTCCACCCATCCGTTGTCCAGGCCTTCCAGACGCGTGCGGTAGCGGATGCGTTCGGACATCAGGTAGCTCAGTCCAACGAAACTCACGGTCAGCCGGCGCCCCCCTTCAATGTGGTTGCGTTCGGCCCCCTCCCAGTGGATCGGCGCGCCGTCCACCTGCACGCTTTCGATGGCGGCAGGGGGCGCCAGCCGCTCGCGGAACCGCTGCAGGCGCAGGGGATCCACCGTACTGAGTCCACCGGCGGTGACGACCCAGAACGTCCCGTCCTGGCGTAACAGGGCGGCCGGGCCCGAGCTGCCGTTGGCCTGCGAATTGGCCATGCCGTCGATTTCGTTGTAACGCTCCACGTCCACGCGCGGCGCGCGACCGTCGGCGACCTCGTTGAGCATGCCCATGTCGGTGCGCAGCACGCCGCGGTTGCTGCTGATCCAGACGTTGCCGACCCGATCAGGGACCAGCTGGAAGACGGTGTCCACCGGCATCCCCTGCTCCAGGCCGACCCGCGACAGCTTTCCGTCCTGATAGCGGTACAGGCCGCGATCGCTGCTGATCCACATCGCATCGCCGATCTGCTGGAAGCCGAACACGCTGCGACCGCCGCCCAACGGGGCCAGGTCGATGGACTGCACGTGATCCCCCCGCAATACCTTGATGCCTTCGATCGTGCCGATCCACAGGTTGCCCTGCCTGTCGTGCGCCAAGGCGGTCACCAGGCCGCCCGGCATGCCCGGCACCCGCGGCACGCTGACGCCCTGCGCATCGATCCGCACGACACCTTTCTGGGTACCGGCCCATACCTCGCCCCGCGCGTCGATGCTGATGGCGCGCACATTGCCCCCCGGCATGCCGTCGCTGGTATCGAAGGTGTGCTTCGGCTTGCCCTGCGCGTCGAGACGGAACACGCCGTCACCGAACGTGCCGACCCAGACGTCACCGTCGCGACCCTGCGCCAGGCTCAGTACCGAAGGGGCCTTGCCGCCGCGGTTGTGCAGGATCACCGGCGCGAAGTGACCGTCCGGTGCACGCCGGTCCAGGCCGCTGGCGCTGCCCACCCACAGGCCGCGCGCATGGTCTTCCAGCACCGTGCGGATGTAATCACCGCTCAGTCCGTCGCGCTCGGTGTAACTGGCAAACAGGGTCTCGCGCAGTCGGTACAGACCGCCGTTGGCGCCCACCCAGATGCTGCCCTCGGCGTCTTCGCGCAGGCTGACCACGCGGCCGCCCGGCAGGTTCAGCCCCGCCGGCAGGCGTTCGAGTCCGTGCCGTGAAATCCGCAGCAGGCCCTGGTTCTCCGTACCAAGCCACAAATCACCATGGCGATCCTGCAGCATGGCGGTCAGGTGGATCTGCCCGGGCAAGCGGTGCATCAGTTGCGGCACGTCATCCTGCATCCGGTAGATCCGCTCGCCGCCGACGATCCACATCACGCCGTCTGGCGCGCGATACGGCCAGACCAGTCCGCGGCCCAGGTCCCATGCCGCAGGCGCGCGCTTCAGTTCGCCATCGGCCTCGCGCAGCACCAGGCCGTCCAGCGTGCCGATCCAGACCCTGTCCTGTGCGTCGACGACCAGCTTGGTGAAATTGAGGGCCAGCGGCAGGTCCGGCGGAGGCGGCTGGTAGACCATCTGCCCATCGGGGCCGAGATACCCCACACCCTTGCCTTCGTACAACAGCCACAGGCGCCCGTGGCTGTCCATATGCATGGCCTGCACGAGCACCTGGGGGGTGTCATCCTGGCGCTTCCAGACCTGCCAGCGGCCATCCGCGGAACGACGGGTGATGTTGCCGCGTGAATCGCTGATCCACAGCCCGCCCTGCCGATCGACCAGCAGCGCACCCACGCCATTGTCGAGCAGCCCCGGCCGCGTGCTGCGGTCGAACACGGTGAAGTCCAGTCCGTTGTAGCGCACCAGGCCTTCCCAGGTGGCGAACCACAGATGGCCTTCCGGCGTCTGCGCGATGTCGCGCAGTGAGTTGTGCGGCAACCCGTTGCGCGAGGTCCACACGTCGATGGCGTAGTCACGCAGGGGCGGTGAACCGCCTTCCTGGGCCGCTGCGCGCGCACAGGCCAGCAGCGCCAGCATGGCGAGCAGGACGCACAGGCCCAGGCGCAGAACGCCCGCTGATGGCCCACCGCGCCGCCACGCGGTGGCTGGATTCCCCCGACACCTCATCGCCGCACGGTGTCTCCGGGCACGCCGCAGGACCGGCGCACACACACGGTGGCGCACCGGGCACCCTTGCTGGCAGGGGCGGACAGGGTGTTTTTCATCGGGCTGACGCTGGGAGGATGTGCGCATGATAGGCAAATCCGCGCCGCCGTGTGTCAACCGTGCCCGCGCGCCGCGGCCACGACCGGTGCCGCCCAGTACACCACGGCATCCAGCCCGCCACCCTCCCGGTTGTGCAGGCTGACCTTCGCCCCGTCCTTGCCCGCCAGTGCGCGGGCAATGGTGAGCCCCAGTCCAGCGCCACCGGTCTGCCGCGAGCGCGAGGTTTCCAGCCGCACGAAGGGATCGAACACGCTCAGCAGCTCATCCTCGGCCAAGCCCGGCCCGCGGTCGCTGATCACCACCCGCACGCCCTTGCCATCGCGCTCGGCGCGCACGCTGGCGCTGTGGCCATACATCAGGGCGTTGTCGAGCAGGTTGGAAAACAGGCGCCGCATCGCCAGCGGGCGCAGCATCAGCACCGCCGCACACCCACTTTCGAAACGCGCGTCCGCGCCGGCTTCCGCCGCGTCTTCCACCAGACTTTCCAGCAACGAGTCCAGGTCCAAGGGCGCGCGCTGCTCGGCGCTTTCGGCGCTGCGGGCCAGCTCCAGGCCCTCACGGATCAAGGCCTGCATCGCTGCCAGGTCGGCGACCAGCCGCTCGCGCAGGCCCTCGTCCTCTACGTTCTCCAAGCGCAGGCGCAACCGGGTCACCGGCGTCTGCAGGTCATGCGTGATCGCGGCCAGCATGTGCGTGCGCTCGGCAAGGTGCCGCTGCAACTGCTGCTGCATGGCATTGAAGGCTTCAGCGGCGTGCTGGACCTCCAGCGGGCCGGCGACGGCCATCGGCGCCCGGTGCAGGTCCACGCCCAGTTCCTGCGCGGCGCCGGCCAACCGCCGCAAGGGCGCGCTGGCCATCCTCGCCACCACGTAGGCCAGCACCGCGATCGCCAACACCAGCAGCGTCAGGAACAAGGGGTCGACCGCCAGCACGCCATTGTGTGCCACCGCAGGCGACTCCAGCGCCAGCGCCAACGACGCACCGTCGGACAAGGTCAGTTGCACCGCCCGGCAGCGCGGTGGGATGAAGGCGGGGTCGCGCTCGCGGGGCGGTCGGCCACGATGCCCGTCGGACGGCGGCAGCAGATCTTTCAGCCGCGGCAGGCAGGCCCGGAACGAGGTGAAGCGTACCTGCGCGCTGGCCACCGGTCCGGGACGTGCGGCCAGTACGCCCATCAACGCGTCGTCCGGTCGCCCCTGCCGTGCGTCCGGCAGCAGGCGGCGCACACTGGGGCCGCCGGCATCCAGCAACCGCTCACGCAGCTCCGGATTGCCGTCCAGCAGATTCACGTAGCCCTGCAACCGGTCGGCGATGCGGTTGAGGTTCTGCCGCTCGAACTCCTGTTGCCGTTTCGCACCGGCCAGCATCGTCGCACCGATCGCCGCCACGCCCATGCCCAGCAGCAGGATCACGAACAGGCGCCCCACCATCGAGGACAGGAAGCGACGCAACCGGTTCATTCCAGGGTGACCGCCGCCGCCAGTACGTAGCCTTCGTTGCGCACGGTCTTGATCAGCCCATCCGGACTGCCATCATCGGCCAGCTTGTTGCGCAACCGGCTGACCTGCAGATCGATCGCCCGATCCTGCGACTCATAGTTGCGCCCGCTGCTGAGCGCCACCAGCTGCTCCCGCGACAGCACCTTGTTGGCATGGCCGACGAACACCCGCAGCAGGCGGAACTCGGCACCGGACAGCACCACCACCCGCCCATCGGGATCCACCAGATGGCGGTGCTCCAGATCGAACGTCCAGCGCGAAAAGCGCGCACGGCGGATCGCCAGCGGCTCCAGGTTGGCAGGCAAGGCTTCGGTCCGGCGCAGTACGTTGCGGATGCGCGCCAGCAGCTCGCGCGGTTCGAACGGCTTGGCCAGATAATCGTCGGCGCCCATCTCCAGACCGAGCACGCGATCGATGGGTTCGGCACGCGCGGTCAGCATGATCACAGGCGTGGAGGATCGCGCGCGCAGATCGCGGCACAGGGTCAGGCCGTCTTCGCGCGGCAGGTTCAGGTCAAGCACGATCAGGTCGACGTGCTCCCGCTCCAGCACCTGGCGCATGGCAGCGCCGTCGGCGGCGGTACTGACCTGATAGCCGGCACGTCCCAGCTGTTCGGCCAGCAGGTTGCGGATGTCGTTGTCGTCATCGACGATGAGCAGGCGGTGCATCGGGTTGGCGGTCTCCATGTCGGCATCATCCCCTGTCGGCAGCTGAACCGCACGCAGGCCAATGCGTTGCACTGTATCCAGCGGCATACGTGATACACATTGAAACAGACAAGGCGCTGCAATGTTACACATGGACACACGCTGAGGATTGAGCCTGCAGGGCAAGCGTCACCACAATGGATGCGACGCCGCTGGAGCGGCTTGCCGAGTATCACCGATCGTGAACTTCCACCTGCTGCCCAGAACCCGTCGCGGTCGCCTGCTGCTGTCCCTCCTCGTGGTGGTGCTGCTTGCCATCGGCGCGTGGTTCTTCCTGCGCAAGCCCGCGGCACCTGCCCTGGCGACCTCGCCGGCCACGCGTGGCGATGTCGAACAGACCGTCGAGGCGACCGGCGTGATCGATGCCTACAAGCTGGTCAGCGTGGGCGCGCAGGCGTCCGGCCAAGTGAAGTCACTGAAGGTGCAGCTGGGCGACACGGTGAAGGAAGGCGACCTGATCGCCGAAATCGACGCGACGACCCAGCAGAACACGGTACTGCGGGCAGAAGCCACGCTGCAGCAGCAGCGCGCCCAGCTGGCGGTACAGCAGGCCAGCCTGCGGCAGAGCGAGCTGAACTTCGCGCGCCAGCAGGAGATGCTTGCCGCCGAAGCGACCTCGCGACAGGAATACGATGCGGCCGAGGCGGCGCTGAAGACGGCCCGCGCACAGATCCAGTCGAACCAGGCCCAGATCAAGGGCAGCGAAACCGAGGTGGCGACCGCGCGCGCCAACCTGGCCTACACCCGCATCACCGCACCGATGGATGGCACCGTGGTGGCAGTGGTCACCGAAGAAGGCCGCACGGTCAACGCCAACCAGACCGCCCCGACCATCGTGATGCTGGCGCGCCTCGACCTGGTCACGGTCAATGCGGAAATCTCCGAAGCCGACGTGGTCAAGATCAAGGCGGGCATGCCGGTGTACTTCACCACCCTGGGTGAGCCGGACCGGAAGTATCACGCCAAACTCCGGCAGATCAATCCGGCACCGGCCTCCATCTCCAGCGACAGCGCGTCCAGCTCCAGCAGTTCGTCCAGTTCGTCCAGCGCGGTCTACTACAACGCGCTGTTCGATGTGGAAAATCCCGACGGCACGCTGCGCATCGACATGACCGCGCAGGTTTCGGTACTGCTCAAGCAAGCCAAGGGGGTGATCCTGGTGCCGTCGGTGGCATTGGGTGCAAAGACGCGCGACGGCCAGCAGGTGGTCCGCGTGGTCGGTGAGGACGGCCAACCGCAGCCGCGGCGGGTGAAGGTGGGCATCAACAACGGTGCCAACGCGGAGATCCTGTCCGGGCTCGCCGAAGGCGACCGCGTGGTGGTCGGCGAAGGCGGCGGCGCGGCCGCGAGCGGTGGCGGTGCGCGCGGTGGTCCCAGCATGCGCATGGGTCCGGGGATGGGCGGCGGGCCGCGTCGATGAATACCGTGGGCTCTTCCAGCGTCCTGCTGCGGCTGCGCGACCTACGCCGCGAATTCCCAGCCGGCGATGAAACCATCGCCGTGCTGCGCGACGTCAACCTGGATATCCATGCCGGTGAAATGGTCGCCATCGTCGGCCAGTCCGGCTCGGGCAAATCCACCCTGATGAACATCCTGGGCTGCCTGGATCGGCCGACGCGCGGCAGTTATCAGGTGGCTGGTCGCGAGACCGGCAGCATGGGTCCGGACGCCTTGGCCGAACTGCGTCGAGAGCACTTCGGTTTCATCTTCCAGCGCTATCACCTGTTGGGCGACCTGGATGCACGGGGCAACGTGGAAGTTCCTGCGATCTATGCCGGCAACCCCAGCGAACAACGCAGCGCGCGCGCGGTGCAGCTGCTGCAGCGCCTGGGGCTGGGCGACCGCATGCAGCACAAGCCCGGGCAGCTGTCCGGCGGCCAGCAGCAGCGCGTGTCCATCGCGCGTGCGCTGATGAACGGCGGCGAGGTGATCCTGGCCGACGAACCGACCGGCGCACTGGATACCCGCTCGGGTGAGGAAGTGATGGGCATCCTGGGCGAACTGCACGCCGAAGGCCACACCATCATCATCGTCACCCACGACATGAGCGTGGCCGAGCACGCCCAGCGCATCATCGAGATCCGCGACGGCGAAATCATCGCCGACCGCATCAACGAGAACGCGCCCCGATTCCGCGCACAGCGCGCACCGAGCATCGACGCCGGCAAGGGCAACAGCTGGCGCGCGGCCCGCGACCGTTTCACCGAAGCCTTCCGCATGGCGCTGCTGGCGATGAACGCTCATCGCCTGCGCACCTTCCTGACGATGCTCGGCATCATCATCGGCATCGCGTCGGTGGTCTCGGTCGTGGCGCTGGGCAACGGGTCGCAGCAGCAGATCCTGCAGAACATCAGCTCGTTGGGCACCAACACGATCGATGTCTATCCAGGGCGTGGTTTCGGTGACATGCGTTCGGCACGGGTGCAGACGCTCAAGGCAAGCGATGCCTACGCGTTGGCCGAGCAAAGCTATGTAGACAGCGCCACGCCCAACGTCTCCACATCGGTGACAGCACGGTTCCGCAACCTGTCCGCCACCGCATCGGTGAGCGGGGTCGGCGAACAGTTCTTCCGGGTCAAGGGCGTCAGCCTGGTAAGCGGCAGCTTCTTCGATGCGGACGCGGTGAGATCGCTGGCGCAGGTGGCGGTCATCGACGAAAACACGAAGACCCAGTTCTTCCCGGACAGCGATCCGATCGGTCAGGTGATCCTGCTCGGCAACGTGCCGGCGCGGGTGGTTGGCGTGGCAAAGCGGCAGAGTTTCGGCTTCGGTGGCAGCACCAGCCTGAGCGTCTGGGTGCCCTACACCACCGCGATGTCGCGCATGCTCGGCCAGAACCATATCTCTGGCATCACCGTGCGGGTGAAGGACGATACGCCGATGGACGCTGCGCAGGCCGCGATCACCAACCTGCTCACCCTGCGCCATGGCACCGAGGACGTGTTCCTCAGCAACAGCGCGGAGATCCGCCAGACCATCGAACAGACCACGCGCACGATGACCCTGCTGATCGGCGCCATCGCCGCCATCGCGCTGCTGGTCGGCGGCATCGGCGTCATGAACATCATGCTGGTGTCGGTGACCGAGCGCACCCGCGAGATCGGGGTACGCATGGCGGTGGGCGCACGCCAGAGCGACATCCGTCAACAGTTCCTGATCGAAGCGGTACTGGTCTGCCTGCTGGGTGGTCTGATCGGCGTCAGCCTGGCGCTGGGGCTGGGATGGGCCTTCGGTCGTCTGTCCAGCGAGTACCTGATGGTGTTCTCCACCAGTTCCATCGTGGCGGCGTTTGCCTGCTCCACCCTGATCGGCGTCGCCTTCGGATTCCTGCCTGCGCGCAGCGCCGCGCAGCTGGACCCGGTCGACGCCCTTGCACGCGAATGAGGACCACCATGACGTTTTCCTGCTCGACCCCTGTGCGCGTGCTGTTGGCCAGCGCGCTGCTAACTTCATTGGCCGCATGCGCCACCGCGGGCCGCTATCCGGTGCAGGCTGCAGCGGTACCGTCCAGCTACGGTGCCGACAGTGCCAGCCTTGCTGCAGGCACCACCCTGCCCACCAGTGGACTGGACCGGCCGCGCGCCGACGTGCGCGCCGACCGCTGGTGGACGGCATTCGGCGATGAGCGGCTCGACCGCCTGGTCACGCAGGTGCTTGCCGCCAACAACGACCTCGCCGTCGCCGGCCTCAACGTCCAGCGCGCACGCCTGGAGGCCGGGCTGGCGAACAACGCACTCTGGCCGAATCCGTCGCTTTCCGGCGTCAGCACCAACAGCTCGCGCGCCATCGACCGCAGTGACGATTGGCGTTCGAGTGACTACGCCACCAACGTATCGCTGCAGTGGGAAGTCGACCTGTGGGGCAAGCTGCGCACGCAGCGCGATATCGCGGTGTGGTCCGCGCAGGCCAGCGAAGAAGACCGACAGAACACCGCGTTGATCGCGATCAGCGACGCGGTGAACTACTACTGGAATCTCGCCTATCTCAACCAGTCGATTGGTTCGGCTGCTGCAGACATGGCGCGGTTGGTGAGAACGCTGGAGCTGGTGCAGGCGCGATTCGATGCGGGGGCTGCATCCGGCTTGGAAGTGCGCCAGGCGCGACAGGGTCTGGAGGCACAGCGCGTCACGCAGTCGGCGTTGGAGCAGCAGCGGGTGGAAGCGCGCAACGCGCTGACGGTGCTGCTGGATGGCCAGGCCTGGTCGCAGGCGGATGAGCCGCAGAGCCTGTCGGGCGCGACCAGTCCACCGCTTGAAGCGGGCCTGCCCGCCGACCTGCTGGCGCGCCGCCCGGACCTGCGGGCGGCCGAGTTGGGTCTGCGCAACAGCCTGAAACAGATCAAGGTGACCGCTGCCAGCTATTACCCCACGCTGAGCCTGAACGGTAGCGTGGGCACCAGCGGGCCGACCCTGGGGGATGTGCTGCGCAATCCCGTGGCGACGCTGGGCGCGGGGCTCACCCTGCCCTTCCTCAACGTGCAAAAGGCACAGCTGAACACCGATCTGGCCGGTACCGATTACCAGATCGCCGCGACCCGCTTCCGCAAGACCCTGTACACGGCACTGTCGGAAGTGGACAACGCGCTGTCGGCGCGGGACCAGTTGGCGATCCAGGTCGCGGCGTCGCAGGCATCGTTCGATGAGGCCGTGGCGGTGGAGCGGGCCGAGGAGGTGCGTTACCGCGTCGGCGCCACCGCCCTGCGCGACTGGCTGCTGGCGCAGCAGACCCGGCGCGGTGCGGAGCTGGCGCTGGCAGGCGTACGGCGAAGCCAGTTGATCAACGATGTCACCCTGTTCAAGGCATTGGGCGGCAGCGCAGCCCGGTAGTGACGGCCGCTGGCCGTCTGGTTTCTCGCCCTGGTGGATGACGCACGTTGCGTTACCGCTGCGCTCGCCGAGCATGGCTCGGCGCTACTCGTTGCGATTCAACTGCACGGCGTGGCACCGGTAGCGCCGAGCCATGCTCGGCGGAATGCCTCAACGTGATGCGGCGCTACCGGGCCCAGCCACTCAACCGCGCTGGCGTACCACTTCGAACAGGCTCACGCCGGTGGCCACCGACACGTTCAGGCTCTCGATCTCACCCGGCATCGGGATCTTGACCAGACCGTCGCAGTTCTCGCGGGTCAGGCGGCGCAGGCCGTCGGCTTCGCCGCCCAGTACCAGCGCGATGTTGCCCTTCAGGTCCAGGTCGTACAGCGACGCGGTTGCTTCGCCGGCCAGACCGTAAATCCACACACCCTGCTTCTGCAGGTCCTTCAGGCAGCGCGACAGGTTGGTCACCGCGACCACCGGTATCCGATCAGCCGCGCCGGCCGAGGTCTTGCGCACGGTCGCGTTGACCGTGGCCGACTTGTCCTTCGGAATGATCACCGCCGTCGCACCCGCAGCGGCGGCACTGCGCAGGCAGGCGCCCAGATTGTGCGGATCCTGTACTTCGTCCAGCACCAGCAGCAGCGCCTTGCCCTCGGCTGCCTCCACGAGAGCTTCCAGCTCATTCTCGTTGTACGTGCGCGCTGCCGCGTAACGCGCGGCCACGCCTTGATGCCGCACCGATCCGCCGACACCGTCCAGCGCCTGGCTGTTCACCTTGCGCACGTCGATACCCTTCCGGCGCGCGTTCTCCTCGATCTCGACCAGCCGCGGATTCTTCGCCCCGGCCTCGACCAGGACTTCGCGGACGTTCTCGGCGTCGTTCTCGATGGAAGAGGCGACGGCGTTGACGCCGACGATCCACTGGCTGCTCTTGCTGCTCATGCGCGGCGTGACCGGTAAGGGGGGTGGGTATGGTAGAGCATCTGGCGGACAGGGGTCAGCGGCTCTGCGGCGGCCAGTGCGGTGTGTCGTGGTCCGGATGCTGGTGTGACACGATGCGGGCGAGGAAATCCAGCGCTTCCCCATCCTGCTCGGTCCGCGTGGACGGCAGCGCGCCCAGCGTGTCGACGAACGGCAGCTGCGCCTCCATGCCGTATTGGCGGGTCGGCGGCAACCGCTCCGGCTGGTCGAACGCACCGGCGGCCACCGCGATCCCGTCCGGGGCCTCGTAGGTCAGCGGCGTCCCGCAGAGCGCACAGAACCCCCGCTGGACCAGATTCGACGATTGGAAATGGGTCGGCTGGCCCCGGGTCCAGCTGAACTGCGCGCCGCGTACCGACACCAACGGCGCGTAATACGCGCCGAAGGCCTTCTGGCACATCCGGCAATGGCAGATCGAGCTGTCCGTCAGCTCGCCACGGACTTCGAAGCGGACGGCACCGCACTGGCAACCGCCACTGTGTTCGGGTTGGCCCTGCATCGTTCTCGTCTCCTCTGCTGCGGACGCCGAGCGTGGCTCGGCGCTACCCGCGATGTCTCAGTACTTCTTCTTGCTGCGCTTGGCCGGCTTGCCGTGCTCGGGCAGCGGTGCCGCGCGCGGCGCCTCTTCTTCCTCGCCCTTGTGCTCGACCAGACGGAAGTCGATCTTGCGCTCTTCCATGCTGGCCTTGAGCACCAGTACGCGGACGCTGTCGCCCAACCGGTAACTTGTGCCGCGACGCTCACCGCCCAGCGTTTTGCGCACCGCATCGAACTTGTAATAGTCATGCGGCAGCTGGGTGACATGCACCAGACCCTGCACCTTGGAATCGGTCAGCTCGACGAACAGGCCGAAGCTGGTGACACCACTGATCACGCCGTCGAACTGGCCGCCGACATGCTTTTCCATCCAGGCAGCGCGGTAGCGCTCGTCCACCTCGCGCTCGGCCTCGTCCGCACGGCGCTCGCGCTCGGAACACTGCAGTGCCAGCGCGGCCATCTCGCGCGCGGTGTAGAGGTACTTGTCCGCGCGTGCGCCGGTGAGTGCGTGCTTGATCGCACGGTGCACCAGCAGATCGGGGTAACGACGGATCGGCGAGGTGAAATGCGCGTACGCCTCCAGGGCCAGCCCGAAGTGGCCATTGTTGTCGGGGTGGTACACCGCCATGCTCTGGCTGCGCAGCAACACCGACTCCAGCAGCGCCGCATCGGGGCGATCACGGATCTTCTTCAACAGCTTCGTGTAGTCGCCCGGCACCACCTTCGACCACGGCGGCAGGCTCAGCTTGAATTCCTTCAGGAACTCCAGCAGGTCCGCGAACTTGGTTTCCGGCGGCTTGTCATGCACGCGGTACGGGGCCGGTACGCCGTTGGCCAGCAGGTAGCGCGCGGCCTCCACGTTGGCGGCGATCATGCATTCTTCGATCAGCTTGTGCGCATCGTTGCGCATCAGCATGCCGGCCTGCGTGACCTCACCGGTATTGTCCAGCACGAAGCGGACTTCACTGGATTCGAACTCAATGGCACCGCGCTTGCTGCGTGCCTTGGCCAGCACGTGATACAGCTGGTACAGGCGCTCGACCTGCGGCAAAAGCGGACCGATCACTGCCTTGGCACCGGCATCGTCCTCACCCACGGCCTGCCACACCTGGGTGTAGGTCAGTCGCGCGTGTGAGTTCATCACCGCTTCGTAGAATTTCGAGCTGCTGACCTGGCCATCGCGATCCACCTGCATGTCACAGACGAAGCACATGCGGTCGACCTTCGGCATCAACGAGCAGATACCGTTGGACAGGGTTTCCGGCAACATCGGCACGACGAAGCCCGGGAAGTACACCGAGGTCGCGCGCTTCTGTGCTTCATCGTCCAATGGCGTGCCAGGACGCACATAATTGGACACATCGGCGATTGCCACCACCAGCCGGAATCCGTTGGCATTGGGCTCGCAGAACACCGCGTCATCGAAGTCCTTCGCATCTTCGCCATCGATGGTGACCAGCGGCGTCGTGCGCAGGTCCACCCGATTGCCGATCATCTGCGGCTCGACCACCAACGGCACCGAAGCGGCCTCATCCAGCACCTCCTGCGGGAACTCGAACGGCAGTTCGTGGCCGTGGATGGCGGTCTCCACCACCAGCGAGGCAGTCAGCCTGTCGCCCAGCACGGCAATGATGCGCCCGATCGGCGGCCGACGGCTGTCCGGCGCCTGGGTCAGTTCGCACACCACCAACTGGCCGTCACGCGCGCCGCCGATCTGGTCCGGCGGCACCTGCACGTTGCGCTGGATGCGCTTGTCATCAGGCACCACATAGTTGATGCCCATTTCCACGCTGAAGCGACCGATCAGGCGGGTCATGCCGCGCTCAAGCACGCGGGCGATGCTGCCTTCGCGGCGGCCGCGGTGATCGATACCGGTCACGTTGGCCAGCACCTTGTCGCCGTGCATGACCTTGCGCATTTCATACGGCGGCAGGAACAGATCCTCACCACCCTCCACCGGGCGCAGGAAGCCGAACCCTTCCGGGTTGGCGATCACCACGCCAGTGACCAGGTTCAATGCCTGGATGGGCGCGAACCCGCCGCGCCGGTTCTGCACCAGCTGGCCATCACGGACCATCGCACCCAGTCGGCGCGACAGCGCCTCGGCACGGTCCGGAGCACTCAGGCCAAGACGGGCACCGACTTCCTCGGCGGTCTGCGGGCCTTCGCAGCGCTCCAGCAGGGCAAGGATCGCCTCACGGCTGGCGATGGGCTGTTCGTATTTTTCTGCTTCGCGCGCGGCATGCGGATCATCGACCGGCGCGCCCAGTGGCGGCAACGGGCGGCGGCCACGCGGGGGGGACGGGGCCGGCCCGCGTCGGCTGTTGCCTCGCGACGGGGCCGGAGCACCGGCATTGCCGGTCAGGCTGTCCGGCATCCACGGCGGCAGACTCTTCTTCTTCGGGCCCTTGGGCGAGCCAGCGGGGGCGCCCGAGGGCGGCGTCGTGCGGGAGCTCTTCCCGCCCTTGCTTGGTTTTTTGGTATTCATCGCCCTCCATGGTAGCCGCTGTGGGCGTGCAGAACGGGTCATGGCCAGCCGTAAATGAATGGCCGCCGCAATTTGACGAAAACCGTTGACAACGGCTCGCGGCATCTTCAAAATCGCCCGTTCTGCAAGCCCAGATGGCGGAATTGGTAGACGCACTAGCTTCAGGTGCTAGCGGGGGCAACTTCGTGGAGGTTCGAGTCCTCTTCTGGGCACCAAAACAAACAACCCTCGCGGAAGCGGGGGTTTTTTGTTGGCCGCGATCCGGGGGGCTGGATCGCACTTTCGTCCGATCACGCGCATCAGCGCTCACACGTGTTGACAGCCCCTGTCCACGTCCTCATAATTCGCCCCCTCGATGCCCAGGTGGCGGAATTGGTAGACGCACTAGCTTCAGGTGCTAGCGGGGGCAACTTCGTGGAGGTTCGAGTCCTCTCCTGGGCACCATCGATAAAAAGAACCCCGCTGACGCGGGGTTTTTTTTTGCCTGTTTTCCCCGGTCGGGTACAACGTCACCAGAAGGGACGCGTGGCCAGTTCGATCCCGAGCAGCAACAGGAAGCCCAGAAAGCACAGGCGGAATGCCTTCGCGCTGATGCGGCCCCGGATTTTCTGCCCCAGCCACATTCCCGCCAGCGCCGGCGCGATGGCCAGCGCACTCAGGCCCAACTGCTGCACACCAAAGGCGCCGTGCACCAGAAGACCACTGGTCAAGGAAATCGTGGACACCGTGAAGGCCAGCCCCAGCGCCTGCACCAGTTCGTCCCGATCCAGCCCCAGTGACTGCAGGTAAGGCCCCGCCGGCATGACAAAGACGCCGGTAGCGCCGGTGACCACGCCAGACACCGCGCCGACCAGCGGCGACAGCCAGCGTTCCTTGCTGGCGGGCACCCGGAACGCGGGAGCAAAGGCGGAGTACACCGCATAGAGGATCAACGCCACACCCAGCGCCATGCCCGACCATCGCGGCTCGACACGGACCAGCAGCGCAGCACCAGCGACGGTCGCCACCACCACGCCGAGCATCATCGGCCACAGCCGCCGGACGATACGGCCGAGCGAGGGTCCGGCGATGATCTGCCACACATTGGTCACCAAGGTGGGAACGAACAGCAGGGAGGCCGCCGCCACCGGGGACAATGCACTGCCCAGCAGGCCCATCGCCACGGTAGGCAGGCCCATCCCCGTCACGCCCTTGACCACCCCGGCCAAGACGAACACCCCGATGAGCAGGACATAGAAGTACAGCGAATCGTTCATGGCGCCATTAGGACCTGCCCTGCCCCTTTGGCACAATGCGGGATTCCCCACCGAGCCTTCGGCTGCACCGAAGGCAGACACGAGGTTCCAGCATGCGGATGGACCTGGCGGATCTGCGCCTGTTCTTGCTGGTGGTCGACGCCGGCACCATCACTGCCGGTGCCAGCCGCGCCCACCTGGCCCTGGCATCAGCAAGCGAACGGCTGCGGACGATGGAACGCGAGGCCGGCATCGCGCTGCTTGTACGCCATCCGCGTGGCGTCACCACGACCGAGGCCGGCGAAGCGCTTGCCCACCATGCGCGCCTGATGCTGCGGCAGCAGTCCCTGTTGCGCGAGGAACTGCAGGAGTTCGCCAGTGGCGCGCGCGGCACCCTGCACCTGTATGCCAATACCGGAGCGCTGACCACCTTTCTGCCGGGGCGGCTGGCGCCGTGGATGGCCGCGCGTCCGCGCCTGCAGGTCGACCTGAAAGAACGCACCAGCGTGGAGATCGTGCGCGCCGTGCGCGGCGGCCAAGCCGAAGCGGGCATCACCTCCAATGCAGTGGACAGTACGCCCCTGCACCTGCAGCCGGTCGCGGATGATCCGCTGATGCTGATCTTGCCGCCTGCCCATCGGTTCGCCCACCGCGCCTCGCTCTCGTTCGTGGACGTACTCGGTGAGGACTTCGTGGCGCTGGCCGATGGCAATGCGCTGCAGGAACATATCGAAGACCACGCGCGCGCTTTGGGGCGCGTCCTGTCACCCCGGATCCGCATGAAGACCTTTGAAGGCGTATGCGAGATGGTCGGGCACGGCATCGGCGTCGGCATCGCACCCCGATCAATCTGTCGGCAGCATCGGCGTCGCTACGGCTTCCACGCCATCGCACTGGACGATGCCTGGGCACGCCGCCAGCTGAGCCTGTGCTTCGTTCGCTGGAACGGGCTGTCGCGTTCGATGCAGAGCCTGCTGCTGCACCTCGGCGGGCACGCCGTGGATGACTAGCAGGACGGCATTGAAATCTTGTTGACATGAATTAATTCGTTGCCCATAATTCTCCTCCTGAGTCGCCCAGGTGGCGGAATTGGTAGACGCACTAGCTTCAGGTGCTAGCGGGGGCAACTTCGTGGAGGTTCGAGTCCTCTCCTGGGCACCACGACTCAGAAAATGATCAAACCCGCGCAAGCGGGTTTTTTCATGTCCGGCGTTCGGGTTTCATGCCGGTGGAGAAAAGCGCCGAGCGGGGCTCGGCGCTACCGATACGGGATCAGTGACCGCCCGCGGCGGCGGAACTGCCTGCGCCCGCGCCGAACGGCGGCTTGGCCAGCCACAGGAACGCGATGATGGCCAGGAAGATCCAGCCCAGCAGGAAGAAGATGTCATTGAAGCCCATCTGCGATGCCTGATGGTTGATCATCGTGTTCAGTGCTGCCGCGCCGTGCTGCAGGTCGCCCTGCCCCATCGCGGTGACCTGTTCCTGCATGCCTGGCCGGTACACGGAGATGTGCTCGGTGATGTCCGCATGATGCACTTGCGTGCGGCGCGCCCACAGCCACGTGGTCAGTGACGCGGCAAAGCTGCCGCCCAGCGTACGCAGGAAGGTGGCCAGCCCGGAACCCGCGGCGATCTCGCGCCCGTCCAGGTCCGACAGCAGGATCTGCAGCACGGGCATGAAGAACAGCGCCACGCCAACGCCCATCAGCAGCTGCACGCCTGCTACATGCTGGAAGTCCACCTGCAGGTTGAAGTCCGAACGCATGAAGCTGGTGAAGGACAGGAAGACGAAGGCCACCGTCGCCAGCATGCGCATGTCGAAGCGCGACGCGTACTTGCCCACGAACGGCGTCATGATCACCGGCAGGATGCCGATCGGCGCGGTCGCCAGGCCGGCCCAGATCGCGGTGTAGCCCATGTCCCGCTGCAACCACTGCGGAATGAGCAACGACACGCTGAAGAACGCGGCGTACGCCACCACCATCGCCATCGTGCCCGCGCGGAAATTGCGATGGCGGAACAACCGCAGGTCGACGATGGGGTCCTTGTCGGTCAGCTCCCAGATCAGGAACACGGCCAAGGCCACGACAGACACGCACGCCAGCGCGACGATCATCGGCGAACTGAACCAGTCTTCGTCGTTGCCCAGATCCAGCACCAGCTGCAGGGCGCCGACACCGATCACCAGCGTGACCAGGCCGACGTAATCCATCTTCGGCTTTTCGATCTGCTCCGGCCGCCCCTTCATCTGGTTGCCGACCACCAGCGCCGCGAAAATGCCCAACGGCACGTTGATCAGGAAGATCCATTCCCAGCTGTAGTTGTCGGTGATCCAGCCGCCCAGGATCGGCCCGCAGATGGGTGCCACCACGGTGATCATGGCCAACAGGGCCAGCGCCTGGCCGCGTTTCTCACGCGGATAGATCGACACCAGCAGCGACTGGGTGATCGGGTACATCGGGCCGGCGACGAAGCCCTGCAGGGCGCGTGACACCACCAGCATGCCCATGCTCTGGGCAAGGCCGCACAACAGCGAGGCAATGGTGAAGGCCAATGTGGCCCATACAAACAGCTTGGTTTCGCCGAAGCGGCGGCTCATCCAGCCGGTCAAGGGCAGCGCGATCGCGGTGCTGACCGCGAACGAGGTGATGACCCATGTCGCCTGCTGCGAGCTGGCGCCGAGATTGCCGGCGATGGTCGGCAGCGACACATTGGCGATGGTGGTGTCGAGCACCTGCATGAACGACGCCATCGCCAGGCCAGCCGTGCACAAGGCGATGTTGGGTGGCAGGAAGCCAGCGGCCGGGGCCGCCGGTGCACCCGGCGTACCGGGTGCGGCAGGGGCTTGGGAAGACATGGGCCGTCAGCCTGCCTTGGCTGTGCGCGGCGGCGTGGCCGGCGCGGTGGAGGGCGACGGACGGCCCGCAGCCGACACCACCGGCGCACCGGCCGTCTGCGGCAGGTTGCCCTGGATGATCGTATGGATCATGTCGTCGGCATCATGCAGCTGCTTGGCATACACGTCCGTGTCGAACACCGAACCGGTCGCTGCCTGGCTGGGCAGCACTTCGCCCTTCTGGTCACGCAAGCTGACCTCGGCCTTCATCGACAGGCCGATGCGCAGCGGGTGCTCGGCCAACTGCTTGGCATCGATGGCGATGCGCACCGGCACGCGCTGCACGATCTTGATCCAGTTGCCGCTGGCGTTCTGTGCCGGCAGCAGCGAGAACGCCGAGCCGGTACCCATGCCCAGGCTGGTCAGGCGTCCCTTGTAGCTGACATCGCCGCCATACAGATCCGAACGCAGCTCCACTTCCTGGCCCAGGCGCATGTGCCGCAGCTGGGTTTCCTTGAAGTTGGCTTCCACCCACATCTGATCGGTGGGCACCACCGCCATCAGCGCATTGCCCGGCTGCACGCGCTGGCCGACCTGCACCGAGCGACGCGCCACGTAGCCGGTGACCGGCGAGACGATGCCGGCGCGCGCATTGTTGAGCCACGCCTGGCGCAGCTGCGCAGCGGCGGCCTGCACGTCGGGCTGGGTGGCGATCACCGTGTCATCGACCAGTGCGCGGCTGCGTTCGAACGTCTCGCGCGAACCGGCAACGGCGGCTTCCGCAGCGGCCAGTTCATTGCGCGCATGCGACAGCTCTTCATCGGAAATGGCGCCGGTGGCGGCCAGGTCCTTGCGGCGGGCGAAATCATCGCGTGCGCGCTTCAACGTGACCTGCCGTGCATTCAACTCGGCCTGTGCACCTTCGGCGCTGCGGTACAGGCCACGCACCTGGCGCACCGTACCGGCAAGCTGGGCTTCTGCCTGTTGCAGCGCTACCTCGGTATCGGCTGGATCCAGCTGTACCAGCAACTGACCGCGCTCGACACGCATGCCATCGTCGGCCGCGATACCGACCACCGTGCCGGTGATCAGCGGGGTGATCTGCACCTGGTTGCCGCCCACGTAGGCGTCGTCGGTTTCTTCGAACCAGCGGCCGAACATGAAATACCACAGGGCCGCTGCGGCGATCAGCAGCAGCACGATCACAAGCAGTCCGCGCAGCAGCTTGCCGCGACGGCTGGGAGCGGCGGGCGCCGCGGGGGTAGAGGTCTGGCTCATGGGAGATGTCTTCAGGAATGCGAGGAATCGGAAAGAGGGGCAGCACGCACGGTGTCATCGGCAGCCGGCTGGAAGCCGCCGCCCAACGCCTGGCTGAGACGCACCGATGACAACAGCTGCTGCGACTGCAGGCCGGCCAGCCGCTGCTGCGCCTGCAGCAGGGTGGACTGCGCGGTCAGTACATCCAGATAGCCGCCGATGCCGGCGCGATACCGCTGGTCAGCCAGACCGTGCGCAGCGCGCGCGGTATCCACCGCCTGCTGCTGCGACTGCGCCTGCTGCTGCAGCGAGCGCACCGCGTTGACCTGGTCGGCCACCTGGTGCAATGCGTCCACCAGCCCTTGGTTGTACGTGGCGACGGCGAGGTCGTACTCGGCGTCACGGCTGTCCAGGCCCGCGCGCAGACGCCCACCCTCGAAGATCGGCAGGCTCAGCGCCGGGCCGATGTAGGCAAACGTGGATTCGCGCTGCAGCAGGTCGCCGAGGTTCGGTGCGACGACGCCGGCCAGCGCGGTGAGATTCAGGCTCGGATAGAACGCCGCCTTGGCCGCATCGATCTGCCGGCCGGCCGCTTCCACCCGCCAGCGTGCCGCCACGATGTCCGGGCGGCGCCCCAGCAGTTCGCTGGGCAACACGCCCGGCAGCTGCAGCGCCATCGGGTCCAATGCATGCGGACGCCCAATCTGCAGGCCCCGGTCCGGCCCCTGCCCGACCAGCGCCGCCAGTGCGGTACGCCCTTCATCAATCTGCTGCTGGGCGGCCTGCAGCTGCTGCTGCGCCGCCGGTACGCGCGATTCGGCCTGGCGCACCTGCAGGTCACTGTCGATGCCGGCGGCGCGGCGCTGGCGGGTGAGCTGCAGGGTTTTCTGCGAACGCGCCAACTCTTCCTCGGCCACATCGTGCAACTGCCATGCGTAGGCCAGCCCGGCGTAAGCCTGGGCGATGTTGGAGGACAGATTCAGGCGCGCCGCCTGCGCGTCGATCTCCGCCGCATGCGCGCTGTCCACCGCCGCTTCCCAGGTGGCGCGCTTGCCGCCCCACAGGTCCACGCCGTAGCTGAAGTTGAGGGCGAGCTGGCTGCTGCCCACGTAGTGACCGCCGGTTTCATCGCCCAGCATGGATTCGGGCAGGCGCAGACCCGTATAGCCGCCGGATACCGAGAGACTGGGCAACTGGTCGGCACGCGCGCCCCCCACCTGCGATCGTGCCTGGCGCAGCCGCGCATCGGCCGCATCCAGGCTGGGGTGGCTGGCCAACCCTTCTTCGATCAGGGCATCCAGCTGCGGGTCCCCCAGTGCTTTCCACCAGTCCTGCGCGGGGAAGCCGGCCGCGCCCAGCGAGGCGCCCGTCAACGTGCGGCTGCTGTGCAGCGCATCGGCATCCAACAGCGCGCCGTGCGGCTGCAGCCCGCGGCTGCTGGCACAGGCGGCGAGTGCCAACACCAGGCCGGCCAACAACAGGGGCCGGCCCTGGCGCCATGTAGAAACAAGAAGGATGGAAGTCATGGGGTCGTCAATGAGTCGCGGATTCGGGTCAACAGGGAGAGCAGCTGCGCACGTTCGTCGGCGCTGAGCTCGCGGGAGGCGTAATCGATCACATCCTCGCCGCGCTTCTGCAGGCGAGCCCACAGCGCGCGACCTTCATCGGTCAGCACGATCTGCAGCGCACGCCGGTCCATCGCATGTGCTTCGCGGCGCACACAGCCCAGCGCCTCCAGCTTGTCCAGCAGGCGCGTCACCGCGCTGGGCACCTGGTCGATGGCCTTGGCCAGTTCGTTCGCCGTGCACGGTGCGGTCCGGGACAGGACCTTCAGGCCGATGTAATGGGTGAAATTGAGGCCGAGGTTCTCTTCGGCCATGGAAGCGTCCAACTGCCGGACCAGGCCATCGCGCACCTGGCGCAACAACAGGCCGAAACTGGGAGGTGTTGTATCGGGACAGATCATGCCGCACATTCTCTTCCAAAAAATATATTTCTCAATGGAAATATTCGATCTGGCACCGAATGCTGTGTTGCAACAATGTGAGTGATCGGGAGACGGCTACCTTAATGAGCGTGCGCGCTGGCCCGGTAGTACAATCCAGCCAATGAATGGTGTTATCGAGCCACTTGTGGCCCTTATCAGTCCACCGGACGTGCCGCTGCCGGTACGCCAGGGTCCGGACGTCGTGGCCGCCCGGCAGGTGATGCGGGAAAGCGCGCTGGAGTGGTTCGAGCGCCTCGATGGCCTGCCCGTGGTGGGCTTCCACATCGACAGTGCGAAGGGGTTGGCGCATGAGGTGGATTGGCATGCCCATGGCCGCGCCCAGCTTATCTGCGTGGAAAGTGGTCTGCTGACCACGCGTACGCGTCACGGCACGTGGTCGCTGGCGCCCGGCTCGGCGGGCTGGATGCCTGCGGGCGAACCGCACACCGTGGCCATTGACGGGCCTCTGCGGGGCTGGGGCATGGTGCTGGCGCCGACGTTGTGCCATGACCTGCCCGCTGATCCCTGTGTGATCGGCATCTCCCCCCTGCTGCAGGCCGTGGCCTTGCGGGTATGCGAATGGACACCTGCCGAGCGCGTCACTTCGCGCCAGCAGCACCTGGTGGAGGTGCTGCTTGACGAGCTGCGCACGGCCCCGCGACAACGGATGCACCTGCCCATGCCGCGCGACAGGCGCCTGCTGAAGATCGCCTCGCAGCTGCTCGCCGACCCCGCCGATGACCGCAGTCTTGCGCAATGGGCCGCGTGGGCAGGCCTGTCGACCCGTTCATTGACCCGCCATTTCCGCGAGGAGACCACGCTCAGCTTCGCCCATTGGCGGCAACAGGCCCGCCTGGCCGAGGCACTGCGCCAGCTCAGCGAGGGACGGCCGGTGGCCGATATCGCCCACGGGCTGGGCTTCAGCAGTTCCAGCGCGTTCGTCACGGTGTTCCGCCGCCACTTCGGCGTGCCGCCGGGACGCTATCTTGCACGGGCAGCGCAGGGACTCGATCCACCGCGCGGCTTGGCTTCTCCGGCCGCATCCGGATAATCACCCTATTGCGAGGGCGACGGCCGTCGCCGCCTCCGAACACAGGTAACAACCCCGCATGACCGATCTTGCCCGCCCCGTCTTCCACGGCTTCGAACAGCTGCCGCTGCGCGAATATGCCGAGCGCGCCTACCTCGACTACTCGATGTATGTGGTCCTGGACCGTGCGCTGCCCTTCCTCGGCGACGGCCTCAAGCCCGTGCAGCGCCGCATCATCTATGCGATGAGCGAGCTGGGCTTGAACGCAGGCTCCAAACCGAAGAAGTCCGCGCGCACCGTCGGCGATGTCATCGGCAAGTACCATCCGCATGGCGACAGCGCCTGCTACGAGGCACTGGTGCTGATGGCCCAGCCGTTCTCGTACCGCTATCCCCTGATCGAAGGCCAGGGCAACTTCGGTTCCAGCGATGACCCGAAGTCGTTCGCCGCGATGCGCTACACCGAATCCAAGCTGACCCCGATCGCGGAAGTGCTGCTGGGCGAGCTCGGCCACGGCACGACCGACTGGACGCCGAACTTCGACGGCACCATGCAGGAGCCGACCTGGATGCCGGCGCGGCTGCCGCACCTGCTGCTCAACGGCACTACCGGCATCGCCGTGGGCATGGCCACCGATGTGCCCCCGCATAATCTCAACGAGATCGTCAGCGCGCTGCTGCATCTGCTGGAAGATCCCGATGCCAGCGTGCGCGACCTGTGCGAGCACGTGAAGGGGCCGGACTACCCGTCCAACGCGGAGATCATCACCCCCGCCGCCGATCTGCTGCACCTGTATGAAACCGGCCACGGCAGCGTGCGTGCGCGGTCGACCTACCTGAAAGAGAACGGCAACGTGGTGGTCAACGCCCTGCCCTTCCAGGTGTCGCCGTCCAAGGTGATCGAACAGATCGCCGCACAGATGCGGGCCAAGAAGCTGCCGTGGATCGAAGACGTGCGCGATGAGTCCGACCACGCCAACCCGGTACGGGTGGTGCTGGTGCCGCGTTCCAACCGCGTCGATGCCGACCAGCTGATGGGCCACCTGTTCGCCACCACGGACATGGAACGCAGCTACCGGGTGAACCTCAACGTGATCGGCCTGGACGGCCGCCCGCAGGTGAAGAACCTCAAGACCCTGCTCAGCGAATGGCTGGCGTTCCGCAGCAGCACCGTGGTCCGCCGCCTGCAGCATCGCCTGCAGAAGGTCGAGCGTCGCCTGCACCTGTTGGAAGGCCTGCTGGTCGCCTTCCTCAACCTGGATGAAGTGATCCACATCATCCGGACCGAAGACGAACCGAAGGCCGCACTGATCGCGCGCTTCGGCCTGTCCGACGACCAGGCCGAGTACATCCTGGAAACCAAGCTGAAGCAGCTTGCGCGCCTGGAAGAAATGAAGATCCGCGGCGAGCAGGATGAGCTGGCCAAAGAGCGCGACAAGATCCTCGGCATCCTGGACAGCAAGGCCAAGCTGAAGAAGCTGATCAAGGACGAACTGACGGCCGATGCCAAGAAGTTCGGCGACGCACGTCGTTCGCCGCTGGTGCAGCGCGGTGCGGCGCAGGCCATCGATGAAACCGAGCTGGTACCGAGCGAGCCGATGACCGTCGTGCTGTCGGAGAAGGGCTGGATCCGCGCGGCCAAGGGCCACGACGTGGACCCGTCATCGCTGAACTACCGCGACGGTGACAGCCTGTTGGCTTCGGTCCGCGCCCGCAGCACGCAGCAGGTCGCCTTCCTCGACAGTGAAGGCCGCGCCTATTCCACCGCGGTGCACACCCTGCCTTCGGCCCGCGGCAATGGCGAGCCGCTGACCGGGCGCTTTTCGCCTGCATCGGGGACGAGTTTCGTCACCCTGGCGAGCGCCGAACCGACCGGACGCTTCGTGCTGGCCTCCACGCACGGCTATGGCTTCGTGACCCGCTTCGAGAACCTGATCGGCCGCAACAAGGCCGGCAAGGCGATGCTGAACCTGGCGTCGGGCTCGTCGGTGCTGCAGCCGGCCGTATTGGCCAACGTGGACACCGACCGCATCGTCGCTGTGACCAGTTCGGGCAACCTGCTGGCGATCGCCGCCAGCGACCTGCCGGAACTGGACAAGGGCAAGGGCAACAAGATCATCGAGATCCCGAAAGCCAAGCTGGCCACCGAGCGGGTGGTGGCAGTGGTGGCGATCAGCCCTGGCCAGACCCTGCAGGTCCGCAGCGGACAGCGCACGATGGGCCTGAAGTTCAGCGAGCTCGACACCTACCTGGGCACGCGTGCCACGCGCGGCCACCTGCTGCCGCGCGGCTGGCAGAAGGTGGAAGGGCTGTCGGTGGAGTGAGCTGACTCCGTGCTGCCTGCGGGTAGAGCCGACTTCAGTCGGCTGGTCTCTGGTAGAGCCGACTTCAGTCGGCTGGTCCGGAGAAGCCGACTAAAGTCGGCTCTACCAGTCAGCCCCACCAGTCGGTGCCACCCGTCGCCCCCACCAAACGGTGTGACCCGTCGCCCCACCAGTCGGTGCCACCCGTCAGCCCCACCCATCGGTGCCGCCCATCAGCCCCGCCAATCAGCTCCACCAACGCATTGTCAGACACAAAAAAGCCGGGGAATCCCCGGCTTTTTCATTGCTGGCTGGCGCGAGGCTGGCTGGCTACACGGTCAGTGCGCGACAGCGCCCTTGCCGTCGATCTTGCTCAGCTGGTAAAGCTCCAGGCCGATGCGCTGGATCAGACCCAGCTGCTGCTCCAGCCACCACGCGTGGTCTTCCTCGGTGTCCTTCAGCTGTACCAGCAACATGTCGCGGCTGACATAGTCACCGTTGGCTTCGCACAGCTTCATGCCGGCAGCCAGGTTGTTGCGCACCGCGTACTCGGTATCCAGGTCCTTGCGCAGCATCTCCTCGACGGTGACGCCGGGCTCGAAGGCGTGCGCGCGCATGTCCGGGTCGCCGCCCAGGAACAGGATGCGCCGCAGCAGCGCATCGGCATGCTCGGTCTCTTCCTGCATTTCGTGGTTCAGGCGTTCGTACAGCGCGAACAGGCCCTGGTCCTCGTAACGGCGGGAATGGATGAAGTACTGGTCGCGGGCGGCAAGCTCGCCGCGCAACAGTTCTTTCAGGCAGGCGATGACGTCCGGATTGCCTTTCATGGGGGATGCTCCTGTGACTCGATGACGCCATGGTGCCCTATCCAGAAATACGGTGATCTAATCGGAATCAATCGCAGTCGCGTCTCTCCTGCGATCTGTCCTGAAGGGTGGCTACAATCGGTTCACCCCCGGTCCGGCAAGGAAGCGTCCCATGCGTCGATGGTTGTTGCGCTTGTTCTGGTTGTTCGTCGTCGTGCTGGTGGCTGCGGGTAGTTCGGCATGGTGGATGCTGCGTGGCAGCCTGGCGCCGCTGGACGGCGAGGCCTCCCTTACCGGGCTGCAGGCACCGGTGACGATCACCCGCGATGCATTGGGGGTCGTGACCCTCGAAGGCAGCAGCCAGATCGATGTCATGCGCGCGCTGGGCCAGGTGCATGCGCAGGAACGCGGCTTCGAGATGGACCTGATGCGGCGCAGTGCCGCCGGTGAATTGTCCGCCCTGTTCGGTCCTGCTGCACTGGATCTGGACAAGCGCATGCGCGTGCATCGCCTGCGTGACCGGGCAGCGCGCGAGCCGGTCAGTGCCGAGCTGCGCGCGTACGTCGAGGGCGTGAACGAGGGCATGTCCGGGCTGCGCGTGCGGCCCTGGCCCTATCTGCTGCTGCGCCAGCGCCCCACCCCGTGGCAGGCCAGCGACAGCCTGCTGACCGGCTATGCCATGTACGCCGACCTGCAGGATCCTTCGAACCAGAACGAGCTGGCCTACCGTCGCCTGCGCGAGGTGATGCCACCCGCGCTGTATGGGCTGCTCAGCCACGGCGGCAGCAGCTGGGACGCACCGTTGATGGGTGATGCGCGCGGCGATGCGACGCTGCCCGGTGCCGAGGTGCTGGACCTGCGCGCACTGCCCTCCGGGCCGGTGGCCCCTGCTGCGGAAAAGGACGTCACCGGCAGCAACAATTTCGCCGTGGCCGGCGCGCTGACGGCGGATGGCCGCGCCATCCTGGCCGACGACATGCACCTGGGACAGCGCGCCCCGAATATCTGGTTCCGCGTGCGCCTGCGCTACCCCGATGCCCAGGCACCGGGTGGGCGGGTGGATGTCAGTGGGTTCTCACTGCCCGGCCTGCCCGCCATCGTCGTCGGCAGCAACGGCCACGTCGCCTGGGGCTTCACCAACAGCTTCATCGATACCGCCGATTTCCAGCCGGTCCCCGCAGGGGCCTCGATGACCGAACATCGCGAACGCATCGAGGTGGCAGGCGGCGATCCCGTGGACTTCATCGTGCGCGAGACGGCGTGGGGGCCGGTGCTGCATCAGCGTCCTGATGGCTCGGGCGAGGCACTGCGCTGGGTCGCACACCAGCCCGGTGCGATCAGCCTGGCGCTCGCTGATCTGGCGCGCGCGGGAGACCTGGACGCCGCGCTGCGCGTCGCCGACCGCACGCGCATTCCGGCGCAGAATCTGTTGCTGGCCGACAGCAGTGGACGCATCGCGTGGCGACTGCTGGGTGCACGGCCTGCGCGCACGGCTGACTGCCTGCCGGCCGACATGCATGCGCTGCCGCATGCCGGTTGCGCCGCGTGGACGATCCGCAGTGATGCAGCCCCTTCGTTGATCGATCCCCCCGGGCAGCGACTGTGGACCGCCAACGGGCGTGTGCTGGAGGGTGCCGAGCTGACGATTGCCGGTGACGCAGGGTATGACCTCGGTGCACGTGCGGGACAGATCCGCGATGCACTGCAGGCCAGCGAGCGCTTCACGGAGAAAGACCTGCTGGCCATCCAGCTCGACGATCGGGCGTTGTTCCTGCAGCGCTGGTGGGTCGTGCTACGCACTGTGGTGAAGGATTCGCGGGATCCAGCGCTGCAACGGCTGGAAGCCGTCACCCGCGTCTGGGACGGCCATGCGTCCGTGGATTCGGTGAGCTACCGGATGGTCCGCGGATTCCGTGGCAGGGTGCAGGATGCCGTATCCGCCGGACTGTTGGCACCGGCGAAACAGGCACTGGGCGAGGAATGGCTGGAGCCGAATCTGGTGCAGTTCGAAGGGGTGCTGTGGCCGTTGGTCAGTCAGCGCCCGGCGCATCTGCTGCCGGCGACGTATGCCACGTGGGATGCCCTGCTGATCGATGCGGCGAAGGGCCTGGAAACCAGTCTGTCCGCGCAGGGACCGCTGGCCGAGCGCACGTGGGGCGAACGCAATACGGCGGCGATCTGTCACCCGATCAGCCGCGCGCTACCTGCGCTGGCGCAGCGCTGGCTGTGCATGCCAGCCGATCCGCTGCCTGGCGACAACAACATGCCGCGTGTGCAAGGTCCCGCCTTCGGTGCATCGCAGCGCATGGTGGTATCACCCGGGCACGAAGCCGACGGCATCATCCACATGCCGGGCGGCCAGAGCGGACATCCCCTGTCACCGTTCTGGGCCGCCGGCCACGACGACTACGTGCACGGCCGCCCCACCCCGTTCCTGCCGGGTCCGACCACACACACACTGACCCTGAAGCCCGCACCCTGATCCGGTAGAGCCGACGTGGTAGAGCCGACTTCAGTCGGCTGTCGTTGCCATCACGTCTCCGGCAACGCGTTCCGGTTGCCACCGCTGCGCTCGCCGAGCACGGCTCGGCGCTACCGGGCGACCGGTGAACGGGCTTTGGTAGCGCCGAGCCGTGCTCGGCGGAACGGGTCAGCGCGTGTGGTCTGGGTGCAGCCGACTGAAGTCGGCTCTACCCGGCGGATCTGCCCCGCCAGGGCAGCGCCGAATCGGACGGGTTATGCCAGCGCGGATTCGTGCACGCCGGCAATCGCGCGGCCTGACGGGTCTGCCGCGTTGGCGAAGCTGGCATCCCACGCAATGGCCGCAGGCGACGAGCAGGCGATCGACTTGCCACCGGGCACCGTTTCGGCGGCGGCATGGCTGGGGAAATACTGCTCGAACACGTGGCGGTAGTAATACGCTTCCTTGGTCTGCGGTGGATTGTGCGGGAAGCGCTTGTCCGCCGCAGCCAGTACCCGGTCGCTGACCTGCGCCTCGGCGTGCGCCTTCAGGCCGTCGATCCACCCATAGCCCACGCCATCGCTGAACTGCTCTTTCTGACGCCACAGGATGCTGTCCGGCAGGTAACCTTCGAACGCTGCGCGCAGCACGCCCTTCTCCACCCGGCGCCCGCCAGATGCATCGCTACCCACCATCTTGTGCACGGCATCGAAACGCATCGCCACATCGAGGAACTCGCGGTCCAGGAACGGCACGCGCGGCTCGACCCCCCACGCCATCATCGACTTGTTCGCGCGCAGGCAGTCGTAGTTGCTCAGCGCATCGAGCTTGCGCACCAGCTCGGCATGGAACTCACGTGCATCCGGCGCCTTGTGGAAGTACAGGTAGCCCCCGAAGATTTCGTCACTGCCCTCGCCCGACAGCACCATCTTCACCCCCATCGCCTTGATCCGACGTGCGAGCAGAAACATCGGCGTCGACGCCCGGATGGTGGTGACATCATAGGTCTCGATATGACGGATCACCTCGGGCAGGACGTCCAGACCTTCTTCGAAGGTGTATTCAAAGCCGTGGTGCACGGTGCCCAACGCTTCGGCGGCGATGGCCGCGGCGGCCAGGTCGGGTGAGCCCTTCAGGCCGATGGCGAAGGAATGCAGGCGCGGCCACCACGCCTCGCTCTCGCCGCCGTCTTCAATGCGCCTGCGCGCATAACGCGCCGCCACGGCGGCCACCAGTGACGAATCCAGTCCGCCGGAGAGCAGGACGCCGTACGGCACATCGCTCATCAACTGGCGTTCAACCGCACGCTCAAAGGCAACGCGCAGTTCGGCCAGATCCACCGGCGTGCCCTGCACGGCGTCGTAGTCACGCCAGGACGGCTGGTAATAGCGCACCAGTTCATCGCTGGCGCTGTCGTAGAAGTGGCCGGGTGGGAACTGCGCGGCGTCCGCACAGGTGTCGACCAATGCCTTCAGCTCGGACGCCACCCGCAGCCTTCCCTGCGCGTCATGGCCCCAGTACAGCGGCACCACGCCGATCGGGTCGCGCGCGATCAACACGCGCGCCGCCGCCTTATCCCACAGGGCGAAGGCGAAGATGCCGTTGAGACGTTCCAGCCAGCGCGTCGGATCACCCTCGCGGTACAGCGCATTGATGACCTCGCAGTCCGAACCGGTCTGGAACGCGTACGGCTGGGTGAGCTCGGCCTTCAGTTGCTGGTGGTTGTAGATTTCGCCGTTGACCGCCAGCGCCAGTTCTCCGTCTTCGGACAGCAGCGGCTGCGAGCCGCCGGCCGGGTCAACGATGGCGAGGCGCTCGTGCACCAGCAGGGCGCCGTCATCGAGATAGACCCCGCTCCAATCCGGTCCGCGATGACGCTGACGCTGCGAGGATTCCAGCGCGTGGCGACGCAGCGCGGGGAGGTCGTCGCCGGCCTGCAGGCCGAATATTCCGAAGATCGAACACATGGGGTGCAACTCCTGTTTGGGGGTGTATACGCGATGGGGGTGTTCGACCGGCCACCTTGGCCCGGGGTCCGCTCCGGGCACAAAAAAACCCGCATCGGCCGATGCGGGTTTCTGGTGTCCGGGTATGATGGTGCTTTATCTACCCTGGGCGCAGTCCCGCATCGGCCGCGCACGATTATTCGCGCGCAGATTATTGCGGTTGGTGGTGGTGACGGCGGTGGCGAGGTGGCGGTGCATGGGATTGAACGTAGCGCGCCTGTGCGGCGGGTGCAACTGTTGCGTTGGCAACGAACGGTCATCGAGCGGCGGAGCCCCTCGCGGTGGCGGGCCGAGAAACGGGCTGCGGCGTGGACCGGACGGGGAGGCAATGCGGGGCACGCGTGAATCCGTCCATGGAGCTCTTCGCGGCTCCTGCCGCTCAAGGCCCCGCATTCCCTCCCCGTCCGGCCCCTGACAGATTCCGATGGCCGCCAGCCGCGGAAAAAAGATGAAGTGCGGGAGCGCGCGATGCGATCGGGACCGTGGGCGCCGTTGCGCGGATAATGGGTGGGATGAAACTACGTATCTTGCCTTTCGGCCTTGTCATCATGGTGCTGCTTCAGGCCTGCAGCAGTGTGCCGCGTACGCCTGTCGCCCGCGCTGCGCAGATCGAGCGGGAGGCCGCAGATGGGCGTGTCGATAGTGCATTGGAGGCGGCCCAGCGCTATGAAATATTCAATGATCCGCGCGCGGTGTACTGGTACGAGCGCGCTGCGGCGGTGACGCCACGCACCTTTGATACCACGCGCGCCGAGTCGGCACTGGGGCGCATCTGGGAGAGTGGTCAACTGCTGCACGGTGATGGCCCGGATATCGTGCAGGCGTCGCCGTTGCGGGCGTCGCCGCGTCGCGCGGAACGCGCGTATCGCGCTTCGGCCGAGCACGGAAATGCGTTGGCGATGCTGGAACTGGCGCGGTTCCACCGACTCCAGGGCGATGCGCGGCTAGCACTGCGCTGGGACCTGCGGGCAACGGTGTACAACCACATGTCCTCGGAATCTTCTCGACTGCCACAGGCCGTCGCACCGCAGCACGGACAGGAGCATCCGTTGGTCACCGATATCCGGGCACGTGCGCAGGCCGGGGATGTGGAGGCTCAGGTGGATCTGGGCGCACTGTTTGAGACCGGTATCGGACTGGAGCGCGATGGCGTTCAGGCACTCCAGTGGTATCAGCGGGCCGGCAACCGGGGCAACGTTTACGGGCAGTACTTCAGCGGATTGCTGCTGGGTCGTGGCCGGGCGGGCGTGACGCGCGATCTGGATGCAGCCGCCGGGTGGTTCGCAAAGGCCCATGCGCAGGATTTTCACCTGGCCGGCGAGGCGATATGGCGCAAAAGTATAGAGCCGCCGTTCTGGACGTTCGACTGACGCGCGGTCGACGCCGCGGCCGCCGCTGCGCTCGCCGAGCGTGGCTCGGCGCTACCGGGTGACCGGTGAACGGGCTTTGGTAGCGCCGAGCCGTGCTCGGCGGAATGGGTCAGCGCGCGTGGGTGGGGGCAGCCGACTGAAGTCGGCTCTACCACGCGCGGTCGACGCTGCGGCCGCCGCTGCGCTCGCCGAGCGTGGCTCGGCGCTACCGGGCGAGCGGTGAATGGGCTTTGGTAGCGCCGAGCCGTGCTCGGCGGAATGGGTCAGCGCGCGCGGGTTGGGGCAGCCGACTGAAGTCGGCTCTACCCGGCGGCTCTACCAAGCGGCTCTATCCCGCCAGCAGGCGCTCGACCAGACGCTGGTACAGCGCGGGCAGCGCCTCCAGATCGGCGAGGGCTACGTTTTCGTCCACTTGATGGATGCTGGCGTTGACCGGCCCCACTTCGATGCACTGTGCGCCCAGCGGGGCGATGAAGCGTGCGTCGGAGGTACCGCCCCCGGTGCTCTCTTCCGGTGCGGCACCGGCAAACTCGCCCAGTACCTCGCGCGCTACGCGACGCAGCGTGCCTTCCGGCGTATAGAACGGCTCGCCGCTGCGGTGCCAGGCCAGCGTGTAGTCCAAGTCATGCCGATCCAGCAGCGCGGCGATCTCCCGCTCCAGCTTGTCCGCGTTCCAATGCGGGTTGTAACGCAGATTGAAGTCCACCTGGAGGTGGCCCGGAATCACGTTGTTGGCCCCGGTACCGGCCTGGATGTTGGACACCTGCAGACTGGTCGGTGGAAAACTTTCGAAGCCATCATCCCAGTGACGCGCCGCCAGCTCGGCCAGTGCCGGGGCAGCGAGATGGATCGGATTGCGTGCTTTCTCCGGGTAGGCCACGTGGCCCTGTACACCCTGCACACGCAGTTTTGCCGACAGGCTGCCGCGTCGGCCCACCCGCAACAGATCGCCCAGGCGCGCAGTGGACGACGGCTCGCCGGTTATGCACCAGTCGATGCGCTGGCCGCGTTCGGCGAACAAGCGCGCGACGTGGCGAACGCCGTCGATGGCATCGCCCTCCTCGTCGCTGGTCAACAGCACCGCCAAGGTGCCTGGATGATCAGGATGTGCGGCAACGAACTGCTCTGCAGCGATCACGAACGCGGCCACGCTGCCTTTCATGTCTGCAGCGCCACGCCCATACAGCACGCCATCGCGGACCGTCGGAACAAAGGGATCGCTGGCCCAGTCCGCGGCGGGGCCGGTGGGCACCACATCGGTGTGGCCGAGCAGCACCAGCACCGGCGCTCCGCTGCCATGGGTGGCCCACAGGTTGTCGACCTCGCCCAGCCGCAGGTGCTCGCAGGAAAAACCAGCCGCCTGCAGGCGGCCGCCGATCAGTTGCTGGCAGCCGGCGTCTTCCGGCGTGACCGACGGGCGCGCGATCAGATCGCAGGCCAGCTCCAGCACCGCGCTCACGCACCGACTCCGAAGCGTGCCTTGAAGCCGTTGTCGGTGAATCCCTGGCTGACCGTGCCGTCCCCGGTCACGACCACCGGACGTTTGATCAGCTGTGGATACTCGCGCAGCAGCAGCTTCCATTCCGCATCTGAGGCGGCTGCCTTGCGGTTGTCCGGCAACTGCCGCCACGTGGTCGAAGACCGGTTCACCATGGCGCCCAGGCCGCCCAGCTGCGCCGCCCAGGCCATCAAGGTATCCGGGTCCGGCTTGGCGTCGCGGTAATCAACGAATACGTAAGGAACGGCGAAGCGGTCGAGCCACTTCGTCGCCTTCTTGCAGGTATCGCAGTTCTTCAGCCCGTAGACGGTCGTGGTCATCGCGATCAGTCAGCCAGGCCGCGCAGCAGGTCATTGACGCTGGTCTTGCTGCGGGTCCTGGCGTCCACCTGCTTGACGATCACCGCGCAGTACAGCGAATGGCTGCCATCGGCGGACGGCAGCGACCCGGACACCACCACGCTGTACGGCGGAATGTAGCCGTAGCTGACTTCGCCGGTGGCGCGGTTGTAGATGCGGGTGCTCTGGCTCAGGAAGACGCCCATGCCGATCACGCTGTGATGGCCGACGACCACGCCCTCCACCACTTCCGAACGCGCGCCGATGAAGCAATGGTCTTCGATGATCGTCGGGCTGGCCTGCAGCGGTTCCAGCACGCCGCCGATGCCGGCGCCCCCGGACAGATGGCAGTGTTGGCCGATCTGCGCGCACGATCCCACCGTGGCCCACGTATCGACCATGGTGCCTTCGCCCACATAGGCGCCAATATTGGTGAAGCTCGGCATGAGCACGACGTCCTTGCCGAAATACGTACCGCGGCGTGCGATCGCACCTGGCACCACGCGCACGCCGCCACGGCGGAACTTCGCTTCATCGTAACCGGCGAAGCGCGATTCCACCTTGTCCCAGAACGGCGCAGGACGTGCGTCGACCACCGCCATGTCGTTGACCCGGAAATACAGCAGCACGGCTTTCTTCAGCCACTCGTTGACCTTCCAGCCGCCCTGCCCGTCGGGCTCGGCCACGCGGAATTCGCCGCTTTCCAGCCCGTCGATGACCCGGTTGACCAGCGGCTTGGTGGATCCTTCAAGCTCGTGCAGCGTCAGCGTGGCACGGCGCTCGAATGCGCTTTCGATACCGAACTTCAGCTCCGACACACCCGGCGCCGGCGGCTTGCGCAGCGACTTGCGCGCGATGTTGTCCGCCCGCGCCTTCTCGACCGGCACCTTCTTGCTCACGGCCTTGCGTGCCGCCGGCTTCTTCGTTGCTGCCGCTGCCGGTGCCGCCTTGGCGACCTTGGCCGTGCCGGCGGCCTTCTTCTTCGCTGACGCGGTCGGGGTGGCAACGGGTGCCTGACCCGCCTTCGGCTGGGGGGACGCTTTCTTGCTCGGCTTGGTGGCCATCAGGGGGTATCTCCGGCGTTTCTGTCAGGGTCCAGGCAGGACAACATCGCGTCCTGCAACTGCTGCCTGGCGGTTTCATCAAGGGGGAGGTCGTGCTCATCACTGATCACGAAGGTGTCTTCGGCGCGTTCGCCGAACGTGGCAATGCGTGCATCGTGCACACGCAGGCCCTGGTTGCGCAGCACGTGCGCCACATCGGCCAGCAGGCCGGGGCGGTCCGGTGCCACCAGGCTGAAACGGGTTCCTGCTGCTTCGCCAGCCTCATCGCGGAACTCGATGCGCGGGGCGAAACGGAAGTGGCGAAGCTGACGGGGAATGGCCCGACGCGAGGGACGCAGCTGCGACAGATCGCCCGACAGCGCGTCGCGCAGGGCAACCTCCAGCCGCAGCGGGTCGCCATCGGCGTAGGTGTCGGCCGGATTGACTTCGAACGTATCGAAGATCGTGTCCGACGGGCCGTCCAGCACGCGCGCGCGGTGGATGCCGTAGCCCTTGCGGTCCAGCGTCATGACGATGGCCGCGAACAGACCATCACGGTCGGGCGAATGCACGAACACTTCCAGCGCCGGGTCGTCGACGCTGATCGGTCGCACCTTCACCAGCGTATGCCCCTGGCGCACGGGCACCAATGCGGCCGCCTGCCAGGCCAACTGTTCCGGGCGCAGGCGGATGAAGCTTTCATCGGGCATCACCGCGAACTGGCGGTCGATGGTGGCGTCGTCGTAGCCATGCTCGCGCACCAGTTGGCGCACGGTATCGCGTGCTTCGGCAACCCGCTCGGCTGCTGGCAGCGGCGGCTCCAGGCCCTCGCGCAGCGCGCGACGGGTTGCGAAATACAGATCAGCGAGCAGCCGGTCTTTCCACGCATTCCAGAGCTTGGGGCTGGTGCCGGCGATATCCGCGCAGGTGAGCAGGTACAGATAATCCAGCCGCTCACGGGTGGCCACCAGGCTGGCAAAGCGATGGATCACTGCCGGGTCGGAGATGTCCTGCTTCTGCGCGGTCACCGACATGCGCAGGTGCTGTTCCACCAGCCACGCCACCAGATCGGTGTCCGCTGCACCCAGTTCGAGTGCCTGGCAGAACTGCCGTGCATCCACCGCGCCAAGCTCGGAATGATCTCCGCCTCGACCTTTGGCGATGTCGTGGAACAGCCCGGCCAGCAGCAGGAGCTCCGGCCGCCGCAGACGCGGCCACACTTCGTGAGCGATGGAGAACCGCTCCGCCGCGCGGCTGCTGGAAAATTCGCCGATGTTCCGCAGCACCATCAGGGTGTGCTGGTCCACGGTGTAGACATGGAACAGATCGAACTGCATCCGCCCGCTCACCTGCGCAAACGCGGGAATCCATTGCCCCAGCACGCCCAGCCGGGCCATGCGCGACAGCGTATCCACCGGTCGTGGCTGGCGCAGCAGCGACAGGAACTGCTGGCGGGCGGCCTGGGTCGCGTGCTCGAAGCTGGGCAACTGCGGCAGGGCTTCTGCCAAGGCACGTGCAGTCAGTGAGTGCAGCCCGCGTACCTGCGCGTTGTTGGCCCAACTGGAAAACAGGGAGAAAATCGCGCTGATGTCATCGCCGGGCCAGTGCGCATCATTGGCCGCCAGGTAACCGCGGCGCAGCGAGAAGCCGACGGTCAGCGGCTCGGGCACGGCTTCGCCGTCGAACTGTTCTTCGAAGCGCTGCAGCAGCCGGTCGCTGATCCGGCGCACCACCGACGCGGCGCGGTAGAAGCCCTGCATCATCTTCTCGACGCCCAGGCTCTCGACATCGTCGGCGAAGCCCAGGCGCGCGGCCAACGTTTTCTGGTAGTCGAAACGCAGGCGCTCTTCGGGCCGACCGGCAACCAGGTGCAGGCCGTAACGCAGCCCGGCCAGCACGCCGCGTTCGCGGTGCAGCGCAGCGGCCTCGTCGGCGCCCAGATGGCCCAGGCCGACCAGCGCCTCCAGGTCACGTACGCCAAACGCACGAAGCGCCATCCAGCCCAGCGTATTGAGATCACGCAGCCCGCCCGGTCCGTCCTTCAGATCCGGCTCCAGGTTGTCGGCGGTATCGCCAAAGCGCGCATGACGCGTGCGCAGCTCGTCCAGCTTGGCCAGGAAGAAAGCGCGTGGCGGCCACAAGGTGCCATCACTCATCGCCTGCCGCAGCGCGCGTCGCGCCGCATCGCCGGCCACCAGCGGGCGGGCTTCGATCAGTGCCGTCAGCACGGTCTGGTCGGCCGCGGCCTCACGGCATTGCTGCAGCGACCGCACCGCATGGCTGACCGGCAGCCCACAATCCCACAACAGGGCGAACAGCCGTGACAGCCCGGCTTCTGCCGCGTGCTGCGCGCTGGTTTCGCCCAGCACGAGCACATCGACGTCCGAACGCGGGAACAATTCGCCGCGCCCATAGCCGCCCACGGCGAACATCGCCAATGTATCGCCGGGCGGCATGCAGCGCTGCCACGCCAGGCGGATCAGGTGGTCCGCCGCGCGTGCGCGCAGCGCAAGCAGGCGCTCGATGCGGTCACCCTGGTCGAAGCGCCGATGCAGCCGCGCATCGGCCTGCTGCAGCGCCTGACGCGCCGCAGCGGCCCAGTCGGCATCCGGAGCCGAGTCTGCCGGCGCGTCCAGCATCGAACCCGCCGGCAACATCGTCAGGCGACCTGCGATTCGCCGGGGGACAGGGTCAGTACGTCAACACCGGTCTCGGTGACCGCGACCATGTGTTCCCACTGCGCCGACAACTTGCGATCCTTGGTCACCACGGTCCAGCCATCGGGCAGCACCTTGTTGTAGCGGGTGCCCTCGTTGATCATCGGTTCGATGGTGAAGGTCATGCCCGGCTGCAGCACCAGGCCCTGGCCGGGGCGGCCGTAGTGCACCACCTGCGGCTCGTCGTGGTAGACCTTGCCGATGCCGTGGCCGCAGTACTCGCGCACCACGCTGAAGCGCTCGCCCTCGGCATAGCTCTGGATCGCATGACCGATGTCACCCAGCGTTGCGCCCGGCTTCACTGCACGGATGCCGCGCCACATGGCCTCATAGGTCGCATCGACCAGGCGCTTGGCCATGACCGACGGCGTACCGACGTAATACATGCGGCTGGTATCGCCGTGCCAGCCGTCCTTGATCACGGTGACGTCGATGTTGACGATGTCGCCGTCCTTCAACACCTTCGCTTCGCTCGGGATGCCGTGGCAGATCACGTTGTTGACCGAGGTGCACACGCTCTTCGGGAAGCCACGGTAGCCGACGTTGGCCGGCACGGTCTTCTGCACGTTGACGATGTGATCATGGCAGATGCGGTCCAGCTCTTCGGTGGTGACACCGGGCTTGACGAAGGGCGTGACGATGTCCAGCACCTCACTGGCCAGACGGCCAGCCTCACGCATCAGTTCGATTTCCTGGGGGGTTTTCAGATTTACGCTCATGGGGACCATTATCGCCGATCCGGCGCCGATGCTGAACGGGTTCCTGCACGGACCGACAGCGCGGGTTTGGACTCACCGCTCGCAGGCGATCGGTCAAAACTGTGACGCAGGTCTGGATGCGCTCACTCCGTGCCCACGGCGGATTGTTATAAACGACGTGCAACAACGCGTTCGACTGCATCGCCCCGGTTCAGGACCCTGAAGGGTCCAAGGAGATCCCGCCCATGCGCTCTACTCGTAGTTTCCGCCGTCTCGCCCTCAGTGGACTGACCCTCTGCCTCGCAGCTGCGGCCCTGCCCGCCTTCGCGCAGAACAGCGTCACGTTCAATGTGCGTATCGCCATCACGACGTCGTGCACCATTGCCGCGGCTGCCCCTACCGACGTCGATTTCGGCACCGTGGCGTCCACGGCCACCGCACCGGTGCTGGCCCAAGGCACCATCACCGCGCAGTGCTCCGCGCTGACGCCCTACTCGATCGCCCTGAACGCCGGCAGCAACGCCGCGACCGCCGGTGATGTCACCACCCGCCGCATGCGCAACGTCGATGCAGGCGTGACCACCAACAACTTCGTCGGCTATCAGCTGTACCAGGACGCGGGACGCACCAACGTCTGGGGCGCTACGACGGCCACCAACACCGTTGCCGCAGTGGGCACGGGGCTGCCACAGGCCTACAACGTGTACGGCCGCGTGCTCAATCCCAGCGTGAACAACGCCGCGGCCGGTTCCTACCTGGATACGGTCACCGCCACGATCACCTACTGAAGAGGGTGATCGCGATGGTCATTGAACGATGCCGATGGCACACCATCGGCCTGGCGGCGCTGTGCGCGCTGCTTATCCCGCTCGACGCGCTTGCCGCCAGCCTGCAGGTGGCGCCCACGCGGATCGAGCTGCGCCCGGGCCAGACCAGCGAGGCGCTGTGGCTGACCAATACCGGTACGGCCCCCATGCAGGTCCAGGTGCGCGTCTTCCAGTGGCTGCAGTCCGACGGACAGGACCAGTTGCTCGAAACGCGGGATATCCAGCCCAGCCCCCCGGTGCATGACATCGCCGCGGGACAGCAGCAGTTAGTGCGGCTGGTGCGCATGGGAGAAACGGATGAGACGCGCCAGCGCGCGTACCGGGTGGTCGTTGACGAGCTCCCCCGCCTGGATCCGGATGCCAAGGGCATGCAGTTCGTGCTGCGCTATTCCGTCCCCCTGTTCCTGCAGCCGGCTGACGCCGCCAAGCTGCAGCCCCGGCTGAGCGCGCGCCCCCTCCCCATGGCCGATGGCAGCCCGGGCATCGAGGTACGCAACGAGGGCGATGGCCATGCCCAGCTGGCCGACGTGGCGCTGGGCGATCCGCAGCGCCCCCGGATCGTACGGCCGGGTCTGGTGGGCTATGTCCTGCCCGGCCAGGTCATGCACTGGACACTGGACACCGCCTCCCTGCCGGAAGCGGCCTCGTTCTCGGCGAAGATAAATGGCGAACCGGCGCAGACGCCGCTGCCTGCGACGGCACCGGCTCGCTGAGGCCGCCATGCGCATCCTGCTCGGCCTGGTGCCGGCGAGCGCCTACGCCGCCGACGTGGTCGCCACCGGCGCCATGCCGGATGCGCTGTTGCCGCCTCCCACCCCGCTCACCGCCAGCCAGTCGCTGTACCTGGAGGTCAGCCTGAACCAGGCACCGCGCGGCCTGTTGCCCTTCACCGACGACCACGGGCGACTGCAGGCCAGTCCCCAGGTGCTGCGCCAGCTCGGCTTTCCCGCGCGCGGTGATGCACCGGTCTATCTGGACCAGTTGATGGGGGTACAGGTGCGCTATGACGCGCGCATGCAGACGCTCGCGCTGGATGCGCCGCTGGACGCGTTGCAGTTGCCCACCACGGCAGTGGGCGCACGCCCGGCGGACATTCCCGTGGCCAGCTCCAGCCCCGGCGTCCTGCTCAATTACGATCTCTACGGCACGCACGTCGCAGATCTGTCCAGCCTGGCGCTGACATCGGAAGTACGTCTGTTCGGCATCGGCCGTGGCACGTTGTCCAACCTTGCCCTGCAGCGCAGGTTCCAGGACGGTGACGCGCGACGTTGGCGCAGCGACAGCGTGCGCCTGGACACACGTTGGACCCTGGATTTCCCGCAGCAGGCGGTCACGCTGGAAGTCGGCGATTTTTACAGCGGCTTTCTCGACTGGAGTCGTCCGGTGCGCATGGGCGGGTTGCAGATCGGGCGCAACTACGGCCTGCAGCCCTACCGCGTGTTATCGCCCACGCCCAGCTTCCTTGGCCAGGCCGTGGTGCCCAGCAACGTCGAGCTGTACGTGGACGGGCTGCGCCAGTACAGCGGGGCCGTGCCGGTAGGCCCGTTCCAGCTGGCGACGCAGCCGGGCATCAGCGGCACCGGTACCGCGCAGGTGGTCATCACGGATGCGTTCGGCCGCACGCGCACCGTGGACTTCGATTTCTATGGCACCCAGCAACTGCTGGCGCGGGGCCTGACCGACTGGTCAGTGGGCGTGGGCCGTCTGCGCGAGGACTACGGGGTGCGTTCTTTCGCCTACGACAACCGCACCCTGGCCAGTGCGACCTGGCGGCATGGCGTCAGCGACGGGTTCACCGCCGAAGCCCATGCCGAGGCCGGTGGCGGGCTGCGCACGGCCGGGGTGGGCGGCGGCTGGCTGGCAGGTCGCGCCGGGGTGGTCACCCTGGCCTATGCACGCAGCGCGCTGGGGGCGCTGGAGGGCGGGCAGTACTCGGTGGGCTACAACTGGAACAACCGGCGCTACAACCTCAACCTGCTCAGTCGCCGCACCCACGGCGATTACCGCGACCTGGGCGCCCTGCAGGACAGCCTGCCAGCGGACATCACCGAGCAGGCCACGTTCGGCGTCAGCCTGGACCGGCTGGGTGCGTTCAGTGCCAGCTACCTGCGCTTGCGCCAGGCGGAAGGCCAGGACGACCGCTACGCCAGCGTGTTCTGGTCGCGCACCTTCGCCCAGCGCTGGTCGGCCTATGTGTCGGTGAACCAGAACCTGAGCGACGGCGGCGACCGCAGTATCTACGCCTCGGTGGCGACGACCCTGGGGCGTGACCGACAAGCCAGCGCCGCCGTGCAGCACAACGGGGGCGAGGCGCTGTACAGCGTGGACGTCTCGCAACCCGTGCCCGGCGACGGGGGTGGCAATGGCATGGGCTGGCGCGTGCAGGCGCGCCAGGGTGACCGCGGCACCGGCGGGCTCGCAGAGGCCGGCTGGCTGACCCCGACCGGCCGCTACGCGCTGGGGGCGGTGCATGAGGGCGGCAGCACCTATGGCTACGCCAACGCCGGTGGCGCGCTGGTGTGGATGGGCGGCCACCTGTTCGCCGCGCGCGAGGTCAACGATGCCTTCGCGGTGGTGTCCACGGGGGGCATCGAAGGCGTGCCCGTGCGGCTGGAAAACCGTCCCGTCGGCATCACCAACCGACGCGGCCTGCTGCTGGTCAGCCCGCTGCTGTCCTGGCAGCGCAACCGCCTGTCCATCGATACCCTGGGCCTGCCGGCAGACATCGCCGCCGAGCGCGTGGACGATTGGGTGACGCCGAGTCAGGGCGCCGGACTGGGCGTGAGCTTCGGATTGCGGCGCAGTCGCGCGGTGCAGCTGGTCGTGCACGATGTCGCCGGGCAACCGCTGCCCGCAGGGAGCGTGGCGCGGTTTGGCGAGCAGGGTGACGCCGTGGTCGGCTATGACGGCGCGCTGTACATCCAGGACCTGCCCAGCAACGGCAGGTTGGACATCGCCACCAGCGAAGGACGCTGCGTGCTTACCGTACCGCCCCTCCCGGTCGCAGCCGACGGTGCCATTCCACGCCTCGGTCCGCTTGCCTGCCAGCCGGTGGCCGACGGGGACGTGCAATGAACCGCATGGGGCTGCCCGGCATCCTGGTGCTGCTCATGCTGTTGGCCTGGCCGCGTGCTGCCCACGCCGACACGACATGCACCGCCACCGCCACGGCCGTAGCCTTCGGCAATGTGGGCAACATGGCGGGCTCGGCCACGCCCGCCAGCATGGGCATCAGCATCACGTGTGCCACCAGCGGACTGACCGTGCTGGCCAATGTCCGCGTGCGCCTGTGCGTGGGCATCGGCAGCGGCAGCGCCGGCACCACCCTTCTGCCAACCCGGCAACTGGCCAATGCCAGCGGCGATACGCTGGCGTTCCAGCTGTACACCGACGCGGCCCAGCAGGTGCCGTGGGGCCTGCTGCAGGGAGGTGCGCCGCCCGCGCAGGACCTGCAGATCAGCTACTCCGCCCCGCTGCTCGGCGGCAGCACCACCACATCCACCACCGTGTACGGGCTTGTCCCCGCCAACCAGTCGTTGGCCACGGGCACCTACAGCAGCAGCTTCAACCAGGCCAATGTCACCTTGACCTATGCCTACAACGAAGTAGTCATCGGCACACCGACCATGCCGGCCAGTTGCACCGCCCCGGCCGCCACCAACCGCAAGACCGCCATCAACAGCTTTCCTTTCACCGCCACCGCCACGGTGCTGCCCCAGTGCGGCAGCTATCTGGTGACCGACATGGATTTCGGCAGCGCGGCAGGACGCATCGGCAGTGCCATCGACCAGACCGCCCAGCTGACCCTCACCTGCGTGCGCCGCACGCCGTTCAACGTCTCCCTGGACAACGGCCTGTACGCATCCGCAGGCACGCGCCGGATGCGCCATGCCACCAGCAGCACCGCCTTCATTCCCTACGAGCTGTACCGCAATGCCGCGCGTACCCAGCGCTGGGGCAACGCGATCGGTACCGATACCGTCGCCGGCACCGGCACCGGCGTTGCCCAGCAGATCACCATCCACGGACGTGCCCCCGCCACCAGCGGCGCCCTGCCAGTGGCCGGCAACTACAGTGATCGGATAACGGTGACCATCACTTACTGATCAACCGCCCTCGTTGCCGGTTAAAGCGCGCTCTGTCACAGCCGATATCCCGTCAGGTATCGGCTGCAGGAGAACGAGGATGGGTCATCACACAGGGCGGAGCCTGCTGGCCGCCATGGCCGTCCTGTACGCAGCCGGCGCTGGCGCTTCGGCGTCGGACACTCTGCGCCTGCGCATGCAGATCGTGGAAAGCTGCACCGATCCCGCACCGGCCCGGACGGCCCCGACCGACAGCCGCGTCCAGTGCAGCGCGCCGCACCGGCGTGGCGAACCGGCGCGCTTTCCCGCACAGCTGCAACGCCTCGCACCGCCACAGCGCCCCGGCGAACGCAGCGAGCGCGGCGCGGACACGGTGGTGTTCTGATGCGGCAGCGCGTGCCCGTTGCCGCCACCCTGGCCTTGTTGGCAGCGACCGGCGTTGCGCCGCGCACCCTGGCACTGGAACTTCAACCGACCACGCTGCAGCTGGCACAGGGGCAGGCCCAGGGGGAACTCTGGCTGGGCAACCCCGGCCCTGAGCCGTGGGCCGGCCGGATCCAGATCCTGCACTGGGTGCAGACCGAAGGACGCGATGCCCTGCAGCCGAGCGCGGACGTGGTCGCCAGCCCTGCGCTGCCACGCCTGCCGGGTGGCACGCGCCAACGTATCCGGCTGGTGTTGCCACACCCCCTTCCTGCAGGCGTCGAACGCGCGTATCGCGTGCTGGTGGAACCCACCGACCCCCGCCTGCCCCGGTACTCACTGCCCTTGTTCATCACACCTGCGGGGCCGACTGGCAAGGCGACCCTGCAGGTAGGCGTGCAACGTCGCACCGCCGACGCGTCCTGCCTGTACCTGCATAATCCGGACCTGCGCAGGGCGCGGCTGGCCGATCTGGCTTTCGTTGATCGCGACGGCGGGATCCAGGTGTTGCAGTCCGGACTGGCCGGCTATGTACTGCCCGGCGCCTCGGTGTGCTGGGACCTGCCACAGCGGGCTGACCACTATGCAGGCGGGCGGTTCCAGGCCCGACGCGATGGCGCCGATAGCGGGCTCCTTGCCGAGATTGCAGTGGCCGCCAGCAGCGGGCTATAATCCGCGGATTCCTGCCGCATCCGTGCGCGGGACATCGTCCACACCGGACGTCACCGGTGAATCCACACCCATTGTCCCGATCCGTGCCGGGGTGCCCCGCAAGGGGTTCGGCCACGGAGACGATGGGGAAGCCCAACCCCGGAACCATTCATGCGCGCCCGCGCCGTCCCGCACACTTTCCGCGGGCGTCCTCCAGGGGACATCGGTGCACGCAGGTTCCCTGTCAGGAGTAATGCAATGCCCCAGATCACCATGCGCCAGATGCTTGAAGCCGGCGTCCATTTCGGCCACCAGACCCGTTACTGGAACCCGAAAATGGCTCCGTACATCTTCGGTGCCCGCGGCAAGATCCACATCATCAACCTGGAAAAGACCGTCCCGCTGTTCAACGATGCGATGAACTTCATCTCCTCGATCGCACAGAAGCGCGGCATCATCCTGTTCCTGGGCACCAAGCGCAGCGCGCGTGAGTCGATCCGCGAAGAAGCCGAGCGTTGCGGCATGCCGTTCATGAACCAGCGTTGGCTGGGCGGCACCCTGACCAACTTCCGTACCGTGAAGCAGTCGGTTGCCCGCCTGAAGGAACTGGAAGCCGGTGAGAACGACGGCAGCTTCGAGAAGCTGGTCAAGCACGAAGTGCTGGGCCTGCGTCGCGAGCGCGACAAGCTGGAAGCCTCGCTGGGCGGCATCAAGGACATGAACCGTCTGCCCGACGCGATCTTCGTCATCGATATCGGCCACGAAGACATCGCCATCAAGGAAGCCAAGAAGCTCGGCATCCCGGTGATCGCCGTGGTTGATACCAACTACAACCCGGAACTGGTCGATTACGCCATCCCGGGCAACGACGATGCCATCCGCGCCGTGCAGCTGTACGCCCGCGCTGCAGCTGACTCCGTGCTGGAAGGCAAGGCGGCTGCTCCGCATTCGGCCACCGTGCGCGAAGAAGAGTTCGCCGACGCTGCCGCTGAAGGCGAAGAGGCCAAGCCGGCCCGTCGCGCTCCGGCCAAGAAGGCTGCCGAGAAGAAGTCGGGCGAAGCCCAGGCCTGATCCAGGCCCCCGGTGGGCGCCCTGCGCCCACCTCCCCTGCATGTCGCCACTGGCGGCTGACAGGGCCATGTCATACGGGCCGGCCATCATGCCGGCCCAACCCCTTTCTTTCTGAGGAAATCCCATGGAAATCACTGCTTCCCTGGTCAAGGAACTGCGCGAGCGCACCGGCGCCGGCATGATGGAGTGCAAGAAGGCGCTCGTCGAAAACAACGGCGACATCGAGCTGTCCATCGAAGCGCTGCGCAAGTCGGGTCTGGCCAAGGCCGACAAGAAGGCTGACCGCGTTGCGGCCGAAGGCATCATCCGCGCCGCACAGAACGGCGGCACCGCGGTGCTGGTCGAAATCAACTCCGAAACCGACTTCGTCGCCAAGGATGAGAACTTCACCAACTTCGCCGATTCGGTCGTTGCTGCCGCACTGTCCTCGGGCGCTGCCGACATCGCAACCCTGAACGACGTCAAGCTGGCGTCGGGCGAGACCATCAACGAGACCCGCGCTGCGGTGATCGCCAAGGTCGGTGAGAAGGTCGACGTGCGTCGCATCGTGCGCCTGGAAAGCACCCACAACGTGGCCGCCTACGTCCACGGTGGCCGCATCGGCGTGCTGGTGGAACTGGCCGGCGGCGACGCCGAGCTGGCCCGTGGCCTGGCCATGCACGTGGCAGCGATGAACCCGCCGCACAACAAGGCGGCCGATGTGCCGGCCGAGTTCGTTGCCAAGGAAAAGGAAATCGAGCTGGCCAAGATGACCGACAAGGACAAGGCCAAGCCGGCCGACATCCTCGAGAAGATCATCAGCGGCAAGATCGCCAAGATCGTCAACGAAGTGACCCTGTACGGCCAGCCGTACGTGCTGGACACCAACCAGTCGGTCGAGCAGGTACTGAAGGCCGCGGGTGCCGAAGTGATCGGCTTCCAGCGTCTGGCCGTCGGCGAAGGCATCGAGAAGGTGGTGGAAGACTACGCCGCCGAAGTGATGAAGCAGGCTGGCCTGGCCTGATCGCCCGGTTGACCTGATTCACGGAAAAGCCGCGCTCTGCGCGGCTTTTTTTTGTTTCCCACGATGCCGGTCGCGTTCGCTATCGCCGCGCCATGCTTGGCAGGATCCTCGAACGCCGCTGCGCTCGCCGACCGTGGGTCGGCGCTACCCACCGCGGCGCCTTTGCGTTATGTGGCGTTCGGACCGATACTCTTTCCAGGGGAGTTCGTAGGGTGCAAGGGGCATTACGCAGATCTGTGACGGAACCCCTATCCCGCCACATGTGAATGAACGACCCGATATGCCTCCTGAGCTGACAGCCGTCCTGGCGCTCTGCCGCAATCTTCCGTCGCCCCCCGGCATTGCCCTGCGCATCATCGAACTTGCCCAGGATCCCGAAGCGGACATCACCACCGCCGCCGACATCATCGCCATCGACATGGCGCTGAGTGCTCGCATGCTGCGTATCGCCAATTCGCCGCTGTATGCCAGCCGCCGCCGGATAGAAAACCTCGGCCAGGCGCTGACCATGCTGGGCCTGAACGCGACCATCAGCCTTGCCCTTGGATTCACCGTGACCCAGGGCCTGCTGGCCCGCGACAGTGGCAATGGCCATGACCTGCGCGAACGCGTCTGGCGTCGCAGCATCCTCAGTGCGCTGGCCGCCAGCCAGCTAGGCCAGGCCCGCGGCCTGCGCCGACTGGAAGAACTGATGCTGGCCGGTCTGCTGCAGGATATCGGCATCCTCGCCCTGCTGCAGTCACACGCGGACACCTACCAGCCGCTGCTGCGCGAGGCGGATGACAACGCCGCCCTGCTGGCCGCCGAGCGCACGCAGCTGCAGTGCACGCATGCGGACGTCGGCACGTGGATGGCCGGCCAGTGGGACCTGCCGCGCTACCTTGCCGAGTCCATCGCCCACAGCGAGGACGCCACGCTGTCCGACGACCATTTCCAGGCCTGTGTGCAGCTCTCCGGCACCGTGGCGGACATCTGGCTCGACACCGATCCTGACGCGGCCCGCGAACGCGCCTTGGCCCAGGTGCATGCGCGGCTTGGGCTGGACAGTGCGCAGTTCGACCAGGTGCTGGCAAAAATCAGCGAGGCGCTGCCGACCATCGCCAGCCTGTTCGACACCGCCCCCACCACGCCCACGCGCGTACAGCTGCTCATCGACCACGCACAGGAACTTGCCACGCTGCGCAACCTGCGTCAGCTGCAGGATGCCGAGCAGGCCCGGCGCCGCGCCGATGAGTTCGAAGCGCGCGCCAAGCGGCTGACCGAGCAGTCGCACCGCGATGCACTGACCGGCGTCCTCAACCGCCGCCAGCTGGAAGCCGTGCTGGAGCAGGAATTCCTGCGCGCGACGCGGCATGGCTGGCCGCTGTCGGTGGCCTTCATCGACTTGGACGACTTCAAGAAGATCAACGATGCGCATGGTCACCTGACCGGCGACGAAGTGCTGCGCGAGTTCGCCGGCAACCTGCAGGGCAAGCTGCGCACCAGCGATACGGTCGCGCGTTTTGGTGGCGAAGAGTTCGTCGCCCTGCTGCCGAACACCACCGAATCGGTCGCGCTGGATGTGATCCGCCGCGTACTGGCCAGCATCGTCATCACGCCGATGGCCATGAGCGAAGGCGGCCCACTGTTCGTCACGTTCTCCGCCGGCGTCGCGACCCAAGGGGGTTACGAGCGTTTCGCCGATGTGCAGGACCTGCTGCGCGCTGCCGATGACGTGCTGTACCGCTCCAAGAACCTGGGCCGCAACCGCGTCATCGCCCGCTCGCCCAGCGACGAGCCGTTCACCCGGGCCACGATGGAAAGCGGCAGCGCGGCCTGAACCCAGGCTCGCCAGCACACCGCCTTGGTGGCGCTGCACATGCCGCAGTGCACGAAAAGACTACAGCGGGGGCCCGCTTGCCAGTAGAATCTGCCGGGAATTCACGCATACCGAGGCCCCCATGTCCAAGCTCACCTATCGCCGCATCCTGTTGAAACTTTCCGGGGAGGCGCTGATGGGAGACGAGGACTACGGCATCGACCCCAAGGTCATCAACCGCCTCGCCCGTGAAGTCATCGAAGCGCAGCAGGCGGGCGCGGAGATCGCCCTGGTCATCGGCGGCGGCAACATCTTCCGCGGCGCCGGCCTGGCAGCGGGCGGCATGGACCGGGTGACCGGCGACCAGATGGGCATGCTGGCCACGGTGATCAACGCCCTGGCGATGCAGGATGCGCTCGAGAAAGTCGGCGCCAAGGCGCGGGTGATGAGCGCGATCAAGATCAACGACGTGTGCGAGGACTACATCCGCCGCCGCGCCATCCGCCACCTGGAAAAGGGCCGTCTGGTGATTTTCGCCGCCGGCGTGGGCAGCCCCTTCTTCACCACCGATTCGGGTGCCGCCCTGCGCGCCATCGAGATCGGTGCCGACCTGCTGCTGAAGGCCACCAAGGTCGATGGCGTCTACGACAAAGACCCGAACAAGTACGACGACGCCGTGCGCTTCGACAGCCTGACCTATGACGATGTCATCACCCGCGGCCTGGAGGTGATGGACACCGCCGCCTTCGCACTGGCGCGTGACAGCGACCTGCCGCTGCGCGTGTTCGACATGAGCCAGCCGGGCGAACTGCTGAAGATCCTGCACGGCGAGAACATCGGCACCCTGGTGCGCGGCCGCAACACGCCGGCCAACTGAGCGGCGGATGCACGGACGGGGCCGCACGGTCCCGGCTGGGGCCCTATTCGCCTATAATCGCCCGATTCCAGTACTACCCAGGATCGGGCGATGCTCAACGACATCAAGCAGAACGCGCGCGAGCGCATGACCAAGAGCATCGAAGCTCTGCGTCAAACCCTGACAGCCATCCGCACCGGCCGCGCCTCGCCGGCGCTGTTGAATGGCATTTCGGTGCTTGCCTATGGCACGCAGTCCCCGCTGGACAACGTGGCCTCCATCAGCGTTTCTGAAGGCCGCTCGCTGGTGATCTCGGTGTTCGACAAAGGCCTCGTCGCCGCGGTCGAGAAGTCGATCTACGCGTCCGACCTGGGCCTGACCCCGACCGTGGTCGGCACCGTCATCCGCCTCAACCTGCCGCCGCTCACCGAAGAGCGCCGCAAGGAACTGGCCAAGACCGTGGGCAAGGAAGGCGAGGAAACCAAGGTTTCCATCCGCAACATCCGTCGTGATGCCAACCAGGAAGTGGCCAAGCTGCTCAAGGACAAGGAAATCACCGAGGACGACAAGAAGCGCGCCGAAGACGACATCCAGAAGCTGACCGACAACAGCATCAAGGACGTCGACAAGGTGGTTGCCGAGAAGGAAAAGGAACTGATGGCGGTCTGAAGCAGATGCCTTCAGTCCCTCCACCGTTGCCAAGCGCGCTGCCGCGCCACGTTGCCATCATCATGGATGGCAACGGGCGTTGGGCACAGCAGCGCCGCCGCCCGCGCATGATCGGCCACCGCGCCGGCGCGCGCGCGGTCAACCGCACCATCGACCGTTGCCTGGAACTCGGTATTCCGGCGCTCACCCTGTTCGCGTTTTCCAGCGAGAACTGGGGCCGCCCGGACGACGAAGTACAGTCGTTGATGAAGCTGTTCCTGCACGCATTGGATCGCGAGGTGGACGAGCTGCATCGGCGCGGCGTGCGCGTGCGTTTCATCGGCGAGCGCGAGCGCTTCGGCGCTTCGCTGGTCAGCCGCATGCAGCTGGCCGAGCAACGCACCGCGGACAACCGTGCCATGACCCTGTGCATCGCCGCCAGCTACGGTGGCCGCCAGGATATCGCACGGGCCGCCCGCATCCTGGCGCAGGAAGTGGCTGCTGGCCGCCTGCTGCCGGAACAGATCGACGAGCATCTGCTCGGCACGCATGTCGCCCTGGCGGACATGCCGGCGCCGGACCTGTTCATCCGTACCGGCGGTGACACCCGCATCAGCAATTTCCTGCTCTGGCAGCTTGCCTACACCGAGCTGTGGTTCACCGACGTGCTGTGGCCGGATTTCGATGCCGACCAGCTGCAGCTTGCCCTGGACACCTATGCCAGCCGTGAGCGCCGCTTCGGGCTGACCAGCGCCCAGATCGCCGCTCTCGCCACCGAGACGTCCAGCCCATGACCAAGACCCGAGTCCTCGCCGCGCTGATCATGGCGCCGACGGCCATTGCCGCCATCCTGCTGCTGCCCAGCCAGTGGCTCGCCGCTGCCGCCGCCGCGGTCTTCCTGATCGGCCTGTGGGAGTGGCTGAAGCTGGCCGGCGTGGAAGACACGCTGGCCCGCACCACCCTGCTGCTGCTCAACCTCGTGCTGATGGTGCTGGTGGTCTGGGATCGCGATGCGTCGCTGTTCCTGTTCCGCGTCGCCGCCCTGATCGGTGTCGGCTGGTGGCTGCTGGCCCTGCTGTGGCTGCGTTTCTTCAACTTCGGCGCGCAGCCGGACAGTCATGCGCGCGCCCTCAAGCTGCTCGCCGGCACGTTGGCGGTGCTGCCGGCCTGGGCCTCGCTGGTGCTGCTGCACGCCTCCAGTGACCAGGGCCACCTGTGGCTGCTGACCGCACTGGCCGTGGTGTGGGCTGCCGACTCCGGCGCCTACTTCGCGGGCCGCACCTTCGGCAAGCACAAGCTGGCGCCGCGCATCAGCCCCAACAAGACCTGGGAAGGCCTGTTCGGCGGCCTGGTCGCCGGTCTGATCGTCGCGACCGCCTTCGGCCTGGGCTTCGGCGTCGCCGACTGGACGCTGGTCACCGTGGCGCAGTTGCCGTGGCTGCTGCTGGTGACCACCGTGGCGGTGTTCGCCTCGGTGCTGGGCGACCTGTTCGAGAGCCTGCTCAAGCGCCACGCGGGCGCCAAGGACTCCGGCCACATCATCCCCGGCCATGGCGGCGTGCTGGACCGGGTCGACGGCGTGTTGGCCGCCCTGCCGGTGTTCGCCATCGGCAAGGAAATCTTCGGGCTCTGACCATGCATGCCTCCCCTGCCCTGCGCCGTGTCGCCGTCTTCGGCGCCACCGGCTCCATCGGCGCCTCTGCGCTGGATGTCATCGCCCGTCACCCGGACCGGTTCCAGCCCACGGTGCTGGCGGCCGGCTCGCAGGTCGATGCGTTGCTGGCCCTGTGCCGCGCGCATCGCCCCCTGCATGCGGTGATCGCCGATGAAGCGCTGTATGCACGCCTGCGCGACGGCCTGCGCGACGCCGGCCTGGCGACCACCGCCCACGCCGGCGATGCCGCCCTGGATGCACTGGCTGCCGGAGACACCTGCGATACGGTGATCGCCGCGATCGTCGGTGCGGCCGGGCTGTCGTCCACGCTGGCCGCCGCGCGGGCCGGCAAACGCATCCTGCTGGCCAACAAGGAATCGCTGGTGCTGGCCGGCGAACTGCTGATGCGCACCGCGCAGCAGGCAGACGCCGAGATCATCCCGATCGACAGCGAACACAGCGCCATCTTCCAGTGCCTGCGCTCGCGCGATGCCAGCCTGGACGGTGCCGGCGTGCGCCGCATCCTGCTGACCGCATCCGGTGGCCCCTTCCGTGGCCGCAGCCGCGCCGAGCTGGAGCAGGTCACCCCGGCGCAGGCCGTTGCCCATCCGAAATGGTCGATGGGCCCCAAGATTTCGGTCGATTCAGCCACCCTGATGAACAAGGGGCTGGAAGTCATCGAAGCCCACCACCTGTTCGGGGTACCCGCCGCGCGCATCGAGGTACTGGTGCATCCGCAGAGTCTGGTGCACTCCCTGGTGGAGTTCGTGGACGGGTCCACGCTGGCGCAACTGGGCCTGCCGGACATGCGCACCACCCTGGCCGTGGGCCTGGGCTGGCCGCAGCGCATTGATGCCGGCGTTGGCGGGCTGGATCTGCTGCGCCAGGGCCGGCTGGACTTCGAAGCCCCCGATACCGACGCGTTCCCGTGCCTGGCCTTGGCCTGGCACGCGATGCGGGCCGGCGGCACGGCGCCGGCGGTGCTGAACGCGGCCAATGAAGAGGCTGTTTCAGCGTTTCTTCAGGGAAGGGTAGGCTTTCTGGCCATTCCTGCCTTGGTGGATAACGCGCTCTCAACACTGCCGGTCGAGCCTGCCGATACACTGGGCGGCCTGCTCGCCGCTGACCAGCGTGCCCGTTTGATCACCCGGACTGCCATCGAAGCCCTCTGAATGCCGCCCTGCCCTGCCGCCACCACTGCGCTCTCCCATGACTGAGTTCCTCGGATCGGTGTGGTGGATGATCGTCAGCCTGGGCCTGCTCGTGACCATTCATGAGTTCGGGCACTACTGGGTTGCGCGCCGCTGCGGGGTCAAGGTGCTGCGCTTTTCCGTCGGCTTCGGTAAGCCGCTGTGGTCGCGCCGCGACCGCCATGGCACCGAGTTCGCCATTGCCGCCATTCCGCTCGGCGGCTACGTGAAGATGCTTGATGAGCGTGAGGTGGAGGTCCATCCGCACGAGCGCGGCCAGGCCTTCAACCATAAGACCGTCTGGCAGCGCATCGCGGTGGTCGCCGCCGGTCCGCTGGCCAACCTGCTGCTGTGCATGCTGCTGCTGTGGGCGATGTTCGTGATCGGCAAGCAGGACTATTCGGCCACGGTCGGCCGCGCCACCGGCATGGCCCAGGTGGCCGGGCTGCAGGGCGGCGAGCGCATCCTGTCGGTCGACGGACGCTCGGTCGCCACCGTCGGCGAGGCCAGCATGGCGCTGACCGCCGCCGCCATGGACCGTCATGACGTGACCCTCCAGGTAGTGGATGCGCAGGAACGTCGTCATCAGCGCACTCTGCCGCTGTCCCAGCTGCCGGCGGGCTTCGATGAACGCCGCGTCGCCCCGTTGGCCGGCATCAACTGGCAGTTCTGGCTGCAACCCGCGTTGGTGGACCGGCTGGTGGACGATTCCGCCGTGCGCGGCGTGCTGCAGCCGGGCGACCTGATCGTGGCCGTGGACGGCGAGCGGATAGATGCCGCCGACCAGGTCTATCCGGCCGTACAGGCGCTGGGCAAGCGCGGCGGCCCGGGCATGATCGACGTGCTGCGCGGTGGCGAGCGCCTGGCCCTGGAAGTCGCGCCACGACAAGGCCTGGACGGCAACAGACAGCCGGTCTGGCAACTCGGCATCGGTTTCAGTGAGGCGCACGCCCCGGTTTACGACACCGTGCTGAAGTACGGCCCGCTGGCCGCGGTGCCCGTGGCGATCAGCGAAACCGGGCGCATGGCCTCCGACTCCCTCGGGATGATGCGCCGCATCGTCACCGGCAATGCCTCGCTGCAGAACGTTTCCGGCCCCGTCACCATTGCCCGGGTGGCCAATGTTTCCGCGCAACGGGGGGTGGATTGGTTCCTTCAGTTCCTCGCCCTGCTGTCGCTCAGCCTGTGCATCATCAACCTGCTGCCCATTCCCGTCTTGGACGGAGGGCACCTGCTGTATTACCTTATCGAGTTGGTCAAGGGCAGCCCGCTGAGCGAGCGTGCCATGGCGGCCGGCCAGTTTGTCGGTCTCGCGCTGCTGGCCGGGCTGATGGGATTGGCGTTCTACAACGACATCCTCGGCCTGGTCACGCGATGAACATGGGCTCTGTAATGAACTTTTTCCTGCTGTCGCCGTCTACAACGTCGGCATTCCGCACTACGCAATCGACCTCTACCGGACGTGACATGACGCGACTCCCGAACCGCCGCCTGCTGGCCCTCGCCCTCGCTGTTGGAATCGGCGCCCCCGCACTGGCGCAGGCTGCCGCCCCCTTCACGGTCAGCGACATCCGCGTGGACGGCCTGCAGCGCATCAGCTCCGGCACCGTGTTCACCTACCTGCCGGTGGAACGTGGCCAGGCGCTCACCGACGCCAAGGTCAGCGAAACCATCCGTGCCCTGTACAAGACCGGCTTCTTCGAAGACGTCCAGCTGGACCGCCAGGGCGACATCCTGGTGGTCACGGTCAAGGAGCGTCCGGCGATCAACAAGCTCACCGTCACCGGCAACAAGGACATCAAGTCCGACCAGCTGCTGAAGGGCCTGAGCGACATCGGCCTGACCGAAGGCGGCACGTTCGACCGCCTGAGCCTGGACCGCGTGACGCAGGAACTGCGTCGCCAGTACAACGACCGCGGCAAATACAACGTGGAAATCACCCCGACGGTGAGCCCGCTGGACCGCAACCGGGTCGATATCGCGATCACCATCAAGGAAGGCAAGGCGGCCAAGATCCGCCACGTCAACCTGATCGGTACCGAGAAATACCCGGCCGAAGACATCCTGGACACGTGGGAATCGAAGGAGCACAACTGGGCGTCGTGGTACCGCCGTGATGACCAGTACTCCAAGGAAAAGATGTCCGGCGACCTGGAGAAACTGAACTCCTGGTACCTGGACCGCGGCTACGTGGACTTCAGCATCGACTCCACCCAGGTGTCGATCAGCCCCGACAAGCGCGACATGTTCATCAGCGCCGGCGTCACCGAAGGCGAGCAGTACAAGATCTCCGAGATCAAGGTCAGCGGCGATACCGTGCTGCCGCAGGAAGACGTCGAGCGCATGGTCATCCAGAAGTCGGGTGACACGTTCTCGCGCGCCCTGCTGGAATTCAGCTCGAACAGCATCACCAATTCGCTGTCGAACATCGGCTATGCCTTTGCCAAGGTGAACCCGATCCCGACCACCAACCGTGCCGACCGCACGGTGGCGATCAACATGCAGGTCGTGCCGGGTCCGCGCGTGTCCGTGCGGCAGATCCAGTTCCGCGGCAACACGCGCACCTCCGATGAAGTGCTGCGTCGCGAAATGCGCCAGTTCGAGAACAGCTGGTACTCGCAGGCCGCCATCGACCGTTCCAAGATCCGCCTGCAGCGCCTGGGCTACTTCGAAGCGGTGGATGTGCAGTCCACCCCGGTCACCGGCAGCAACGACCAGGTCGACGTGGTGTACAACGTCAAGGAAACCACGTCAGGCAGCTTCGTGTTCGGCCTGGGTTACTCGCAGTCGTACGGCATGACCACCTCGGTGCAGCTGTCGCAGAACAACTTCCTGGGCGGCGGCAACCGCGTGTCGGTGGAAGCCTCGCGCAGCAGCTACCTGCAGCGTTATGGCTTCAGCTACACCAATCCGTACTTCACCGATGACGGCGTGTCGCTGGGCTACAACCTGTCGTGGCGCGAGCTCGATTACTCCGACTTCAACACGGCGCAGTACAACAGCACCAACGGTGCAGCGCAGGTGGTGTTCGGCGTGCCGATCACCGAGACCGATACGGTCTCGCTGATGTTCGGTATCGATAGCAACCAGATCCAGACGTATGGCAGCACGCCGGCTTCGATCAGGGACTACATCAATGCGGTGGGGCATCAGACCTTCCACGCTTGGCGTACCGAGCTTGGCTGGGCGCGTGACTCGCGCAATGACTACTTCATGCCCACCCGCGGTACTTATCAGCGCGTAGGCTTGGAAACGACTCTGCCTGGGTCGACCGTTGAGTACTACAAGCTGAACTACCAGATCAGCAAGTACTGGCCGATCATTCCGTCCCTCGTCATCAACACCCGTTTCGAAGTCGGCTACGGCGATAGTTACGGGAACGACGTGTCGCGCGTTGTGACCGAGGCGGATGGCACCCAGCGCGTGATTACCGCCTCCGGCCTGCCGTTCTACGAGAATTTCTACGCAGGCGGCACCAACTCGGTACGTGGCTTCGAGGACAACACTCTGGGTCCGCGCGAAGTCACACCCGGCTATCCGAATGGCCAGCCGCTCGGCGGCTCCCTCAAAACGGTGGGCTCGGTGGAAGCGTACTTCCCGCGCCTGTTCGACAGCCCGTCGGCCCGCGTCTCAGCGTTTTTGGACTTCGGCAACGTATACAACGGCACGGACAACTTCAAGGCCAACGAACTGCGTGTGTCCACCGGTGTGGCCCTGCTGTGGCGCGCCCCGGTCGGCCCGATCTCGATCAGCTACGCCTTCCCGCTCAAGAAGGAAGACGGCGACGAAGTCGAACGCCTGCAGTTCACGTTCGGCGGTCAGTTCTAAGCAGTCCGCACGAAACAACAGAAACGCCGGGCATTGCCCGGCGTTTCTGTTTGGCAGCTCCGGGTCGCGCCGAGCCATGCTTGGCCGGCTCATGCAGCGGCAACACGCCCTCCCGTTTCAAGGCACCCCGCGCTTCGCGCTCGCCGAGCATGGCTCGGCGCTACGGCGTCGGCGGGCGTGGCGAACACGCGTCGGTGGGCGTGGCGGACACGGCTACGTGGGCGTGCCGAATGTGGCGAGTGACCGGTGAAACGGCACCGGGGCCCTCGTCCTGACCGCCCTGGTGGGGGCAGTAACATGACCGTTGTCACGCCACACGGTAAACTCCCCGCGTGAATACTCCTACCTACTCCGCCCAGCAACTCGCCGAGCAGTTCGGCCTGCAGGTCCATGGCGATGCCTCCACCGTGATCGGTGGCGTGGCGACGCTGGCCCATGCCGGACCGGCCCAGCTCACCTTCCTGGCCAATCCCCGCTACCGTGTGCAGCTGGCCGACAGCCAGGCCGGCATCGTGGTGCTGCGTGCCGAGGATGCCGAGTCCGCGCCCGGCACGGCGCTGGTCGCCAAGGACCCGTACAACACGTTCGCCCGCATCGCGGCACTGTTCGATGTAGCCCCCACCCGCCCGCCGGGCATCCATCCCAGCGCGGTCATCGACCCCAGCGCACAGGTGGCCGCCAGTGCCCATGTCGGGCCCTTCGTCATCATTGGCGAGCGCAGCGTGATCGGCGAGAACTGCATCATCGGCGCGGGCAGCGTGATCGGCGAAGACTGCAGCCTGGACAGCGGCTGCGAACTCATCGCGCGGGTCACCCTGGTCACCCGGGTGAAGCTGGGCAAGCGGGTACGCATCCATCCCGGCGCCGTGCTCGGCGCCGATGGATTCGGCCTGGCCATGGACGCGGGCAAGTGGATCAAGGTTCCGCAGCTCGGTGGTGTGCGCATCGGCGACGACTGCGAGATCGGCGCCAATACCTGCGTGGACCGTGGCGCCCTGGAGGACACCGTGCTGGCTGAAGACGTGCGCCTGGACAACCTGGTGCAGGTCGCCCACAACGTGCAGATCGGCGCGCATTCGGCGATTGCCGGCTGCACGGGAATCGCCGGCAGCGCGAAGATCGGCCGTTACTGCCTGCTTGGCGGGGCCGTCGGCGTGGTGGGCCATCTTGAAATCTGCGACAAAGTCGTGGTCACCGGTAAATCGGTGGTCCGCAACTCCATTACCGAGCCGGGCGAGTATTCCTCCGGCACGCCGTTGACCGACAACCGCACGTGGCGCAAGAACGCCGCGCGCTTCAAACAGCTCGATGCGCTGGCCCGTCGCATCCTGTCTGTGAGCAAGGAGAAGGAATGAGCCAGGAACAGACCCCGTCGGACATCGACCTGCCCGACATCGCCCAGATCCGGGCCTTGATCCCGCACCGCTACCCTTTCCTGCTGGTGGACAAGGTGGTGTCGCTCGACTTCGAGAAGCGCAAGATCGTCGCCCGCAAGAACGTCAGCATCAACGAGCCGTTCTTCCAGGGCCATTTCCCCGAACAGCCGATCATGCCCGGCGTGCTGATCATCGAAGCCATGGCGCAGGCGGGCGGCGTGCTCACCCAGCTCACGCTGGGCCGGGATGCGCAGTCCAAGCTGTTCTACATGGTGAAGGTGGACAATGTCCGCTTCAGCGACAAGGTGGTCCCCGGCGATGTGCTGGAGATGCACGTGGAGATCAAGCGCGTGATCCGCAACATGGCGGTGTACGACTGCAAGGCCTTCGTCGACGGCAGGATCGTCGCCTGCGCCGAAGTCATGTGTGCCGGCACCCGCGAATAACCTACAAGGAGGACCACCGATGAGCGGACACGCTCCGTTGATCCACCCCACGGCAGTGATCGATCCGTCGGCGAAGCTCGCCGACGGCGTCCGCGTGGGCGCATTCACCCTGATCGGGGCCGATGTTGAAATCGGCGAAAACACCGAGATCGGCCCGCATTGCAGCATCCACGGCCCGACCCGTATCGGCCGCGACAACCGGTTCATCGGCCACGCCGCCATCGGTGGCGAGCCGCAGGACAAGAAATACAACGCCGAAAAGACCGAGCTGGTGATGGGCGACCGCAATGTCATCCGCGAGTTCGTCACCATCAACCGGGGTACCGGCGGTGGCGGTGGCATAACCACCGTCGGTGATGACAACTGGATGCTGGCGTACACCCACGTCGCGCACGATTGCCACGTCGGCAGCCACTGTGTGTTCTCCAACAACACCACGCTGGCCGGCCACGTGACCGTGGGCGACCATGTGATCATCAGCGGCTTCGCCGGTGCCCACCAGTTCTGCCGTATCGGCGCGCATGCTTTCCTGGGCATGGGGGCGCTGACCAATGGCGATGTCCCGCCGTTCACCATGGTCGGCAGTGATTCGCTGGGCCGTCCGCGCGGCATCAACAGCGAAGGCCTGAAACGCCGCGGCTTCGACGCCGAGCGCATCGCCAGCATCAAGCGCGCGTACCGCACCCTGTACGTTGCCGGCCTGCCGCTGGCCGAGGCCAAGGTGCAACTGGCCGAGCAGGCGCGCAGCAGCGAAGACGTCAAGGCGCTGCTGGAGTTCATCGAACAGGCCGAGCGGCCGCTGCTGCGATGAACCAGACCACGCTGCCGCCCACGGCCGAGGTCATCCTGTTGCGTGAAGCACCGGCTGCCAGCGCCCCCGCGCGTGTCGATACGCGTCCGCTGCGCGTGGCGCTGGTGGCGGGCGAAGCATCAGGTGACCAGCTGGGCGCAGGGTTGGTACGCGAGTTGAAGGCACGCTTCCCCAATGCAGAGTTTGCTGGCATCGGCGGTGACGGCATGCGCCATGCGGGCTGCCAGACCTGGTTCGACGCCAGCGAGTTGGCCGTGATGGGGCTGACCGAAGTGCTGCGCCATCTGCCGCGGTTGCTGAAGCTGCGTTCGCAGTTCCGCCAGCGCGTGCTGGAGTGGCAGCCTGATGTGTTCATCGGTATCGACGCGCCCGACTTCAACCTGGGCGTGGAGCGCTGGCTGAAGCAGCGCGGCATCCGCACCGTGCACTACGTCAGCCCCTCGGTGTGGGCATGGCGCGAGAAACGCGCGGAGAAGATCGGCGAGAGCGCGGACCTGGTGCTGTGCCTCTTCCCGATGGAGCCGCCCATCTATGCGCGGCACGGCATCGATGCGCGGTTTGTCGGCCACCCGATGGCCGATGACATCCCGATGCACGTGGATCGCGAGCAGGCGCGCGCCGACCTGGGCCTGCCGTCCAATGCGAAAGTGCTGGCGGTGCTGCCGGGCAGCCGGCTGGGCGAAATCAGCCGACTGGGCGAGCCCTTCTTCGAGGCGGCCTGGCAGGTATGCGAACGCATTCCCGGATTGCACGTCGTCGTGCCGGCCGCGAATGCCGCGTGCCGTCAGTTGATCGACCAGCAGCTCTCCCGCTCTGCGTTCCCTGTGGTGCATTCCCATGTGCTGGACGGGCAGGCGCGCACCGCGATGATCGCCGCCGACGTGGTGGTGCTCGCTTCGGGCACGGCCACGCTGGAGGCGATGCTGGTGAAGCGCCCCATGGTGGTCGGCTACCGGGTCAACGAGCTGACCTACCGGCTGGTCAAGGCGCTGGGCCTGCTGAAGGTCGATCGCTATGCCCTGCCGAACATCCTGGCCAACAAGGATCTGGCGCCGGAACTGATGCAGCACGATTGCGTGCCGGAAAAGCTGGCCGCTGCGATCCAGCAGTGGTTCGACCATCCGCAGAAAAGCATCGACCTGCAGGCCACGTATCAACAGTTGCACAGCCTGCTGCGGCGTGATGCCTCGGCCCGCGCGGCCGATGCCGTGGCCGAGCTGGTGGCGCGCGATGTGGTGCCCCGGTGAGCCGTCGTGCTGCCGCTGCCGCGACGATGACGCTGTTCAGCGGCAACGCAGCGGCAACCGTGGTCGTGCAGCGTATCGCCGGCGTGGATGAGGCCGGTCGCGGCCCGTTGGCCGGCCCGGTGTCCGTGGCTGCGGTGGTGTTCGATCCTGCGCGGCCGCGCATCAACGGCCTGGACGATTCCAAACAGTTGACCGCGGCCCGCCGTGACCAGTTGTACGACCGCATCATCGACCGTGCGCTGGCGTGGCATGTGGTCCTGGTCGATGCCCCCACCGTGGACCGGCTGAACATCTATCAGGCGACGCTGCAGGGCATGCGCGAGGTGGTGGCTGCGGTTGCGCACGCGGCCGATCTGGCACGCATCGATGGCAACGTGGTGCCCAAGGGTCTGGTGCTTCCGGGCGAAGCGTTGATCGGGGGCGACGCCATCGACCGCGCGATCATGGCCGCTTCGATCCTCGCCAAGGTCAGCCGTGACCGTTACATGCAGCGCGTGCACGAGCGGTTCCCGCATTTCGGCTTCGACCAGCACAAGGGGTATGGCACGCCCATGCATCTGGCGGCATTGCGCGAACACGGACCGTGTCTGGAACACCGGCGCAGCTTCGCGCCTGTGCGGGAGTGCCTGGCCGCGCCGGTTGCTGCTCCTTTGGAGATGGCGCTGGCGCTGTAGGTGGGTCGAACGGGTGAGACCCCCTCGCGGTGGCTCTGACAGCGGGTTCCGAGCTTGGGGCCGGGCGGTGGGGCTGGGACGGGGGACGGCAAGGGCCGCATCCATGCGTGCCTCGTTTCGCGCCATCCATGGCGCTCAACGCCCCCACCCAGCCGCACCGCCCGGCCCCCTGACAGGTTCCGTGGCCGCCAGCCGCGTAGTAAAAAAAAGAGAAAAGCGGTAGCGCCGACCCATGGTCGGCGAGCGCAGCGGGCCGTTGGCGGGGACATTCCGCCGACCATGGGTCGGCGCTACCGCAGGCATCGTTGACCCGTCTGGTGAAGGGAGCCCCTGAGTCAGGGGCGGCCGCGAAGCGGCGGGGTGTGGGTGCCGGTGAGACGGGGCCCGCGGTTTGCGCAGCAAAGCGTGGGAGCGGCAGCGCGAATGCGATGACGTGGCCCGTGCCGCGAAGCGGCGGGGTGTGGGTGCCGGTGAGACGGGGCCCACGGTTTGCGCAGCAAAGCGTGGGAGCGGCAGCGCGAATGCGATGACGTGGACCCGCGCAGCGCGCCCCTTCCTCTACGTCAAGACCTTGTCCGTACAGGTCACCGCCGGTACCCTGAGCGGGCACTCCTGCGCACCTGTGACCCCGGCGGCCGTTCCTACGCCTGCTCCCGGGGCCGGTGCGCTCCAACCTGGTCCGGCATGTCCAACTCCCGTTTCGTCCATCTCCACGTCCACACCGAATTTTCGCTGGCGGATTCCACCATCCGTGTGCCGGCGAAGCCGGAACAGGCTGACCCGAAGAAAGCCAAACAGGCCAACCTGCTGTCGCGCTCGGTCGAGCTCGGGCTGCCCGCGCTGGCAGTCACCGATCTGAACAACCTGTTCGCCCTGGTGAAGTTCTACAAGGCGGCTGAAGGCGTGGGCATCAAGCCGATCGCCGGCGCCGACGTGATGATCGCCGAGGAAGGCCAGGATCCGTGGCGGATGACCCTGCTGTGCCGCGACCGCGAAGGCTATCTCAGCCTGTCCCGGCTGCTCACGCGTGCCTGGATGGAGGGCCATCGCCCGGAAGGCGGCGTCGCGGTGCATCCGGAATGGCTGAAGGCCGGCTGCCAGAACCTGTTCGCGCTTACCGGCCGTGAAAGCCTCGCCGGACGTCTCGCTGCGGCAGGCAAACATGAGCTTGCCGAGCAGCAACTGGCTGACTGGCAGCGCGTGTTCGGCGATGGACTGCACCTGGAACTGACCCGCACCGGCCGCGACGGCGAAGAAGCCTTCAACCAGTTCGCGCTGATGGCAGCGGGCCAGCGTGGCCTGCCGGTCATCGCCAGCAACGATGTGCGCTTCCTGCAACCGACCGATTTCAACGCGCACGAAGCGCGCGTGTGCATCGCCTCCGGTCGCGTGCTGGATGACCCCAAGCGCCCGCGGGACTACAGCGACCAGCAGTACCTGAAGTCGGCCGAGGAGATGTGCGCGCTGTTCGCCGACATCCCTGATGCCATCGACAATACGCGTGCGCTGGCAGAGCGCTGCAACATCGAGATGCGGCTGGGCACCTACTTCCTGCCCAACTACCCGGTGCCCGACGACGAGACGCTGGACAGCTGGATCCGCAGCGAGTCGCGCAAGGGCCTGGCACTGCGCCTGGAAAAGAACCCGGTTGCTGCGGGCATGACCGCGCAGGACTACAGCGAGCGTCTGGAATTCGAGCTGGATACCATCATCAAGATGGGCTTCCCCGGTTACTTCCTGATCGTGGCGGACTTCATCCAGTGGGGCAAGAACCAGGGCATCCCGATCGGGCCCGGCCGTGGTTCGGGTGCCGGTTCGCTGGTGGCGTGGGCGCTGCAGATCACTGATCTGGATCCCCTGCCCTACAACCTGCTGTTCGAGCGCTTCCTCAACCCGGAACGCGTGTCGATGCCCGACTTCGACATCGACTTCTGCATGGACCGCCGCGACGAAGTCATCGACTACGTCGCGCGCAAGTACGGCCGCGAGCGGGTCAGCCAGATCATCACCTACGGCACCATGGCGGCCAAGGCCGTGGTGCGTGACTGCGGTCGCGTGCTGGGCTTCCCGTACGGCCTGGTCGATGGCGTGGCCAAGCTGATTCCGAACATCCTCGGCATTTCGCTGAAGGATGCGATGGGGGAAGGCAAGGACAGCGAGATGGCCTCGCCGGAACTCATCCAGCGCTACCAGAGCGAAGACGATGTCCGCGACCTGATCGATCTGGCGCGCCAGCTGGAAGACCTGACCCGCAATGCCGGCAAGCATGCCGGTGGCGTGGTCATCGCCCCCGAACCACTGGCCGAGTTCTGCCCGCTGTTCGCCGAACACGATGAAAACGGCATCGGCCGCAACCCGGTCACCCAGTTCGACAAGAACGATGTGGAAGAAATCGGCCTGGTGAAGTTCGACTTCCTGGGCCTGCGCACGCTGACCATCATCGACTGGGCAGTGAAGGCGATCAACAAGCGCCACGAGCGCGCCGGCATTCCGCCGGTGGATATCGCCGCGCTGCCGCTGGATGATGCGGCGACCTACAAGGACATCTTCGCCTCCGGCAACACCGGCGCGGTGTTCCAGTTCGAATCCTCCGGCATGCGCCGCCTGCTGAAGGACGCCAAGCCCGATCGGTTCGAAGACCTGATCGCCCTGGTGTCGCTGTATCGCCCCGGCCCGATGGACCTCATTCCCTCCTTCGTCGACCGCAAACATGGGCGCGAGGATGTGGAGTATCCCGATCCGCGCACCGAACGCATCCTGCGCGACACCTACGGCATCATGGTGTATCAGGAACAGGTGATGCAGATGGCGCAGATCGTCGGCGGCTACTCGCTGGGCGGCGCCGATCTGCTGCGTCGCGCGATGGGCAAGAAGGTGCCGGCCGAGATGGCCAAGCATCGCGAAATCTTCCGCGAGGGCGCGGCCAAGGACGGTGTAGGCGAAGCCAAGGCCGATGCGATCTTCGACCTGATGGAGAAGTTCGCCGGCTACGGTTTCAACAAGTCGCACGCTGCCGCCTACGCGCTGGTGAGTTACCAGACCGCATGGCTGAAACGCCATTATCCCGCCGAGTTCATGGCCGCCACGCTGTCCTCGGACATGGACAACACCGAGAAGGTCGTCGGCTTCCTCGACGAGGTGCGCAACCTCGGCCTGACCGTGCTGCCGCCGAAGGTGAACCAGTCCGCCTACATGTTCGAGGCCGCCACGCCGGACACCATCCAGTACGGTCTGGGAGCGATCAAGGGCGTGGGCCAGGGCGCCTGCGAGGCCGTGGTCGATGAGCGCCTGCAGAAGGGCGCGTACACCAACCTGCTGGATTTCTGCACGCGTATCGGCTCGGCCAAGCTCAACCGGCGCACGCTGGAGGCGATGATCAACTGCGGTGCGCTGGACGAACTGGGCCGCAACCGCGCGTCGTTGATGCTGCAGCTACCGGAGGTGATCAAGGCCACCGAGCAGATGGCGCGCGAGCGTGCATCGGGCCAGAACTCGCTGTTCGGTGGACCGGACCCGAGTGCGCCGGCAATCCACCTGGAACTGCAGGAGACCGACGAATGGCCGCTGCTGCAGCGGCTCACCGGCGAGCGCGACACGCTGGGGTTCTATCTCAGCGGACATCCGTTCGACCCGCATCGGGACGATGTGCGTGATCTGGTCGGCACCGATCTGGGCGCCGTGGAAAAAATCTGGAGTGCCAACAGCGGCGGTGGTGGCGGTGAAAAGCGCTGGCGCCCGGAGGTACAGACGGTACTGGCCGGTCAGGTGGTTGGCGTGCGCCGCAAGGGCGAAAGCCAGATCTTCATCCAGCTGGAAGATGGTCGCGGCCGGGTGGAATGCAGTGCGTTCTCCGATGCGATGGCCGAGTTCGGCCACCTGATGACCAAGGACCGCATCCTGGTGGTCAAGGGCGGCCTGCGCGAAGACGAGTTCAATGGCGGCTTCGCCCTGCGCATCCGCCAGTGCTGGGATTTCGACGAGGTCTGTGCCAACTACGCCACCCGGCTTTCACTGCGCGTGGACCTGCGCCGTGAACGCCCCGTGTGGCAGCGCCTGAACGCGCTGCTGGACCGGCATCGCCCCGGCCGTACGCCCCTGCGCCTGGACCTGCTGTTGAAGGACGAGGAAGGCTCTCTCGCAGGCATGCTGGACGTGGGCGGCGAAAGCGCGGTGCGCATCGATTCCAAGCTGATCGACGCCCTGCGCGCCGACCCGGCAATCCGCACCCTGAAGGTGCGCTACAGCCCGCCCTGGGCGAGCTGACCAGACGACGGCGTACGGGGCATCTGCACGCATTCGGCTAAACTCCCCCTCTTCACTTCACACGACGGCTTCCGATGAATCCGAACTACCTCGACTTCGAGCAACCCATCGCCGACCTGGAAGCCAAGATCCAGGAACTGCGCAGCGCCAGTGCCGGTCCGGCGGTCAACGTCGAAGCCGAAGTGAATACCTTGCGCGACAAGCTGCGCGTGCGCACCGCGCAGATCTTCCGCAACCTGACCACCTGGCAGATCCTGCAGCTCGCCCGGCACCCGTCGCGTCCGTATACCGCGGACTACATCCGCCTGTTCTGCGACGAGTTCCAGGAACTGGCCGGTGACCGCGCGTTCGCCGATGACAAGGCGATCATGGGCGGCCTGGCCCGCATCGGCGGCCGTTCGGTGATGCTGATCGGTCACCAGAAGGGCCGTGACACCAAGGAAAAGATCAAGCGCAATTTCGGCATGCCCAAGCCGGAGGGCTACCGCAAGGCATTGCGCCTGATGAAGATGGCAGAGCGTTTCGGCCTGCCGGTGCTGACCCTGATCGACACCGCCGGCGCATGGCCGGGCATCGATGCCGAATCCCGTGGCCAGTCCGAAGCGATCGCCCGCAACCTGCTGGAGATGGCCGAGCTGAAAGTGCCGGTGATCTGCACGGTGATCGGCGAAGGCGGGTCCGGCGGCGCGCTGGCGCTGGGCGTGGGTGATCGGACGATCATGCTGGAATACAGCGTGTACTCGACCATCACGCCGGAAGGCTGCGCCTCGATCCTGTGGAAGGACGCGGGCAAGGCCAAGGAAGCCGCCGAGCAGCTGGGCATGACCGCGCCGCGGTTGAAGGGCCTGGGGTTGATCGACAAAGTGGTGCGTGAGCCCACCGGCGGCGCCCATCGCAACCCCAACCAGATGGCCAAGCGCCTGAAGGCCGTGCTGCTGAACGAGCTGGACGCCCTGCAGGCCCTGCCGACCGACGAACTGCTGGCCCGACGCTACACGCGTCTGCGCAGCTACGGTACGTACGAAGCCGCGTAAACCGCGGCCGCGCTGCGGCGGCTTTTCCATCCGGCACCCCCACCCCTGACGCAGGCCGCGCTGCGCGCTCGCCGAGCGTGGCGGTCCGGCACGCACCGCGCCGCACTTGCACTGGTAGCGCCGAGCCGTGCTCGGCGGCACTTCGTTCCGGCCCCCACACACCTGACGCAGGCCGCGCTGTGCGCTCGCCGAGCGTGGCTCGGCGCTACCGTCGCGGTCCGGCCCGCAGCGCGCTGCACTTGCTCGGGTAGCGCCGAGCCGTGCTCGGCGGCTTTTCGATCCGGCATCCCCACCCCTGACGCAGGCCGCGCTGTGCGCTCGCCGAGCGTGGCGGTCCGGCACGCACCGCGCCGCACTTGCACTGGTAGCGCCGAGCCGTGCTCGGCGGCACTTCGTTCCGGCACCCACACATCTGACGCAGGCCGCGCTGCGCGCTCGCCGAGCGTGGCTCGGCGCTACCGTTGCGGTCCGGCCGGCAGCGCGCTGCACTTGCACGGGTAGCGCCGAGCCGTGCTCGGCGGCACTTCGATCCGGCATCCCCTACCCCTGACGCAGGCCGCGCTGCGCGCTCGCCGAGCGTGGCTCGGCGCTACCGCGCGAGACCCGGCGGCAGCAACTCGTCAGAACGGCTTGGCCACCACCAGCCAGACGATCGGGATGAAGGCCAACAAGGGGATTTCGTTGATCCAGCGCAATGCGACCGGCGAGGGCAGCGCGCGGCCCTTGGCCACGCCCTTGAGCAGGCGCCCGGTCCAGATGAAATAGGCCAGCAGCAGCACCACCAGACCCAACTTCGCATGCAACCAACCGGCACCGCCCGGCGCCACCATCGTGGGGAAATCCGGAATCATTCGGTATCCCATCCACAGGACCAGCCCCAGCACGAACGCCAGACCGAACATCGCGTGCCCGAAGCGATAAAGGCGCCGCCCCATCAGCTGCAGGCGCTCGCTCACCGCAACCTGCCCGGCGGTCTCGGCAATGTTCACCAGGATGCGCGGCAGGTAGAACACCGTCGCCATCCAGGCCACCACGAACACGAGATGGAAAGTCTTGACCCAGAAGTACGACTGCATGCGCTTGCTCCGGTGGCTGGCGTAGGATGAACGCCATTTTCACCGATGCGCAGACCCACGTACATGGACAAGACCTACGACGCCGCCTATTTCCAGCATTGGTACAGCCGCGCCGACATCGGCGGTAGCGCCCGCTTGGCGCGCAAGGTGGCCTTGGCCGTCGCCACCGCCGAGTACTACCTGGAGCGGCCGATCCGCACCGTGCTGGATATCGGATGTGGCGAAGGCGCGTGGCGCGCGCCACTGATGAAACTGCGCCCAAAGCTGCACTACCTCGGTTTCGACAGCAGCGATTACGCCGTGCAGCGCTATGGCCGCACGCGCAACCTGCGTCCTGCGGCCTTCGGTGACTTCGCGTGGCTGCGGCCGTGTGCACCGGTCGACCTGCTCATCTGCTCGGACGTGATGCATTACGTGCCGGACCGCGAACTGCGCGCAGGCATGGCAGGACTGGGTGAGCTCACTGGTGGCGTGGCCTTCCTCGAAACCTTTGCCGCGGAAGACGAATTCGAGGGCGATCATGAGGGTTTCCACGCACGTCCGGCCCGTTGGTACCGGCGCGAGCTGGTCAAACAGGGCCTGGTGCCCGTTGGCTCGCATTGCTGGCTCGGACCGCCGTTGGCAACGGATGCATCCGCGCTGGAAAAGGCATGAGGGCAAGCGCCCCGCCTTGCCGCGCCCAATTAATATACCGGCCGGCCTGATCGGTTATGCTGCGCGGCAACATATGACCATACATATTGAGTCAGTATGCTCTACCAACTGCACGAATTGACCCGCAACCTGCTCGCCCCTTGGGTACATCAGGCGCAGGCGAATGCCCACTTCTTCAACAATCCCGGCCACTGGTGGTCGCAGATGCCCGGGGCCGACCGGCTGGCCGCGATGAACGAGCTGTTTCATCGCGTGGGCAAGGATTACGAAAAGCCGGAGTGGGGCATCAACGAAATCGACGTGGATGGCGAACGCGTGCCGATCGTGGTCCACGAAGAAGTCAGCAAGCCGTTCTGCAAGCTGCTGCGGTTCAAGCGTCACAGCAACGAAGCTGACCAGTTGCACACGATGTTGAACCAGCCGTTCGTGCTGGTCGTTGCACCGTTGTCCGGCCACCACGCGACGCTGCTGCGCGATACGGTGCGCACGCTGCTGCGCGATCACCGGGTGTATGTCACCGACTGGGTCGACGCGCGCATGGTGCCTGGCAGCGAAGGCGAGTTCGGCCTTGAAGATTACGTCGACTATATCCAGGAGTTCATCCGCCACCTTGGCGTGGAGCGCCTGCATGTGGTCAGCGTCTGCCAGCCCACCGTGCCCGTGCTGGCGGCGGTTTCGCTGATGGCCAGCCGCGGCGAACCCACGCCGAAGTCGCTGGTGATGATGGGGGGACCCATCGATGCGCGCTGCAGCCCCACCGCCGTGAACAACCTGGCCACCCAGAATCCGTTGTCCTGGTTTGAGAACAACGTCATCCACACGGTGCCGCCGGGTTATCCCGGTGCGGGTCGCCGCGTGTATCCGGGCTTCCTGCAGCACGCCGGCTTCCTGTCCATGAACCCGAACCGGCACTTCAGTTCGCACTGGGATTTCTACACCGATCTGGTGAAGGGCGATCTGGAAGATGCCGACGCGCACCGTCGTTTCTACGACGAGTACAACGCCGTGCTGGACATGCCGGCGAAGTATTACCTGGACACCATCAGCGTGGTCTTCCAGGACTTCCTGCTGCCGCGCGGGGAGTGGTTCATCAAGGGCGAAAAGGTGGACCCGTCGGCGATCCGCGATACCGCCCTGTTGAGCATCGAAGGCGAGCTGGACGATATCGCGGGACTGGGGCAGACCGAAGCGGCGCAATCGCTGTGCACGGGCATTGATGCCAGCCGCCGCGAACACTTCATCGTCGAAGGCGCAGGTCATTACGGCATCTTCAGCGGCCGCCGCTGGCGTGAAGTGGTGTACCCGAAGGTGCGTGATTTCTTCGCCGCCAATGCCGAAGCACCGGCAGCGTCGAAGCCGAAGAAGAAGAGCAACGTCACCCCGCTGCGGCGGAAAGCCGGCTGAGCATCATCCCGTAGCGCCGAGCCACGCTCGGCGAGCGCGCAGCGCGGCCGGTGTCAGGCCAAAGTCCCGGACCGGACAGCCGCCGAGCACGGCTCGGCGCTACCCTGCCGTGCGACGGCCGTGGATCGCAAACGGCACACACGAAATCGCACTGGTAGCGCCGAGCCACGCTCGGCGAGCGCGCAGCGCGGCCGGTATCAGGCGCCAAGGTCCGGGACCGGAAAGCCGCCGAGCGTGGCTCGGCGCTCCCCTGCCGCGCGGTGGACTGGATCGCAAACGGCAAACGCGGGATAGCACTGGTAGCGCCGAGCCACACTCGGCGAGCGCGCAGCGCGGCCGGTGTCAGGCGCCAAGGTGCCGGACCGGACAGCCGCCGAGCCACGCTCGGCGTTATAGCCGCACCAGCAGATGCTTTGCCAGCGTGCCGTGCAGACGCCCCACGCCGCGTGCCAGATGCAGCGTGGCAAACAGCAACAGCACACCGACCACCGCGAGGACCGGCGTGGCCCATGCGCCCTCCAACAGGGGCAGGCCTTGGATCGTCAAGCCGGAATAATCGCCCGGCACCAAGGCCGCTACCGGTGACCAGATGAAGGCCAGCGACACCGCCAGCAGCGTGGTGGCCACGGTGAAATACACGATGCCCAGCGGCAGCATCAACACGAAGTACAGCAAGGTCAGCCACGTGCGCCCGTCGGTGAACATGTCACCGATCCGCTGCAGCCAGCTGCGGCTGCGGTCGCTGTAACGCGGGCGCCGCGGCATGCGCTCGCCCAGCAGCGCCTCCACCAACCGTCCTTCCAGCAACGCCAGGCCGCGAACCGAGCCGAAGAACAGCACGGCGACCGGAATGCCGATGATCAGGATCAGCAGCCCCACCGACAACGACAGCCCGGTGACCACCCACGTAAAGAAGAACGTGCCCGTGGCCAGCGAGAGCAGCATGTAGAGCAGCGCGCCGTAGGTGTGCGGATCCACCACGACGCCGAAGAAGCGCGCAGCGAGCGAACGCGACGGCGGTGGCGACGGGTCACCGTCCCGGCCATTCGGCGGGGTGATGCTGGCTGCCGGCGTAACTGAAGGCGCGACCTGCGCAGCCACCACCCGGGTACCGAGCGGCGTACTGGGCGTACGCAGCGCACGGCTGACGGTGATCTCCGTTTCACGGTAGATATCGGCCACTTCTTCCGGCGCACCGTAGCTGCCGGCGACGTCGGCGATCACCTCCGCTTCGCTGCGGCCCGGCTGTGCAGCCAGCTCCGAACGCAGGTATTCCTCGGCGTCATACAACGCGTCCTGCACCATCGCCGGGTCGGCGCCACGCAGTGCTGCGCGCAACTGCACCAGGTAGTCGGGAATGGTCGCTGGCAGGGTCCTGCCCAGGGTGTGTTCGGTGTTCATTGCAGTACGCCCTCCAGTACGGAATCGACGGAATCGCGGGTGGCACGCCATGCCTGGATCCATTGCTCCAGCACGGCGCGTCCCTGCTCGGTGATGCGGTAGTAGCGCCGCGGTGGGCCGCTGGTGGATGGCTCTACGTGGCTTTGCAGCAGGCCGGCCCCTTCCAGGTTGCGCAGCACCGGGTACAGGGCGCTCTGCTTGCCACTCAGCACGCCCTCGCCCACCTGCTCCAGTTCCTTGGCGATCAGGTAGCCGTACAACGGCTCCGGTGCCTTGGCCAACACGGCCATCAGCGCCAGCGATACGGTCCCCGCACTGAGCTCCTTCTGGAACTTCTTCAGCTGGATCTCTTCGTCGACCATGGCGGCTGCCCCACTACGTTGAAGTGAACAGTAGTGTTAAGGTCGGAGTAGTGAAAGGTGTCATTGGTCACGGTGTCCTTTTGCGTTCGCTGTCGGCGTCGCGCTGTCGATGGCCTGCGGCGCCCCGGGGGGTAGAGCCGGCTTCAGCCGGCTGGCGGTTGGAGCAGCCGACTGAAGTCGGCTCTACCGCATGGCGTTTACCCCACGGCGTTTGCCCGACAGCGTTTACCCCATGGCGTTTGCCCGACAGCGTTCAGCCCATGGCGTTTGCCCGACGGCGATTACCCCCACGGCGTTTACCGATGGCGTTACCCGGCGGCTGTCCGCTGCGCGGGTCTGATGGCAGAATCGAAGGCTCCTCGTCAAAAGGCTCGTCATGGATCGTCGCCCTGTTCAGTTGGCTCTTGGCCTTGCGCTTGCAGCCTGTGCGCTCGCCTCCCTGGCCACTGCCGCCACGCCGTACCGCAGCCCGCAGCAGATCCTCGACGCGGCCCCGGCGAGTGACTGGCGCACGCCGGACCCGGCCAACCTGCTGTACATGGATCTGCCGACGGGACGGGTAATCCTTGAACTGGCGCCGCAGTTCGCGCCGCGCCACGTCGCCAATATCCAGACCCTCGCCCATGAGGCGTTCTGGAACGGCACCAGGATCTACCGCGCGCAGGACAACTTCGTGGTGCAGTTCGGCGATGCAGATGCGGACGATGCGGGGAAAGCAAAGCCGCTCGGATCGGCCGCACGCAAGCTGCCCGCCGAGTTCGAGCGCCCCAGTGCCGGGCTGGCCTTCAGCGCGCTGCCTGACCGCGATGGCTGGGCGGCACGTACGGGGTTCGTCGATGGCTTCGCGACTGGCGCGGACCCCAAGGCGGGGAAGGCATGGCTTGCGCATTGCTACGGCGCACTGGGTGCAGGCCGCAACAACGACGAAGACAGCAGCATCGGTGCGGAGCTGTACGTCGTCACCGGCCAGTCGCCACGCCAACTGGATCGCAACATCACCGTCGTGGGGCGCGTGCTGAAGGGCATGGAACTGCTGAGCGCACTGCCTCGCGGCCCGGCGCCGATGGGCTTCTACGCGGATGCGGCGCAGCGTACCCCGATCATCTCGATACGCCGCGTCAGCGAGGTGCCCGAAGCAGAGCGCACGCCGATCCAGGTCCTGCGTACCGAGTCGAAGACGTTTGCGGCGACGGTGGAAGCGCGCCGCAACCGCGTGGACGATTTCTACAAGCGTCCAGCCGGGCATATCGACCTCTGCAACATCCCGGTGCCGGTGCGGTAACCCCACCGGCGGGGCTGGACGGGGTCACGGGTAGAGCTGACTTCAGGCGGCTGCATGGCGCTCTGCGCCGACGGTAGAGCCGACTTCAGTCGGNCTGCAGCCGACTGAAGTCGGCTCTACCCTTCGGCTCCACCGCCTCCGGCGCTACCGTCCTGCATGCGCCACCCTCACCCGCTTTTTTCCATCTGCTGGCTAGGCTGGGTGCCTGCAATCAATGAGGAAACGCCCCATGGCCATGTTGCGACTGCGAATCACCGGTAGCGAAGACGATGCACGTGCCATCAGCGATCTGCTGCTCGGTATCGAAGGCATCGAGCATGTCGAAGAAACCGACGACCTGATGCCGAAGATGGACGACGATGATTCCAGCTCGGCCGGCCTGTCCGACGACATGGGCCCCGGCAGCCACGAACTGGAGGTCGAGGTAGGCAATGAGGCCACCGCGCAGAAAGTGCGCGATGCCGTGCAGGAGCTCGCGTTGGAGCTCGATGTGTTCGTCGAGTACGAAACCGACGAAGGCTGATCCTGGGCAAGGAGCGCCAAGCTCGGCTTGGCGCTCCCTCCGGACTTCCGGCGGTCAGGCCTTCCGGCGTCGGCGCCAACGCCACAGACGCACGCCGATCCACCCCACGAGGCCCAGCACCACCGCGACCGGCAGCAGCGCAGCCACGGCACGGATAAGGAAGGCCACGCTGTTGGTGAGGATGGTGCCCGATTCACGCAACGCCTGGCCGATTTCGCTGCGGCTGCGTTGCCCCGACGGGGTGTTGAACTGCATCGTCACCAGCTGCGTATCGATGCGCCTGCGCTGCTGCGCCGCATCCTTGTTCGCCTGTTCGACACCCGCCTCGATCTCCGACAGACGCTGCGTGATCACCAGCAAATCCGCCAACTTGATGTTCTTGCTGTCCTGGTAAGCGAGCAGCCGCTCATGCTCCTTCTGCAGACGCGCCTTGGCCAGCGCGGTATCGGCGACCTGCTGGGCAAGATCTTCTGCATGCGTATTGCGTGAGGACACCTCCCCGCCCTGCCCCGCCAGGCCGATGATCGGCTCCACGCCCTTCGGCGCGATGCGGACGCGGATGGAGCCGGTCGGATAGTCACCCCCCTGCTGCCCCACCTGCAGCACAGCACAGTCGCCGAAGCGCGCGGATTGGCACGCGTCGGCGATCTGCTTCACGCGCGGACCAATCTGCGTCGCGTCCAGGCGGATGTCCAGATCGTGCTCGTAGGCCAGTGATGCGCCTTCGGGAGAGGCCACGGCGCCCGCGCCAGCGCCGCCGGCATCGGCCATCCCCGGCTTGCCACAGCCGGCGAGCATCAGCGCGACAAATGCCCCAACGATACCCAAGCCACGTCGCGTTACAGGAAGGCTCACGCATCGGCTCCATTGAAGGTGGTAACTGACAGGCCATCCAGCGCAAGACCCGGCAGGCAACGTACGTTCACCGCCGCCATGGCCTGACCGCTGCGTGGATCGACCCCCTCACTGAACGGCGCGATGCCGCAGTGGGCGCAATGGTGATGATGCAGGTGGTGCTTGTTGAACTGGTAGGTCGCCAGCTGCGCCGGATCGCTGGACAGCACCAGCGCGTCACGGGCGGCGAACCACAGCAGGCCGCCGCGCCGACGGCACAGCGAGCAGTTGCAGTCGATGACATCGGTGATCGGCTCTTCAGCCTGCACGGTGAACGCAATCCGGCCGCAATGGCAACTTCCTTCGTACTGCATGACACACCTCCGCACGGGAATGCGACGATGGTAATCCTTTGGCACGCAGACAGCGCACCGGGGCCAGCCTATGCTTGGGCATTGACCCGAATACAGGATTGCCGATGCGCCCGCATCTTCTTGCCCTCGCCCTGATCGCCGCCCTTGGTGGCTGCCAGCAGAACGACGCTCCCTCCGCCAGCACGCCCGCCGCCGCCCCGGCCCAGGCAGGGGCGGCCACCGCCGATGCGGCCTTCGCCGACCTGTCCAAGCGTGCATTGGACAGCTGGATGCAGCAGTCACCGGTCGGTGCCACGCAGATCGGTGACCACCGGTTCGACAGCGAGATCGATGACCTCAGCGCCGCGGGCCAGCAGAAGACGCTCGCCGCCTACAAAGGCCTGCTCGCCGAGTTGGACACGATGGACGTGGCCAAGCTGGGCCGCGAGAACCAGGTGGATGCGGCAATCCTGCGCAACCAGCTGCAGTCCGATATCTGGAATGCGGAAGTTCTGCAGTCGTCCAAGTGGGACCCGCAGATGTACAACGGTCTGGCCGGCAGCGCGATCTACGGCCTGATGGCACGTGAGTTCGCCCCGCTGCCTGAGCGCCTGAAGTCGGCCACCGCGCGCATGGAGAAGATCCCGGCGATCTTCGCCCAGGCCCGCGAGAACCTCGATCCGGCCCGCGTGCCGAAGATCCACGCTGAAACGGTGGCCAAGCAGAACCGCGGCATCCTCAGCATCGTCGATACCTTCATCACCCCGCACATCGGCGAACTGCCGCAAGCCGACCAGCAGCGCCTGCAGGCGGCCATCGATGGGTTGAAGAAGGCCGTGGACGAGCAGCAGCAGTGGCTGGACAAGACATTGGTGCCCAACGCCAAGGGTGAGTTCCGCGTGGGTGCTGAGCTGTACGACCAGAAGCTGAAGTTTGCGCTGAACTCGTCGCTGTCGCGGCAGGAGATCGGCGAGCGTGCGCGTGCCGAGCTCAAGCGCGTGCGCCAGGACATGTATGGCATCGCCCAGACCGTGCTGAAGGACAAGCCCGGCGCGCCGCAGATGCCGGCCAACCCGAGCGACGAGCAGCAGCAGAAAGCCATCGAAGCCGCGCTGGAACTTGCCTATGCGGACAAGCCGGCGCGCGACAAGGTGGTGGACGATGCCAAGGCGGCGCTGGACCAGTCCACCGCGTTCGTCCGCGAGCATGACCTGATGACCCTGCCCGACGCGCCGGTGGACATCATCCTGATGCCGGAGTTCCAGCGCGGCGTGGCGGTGGCCTACTGCGATTCACCGGGTCCGCTGGACAAGAACCTGAAGACGTTCTACGCCGTGTCGCCGATCCCCGACGACTGGGACCAGAAGCAGGTCGACTCTTTCCTGCGTGAATACAACTCACGCATGATCCACCTGCTGAGCATCCACGAAGGCACCCCGGGCCACTACCTCGAAGGCTGGCATTCGGCCAAGTTCCCATCGACCCTGCGCTCGGTGCTGCGTTCGGGCCTGTTTGCCGAAGGCTGGGCGGTCTACACCGAACGCATGATGCAGGAACAGGGCTACCTGGATAACGACCCGCTGTTCCACCTGGTGCAGCTGAAGTTCTACCTGCGCACCATTTCCAACGCGATCCTGGACCAGGGCGTGCACGTGGACAACTGGACGCGCGAACAGGCGATGCACCTGATGACCCACGATGCCTTCCAGCAGGACAGCGAAGCATCAGGCAAGTGGGTGCGCGCACAGTTGACGTCGGCGCAGCTGCCGACCTACTTCGTCGGCGCGCAGGAGCACTTCGACACCCGCAAGGCCGCGCAGGAAAAACTGGGCGACCAGTTCAACCTGAAGGCGTACCACGACAAGATGCTGTCCTACGGCGCGCCGCCGGTGCGCTTCGCGCGCCAACTGATGCTGGACCAGCCGATCGAGTAACTGCGGCACACCGCTCCTCGTCGGAACGGCAACGGCCCGGGAACTCCCGGGCCGTTTGTCGTCTAGACGACAAACGGCAGAGGCAATCTGCTCAACGTCGTACGCTGACGCTGATCGTCACCCCTGAGATGCACCATCTGCAGGCCAGGAATGGACTTCCTGTCAATACCGAAGCGCACTGCAATATAGTCGGCGTCAAAAGAGGTGGTCACGATTTCTTCCGCCTTGAGGCAATGCACCTTGTATTTCTCGGCCCCTACTTTCTGGACACCTTGCACGTTCATCTCGGTGCGCAGATCAAAACCGATGCGCTTATCAGCTTCCCCTCCGTGCTTCGCATGTTCCAGCACCTGATGTATCAGGTGAACCAGAAAGCGATTCAACATATATGCCTTGTCAAAGTACGTTTCCTTGATAAGAAGCGTGACCTTCTGTCCCCGGCCCGCGTCCAGTTCCCGCAGACACTCAATCACCGATGTCCGGACGCATGCCTGGACTGCAAGGCCTGCGGTAACCTCGCGACAAAGCCGATCAGCCACCCTCCACTCGGATGGATCCCAACTCCAGCCTGCCATTAGCCGCGCCTGGGAATCAATGGTCTGCAACTGCTCTCGAACCCTCTCCAGCTGTTCCGCGGTGTCTTTGCACTTTTCCAACTGTTCGAGCGTCTGCATGGGGTGGTCGTGGTTGGTCAGCGCCCGAAGTACGTCTTGCAATGCACCATCACCACCGCCAATGACCACGATGTCGCCACCATTCTTCGCATGTTCCTGTAACGCGTCATCTTCCCAGAACATCGTCCCCTTGAAGGGATCTTCCTCTTTCTTTGCCTCCACCCCATCGTGATGAGGAAGCGTGCAGTTCTCAACGCCCATCCCGGCTGCCAGCACGATGTACTCTGGCTTTATGTTGAGCGGACCTGTAAATTCCCCGCGCCAGCTCATATCACTCAGATCGAGAGATTGATCTGTCCGGAAACCCGTCCTGAGGTACTCTTGGACACGCTTCTGCAACGCACCTACCACATCGACAGCCGTATGCAGTTCTGGGCAGGCCAGGGATTGAGCATCGAACCACCCCAATATCTGGCCTGCGAATTCCTTGGCAGTGGAAGGTTTCACCGCTGACAGCGTAGGGCAGGTCTCGAAGTGGTCCCATATAGTTAGATCTTTTGGCGGATACTCTTGATTTCGACTGAACTGCCATGGCCATTCATACATGAACGGGCCAACGTAGCGTCTGCTTGCTGACATCTGTCTCCACATAGGAGTTCCGCTGGCTTCCAGCACTACAACGCGCTTGCCGCGCTTGGCCGCCTCCACAGCTACCGCAAGCCCACCGGCTCCCGCTCCCACGACAAGTAACGAATCAAAGCTCGAGTTAACCGCGCAGAGATCTCGCACCAGTAGACGCCCACGGACGATCTGGTCTCTCAAGCTGACATGGTATTGTCCGCTTGATAGATCGAAAACGTTCGGCGCCACCTTGCTTGCCAGCAGGCCAAAACAGTCGAAGACACTCAAGACATTCTTCACTGCAATGCCTCCAGCGCACTGTTTATCCGCTCGGAGTAATCTGCTTCGGACAAGCAGAACAACAAGGGATGCGCGAGCACTTGACCGAAGCCGCGCTCACCGTCTTCCTCCGGTCCGTCATTGGAAACGGTGACTTGCCTGTGTTGCCCTTCTCGGGCGTCGGCGAACGTGGCCTCCGATGACGGCAACGACCAGTGCCCATCGCGCTCCACCACAAGCTTTAGTGATGTCAAAACTGTCAGCTGTCTGCGCAGATGACTCGCGAACCAAAGGTTCCGGTCGGCCATACGGGGAATGGTCGGCAGGTATTTCACATCGTCGAGAGTCAGCTCAGACTTACCTGCATAGCGCAGTAGTTCTTCCCGCAGCGTCGATTCAGAGAGCCCCCGCACCGTCGAGCGCTTCAACAGTGCCAAAAGGAAAGTACTGGTACTCCGGGTATAAGGTGCGGCCATCAGCGATCTCATCCTTGATTCTAATCCGCCATCCGGCGGCGATTTAATTCCTACACAACTTCCTATCGACCGAAGCTAGAGCCACTTTAGTCACCGCGTCCCGCGTTGGTCACTGATCTGCGGCAACAAAGCCGCCGGTCTGCCGTGCCCACAACCGCGCATACAGGCCACCGGCCTCCACCAGTTCTGCGTGCGTGCCCGTTTCAACGATCCGGCCCTGGTCCATCACCACCAGCCTGTCCATCCGGGCGATGGTCGACAGACGGTGTGCGATCGCGATCACCGTCTTGCCCGCCATCAGCTCGTCCAGGTTGTCCTGGATCGCGGCTTCCACTTCCGAATCCAATGCCGACGTTGCTTCGTCCAGTACCAGGATGGGCGCGTCCTTCAGCAACACGCGGGCAATGGCGATGCGCTGGCGCTGGCCACCGGACAGTTTGACGCCGCGCTCGCCCACCAGCGCGTCATACCCCTTGCGCCCCTGCGCATCCACCAACGACTCGATGAAGCCATCGGCACGCGCCTTCGCCACCGCCGCGCGCACCGCGTCGTCGGTCGCCTCGGGCCGGCCATACAGCAGATTGTCGCGGATCGAACGATGCAGCAGCGACGTATCCTGGGTGACCACGCCGATCTGACCACGCAGGCTTTCCTGTGTCACCGAGGCGATGTCCTGGCCGTCGATGACGATGCGCCCGCTTTCCAGGTCATACAGCCGCAGCAGCACGTTGACCAGTGTGGACTTGCCCGCACCCGATGGCCCGACCAGACCAATCTTCTCGCCCGGCTTCACCTGCAGGTCCAAGCCGTCGATCACGCCCCCACGCTTGCCATAGTGGAAGTGGATGTTCTGGAAATGCACGCCGCCCGCACTCACGGTGAGCGCGGGCGCATCATCGCGGTCCTGCACGGTCAGCGGTTGGGAGATCGTGGTGATGCCGTCCTGCACTGTGCCGATGTCTTCGAAGATGCCGTTGATGGTCCACATGATCCAGCCGGACATGTTGTGGATGCGGATCACCAGACCGGTGGCCAGGGTGATCGCACCGACGGTAATCAGCCCGTCGTTCCACAGCCACAACGCCAGTCCGCAGGTGCCGGCAATCAGGAAGCCGTTGACGATGGCGATGGTCAGGTCCATGCCACTGGTGATGCGCGTCTGCCGACGGTGCTTGACCGCCAGTTCTTCAATTGCCTCTGCCACGTACGCCTGCTCGCGCCCCCCGTGGGCGAACAGCTTCAGCGTCGGAATATTGGTATAGCCATCCACGATGCGACCCATTGCCTTGGATCGCGCTTCCGATGCGATCCATGCGCGCTCCTTCGCACGCGGCACGAAGTACACCATGATCACCGCGTAGGCCAGCATCCACAGCAGCAGCGGAATCATCAGCCGCCAGTCGGCCTGCGCGAACAGGAACAGCGCGGTGCCGGTGTAGACCACGATGTACCAGAGCGAGTCGACCATCTGCACCGCCGATTCGCGCAGCGAGGTGCCCGTCTGCATCACCCGGTTGGCCATGCTGCCGGCGAAATCATTCTGGAAGAACGTCAGGCTCTGCCGCACGACGTAGTTGTGCATCAGCCAACGGGAGCGGTTGCTCAGGCCCGGCACGATCGCCTGGTTGACGAGCAGGTTGTGCAGGCCCACCAGCACCGGACGGGCGATGACACACACCACCACCATCCAGATCAGATCCTGCGCATGGCGCTGGAAGAATCCCGCGCCGGGCTGCTCGGCCACCATGTCGACGATGCGACCGAGGAAGTCGAACATCGCCACTTCCACCAGCGCCAGCAGCAGACCGGCGATCAGCGTGGCCAACAGCACCGGCCATACCGGACGCAGATAGAACAGATAGAACTTCACCACGCTGCGCGGCGGCGTGCGCTTGTCCACCGGCGGAAACACCGGGATCAGGGATTCAAACCAGCGGAACATCACAGTCGCTCACAGCACGGGAACCCGCTGATTATCCCACCAAGCGCGTGCCCGGTAGTGACGGCCGCCGCACGCGTCACCCCCGGGTGCGCATCACCCTTGCGGCACGAACAGCAGATCCTGGAAGTCGAAGCTGAAGTCGGTCAGCTCGGATATCGCCTGCATGCGCACATCGCGCACCTTTCCATCCGGATCCAGGCTGAAGTTCACGAACGCGTCGGCATTGAGCGAACGATCATCCCAGCGCACGATGAACGTGTCGTGCTGCCAATGTTCCAACGTGCCGACCAGCTGCGGCGTCTTGTCGAACTGCAGGCGCAGCACCTTGCCGTTGCGTGAGATGTGCATGTCGCCATACCAGCTGTCCCGGTACGTAGCGGCGTAGGCGTCCAGCGGCAGGGATGGCCGGCTGGTCCGATCACGCGCGGCCTGGTGCTTCGCCCACGCCTCGTCCGCCTTGCCGCGTCCCTTGTCCACGGCCTTGCCGTAGGCATCCACCCAGTCATGCCTGCTGCGTCCCAAGTACGCATCCAGCACGCTCAGGGTAATCGCGTTGAAGGCCGCACCCACTTCCTGATTGGTCAGTACGACCACGCCCAGATTCTCTTCGGGCACCAAGGTCACCCGCGAGACCATGCCGGGCCATCCCCCGGTATGCCAGACCAGTTTCTTTCCCTGGTAATCGCTCAGACTCCAGCCCTCGCCATAGCCGGCGAAGTTCGGCCGCGCCGGCAGCAGCTCCGGCACCGCCGGTTCGGCGACGACCTGCGGGGTGATCATCTGCCACATCTGCTGCTGGCTTTTCGCGCTGAACAGCGCGGTGCCATCGGACAGCGTGCCGTGCGCCAACTGCACCTGCATCCAGCGCGCCATGTCGTGCACGCTGGAATAGATACCGCCTGCGCCGGCATTGTTCTGCCACGTCAACGGCGCGACCGTGCGCAGATCGGTGAAGTCGAACTTTGCGTGGCCCACGGCAGCCTGGTCACCCGCGCGCAGGTGGTCCGCGTTGTACCGCGTGCCGGCCATGCCGACCTTGTCGAAAATGCGCTGCTGCAGGAAGGCCTGGTAAGACTGGCCGGATACTTTTTCAATCACCTGCTGCGCCACGGCGTACAGAATGTTGTCGTAGGCGTAGCGCTCACGGAAGCCTCCCTTCAACGGCACCTTGCCCAAGCGTTCCACGACGTCGGCATTGCGGTACGTGGTGGTCGGCCAGAACAGCAGGTCCCCCGCGCCCAGGCTCAGGCCGCTGCGGTGCGACAACAGATCGCGCACGGTCATCTGGCTCGTCACGAAGGGATCGGACATACGGAAGGCCGGCAGGTGCTCGATCACCTTGTCGTCCATCTTCAGCTTGCCCTCTTCGGCCAGCAGGTTCAGCGAGAGCGCGGTGAACGCCTTGGTGTTGGACGCGATGGCGAACAGCGTGTCGGCCTGCACCGGCCCAGGGCGGCCCTGCTCGCGCACGCCCCAGCCACGCTCCAGAACGATCTTCCCGTCCTTCACCACGGCCACGGCGATGCCCGGCACGTCGAAGCGCTCGCGTACGCGCTCCACGGTGGCATCCAGGTCCTGCAGGGGCGGCGGACTTGCCGCACCCGCCAACGTCGCACAGGCCATCAGCATCACGCCTCCAATCAAACGCATCATCACGCACAGTCTCCAGACGGGAGTGGCGGCACCGTGCAGGGCCGCCGGGATTTCTCAGGATGGTAACGGCGCACAGCGCAGCCTTCCTGTGCCAAAGGAGGGTGCCATGCCAGACCATGCACAGGCCACTGCCGGTTCGACCATCATTCCCTGCCTGCGCTACCGCGATGCACAGGCAGCCATCGCCTGGCTGCAGCGCGCGTTCGGTTTCCAGGCACAGGCCGTCTTCGCCGACGGCGATACGGTGCACCACGCGCAGCTGGTCTACGGCGGGGGCATGCTCATGCTGGCCTCGGCCGGCAATGAGGGGGAGTGGTCGCGTCACGCCGTGCATCCAGCCGACCTCGGCGGCCGTCAGACCCAGAGTGCCTGCGTGATCGTCAGCGACGTCGATGCGCACTTCACCCGAGCGGTCGACGCAGGCGCGCGGATCGTCATGGATCTGGCGGACCAACCCTACGGCGGGCGTGGCTATGCCTGTGCCGATCCGGAAGGCTACCTGTGGTGGTTTGGCAGCTATGACCCCTGGCACACGGATGCATCGCAGTGAGCGCCGCACCGATACGCTGTGGAATCGGCGGCTGGGTGTTCCCGGAATGGCGCGGTGGCATGTTCTATCCCGAAGGCCTGGTGCAGCGCGAAGAGCTGGCCTTCGCCAGCCAGGCCCTGCGCTGCATCGAAATCAACGGCACGTTCTACCGCACGCCCAGCCCTGCCCAATGCGCGCAATGGGCGGCGCAGACGCCGGAGGGCTTCCGTTTTTCAATGAAGGCACCGCGTTACCTGGTGCAGCGGCGGGACCTGTCCGGCGTGGCCGATGCCGCGCAGCCCTTCCTGCAGGCCGCACTCGCCCTGGGTGACCGGCTCGGTCCGGTGCTGTGGCAGTTCGCCCCGGATCATTCCGCTGACGCCGATGCGCTTGCGGCGTTCGTTGCCACGCTGCCCGCCTCGTTGCAGGGTGTGAAGCTGCAGCACGCCCTGGAAGTGCGCAACCCCGCTGCAGTGGATGCCGCGCTGATCACCGCGGCACGCCGGCACGATATCGCACTGGTCATCGAAGACAGCGATGACGTCCCGCTGCACGGTGACCTGACCGCCGACTTCGCCTACGTCCGCATCAAGCGCAGCCAGGCCCGCCTGAAGGCCGGCCTTCCCGTGCCGGCACAGCAGCGTTGGGTCGCAAGGGCGCAGGCCTGGGCAGCTGGACGGCCCGTGGATGACCTGCCGTTGATTGCGGCCGCAGCCGCTCAATCACCGCGCGAGGTCTATCTGCTGTGCATCGGCGCGGCGAAGGCCCGCAATCCTGCCGCCGCGATGGCCCTGCAACAGCGCTGCGACGCACGCTGACCCATCGCCGCAGGGCCCTGCTTGCCGCACAATATCGCGATGAGCAGCCCTGACACCCGCAAAGCCCTTTTCCAGATTCATTTCTGTGTACTGCTGTGGGGAATCACGGCAATCCTCGGCAAGCTGATCACCCTGCCGGCCCTGCCGCTGGTGTGGTGGCGCATGCTGCTGGTGGTGGCGATGCTGGCGCTGCTGCCGCGGGTATGGCGCGGGCTGCGCACCCTGCCATGGCGGGTCGTGGCAGCTTATTCCGGCATCGGCGCGCTGGTCGCGCTGCACTGGCTGACGTTCTACGGCGCGGTGAAGCTGGCCAACGCGTCCGTTGCCGCTACCTGCATCGCACTGGCCCCGGTGTTCACCTCCATCATCGAACCCTGGGTGGCCAAACGCCCGTTCCAGGTCCGCGAACTGGTGTTCGGCATCGCGGTGCTGCCCGGCGTGGCGCTGGTGGTCGGCGGCGTGCCGGAGGGCATGCGGGTGGGGGTGCTGGTCGGCGCGATGTCGGCGGTACTGGTCGCCGTGTTCGGTTCGCTCAACAAGCGCATGGTCAGCCATGCCGACCCGCTTACCGTCACTGCACTGGAACTGGGTGCGGGCACGCTGACCCTGACCCTGCTGGCCCCGCTGATGCCCTACCTGCTGCCTGCCCTGGCCAGCCCGCTGTGGGTGATGCCAGACCTGCATGACGGCCTGTTGCTGCTGCTGCTGGCGGGCGTCTGCACGCTGTTGCCGTTCGCCCTGGCCCTGGTGGCGCTGCGTCACCTCAGCGCATACACCGTACAGCTGGTGACCAACCTGGAGCCGGTCTACGCGGTGATCCTCGCCGTGGTCCTGCTACGCGAACAACACGAAGTCGCCGGCTGGTTCTACGTCGGCGTCGCGGTGATCATCGGCGCGGTGTTCCTGCATCCCCTGCTCAACCGTCGCCGCCCCGTCCAGCACCCCGAGATCCTCGGTACCGCAGAAGCCCGCAACATCGCGGACTGAGGAAAAAAGGGGACGGAGGGGATTAAGTCGTTTTTGACCCCAAAAGAGGTCAAAAACGACTTAATCCCCTCCGTCCCCTTTTTTACGGGGCGGTCTCCACCCGGTTGCGGCCGGCGGCCTTGGCCCGGTACAGGGCGGCGTCGGCACGCTCGACCGTGTGGTCGGTGCTGTCGCCGCTGCGGTGTGCCGCTACGCCGATGCTGACCGTGACGGGGAAGCCCAATGGCAGGTCGGCCACTGCCGTGCGCAGGAACTCGCACTGCACTTCGGCCGTGCGCAGGTCGGTGTCCGGCAGCAGCACGACGAATTCCTCGCCGCCGTAGCGGGCCGCCAGGCCGGCCCCGGCTAAGTGGGAACGTAGCAGCGCACCCAGTTCGGACAGCACGCGATCACCAGTGGCATGCCCCTGGAAATCGTTGATGCGCTTGAAGTGATCGATGTCGAGCAGGGCCACGCAGGTCTGCCGCCGCTGGCCATCGCGGGTGGTCACCGCCGCGTCCAACGCCAGTGCCATCGCACGCCGGTTCGGCAGGCCCGTCAAGGCGTCGGTGCGGCTCTGTTCGGCCAGGTCCGCGTTCTGCGCCAGCAGTACGTCGTGGTAGTCGCTGAGCAGTTTCTCGTAATCATCCCGCTCCAGCATGTGCTGCTGGATATCCAGCGCGAAGCGACGCAGCTCCATGACCACCATCACCTGGCGTGACAAGGCGGACAGCGCCTCGGCCTTGTCGGCGTCGAGCCGGTGCGGTTGCGGATCGAACACGCACAGCGTACCCAGCGGCTGGCCATCGTTGCTGACCAGCGGCGCGCCGGCGTAGAACCGTACGCGAGGATCACCCGTCACGATCGGGTTGTCATGAAAGCGCGCGTCAAGCCGCGCGTCCTCGACCACCATGATTTCCTGCGGCCGCAGGATGGCATGCCCGCACATGGACTCGTCACGCGACAGCTCGGACACCTGGGTGCCCTGGATCGACTTGAACCACTGCCGCTCGTCATCGATGAGGGTCACGGCCGCCATCGATGTGCCCGCCACCGCACGGGCGATGGTGACCAGGTCTTCGAAGGACTTTTCTTTTTCCGAGTCGAGGATGCGATAGCGTTGCAGCGCATCGAGACGCTGCGCTTCGTTGGCAGGCTTTGCGGGCTTGATCATCCAGCGCTCGGGGGATGGGACCGGGATCAAGTCTAGAGGAAAGCAGCAGGCCATGGACCCGCTGCTTCGCGGCGTTTACCAGTCCTGCTGGCCGGGCAGCAGGCCGCGCAGTTCCTGCTCGCTGAGGTTGCGCCACTGGCCCGGCTTGAGCGCACCGATCTTGATGTTATCGATGCGTACGCGCCGCAGCTGCGTGACCCGGAAGCCAAAGTGCGCGGACATCAGCCGGATCTGTCGGTTGAGCCCCTGCTGCAGGGTGATGCGGAAACCGAACTTGGCCAGCTTCGAGGTTCGGCAGGGCAGCGTGGTCTGGTCGTGCAGCCGCACACCGCGGGCCATCCCGCGCAGGAACTCGTCGGTGACCGGCTTGTTGACGGCCACCAGGTATTCCTTCTGGTGGCCATTTTCGGCGCGCAGGATCTGGTTGACGATGTCACCGTTGCTGGTCATCAGGATCAGCCCTTCGGAATCCTTGTCCAGGCGCCCGATCGGGAAGATCCGCTGTTCGTGGCCGACGAACTCGACGATGTTGCCCTTTACCGAGCTCTCGGTGGTGCAGGTGATGCCGACCGGCTTGTTCAGCACGATGTAGACATGGCGACGGCCGCCGGGCTTGCTGGCCTGGCGCACGCGAAGCGGCTGCCCGTCGATGAGGACCTTGTCCTCTTCGCCAACCACCGCGCCCGTACCGGCAACGTGGCCATTGACAGTAACGCGGCGCTCGCTGAGCAGCCGGTCGGCCTCGCGGCGGGAGCAGAAGCCGGTTTCGGCGATATGTTTGTTCAGGCGGATGGTCATGCCCCCATTATCGGGCATTGTGGCCTCCGCGGCATGGATTCAGGCGGCGCTGCCCGCATCCAGCTGGTCCCCGTCCATCACCCGGTCGCGGCCGGCGCGCTTTGCGCCGTACATCGCATGATCGGCACGGCGCAGCAGCCCTGCCAGATCGTCCTGATCTGGCCGCCATTGCGCCAGGCCGATGCTCACCGTCACCTGCAATCCCGGTACCTGCAGCGCGGTGCCGGCTTCGCTGATCTTCCGGCGGATCTGCTCCAGGCGCCCGGCGGCGACCGCGCGGCTGGCGCCGGGTAACAGCAGCAGGAACTCTTCGCCGCCCATGCGGAAGACTTCTTCGCGGCTGCGCACCGAACCGCGCAACGCGGCCGCCACCGCGACCAGCACCGCGTCACCGGTTTCATGTCCGTGGTGATCATTGATTTCCTTGAACAGGTCGATGTCGAGGAAGCCGATGACCAGTGGTGTGCCTTCGTCCGTCGCGCGGGCGATCTGCGCACCCAGCTGGCGCAGCCCGGCACGGCGATTGGGCAGCCCGGTAAGCGAGTCCGTATCGGCCAGCTGGCGCATCTCGTCACGCTGCTCACGCAGCTTGCCCAGCCGCTGGTTGAGCGCGTAGGCGGCCATCATCAACAACCAGGTCGTGGACAACTGCAGCGATTCCACGCGATGCGCCAACAACCACTGGGCGCGCGCGAGATCGGCCACGATCATCAGCAGGAACGGGGCCACGGCAATCAGCCCGATGGCTGCCCAGCGCTCGCCGCGCGACCAGGCCCACACGCCGGCCAGCAACGCGGCCGCGCAACCGGTGATGTGTGCCGCCTGCAGGATGTCGGCCATCCAGCCCAGCATCGTCCAATCCATCCAGGGCACCAGCAGGGCCGCCAGCACCAGTCCACAACTCAGCATGGCCCAGGTGCGCCGCCAGCGTGGCCAGTGGCGGTCGCCCACGTTGAGCCGCCACAACACCGGCAGCAGGACCGCCTGCGCGCAGGCGGTCAATCCCACCAGCCACCATGCACTGTCCACGTCCACCGGAAACCAGGGCTCTGGATACCCGCTCAGGCCGCTCAACACCGATTGCCAGACCATGAACACCGCGCAGACGCCGACGTAGACCAGGAACAGGCGATCACGCGCGCTGAAAAAGCCCATCAATGCCGACAGCGCCAACGCCAACGCCACCGCCAGGCAGGCAGCGCGTACCAGCAGGCGGGCCGTGTCACGCTGCTGTACCGGACTGGGCGCGCCCAGCCGCAGCGTGGGTCCCCAGCGTTCCTTCAGGGGGGTCGCCCAGGAAACGACGATGGGCTCGGCGCTGCCCGCAGGCGGGACGATGACGATGCCGATGCCCGCGCGGAAGCGTGAATCCCGCGTCCGCGCATCCCCCATGTTGCCGCATATCTCCCGCGCCGCGTGGCGGATCATCACCTCGCCGGCGAAGACGTTGAACACATCCAGCGCCTGCGGTTGACCGGACCAGCCACCGGCCGGAGCGGGAATCTCCAACGTCTGGCGCGGGCCGTGGAGCATCTGCGGCGTGCAACTGCGATGCGGTGTGGGTTCGTCGGTGGCGCCACCGAGCAGCAGATAATCGCGCACAGGCTGTGGCGTCGCCGCGGCCTCCGACGGCAGCAGGACGGCGCACAACAGCGCCACGATCACCACCCAGCCTTGCCACTGCACTCCTGTGCTCCCCACGCCCCACCCGCCTGCTTGCGTGCGCGCAGACTGCGCGCCGTCCGTGCGGCCAGATTATCGCAGCCGCACGGTTTTCACGCAGACTGCGACCAATTGCCTAGCGCTGCGCCATCCACGGCGGCGTCTGTTGCTGGCGGTGCGGGTGCAGCGCGGTCTGCGTGATGCGCTCCAACGGCTGTGGTCGCTCGATGGCATAGCCCTGCAGGCTGTGCACGCCCATCTCCACCAGCTGCATTGCCTGCTCGTCGGTCTCCACCCATTCGGCCACCACGTCCAGCTGCAGTTCGCGGCCCAGCGCGGCGATCGCGCGCACCGTCGCGCGACTGATCGGATCGGTCTGCATGTCACGCACGAACGTGCCATCGATCTTCAGTTGATCGGCGGGCAGATGGCGAAGGTAGCCGAACGAGGATGACCCCGATCCGAAATCATCCAGTGCGATACGGCATCCGCGCGCCTTGACCGCATCGATGAACTCGCGCGCCTGACCGAGATTGTTGATGACCGCCGTTTCCGTGATTTCGAAGCACAACCGCGGCGCAAGCGAGCGGTTGCGCTCGAGCAGATCGGTGACGAAGGCCAGGAAGCTGGGCTCGGTGATCGACTGCGCCGACACATTCACATTGCACATGCCCAGCCGCGCCACGTGCGCGGGGCATACCTGCAAGTGGCGAAACAGCATCGACAGCACGCACCGGTCCAGCGACATGCCCATGCCATAGCGCTCGACCGCGGCAATGAACTCACCCGGCCCGTGCAGCACGCCCTGCTCATCGCGCATCCGCACCAGCACCTCGTAATGCAGGTGACCGGGGTCTTCGACATTGGCGATGCGCTGCGCGTACAGCACCATGCGGTTTTCGGCGATGGCGCGGCTGACGCGCCGCAGCCGATCCGCTTCACCGCGCCGCTCCTCAAGCGCCATGCGGTCTTCGTTGAAGCAGTGGATGCGGTTGCGTCCTGCCTGCTTGGCCGCGTAGCAGGCGCTGTCGGCAGCCCCCATCAGCCAGTTCACATCCGGCGTATCGGTGCCCATTTCCACCACGCCCACGCTGCAGCTGATCTTCAGAGTGTCCTCGCCGAACTGCACGCTCGCTTGTCCCAGCGTGCGGATCAACCGGTGCAGAATCTGCTTGGCTGCATCCTGCGTAGCCCCCTGCAGGAACAGTGCGAACTCGTCCGCGCCCAGCCGCCCTACCCAGTCGCCGTCACGCACGGCGTCCTCCAGATGCTCCGCGAAGGCACGCAGCATCTGGTCTCCTGCCGCGTGGCCCACCGTGTCGTTGACCAGCTTGAAATGGTCGAGGTTCAGATAGCACAGCGCGTGGACGCCGCCATCGTTGCGCACCTGCTGCACGGCTTGCTCCAGCAGCCGCTCGATCTCGCGCCGGTTGATCAGGCCCGTCAACACATCATGGCTGGCGTGGTGCTGCACTTCGCGCGCCAGCACATGGTTCTGGGTGACGTCTTCGACGATCGCGAAAATCGAAATGCCCTGCTTGCCGCGTGACACAGCGGTGCCGCTCCAGCGCCCCCACATCAGGCTGCCGTCCGCCCGCAGGAACCGCAGTTCACCGGCACGCAGCTGGCGGGGCCAGTCAATGCGCCCCCCGCCATCGAGCACCAGCTCGCCCTCTGCCAGCAGCTCACGCAGGTGCATGTGCTGCAACTGCTCGGGATGACGGCCAAGCAGGTCGGCCAGCGCCTGGTTGACCTCCATGATGCCCCCTTCCCCGTCGATCTTCAGCATGCCCACACTGGCCTGGTAGAAGGCGGCACGGAACCGGCTTTCCTGCTCCATCAGATCGGTGCGCACGCGACGCGCCAACAGCAGCGCGACCACGGCGATGGCCACCACTGACAGCGCACCCACGGCGAGGGTGATCATCCGCACCAGGGCGGACATGTTCACCAGCGCGAGAGAGAAATGGCGTGCGGTCTCCTGCAGCCCCGCATCGAGTTCGCTCAGACGACGGTGATAGCGCACCGCATCCTGCTCACTGACCGTGCCGGACTGGAAACGCTGTTCCAGCTGGTCGCCGATGCGCGCAAGCTCCTGCAACGGCGCATCGGTCTGCTGCCACAAGTGGGACGCTTCGCGGAAATAAGCGAAGTCACGGCCATAGCGGTATGACAGGATCAACCGATTGACATCGCCACGGGCGTTCCCGCCGCGCAGGAAGGCAGCGCGCGCGGTATCGACGTCCGGCACTTCCTGCTCCAACGCCAGGCGCGCCTCCAGGTCCGCCAGCGGCACCGCCAGCGCGGTGCGCGCCTCGTGCAGGTCGGTGGCGACGCCGCTGTCGAGATAATTATCCAGCGCGGCAACGGTCTGCTGCTGGCTGCGCGACCAGTGGCTCTGGCCTACGATCCAGGCCGTGGATGCGGCCTGCAGTTCCTGGATCAGCGCGGAGATGCCTACCAGGCCCACGGCCATACCGGTCAGCAAGGCAAAGCGCAGGGTCAAGCCGCGCGTCCTCGCAAGCTGCCGCATCCTCGCACCGGCCTCGCCCATTCGTGGAGCCCCCCAATCCGTGGTTGATCCTGACTGCATTCAGCGCATCATGCACGCTAGCGGCGGCCCTGTCTGCACGGCGCGAAGCCTCCGCGCGCTGTCCCGGGACAAAAAAAAAACGCCAACCCGAGGGCTGGCGTTTCCATGTCATGGCAGGCGTGGGATCAGACGCTGCGCGGACCGCGCGGCTTGAATCCCTCGCGGCGTGGCGGGCGATCATTGCCACCCGGACCACCGGGACCACCCGGACCACTACGGCGCGGACCGCCCTTGTCGAAGCGCGGCTTGGCCGGACCCCGCGGTGCCTGGCTGATATCCTCGCCCGGTTCAACGCGACGCATGTTGAGCTGCTGGCCCGATACCCACACTTTCTTCAGATGGGTGAGCACGTCCTGCGGCATGTCGGTCGGCAGGTCCAGAACGGAGAAGCCGTCATGGATGTCGATGCGGCCGATGAAGCGGCTTTCCAGACCCGCTTCGTTGGCGATGGCGCCGACGATGTTGGCCGGCTTGACGCCATGCTGGTGACCCACCTCGATGCGGAAGGTTTCCATACCCTGCTCCGGCGCGCCACGCGGCGGCATTTCACGGCGCGGACGGTCCGGGAACCCTTCGCCTTCGGCGCGCGGCGCGCGGTCGAACTTGGGACGGTCACCGCGGTCGAAGCGCTCGTTCCGCTCAGGACGGTCGGTGCGTTCACGCGGGGCACGCTCTTCGCGGGGCGCACGCACCGGCGGCTGCAGCAGGAACGGCGTATCGCCCTGCATCATCTTGGCCAGCGCGGCGGCGACGTCGATCGCCGGCACTTCGTTCTCGCCCTGGAAGCGCTCCAGCAGCTGGCGATAGAAGTCCAGGCCGCCCTGTGCCAGCGTTTCGCTGATGCGCGCGGTGAACTTGCTGACGCGGTTGTCGTTGACGGCTTCCACGCTCGGCAGCTGCATCTCTTCGATCGGCTGGCGCGTTGCGCGCTCGATCTGGCGCAGCATGCCCTTCTCGCGCGGAGTGGCGAACAGGATCGCCTCACCGCTGCGACCGGCACGGCCGGTACGGCCGATGCGGTGCACGTAGCTTTCGGTGTCGTACGGAATGTCGTAGTTCAGCACGTGGCTGATGCGCTCGACGTCCAGGCCGCGCGCGGCAACGTCGGTAGCGACCAGGATGTCCAGCTTGCCTTCTTTCAGCATGGCGATGGTGCGCTCACGCTGCGCCTGCTGCATATCGCCGTTGATGGCGGCAGCGGCCAGGCCACGGGCCTGCAGCTTGGTGGCCAGTTCTTCGGTGCCGGCCTTGGTACGGGCGAAGACGATCATCGCGTCGAACGGCTCGACTTCCAGGATGCGGGTCAGTGCATCCAGCTTGTGCATGCCACTCACCCACCAGTAACGCTGGCGGATGTTCGCCGATGTGGTCGTCTTGTTGACGATGGTGACTTCGGCCGGGTCTTTCAGGTAGGTCTGGGCGATGCGACGGATGGCCGGCGGCATGGTGGCCGAGAACAGCGCGACCTGGCGCTTTTCCGGCAGCTTCTTGAGCACGGCTTCGACATCGTCGATGAAGCCCATGCGCAGCATCTCATCGGCTTCGTCCAGCACCAGCGTCTTCAGCTCGGACAGGTCCAGCGTGCCGCGGTTCAAATGGTCGATGACGCGGCCGGGAGTACCCACCACGATATGCACGCCACGGCGCAGCGCCGACAGCTGGGTGGCATACGGCTGGCCGCCGTAGACCGGCAGCACGCGGAAACCGGGGATCTTCGAGGAATAGGTCTGGAACGCCTCGGCGACCTGGATGGCCAGCTCGCGGGTCGGCGCCAGCACCAGTGCCTGCGGCTTGGTCTGCTGCAGGTCGATGTTGGACAGCACCGGCAGCGCGAACGCTGCGGTCTTGCCGGTACCGGTCTGGGCCTGGCCCAGCACATCGCGGCCTTCCAGCATGGCCGGAATGGTGGCAGCCTGGATCGGCGAGGGGGTTTCGTAACCGACGGCGGCAACCGCCTGCATGACGGGCTCGGAAAGGCCGAGCTGCGCGAACTGCATCGGCGCTTGGGTATCTTGGGACATGGGGAACTCCGAAGGCACTGCCACGAACGTGGCAGGCGAAAAAAGGGGGGTATTGTGCGCTTAGGGCGCCCTTCTGACGCGTGCCCCGGCGCTTTTTCGAGTGCATAGGATACAGCACGCTGGATGAACCGGGGGATTGCCGCCATTCATCCGAGGCTGGCGCAACCGCAAGGGGTCATGGACCGTCCTCGCTGATCACCGCACAATGCGCATCATCTTACACGGAAGCCCCCCATGCAGACCCTAGAGTTCGACCTTGACGGTGAGTACGTCGAGCTGAAACAGCTGCTCAAGCTGACCGACCTGGTCAGCAGCGGCGGCGAAGCCAAGATGGCCATCAGCGAGGGCCGCGTACTGGTCGACGGTGAAGTCGAGCTGCGCAAGGCCTGCAAGATCCGCGCGGGCCAGCAGGTCGATTTCGATGACACCGTGATCCGGGTGCTGGCCCTGCCGGAAGAAGACTGAGCCCCCACTAGGCCCCCTACCCGGCCACTGGCTGGGTGAGGTGGCTGGCGATGAGCTGGCGGAAGGGGCGTACACCCTGCGCAAGCCGCAGACCGGCCGACCGCAGCAGACGCGCTGGCGCGCGATCATCGGTGTACACGCTGGCAATCGCATTGGTGGCTTCGTACAGCGGCCGCGAGGCGCGTCGGTGCCCGCGCTGGTAGCGGGCCAGGCTCCCCGCATCGGCAATGTCGGCACCGCGCGCATGCTGATCCGAAATCAGGTCGGCCAACCGGTGTTGGCTGGCCAGCCCCAGGTTGAATCCGTGCGCGGTGACCGGGTGCATGCCCACCGCCGCATCGCCGATCAACGCCGCGCCTGCAGCGACGAACCGCTCGGCGTAGACGCCCACCAAGGGGTATGCCTGCGGCTTCGCCACGGGCTGCATGCGGCCCAGGCGATGCGCGAAGAAACGGCTGATCGCATCTCCCAGTGCATCCTCGTGCAATGCGAGCAGCCCTTCTACCTGCCGGGGCGGCAGCGTGATCACCGCCGAGGCCAGTCCGTGGTTGAGCGGCAACAAGGCCAGGGTGCGGCCATAACCAAACCATTCCCACGCCGTCTGCCGGTGATCGCGCTCGAGCTGCACCCGGCACACCAGCATCGATTTGCCGAAGTCGCGTACGCGGGCACCGATGCCGAGCAGTCGGCGGGTAGAGGAAAAGCGGCTGTCGGCGGCAACCAGCAGTCGCGCGTGCAGGCGGCTGCCATCGTCAAGCTGCACCACATGGCCTGCATCGGCAGTCTGCACGCCCTGGACCCGGCGGCCGTCCAGCAGCTGCAGGCCGGGCTGCCCTTGCACGGCATTCCAGGCGGCACGGCGGATCAGATGATTGGGCACCAGCCAGCCCAGCGGGCCATCGGCAGGCCGGTCCCGCGCGAACGTGAGCGCGAAAGGGGACACCCCGTCCATGACGCGGGCATCGTGCAGCTCGGAAATTTCGGCGGGAGGCAGCCGCTCCCACACCTGCAGGCGTTGCAGGATCTGCCGGGATGCGTGGGTAAGCGCGATTTCGCGCCCGTCGAACGGCGCATCGGCCAACTGCTGCCGGGACTGCGGCTCCACCAATGCGACCCGCAGGCCGCTGCCAGCCAGAGACCGTGCGAAACACAATCCGGCGGGGCCCGCCCCCACCACCACCACATCGGTCACCTGCATCGCTCTGCTTCCCGGCTGTTTGTCAGCCCCAGCATAGCGGCGACTGCCCGGCGCGGCCCTTGATCTGGATCAGGCCGGGCCGCGCGGATTCACAGCAACGCCTTGAGCAGCATGAACACGCCGGCCATGGAGACCACCCACGCCAGACTGCGCACATAGGGCACGCCTGCTGCATACAGCGGCAGATAGACCAATCGCGCCCAGAAATACAGCTGCACCGCGAGCGCCGTGCTGCCGTCCTGCCGGCCGGCCACCACGACCGCCAACGCAGCGGCAGCGAAGATCGGGAAGGTCTCGAAGAAGTTGGCCTGCGCGCGTTGCAGGCGCCCCGCCACGAGACCCGGCGGTGGTGGCGCACCATCGCGCGCGGAGGCGTTCCACTTCTGCCCGCGTTCCCGCGTGACCGCTGCGACGGCGAGCAGCACGTAACCGATACCCAGCAGGCCGGACCAGGCCAGCATCTGCAGCTCAATGGACAGGGGCATGGCTCAGGTTCCCGGCGAACGGACGCTGTAACCGGCCAGGCGCCAGACCTTGTCTTCATCAAGGCGGAAGCTGACCAGCTCACGCACCGGCTGCGGACTGTTGGCGAAGCGCGTCGGGTAGGTCACGTTGAGGTACAGGCCCTCGGGAACGGCCGCCCCTGCGTTGAACCGCACCCGGCTGATGCTCGGCTGGCCACGGCCCACCAAGGCGCCCAGCCGAGCGCGATCCGCGCTGACCTGCTTGGTGAACGCATCACGCGTGACCGCCTTGCGTGCTACGGCCGATGCGCCGTCCCACAGCTGCGCCGTCTGGCCGCCGTCCACAAGCCGGGCCGCCTGTAGCGCCGCTGCACTCATCTCGGCATTCTGCTTTTCAAGCTGCGCCTGCTGGGCCGGCGTGAGCTGCTGGGCCGGTGCAGCCGGTGCCGTGGCGGCGGCCGGGCGCGCGCCCGTTGCAGCCGGGGCTGCGGCAGGCCGTGCAGTGGACGGCTGGGCGGCCTGAGGCTGCTGAGCGACCGCCGCGACGGGCAGCAGCAGGGACAGAAAGATCAACGATCGCTTCATCGGAACCGCCGGTTCAGGGTAGATGCCCGCAGTCTACGCCACCCACCGCCCCGCGCTTCAAGCCGCCGGTTCGGCCGGTTCGGCCGGCATCTGCTCGGCGGTCGGCGCCGCCTCGTCTCGTCCATCATCCGCAGCTCCCTGCTGCGACGGCGAGACACCCGGTGCGGGCGGCAGGGTCGCCACGTCAATCTCCGACAGCGGGCTGTCCGAGGGGCATACCTCATCGGGGAATCCGTAGTCTTTCTTCAGCGACTGCCCGCAGGCATTGACGGCTTCCAACTCGGCGCCTTCGCGTTTGCACTGCTGGTCGAAGGCGACCAGGAACGCATCCTTGCGGCGCACGAAATCATCGCCGCAGGCGCGCATCTGCTTGATGCGCTCCAGATCGTCCTGCACCGCGTTGGTGCCGTCCAGGCCATATTGCCGCAGCTCGTCCGACGTCAGCACCCGCAGGCTGCGGTTGGGCACCGTCATCATCAGGTCGGCCACGCCCACCGCAACGCCGTTGCGCTGCAGGTAATCCTTGACGTTGTCATACACCTCATGCAGCTCGCGGTTGAGTTCGGCACGCGACGTGGCCTTCGAGCTGATCCGCATCATGCGGTGGATGCCCACCTTGCCCAGCACCAGGCGATTGTCGCCCGCCGCCAGGACGAACACGCAGGCGCTGTGGCAGATGGAGGCCTCACGCACCCAGATGGTCCAGTTGGACTCGCCGATGCTGTCACCGGCGACGATGGCCGATTCAACCTGTCCACCGCTGGAGTCCAGGTCGAGGATGCGCTTGTGGATGCCCAGCCCGTCGGCTACCACGGCCAGCCGCCAGACCAGCTCGGCAAAGCCCGGATTGATCTTGCCGCTGTATCGCACACGCGCCAGGCCGCGCTCGCTGCACGGCTGCAGTGCCTGTTCGATCTGCACACGCTCCAGGCCCGCCAGCTCCTCGCCGTCCCCGGGCTCGGCTGCGTAGTCTGTCGTGCAGCTGATCCATGCCCTGCCGTTTTCCAGCGCTGCCGCCGGCCACGGGCGATCGGCGCGGCCAACAGGCGGCGATGCGGGTGGCGGCGCGTCGGCCACGTTGATGGACACCATGTGGTCGCCGTCGGCGCTGGGAGCACGCGTGGCGGCCTCGTTGGCCGTCACGTTGCCGGGATTCTCAAGCTGGCTGCACGAGGCCAAGGCCAGGCACAGCAGGGGCGACCACCATTTGAGCAACATGTACCATCGAACCGGTCGGAAACACACGCCCAGTCTAGGGCCTGCACAGCAGATGGCTGCAACCGCCGCTGAACCTGACCGGCTGCGTCAGGGGGCGGATGCATTGGTGTCCGAAAATGGCGAGCCCGGACACGCCGGCCGGCCTAGACTGATCGCATGACATCCTCTGCCGCCTTGGACACTGCAAGCTGCGAACGTGCGCGACTGGCCCGCGATGCGCGTTTCGACGGGCTGTTTTTCACGGCCGTCCGCAGCACCGGCATCTATTGCCGCCCGGTGTGCCCGGCGCCGGCGCCGAAGCCGTCCAACGTGACCTACTACGCCAACGCGGCCGCTGCCGCTGCGGCCGGCTATCGGCCCTGCCTGCGCTGCCGGCCGGAGCTGTCACCGGCGGCGCAGCAGCGGATCGACGAGGACGCCGTGCGGCGGGCGCTCGATCTGATCCATGACGGCTTCCTGCAGGGCGCGACGGTAGCCGCGCTGTCCGCGCGGGTGGGTATCAGCGCGCGGCAGCTGCAGCGGCTGTTCGTCGCTGCGTTGGGCGTGACGCCGCAGCGACTGCATGCCAACCAGCGCCTGCTGCAGGCCAAGCAGTTGCTGACCGAGACGCGCCTGCCGGTGACCGATGTGGCGTTGGCCGCCGGTTTCAACAGCCTGCGGCGGTTCAATGATGCGTTTCTGGGTGGCTGTGGCATGCCGCCCACCGCCATCCGCCGCCTGCCTGCCCCCGCCTCCAGTGCGGGCGATGCCGTGCAACTGCGCCTGGGATATCGGCCTCCATTGGATTTCGGCCTGATGCTGCAGTTCCTGCAGCGCCGGATGATTCCCGGGATTGAACGCATCGACGACGACGGCTACCAGCGGGTGATCGGCCCTGCGCAGCGCCCTGCCCTGCTGCAGGTCAGCGCGTCGCCCGGGCGCAACGAACTCGTGCTGCGGCTTGAGCGCATCGATCCGCGACAGATTCCGGCCGTGGTCCGCCGCGTACGCCATATGTTCGACCTGGATGCCGACCTGCATCAGGTCCACGCGGCGCTGCAGGCAGAGCCCCTGCTTGCACGGGGCATCGCACAGCGTCCGGGGTTGCGCGTTCCCGGCGGCTGGGAAGGGTTTGAAGTGGCGGTGCGCGCGGTGCTCGGCCAGCAGGTCAGCGTTGCGGCGGCCACCACGCTGGCGCGTCGGCTGGTGCAAGCCTATGGGCACCCGCTGGACGGGATGCCCGACGGATTGGATCGGTTGTTTCCAGAACCCGCACGACTGGCCGATGCGCCACTGGAGGCCATCGGCCTTCCACGCACCCGTGCATCGACACTGCGTTCGCTTGCACGTGCCTGCGCCGAGGGTCAGCTCGACTTCGGTGCAGGGCAACGGCTTGAGGATTTCGTCCAGCGTTGCATCGCCCTGCCCGGCATCGGTCCGTGGACGGCGCAGTACATTGCGCTGCGCGCGCTGGGCCAGCCTGATGCGTTTCCCGCCGGTGACCTGGTGCTGCAGCAGATGCTGGGCACACCCGAAAAGCGACTGACCGAACGCCAGACCGAGCAACGGTCACAGCCGTGGCGGCCCTGGCGCGCCTATGCCGTGCTGCACCTTTGGCACCTCTCTCCTCCTTTCCGTGGAGCTCCGTCATGACCCTTCATTACGATCGCTTCGATTCGCCGATCGGTGAGCTCACCGTGGCCGGCGACGCGCACGGCATCGCCCACATTATTTTCCCTGAGAACCGCCATCCGCCGAAGGGCCGCGAGCACTGGCAGTACCAGCCCGCGACGGTGCGCGAGGCGCGCCTGCAGCTGCTCCAGTACCTGCAGGGCGAGCGCTCGGCCTTTACCTTGCCACTGGCCCCCCGCGGCACGCCGTTCCAACTGCGCGTGTGGCACGCATTGGCGACGATTCCGTTCGGGCAGACCTGGAGCTACCTGCAACTGGCGACCGCGCTGGGCCAGCCCACGGCAACGCGCGCCGTGGGCGCGGCGAACGGCCGCAATCCGCTGCCGATCGTGCTGCCCTGCCATCGGGTGATCGGCCGCGACGGCTCATTGACCGGGTTCGCCGGTGGACTGCAGACCAAGGCCGCGCTGCTGCGTCTGGAACAAGGGGCAGGCGCGTTGTTCGACCCCCCATGACCTTTGGTGTCTTGGGTACGTCATTGCGGCTGCCTACAATAGCGCGATGACCTATCGACGCCTTGCCTGGGCGCTGGCCGCGATCCTGCCGCTGGCTGCCTGCACCACCCCAGTTGCCCGCCCCGGTTCCGGCGTCGCCGCCACGCCTGTCGCCGCACCTGCACCCAAGCTGCTGCTGATCTCCATCGACGGCCTGCGCGCCGATGCGCTGGACCGTGGCATCACGCCGAACCTGCAGCGCATCATCGACAGCGGCGTGCGCGCGAAATGGATGAATCCATCGTATCCGTCGCTGACCTTTCCCAACCATTACACACTGGTCACCGGCCTGCGCCCGGACAAGCACGGCATCATCCACAACAGCATGGACGATGGGCAACTGGGCCCTTTCAAACTGAGCGACCGCGACACGGTCACCAAGCCTGCATGGTGGGGTGGCGAGCCGATCTGGGTCAGTGCCGAGCAGGCCGGCGTGCGCACTGCAACGTGGTCGTGGCCGGGCAGCGAAGCCGAGGTAAAGGGCGTGCGACCCAGCCAGTGGCGCCAATATGACGAGCGCGTCCCGTTTGAACGCCGCGCTTCCGATGTGCTGGCGTGGCTGCAGCAGGCCGGTTCCGATGCGCCACGACTGGTCACGCTGTATCTGGAAGGCGTGGACAAGGCCGGGCACCACGATGGTCCACAGTCGGCCGAGTACACCACGGCCATCCAGCGCGCGGATGCGGTGATCGGCCAGGTACTGGATGGACTGCAGCGGGGCGGTCTCGACGCCACCACCAACGTGGTGCTGGTGTCCGACCACGGTATGGCGTCGGTGCCGGAGGGTCACGTCATCGCTACCGAAGACATGGCGGATCCGGCCATCGCGCGCAACATCAGCGTGGGCCAGTCGGTCGGCTTCGAGCCGATGCCGGGCCAGCGCGCCGCGGCCGAACGCGTGCTGCTAGGGCGCCACGCGCAGTACACGTGCTGGAAGAAGGGCGACCTGCCTGCCCGATGGCACTACGGCAGCAACCCACGCATCCCTGCCATCGTGTGCCAGATGGATGAGGGCTGGGATGCGCTGGCCCGTGAGACGATCGCCAAGCGTCCCCAGCAGGACCGTGGATCGCATGGCTATGACAACGCGTTGCCGTCGATGCGCGCGGTGTTCATTGCGCGTGGGCCGTCGTTCAAGCAGGGCGTGGTGATCGATGATTTCGACAATGTCGACCTGTATTCCCTGCTGGCGCGCCTGCTGCAGGTGCCGGCCGCGCCGAACGACGGTGACCCGCAGACGTTGCTGAAGACCTTGCGCTAGCGGGTGGGGTGCCGGGCTGCGCGCGGCGCCCGCAGAAGCGAGCAGCAACGGCAACAGCAACAGCAACGGCGGCAGGGCCGTGGGTGGGCGGGCCGGGGTGGGTTGGCGGGGGACGGCAAGAGCCGCATCCATGCGGGCCTCGTTTCGCGCCATCCATGGCGCTCAACGCCCCCGCCAACCCACCCCGCCCCACCTTCGACAGGTCCATGGTGGCCATGGGACCTGCGGGCATCGGTAGCGCCGACCCATGGTCGGCGAGCGCAGCGGGCGGTTGGCGGGAACATTCCGCCGACCATGGGTCGGCGCTACCGCAGATCTCGTTGAAACGTCTGGTGGAGGGAGCCCCTGAGTCAGGGGCGGCCGCGAAGCGGCGGGGTATGGGTGCTGGTGAGACGGGGCCCACGGTTTGCGAAGCAAAGCGTGGGAGCGGCAGCGCGAATGCGATGACGTGGACCCCGCCATGGATGGCGCGAAACGAGGCCCGCATGGATGCGGTTTTTGCCGTCCCGCGCACAGCCCCACCGCCCGGCCCATCCTCCTGCAGCGGCTGTCGAGCCACCCGCGAGGGGGTCCTGCCCGTTCGCTCTGCAACTGCAACACCCTGTTGCCCATTCGGGGGATCCCCCGCCGCACATCGCATGCGATCCTGCGCCCCTGTCCCTGCCAGCGAGAACGCCCGTCATGACCACCATCATCGCCCCGCGCGTGCACGACATCGGCGGGCTGGAAGTCCGCCGCGCCGTGCCCACCCTGCAGGCGCGCAGTGTCGGACCCTTCGTGTTCATCGATCAGATGGGCCCGGCCGTGCTTGATCCCGGCACCGGCATCGACGTGCGCCCCCATCCCCACATCGGTCTGGCCACCGTGACCTTCCTCTGGTCCGGTGCCATCGGCCACCGGGACAGCCTGGGCTCGGACCAGGTGATCCGTCCTGGCGATGTGAACTGGATGACCGCCGGCCGCGGCATTTCCCATTCCGAACGCACGCCGCCGCCGGAGCGCGAACACGGCCATCCGCTGCATGGCATGCAGACCTGGATCGCGCTGCCGAAGGGTTTCGAGGAAGTGGAACCGGCGTTCCACCACCACGCCGCCGCGACGCTGCCCCAGCAACATCGCAATGGCGCGTGGCTTCGGGTGATCGCCGGCCGGGCCTACGGTGAGGAATCGCCGGTCAAGGTGTTCGCCGATACCCTCAACGTCGCCATCGATCTGCAGCCGGATGCGGAGATCGATCTGGACACCGGTCACCGCGAGCGATCGCTCTACATCCTTGACGGCCAGGCGCAGTTGGATGGCGTGGACGTGCCTGCGCAGCACCTGATCCTGCCGGCTGACGGGGCGCGTGGACGGCTGCGCGCGAAAACGCCGGTCAAGGCCATGCTGATGGGCGGCGAGCCGCTGGATGGCCACCGCCATCTGTGGTGGAACTTTGTCTCCAGTTCCAAGGAGCGCATCGAGCAGGCCAAGCACGATTGGGAAAACGGACGCTTCGGCACCATTGCGGGCGACGATCAGGAGTTCATTCCCCTGCCCGCCTGATGGTTACCGATGTAACAGGGTTTGTGCGCTCGCTCACGTTCCGTTAAGGTCATCCCAACTCCCGCCAGCGTGGCTGGCAGGCAGGGTTGGCGTCCGGGGATGGGGGCCAGGTCGCAACGGCGACCGCGCCCGCCTGCCGCTGGCGGTGCCGTCGACTTGCTGCCTTGGGGATACCTATGAACCGCCTGACTACCGCCGCCCTGCTGTGCCTGATGTCGCTCGCCATCAGTGCTTCAGCGCAGACCACGCCGCAGTGCCCGTCCTTGCCCACCAGCAGCAACCTGCAGTGGCAGGAGCAGGCCACAGGGGATTTCCTGGTGTGTCGTGCCACCACAGGGGACGGCCGCGAGGTGCTGAGCCTGATGCTGACCGGCAATGATCCAGGTCTTCGCTTGCCGCGCGCACTGCGCCATGAAAAGGACAGCTTCGCCGGCGAAGAACTGTACTGGTACCAACCCGACCTGGGCGGGCAGGAGCCGCCGGGATTCGCTGACCGGCGGGTGAGCGTGGTCAAGATCGACAAGAACCGCTACGCGCAGATGGCCCTGTATCCCAGCAACAGCGAAGAGCGGGCCAGCCTGCAGCAGATGATCCGCGGCATGAACCTGACCCCGGCCGCCGTGGCAGACGGCCGCTGATCATGCAGGCCATGCCGGTGGGGCCGATGCAACGACCGGCCCCGCTTGCCGCATGCTCAGAAACGACCTTCCTGGAAATCGACGAAGGCCTGCATCAGCTCCTGCCGCGTGTTCATCACGAACGGCCCATGGCGTGCGACCGGCTCGCGCAGCGGCCGGCCTGCGACCAGGATGAGGCGCGCATCGCGCGTGCCACCGACGACATGCAGCGCATCGCCGCCGCCCAGCACGGCCATCTCCTGGCTCGCCAGCGGACGCGCATCTTCGCCGAGGCCGATCACCGCATCGCCTTCGAACACGTAGGCGAACGCGTGATGGCCTTCGGGCAGCCGGTAGTCCCACGTCGCCCCGGCCTCAAGGCCGATATCCAGGTAAACCGGGTCGGTTGCCGGCTGCACGATCGGGCCCGCCGTCCCGTCGACCTCTCCTGCGATGACCTTGACCCGCACGCCCGCGGCCGGCGTCAGCTGGGGAATCGCCTCCGGCGCGAACTCCTGGTATTTCGGCGCGGTCATCTTGTCCCGCGCCGGCAGGTTCACCCACAGCTGGAAACCGCGCATGCGCCCACTTTCCTGCTCGGGCATCTCCGAATGGACCAGACCGCGGCCGGCCGTCATCCACTGGACGCTGCCCGGCGTCAGCAGACCCTCGTTGCCGTGGTTGTCCTTATGCCGCATGCGGCCATCCAGCATGTAGGTGACCGTTTCGAAACCCCGATGCGGGTGGCTGGGAAAGCCGGCGATGTAGTCCTCGGCCTTCTCCGTCCCGAACTCGTCCAGCAGCAGGAATGGATCCAGGTCCGGCAGCGAAGAGCCGCCGATGACACGGGTCAGGCGCACGCCCGCCCCGTCAGACGTGGGCATGCCGCGGATCGTACGCAGAACGCGGACCGGTGCGTGGGTGCTCATGGGAACTCCAGTGAATGACTACGACAAAGATGGGCGCTGTCGCGATCAGGACCAAGCACGCCCCCCGCAACCCATTGTTCCAATGCTGGCGTGCCACGCCTCGGTGTCCGCCGCCGACGGCGGGTGACGTTGGACCGGGTGCGCCGAAATGGACCGCCGGGAGGCACTGGCGGGTTACGACCAAAGTACTAGCCCTGAAACACCCTGTCTGCATTGACCCTGCAAAGGCCAAAGCGGACCCTTACGACGTACCTCCGGGAGAGTTCACCTCATGAAAGGCTTCTCAAAGCTGGGCTGGGCACTGCTCGCATTGCTCGGCGCATTCTGTCTGGGCACCGTGGCGCTGCGCCGCGGTGAACCGATCAACGCCCTGTGGATCGTAGTGGCTGCGGTCTCCATCTACCTGATCGCCTACCGTTTCTACGGTCTGTTCGTCGCCAGCAAGGTGCTGCAGCTGGACCCGACACGGGCCACGCCCGCCGTGCTGAACAACGATGGCCTGGACTACGTGCCGACCAACAAGCACGTGCTGTTCGGCCATCACTTCGCTGCCATTGCCGGTGCCGGTCCCCTGGTCGGCCCGGTGCTGGCCGCACAGATGGGCTACCTGCCCGGACTGCTGTGGCTGGTGGTCGGCGTGGTCTTGGCCGGCGCAGTGCAGGATTTCATGATCCTGGTGCTGTCCAGCCGCCGCAACGGCCGCTCGCTGGGTGACCTGGTGCGCGAAGAAATGGGACCCGTTCCCGGCACCATCGCGCTGTTCGGTGCCTTCCTGATCATGATCATCATCCTCGCGGTGCTGGCGATGGTGGTGGTGAAGGCGCTGGCGGAAAGCCCGTGGGGCATGTTCACGGTCATCGCCACGATGCCCATAGCGCTCTTCATGGGCGTGTACATGCGCTACATCCGCCCCGGCAAGATCGGTGAGATCTCGGTGGTCGGATTGATCCTGCTGCTCGGCTCGATCTGGTTCGGCGGTATCGTCGCCGCAGACCCGGTCTGGGGTCCCGCCTTCACCTTCACCGCCAAGCAGATCACCTGGATGCTGATCGGTTATGGCTTCGTGGCTTCGGTGCTGCCGGTGTGGCTGCTGCTGGCACCACGCGACTACCTGTCCACGTTCCTCAAGATCGGCACCATCATCGCCTTGGCCGTCGGCATCCTGATCGTCATGCCCGAGCTGAAAATGCCGGCGCTGACCCAGTTCGCCGCCAGCGGCGACGGTCCGGTATGGAAGGGCGGGATGTTCCCGTTCCTGTTCATTACCATCGCCTGTGGTGCGGTCTCCGGCTTCCATGCGCTGATCGCGTCGGGCACCACGCCCAAGCTGCTGGCCAACGAATCGCATGCGCGCTACATCGGTTACGGCGGCATGCTGATGGAATCGTTCGTTGCCGTCATGGCGTTGGTCGCCGCCTCGATCATCGAGCCGGGCATCTACTTCGCCATGAACAGTCCCGCCTCGGTGATCGGTGCCGATGCGGTTTCCGCCGCGCACTACATCACCACCAACTGGGGCTTCACCATCACCCCGGAGCAGCTGGAAGCCACGGCCGTTGCCATCGGCGAGCCGACCATCCTGCATCGCGCCGGTGGTGCACCGACGCTGGCGGTAGGCATCGCGATGATCCTGCACGAAGCGATCCCGAGTGCCGGCGACGCGATGATGGCGTTCTGGTACCACTTCGCCATCCTGTTCGAAGCACTGTTCATCCTGACCGCGGTCGATGCAGGTACCCGCGCCGGTCGCTTCATGCTGCAGGATCTGCTGGGCAACTTCATCCCGGCGCTGAAGAAGACCGAATCCTGGTCCGCCAACATCCTGGCGACGGCTGGCTGTGTCGCACTGTGGGGCTACCTGCTCTACTCGGGCGTGGTCGATCCCTTCGGTGGCATCCAGACCCTGTGGCCGCTGTTCGGCATCTCCAACCAGATGCTGGCCGGCATCGCGTTGATGCTCGGCACCGTGGTGCTGTTCAAGATGAAGCGTGACCGCTACGCCTGGGTCACTGCTGTGCCGGCGGTATGGCTGTTGATCTGCACCACGTATGCGGGGCTGATCAAGATCTTCGACAGCAACCCGGCGCAGGGCTTCCTGGCACAGGCACACAAGTACCAGGACGCCATCGCCAGCGGCACCATCACCGCACCGGCCAAGACCGTCGGCCAGATGCAGCAGATCGTGGTCAATGCGTACGTCAATACGAGCCTGACGGTGCTGTTCCTGCTGGTGGTCTTCTCGATCCTGTTCTACGCGCTGAAGACCATCTTCATCGCACGCCGCACCCCGCAACGCACCGATCGCGAGACCGAGTACGTGAAGCTGCTGCCGCACCAGATGGCGGACCTGTAATGAGTACACAACTGGTACCGGCCGGTCAGCACCAGGCCCACCGCCGTCTCTGGCGGCGGCTGGTGCAGACCGCGCGGCTGTGCTGCGGGATCCCGGATTACGACAACTACGTGCGGCACGTGCTGGAAAACCATCCGGACCGCACCCCGATGGACTACAAGACGTTTTTCCGCGAGCGGCAGGAAGCGCGCTACGGCGGGCGCAACGGGGGCCGTTGCTGCTGAGTGTTCGTCCAGGCGGGTGCGCGATGAGCGCAGCCGCCTGCCGTCGATCTCACTTACCCAGGGTGATGGGCGTCAGGTCCACGGTCGCGTTGGCGCCAGCACCCGGCCGGCTTGTGTACGCCTGGCCACGTTGCAGCAGATAGAAACTGTCGACGTAGTCGTGCTCATCAACGAACCAGGCGTCAGGCATTACCGTCAGCACCGCATCGGCGATCACGCTGACCAGACCTACGGACGGCTGGATCGGACCGATCGTGGCCCCGACCACCTTGATGAGTGCCGAGAGCATCGTCTTGTAGTTGGTTTCCCCATCTTCTTCGAACAGCTGGACTTTGGCCACGTCGTAACGGTAGTTGTCCCATTGAATCCAAGGCTGGCCGGGGTAGTAATCCGTCTTGTCATACTCCAGCCATGGCATTTCGAATGTGTGCATCTCCGGCTTCTTCTCGTCCACCTGCAGCCCGGAAACGATCGCGAATATCTCCGCAGCCCCTTTGAGGTTCGGCTCCTAGTCAACGGCGAGCCGGATGTGATCAAGCCGGGTGATGTCCAGCGTATCGGCCTGGGCAGCCTGGGCGGGCAGCGTCTGCAGGCCTGCTGCTCGCAGTCCCTCGTTGACCACCTTCATTCCCTCCCGCAGCGCGGTGCGTGTGTCCACCTCCACCAGCAGCAGCGGGAACGCGGGACGCGCGTCGATGCCGATTTCCTGCATGCTGCCATCGGCGGCATACGTTCTTACCATCGTATCCAGGCGATCCTCGCCCATCGGAACCGCTGCCACCCGGTACGCTGACAGCGCAAAATCCTCCCGTTGGGTGCCTTCTGGCAGCAATACCCTGACCTGCAGGAGATCGGCACCCTGCTCCGGAAGGCCCTTCAGCGCGCGCAGGCTCCGATTCGCCCGCTGCAGACGGCTGGCCGCTATCGCATGCGCGCCGAGTTGCTCGACGACCTTCGACAAAGGTGCCGTCTCCCCGCCTTCTGCGGCGATCACAGCGAGCGCATCCGCGACGAAATCCTGATGCCGCACGAGGTCGCGCACCTCAAGGATGGCGTCGCCCAGGACCGACGCCACGGACGCACCGGGCTCCAGCGTCAGTGCGGTTCCGGCGTGGGCCGTGGATACGGCGGTGGACAGGGCAAGCGCCAACAGGCAGGTTCGAGTGAAGGAATTGCGATTCATCGTTTTCTCTCTTCAAGGCGTACAGCAGCGCCCGCCCGGCGTTGTGTCAGGCTTCAAGCGCGCGGCCTTTTTACGACCTCGGCGATCGTGATGAGTCAATGCGGGTCGCAGAAATAGCGGGGCGGGTGAAACCCTTACTTGTCTGTACGTTCCAGTGCTTGTCGGCCGGTCCGCCTGCACGTCGTCACAGGGCAGTCTCCACGGATCGCTTTCACGCCTTGTCGGGTCCGGCACGATGTTCTTCAAGGATCCGTGCACGATCCCGCGCCGTACGTGTCGGGCCGTGGCACGGCCGCATGAAAGGCGTCCAACGTCGCGTCATGGATGTGCTGAAAAAGACGTAATCCGCAACGTAGAGGCGGGCTATGGGACCCGCGTCGCCATCCCGCATTGTCGGCCGACAGATAGTCGGGCCTCATCCCAGCGGAGCATCCGCGCCATGAAGCACCCCGCACTGTGGTCGTCATTTCTGCTTTTTCACGCCCTTGCCGCGCACGCGGTGAGCCCGCGCCCTGCTGACATGATCGACCTCGACCGGCCGCTCGACCACTACCTCTGGATCACCACCCACAACGCAGCGAATCACGGAGGCCTGCTACCCAACCAGTCCTTCGACATAACCGAGCAGCTCCAGCGTGGCGTGCGGGGGCTGATGCTGGACATCCATGAGCGTGACGGGCGACTGTTTACCTGCCATGCGAACTGCACCTTTGGACGCAAGGCACCCTTGACGGAGGACATGGGGGCGGTGTCCCGCTATCTGGACACCCATCCGGACGCAGTCGTCACACTTCAGCTTGAAGATTACTATCGGCGTGGCGCAATGGACGCGTTCGTGCGCGACAACGCCGGCCTGTTCAAGCACAGCTTCAAGCCGGGCGATCCCCGCTGGACGGCGCTGCGTGGGCAGTGGCCTACCCTGCGCGAACTGATCGCGGCCGACCAGCGCCTGTTGGTTCTGACACAGCGGGCGGAGCTTTCAGGCGCGTATGCCGATGGGCTGATCACGTTCATGCACGACCAGGCAGTCACCGCAGAGAACTATTGGAGCCTGGGCGCCACGGTCTTCACCCATGACACTACGTGCAAGCCGCGCTGGAGTGGGATTCCCCTGGACGCAACCGACCAGCCGCTGGGGCTGCCGCGCCTGTTCGTCATGAATCATTTCCACGGCGCGCCCTTTTCCTGGCATAGCGGTGTCGACAATCGCCTGGACACCGTCGTGCAGCGACTGAACACGGCCTGCCTCCCCGCCGCCAAACGCATGCCGAACTATCTGGCGATCGATTTCATCGAGTGGGGCGACATGCTGGAGTTTGCCGAGACCTACAACAACGGCGGTCTGTTTGCCTTCGCGGACAACGGTGCGACGGGCGGACCGATATGCAGCTTCAGCACGGCGTTTGAACGGAACTGGTCGCTTGCATCCGCGCCGCGCATGGGCTGCGAGAACAACACGATACGCTCGCTCGTTTTCCGGGGTGCCCGCCAGGGCCAACGCGTGACGCTGCATGATGCGGCAGATGGCGATACCCAGCGCGCTTACACCGTCATCGACGTGCTGCAGGACATCGCCTGGAACCAGCCGCAGTCCGTAGAACGTCTGGACCTCGAGTTCGACTCGGCCTACCTGCGGGTAAGACCCTTCAAGGGAGGCCCCCTTGATGGAAGCGTCTCACACATCTCAGTGGAGCCAGCTGCCCGCTGAGCAGGCCCCCTGCTCCCTGCGTGTGCCGCGTCACGAGCCGGCGCAAAGGCCGGCTCGCGCGCTGGACCTGCGGTTTTCTGACGGCCGGCACTAGGCGCCGGCCATCGCCTTCAGGATCAGGCCGGTAACGTACGCCAGTCCGGTTCCCGTCGCATACCCCACCGTGCCCAACAGCACACCAACCGGCGCAAGGCTCGGGTGGAAGGCCGCGGCCACCACTGGTGCCGATGCGGCTGCGCCGATGTTGCCCATCGAGCCGACGCCGAAGAAGAACAGCGGTGCGCGCATCAGCTTTGCCACGATCCACAGCACCAGCACGTGGGTGGCCATCCAGATCAGGCCCAGCACGAACAGCCACGGCCGATCAAGCAGCGACAGCAGATCCATCTGCATGCCGATGCAGGCGATCAGGAAGTACAGAAACACGGTACCCAGTTTCGACGCGCCGGCCGACTCCAGCCGCCGCGCGCGGGTGAAGCTGAGCGCCAGGCCGAGGCCGGTGGAGAACAACACGACCCAGACGAACTGGCTGTCCAGGCTGAACTGGCTGGACCAGCCCACGTTGGCCTTGAACCAAGCGGCCAGCGGTGCGGCGATGGCGTGCGCCAGACCGACGCCGCCGAGCGCTACGCCGACGATGACCATCAGATCGGTCAGCGTGGGGATGCGCGAGTTCTGCGCCTCGTAAGCGCTGATGCGGGCCTTCATCTCATCGATGGCCCGCGTATCCGCGCCATTGCGGGCATCGATCTGCTCCGAACGGTTGGCCAGGAACAGCAGGATCGCCATCCACAGGCTCGCGCAGGCCACGTCCACCACCGCGAACTGCCCGAACGTTGTGGCGTCGGTGCCGAAGATCTCGCGCATCGCCACCATGTTCGCACCGCCGCCGATCCAACTGCCGGCCAGCGCCGCCATGCCTGCCCAGGTATCACCGGACACCGTTTCCGGATGTATGAGTTTCATCACCTGGAACGAGACGATGGCACCCAGCATCACGCCAGCCGTACCGGCGCAGAACACTACCAGCAGCTTCGGTCCCAGCTTGGCGATGCCCTTCAGATCGATGGACAGGGTAAGCAGGATCAGCGCGGCCGGCAGCAGCACGTCGCGCGCCACGGGGTTGTACAGCGCGGTGCCATGGCCGTCGATCAGCCCGGCCGTGTTGTAGATGGCCGGGATGAAGTAGCACAGCAGCAACGCCGGCACCCAGGCGAAGATCTTCTTCAGCAGTGGCGTGGGACCACTGGCAGCCCAGAAGATCAGGGCAAGCGTGGCAGCGATGAGTCCCAGGCCGACGATGTCGCTGGAAATCAGGGCAGTTGCAGGTTCGGTCGGCATGGCGTCCTCTGTCGATCGAAAATGGTGGGCGAAAAAAATGCCGCAGGACGCGGCACCCTTCGAGCTTAACATCGCCATCACAACCGCGCTTGAAAAGAGCCGCTGCCGAGCGTGCCAACTTCAGCCGGCACGCACTCTACCCAGAGAAAGGTACGCCCGACGCGCTGACATCCAGTGTCGCCCGCGTGCCGCGTGGCTGCACCGGGTCGAACCGCAAGGTCCAGCCCAGGTGCTCGCACAGCCGTGCCACCAGCTCCAGGCCGATGCCGCCGTGTTCGTTGCGGAGCCCGCGCGCCATCCGTGCATGGATGGCCGCGATCTCCTCCGGGCTCATGCCGTGTCCCGGATCGCGCAGGGTCAGCACGCCGGCGGACGAAAGATCGAGCTGGATCGCGCCGCGACCGCTGTTCTCGATCGCGTTGCGCAGCAGGTTGCCGATCGCCGCCTGCACGACGGCCAGCGGCGCCACGATATCCACCGGCGCGGCGCGCAGGGCCACGGTCAGGTCCTTGTCTCCCAGCAGGTGGCGATGGTCCTCGATGATCTGCGGCAGCAACTGGTCCAAGGCGACGCGCTCGGCACGGGCGGCAAGTCGGGCCGGGTCGCGGGCCAGCACCAGCAGCAGTTCGATCAGTTCTTCAACGTCCGCCGCCGTACGCTGTACGCGCAGCATCTGCTGGCGTGCACGCTCCGGTAGCCCCGGTTGTTCCAACGCCAGTTCGGCCGCACCGGTGATCACCGCTACCGGCGTGCGCAGCTCATGGCTGGCCGTGCTGATGAACACCCGCTCGCGCTCGACGAACTGCTCGTTGCGCGCCAGGTAGTCGTTGAGCGCATTGGCAATGGTATGCAGCTCGGCGCTGCCACGTGCATCCACCTGGATATGCTGGCTCGGCGCACCGGGCTTCAACGCGGCAATGTCACGCGCCAACAGGCTCAACGGACGCACTACCCGCTGCATGCCCAGCCGCGCCATCACCACGGTCACGATCACCATCACCAGGCCAGCCAGCAGCACCCAGCGGGTAGCGAACTGCTCCAGCGCCTCGAAATCCGATATATCCAATGCCAACGCCACGCGCCCCATCGTCTGGGTCTGCCGTACCATCACCGCCGCCTGCCGATCCCCGATGGGCACGCCATCGTGCAGCCCGGGATGGAGATCACGCACGCTGGCCGGCGTTCCCGGCTGGTCCAGCCGGAACAGACTGAGCGTGTCCGAATCCTGCCAGCGGTACTGCGGGTCGCGCGCACTGTGCGCGAGGATGCTGTCCAGCTCGGAGTTCAACAGCGCCCGCCAGGCCGCATGTTCGGCGTGCTCATGCACGTTGTTGCCAACCCCGAACACGGCCAGTGAGATCAAGGCCAGGTAGGTCAGCAGCCATCCCAGTACCCGCCGGTACAACGGAGCAGGCCTAGCCGCCATCGGTGGCCTCCGGGTCCTGCACAGCCAGGCGGTAGCCGACGCGCGGCAGCGTGTGCAGCAGCTTGCGCGCGAAGGGGCCGTCCACGCTGCGACGCAGTTCGTAGACATGCGAGCGCAGCAGGTCACCGTCAGGTGGCTCGTCGCCCCACAGGGCGAACTCCAGCTGCTGGCGCGTCACCGCTGCGGGGCTTGCGCGCATCAGCACCTCCAGCAACTTGCGGCAGGCGGGGTAGAGGTGCAGCGTCTGGCCCGCGCGTTGGGCTTCCAGCGTTGCCAGGTCAAGCACCAGATCGCCCACCTGCAGCCGTTTGCGCGGATTACGGCCCTGCGCGCGCACCCGCAGTGCATCCAGGCGGACCTCCAGCTCGGGCAGTGCGAACGGTTTGGTCAGGTAGTCGTCCGCCCCCGCCCGGAACCCGGCGATCTTGTCAGGCAGGTCGTCGCGTGCGGTGAGCATGATGACCGGCACTTCAGAGGCGTGGTCCGACCGCAGGCGGCGCAGCACTTCAGGCCCCTCCATGCGCGGCAGCATCCAGTCCAGGATCACCATGTCATAGGTCTGCGTGGTCGCCAGGTGCAGCCCGGTGATGCCGTCCGGCGCGACGTCCAGCACGTGCCCACGCGATTCGAAGTAGTCGAACAGGTTGGCGACCAGTTGCCGGTTGTCCTCGATCACCAGAAGCCGCATGCGCTTTCCCACCCTGTGTGTGGCTGCATGGTACCGCTGCCCGTGTCGGAATCACGTCCCCCCGCCCTCGCCGCCAGCACGGATGCCACTTGCGGCAACCCGCCGCGCCCACTAGCCTTCGGCGGTCGTTCACCACCCAAGGATCGCCCGTGAAACACCGTCATCTCCTGCTGGCCTCGGCGATCGCCGCCGCCACGTTGTCGCTGGCCGCCTGCAAGAAGGAACCTTCGCCGGAAGCCGACACCGCGGCGACCACGGCACCGGCCGGCGAAACCGCTGACCAGTTCGTGGCCCGGATCAATGCGGAGTACAAGGCCGCGTACCCGGAGATGACCTCGGCACAGTGGCTGTCTTCCACCTACATCAACAGCGATTCCGAGCGTGTGGCGGCCAAGGCCAACGAACGCTCGCTGACCCAGCTCAACAGCTGGATCGAACAGGCCGCGAAGTTCGAGGGGCAACCGATGTCCGACGACAGCAAGCGCGCCCTGCACCTGCTCAAGCTGATGTCGTCGATGCCGGCCCCGCGCGACCCGGCCAAGCTGGCCCAGCTGACCCAGATCGCCACGCGCATGGAAGGCAGCTACGGTGCGGGCAAGTACTGCACCGATGCCAACGGTCCCAATTCCTGCCGCCAACTGGGCGACCTGGAGCAGGTGCTGTCCAGCAGCCGTGACTACGACCAGCAGCTGGATGCCTGGCAGGGCTGGCACGGCACCACCAAAGACATGCGCGGTGATTACCAGCAGTTCGTGAGCCTGGTCAACGAAGGCGCCAAGGGACTGGGTTTTGCTGATGCCGGACAGATGTGGCGCAGCGGGTACGACATGCCGCCGGAGCAGATCGGTCCGGAAACCGACCGGCTGTGGGAACAGGTCAAGCCGATGTACGAGCAGTTGCACTGCTACGCGCGCGGCAAGCTGGACGCCACCTACGGCAAGGACAAGGCCGAAGTGGGCAATGGCCTGATCGCTGCCCATCTGACCGGCAACATGTGGCAGCAGGACTGGTCCAACCTGTGGGACCAGCTGCAGCCGTACCCGGGTGCGGGCAGCCTGGACATCACCGCTGCGCTGGAAAAGCAGTATCAGGGCAACCTGAGCGGCGCACTGGCCAAGGCGGGCAGCAACGCCAACGTGGAAGGCCTGTACAAGGCACAGCGTGAAGCCGAACTGCGCACTGCGCGGCAGATGACCGAACGCGCCCAGGATTTCTACGTGTCACTGGGCATGCCGTCGCTGCCGAAGTCCTATTGGGACAAGACCCAGTTCATCAAGCCACAGGACCGCGACGTGGTGTGCCATGCCAGCGCGTGGGACATGAACATGGAAGGCGACGTGCGCACCAAGATGTGCATCAAGCCCAACGAAGAGAACTTCACCACGATCTACCACGAGCTGGGCCACATCTATTACGACCTGGCCTACAACCCGCTGCCGCCGCTGTTCCAGGGCGGTGCGAACGACGGCTTCCATGAAGCAATCGGCGACACCATCGTGCTTGCGATGACGCCCAAGTACCTCAATTCGATCGGTCTGGTGGACAAGCCGGAAGAAAGCCGCGAAGCGGTGATCAACAACCAGATGCGTATGGCCCTGTCCGGCGTGGCCTTCCTGCCCTTCGGCCTGATGATCGACCGCTGGCGCTGGGGCGTGTTCGACGGCTCGATCACCCCGGACAACTACAACAAGGCCTGGTGGGACCTGAAGGCGCGTTACCAGGGCGTGGCACCGGCCACCACGCGCGGCGAGGAGTTCTTCGATCCGGGCGCGAAGTACCACGTGCCGGGCAATACGCCCTATACGCGCTACTTCCTGGCCCGCATCCTGCAGTTCCAGTTCTACAAGGGCCTGTGCGATGCCTCCGGCTACAAGGGGCCGCTGCATGAGTGCAGCTTCTACGGCAACAAGGAAGCCGGGCAGAAGTTCTGGGCCATGCTGAGCAAGGGTGCCAGCCAGCCGTGGCAGGCCACCCTGAAGGAACTCACCGGTGGTGAAAAGCTGGATGCCGGCCCGATGATCGAGTACTTCAGCCCGGTCAACGCGTGGCTGAAGGAGCAGAACCAGGGCCAGGTGTGCGGTTGGCAGGCCAGTGCCGCGGCGCCTGCTGCACCGGCAGCACCGGCAGCACCGGCAGCACCCGCACAGCGCTGACCGCGCCCGGTCATCCGGTAGCGCCGCGCCCTGCTCGACGCTACCTTCGGACCTCATGCGACGCCGGGCATCGCCCGGCGCCGTCACAGTTGATCAGTTCGCCTTGCCTGCCGTCATCTTCGCGGCAAGCGCATCCTTGAACTCTTCGAAACTGACCCCTTGCGCATTGGCCTCCGCCTGCGCGGCGTCACGCAGCGCATCGGAATACACCAGGCGCACCGGCGTGCCATTGCGCTCGTGCAGTTCACCCGCCTGCATGATCAGGGACAGCACCTGGGCAGCACTCTCGCTCTGGCCGGCAATGCGACCGTCCATGCCCAGCACCCATTCGCCATCGCGGCGGACGATGCCGGCCAGCAGCGTCCGCTGCTGATCGCGCAGTTCGGCGTGCGGCTCGACGGGCGAGGCGTTGGCAGCGTCCCGGTTGGCGGTCTGGGTTTCGCGGCGCCGGCGGATATCGCGGCGCAGTTTGGAAGTGGTCGACATCAGGGGCTTACAGTCATCCGGGTGCGCAAGGATACCCCAGCGGCGTCCCGCGCCGGCTTCACCGCCACGCCCGCGAGCGGTACAGCGGCTCTGCTGGCTGGCGCTCAGCGTGCAGGGGCAGGCGGGTTGCGCCGAGCGCAGGCGTTCTCCCAGTACCACACCGACGCCCCAAGCACGAAGAAACCAGCGTAGCCAAAGGCGAGATGCACCGGGTTGCTGCTCAGCAGGGGCGACAGCACACCGGCAACGAAGGTATTGATCATCATCTGGATGAACATCTGCATCGAGGAGGCGAGCCCGCGCTGATGCGGGTACAGATCCAGCACGCCCAGCGCCAGGATCGGGAAGATCATCGCCAGTCCGGTGCCCCCCATGAATATCGGAACGACTGCCCAGGGCAAGGCGATTTCTGGCACCGACAGCACGTAGCCGATGTTGAGCACCGCCGACAATCCACACAGGCCGAAGCCGATGCCGATCTGCCGCTGCGGAAGCACACGCCCGGCCATCTGCCCGGACAGGAACGCCCCCAGCGTCATCCCGCCGATGGTCGGCACGAACAGCCAGGCAAAACCGCCCTCACCCAGTTTCAGGTGCTGCATGACGAACACCGGGGCCGAGGAGATGTACAGGAACACGCTGGAAAAATTCAGCGCACTGGCCAGCGCAAGGCGCAACAGGCGTGGGTTGGAGCCCATCCGCAGGTAGTCGCGCAGCAATCCGCGCGGCGACAGCGACGTACGCGCTTCGACCGGATGCGTCTCGGGCAGGAACCGCGCCGTGGCCACCAGCAACAGCAACGAAAACACCACCAGGAACCAGAAGATCAGCGGCCAACCGGCGCCACTGAGCAGGATCCAGCCGCCGATGATCGGTGCGATGGCTGGGGCGATGCCGAAGATCATCGAGACCTGGCTCATCAGCCGCTGGGCATCATGGCCGTGGTACAGATCGCGGATCACCGCACGGCCGACGATCATGCCAACGCCCGCTGACAGGCCCTGCAGCGCGCGAAACACCAGCAGCGTGGTCAGATCGGTTGACAGCGCGCAGCCTACCGAGGCGCCGACGAAGATCACCAGCCCCCCCAGGATCACCCGCTTGCGACCCAGCGCATCCGAAAGCGGCCCGTGGGCCAAGCTCATCAGCCCGTAGAACAGCAGGTACACGCTGATGGTCTGCTGCACCGCGACCTCGTCCACACCCAAGCGCTGCGCCAGTTGCGGAAAGGCGGGAAAGATCGTGTCGATCGAGAACGGACCAAACATCGCCAGACCTGCGAGCAGCAGAGCCAGACGGCGGGTCGAGGGCGAGGCGGCAGTCATGGAGGTGTCCGGAGAAGCCGTGCGGGCCATGCGCGGCAGGCGCCAGCCCGTGTCCGGAAAAGACAGGAAGGCGGCGCCGGATGAATACGAGTGGTGCGTCATGATAGGCCGTAGCGGTCCCCTTTGCCATTCGGTCCGATCCGAAAACGTCTGGTCCCTGACCCCATTCAGCCGCACATCCATCAGGGCCGACCGCTATAATCAACGGGCAACAAGGTGGGAGAAGCAGGACACCGCTGCCGAAGGCGCAAACGCCCGTAATCGCTCAGGCCCGTGACCACCCGCATCAAAACTCTGGAGAGACCGGTTCGATCCGGCGCCGAAGGGGCACGAAGCCGCGCACACGCGCGCTTCCAAACTCTCAGGCAAAAGGACAGAGGGGCGCCCCGCAGGCTGCCGAATGGCGGCCTGCCCACGTGCGTGCCCTTTCCCGACGGATCCTTCGCCATGCCCCAGAACACCCCTTCGCTGCGCGAGCTCGAACACCACAACGCGTTCGTCGAACGCCATATCGGCCCCAACGATGCCGAAATCGCGCAGATGCTCGGCGTGGTCGGCCACGCCTCGCTGGATGCGCTGACCGACGCCATCGTGCCCGCGCGCATCAAGTCGCCGGCACCGCTGGCGTTGCCCGAATCGGTGACCGAAGTCGAGGCGCTGGCGAAGATCCGTGCAATCGCCGACCAGAACACGGTGCTGCGCAGCTTCATCGGCCAGGGCTACTACGGTACCCACACGCCGAACGTCATCCTGCGCAACATCCTGGAAAACCCCGCGTGGTACACGGCCTACACGCCGTACCAGGCCGAGATCTCGCAGGGCCGCATGGAAGCGTTGATCAACTTCCAGACGCTGTGCGCGGACCTGACCGGCATGGAAATCGCCAATGCCTCGTTGCTGGACGAAGCCACGGCGGCCGCCGAAGCGATGACCCTGGCCAAGCGTTCGGCGAAGTCGAAGTCGGACACCTTCTTCGTGCACGACGCGGTGCATCCGCAGACGCTGGAACTGCTGCGCACCCGCGCCGAGCCGCTGGGCATCGTACTGCGCGTGGGCACCCCGGCCGAAGCACTGGAAGCGGAAGCGTTCGGCCTGCTGCTGCAGTACCCGGACACCTTCGGCCAGGTCGGCGACTACAAGGCGCTGGTCGATGCCGTGCATGCACGCGGCGGCCTGGTGGCCGTGGCGACCGACCTGCTCGCACTGACCCTGCTGGTGGCACCGGGCGAATGGGGCGCGGACATCGTGGTCGGCAACAGCCAGCGTTTCGGTGTGCCGTTCGGTTTCGGTGGCCCGCATGCCGCCTTCATGGCCTGTCGTGATGCCTACAAGCGCTCGATGCCCGGCCGCCTGATCGGCGTATCGATCGACGCGCAGGGCAACCCGGCCTACCGCCTGACCCTGCAGACCCGCGAGCAGCACATCCGCCGCGAGAAGGCCACCTCCAACATCTGTACCGCGCAGGTACTGCTGGCGGTGATGGCGTCGATGTACGCGGTGTACCACGGCCCGGAAGGGCTGACCCGCATTGCCCGCCGCACCCATCGCCTGGCGGCGATCCTGGCGGCTGCCCTGCGCAGCAACGCGGTGGCCGTTGGCGAAACGTTCTTCGACACGCTGCATGTCACCGGCATCGACGCCGACGCCGTGCATGCCAAGGCCCGCGCAGCCGGCTACAACCTGCGCGCGATCGACAGCAGTTCGGTGGGCATCAGCCTGGATGAAACCGCCACCCGCGAAGACATCGTCGCGCTGGCCCAGGTATTCGGTGCACACGCGGATGTGGAAGCACTCGATGCGAGCACGGCCGATGCCATTCCGGCCGGCCTGGTGCGCAGCAGCGCATTCCTGACGCACCCGGTCTTCAATACCCACCACAGCGAACACGAACTGCTGCGTTACCTGCGCTCGTTGGCCGACAAGGATCTGGCGATGGATCGCACGATGATCCCGCTGGGTTCGTGCACGATGAAGCTCAATGCCACCGCCGAAATGATTCCGGTCACCTGGCCGGAGTTCGGCAACATCCATCCGCTGGTGCCGGCGGAACAGGCCGTTGGCTACAAGGCACTCATCGAGGGCCTTGAAGCGATGCTGGTGGAATGCACCGGTTACGACGCGGTGAGCCTGCAGCCCAACTCCGGCGCGCAGGGCGAATATGCCGGCCTGTTGGCCATCCGTGCCTACCACCGCTCGCGCGGCGACGATCACCGCGACATCTGCCTGATTCCCGACTCCGCTCACGGCACCAACCCGGCCTCGGCGCAGATGTGCGGGATGAAGGTCGTGGTCACCAAGACCGATGCCAACGGCAATGTCGACGTCGATGACATCCGCCGCAACGCAGAAAAGTACAGCGACCGACTCGCCGCGCTGATGGTCACCTATCCGTCCACGCACGGCGTGTTCGAGGAAGAGATCGTCGACATCTGCGAGATCATCCACCAGCACGGTGGTCAGGTGTACACCGATGGCGCCAACATGAATGCCTTGGTCGGCGTGGCCAAGCCCGGCAAGTGGGGCTCGGACGTTTCCCACTTGAACCTGCACAAGACCTTCTGCATCCCGCACGGCGGCGGTGGTCCCGGCGTGGGACCGTGTGCCGTCAAATCGCACCTGGCCCCTTTCCTGCCGCGCGCGCTTGGCGGCGACGGTGATGTCGGGATGGTCTCGGCCGCCACGTTCGGCAGCGCCTCGATCCTGCCGATCAGCTGGATGTACATCACGCTGATGGGGACCGAAGGGCTGCGCAAGGCCACGCAGGTCGCGCTGCTCAATGCCAACTACATTGCAAAGCGACTGGCCCCGCACTTCAAGACCCTGTACACGGGCCGCAACGGTCTGGTCGCGCACGAATGCATCCTCGACATCCGTCCGCTGGAAAAGACCAGTGGCATCGGCGCAGAGGACATCGCCAAGCGGCTGATCGACTTCGGCTTCCACGCCCCCACCCTCAGCTTCCCGGTGGCCGGCACGTTGATGGTCGAGCCGACCGAGAGCGAATCCCAGCATGAGCTGGACCGTTTCATCGACGCGATGATCCAGATCCGCGAGGAAATCGCCGCGATTGAAGATGGCCGTCTGGAGCGCGAAGACAATCCCTTGAAGAACGCACCGCACACCGCCACCGCCGTGACGGCCAGCGAATGGACGCATGCCTATCCGCGCGAGTTGGCGGCGTTCCCGCTGGCCAGCCTGCGGCAGTCCAAGTACTGGCCGCCCGTGGCCCGCGTGGACAACGTCTATGGCGACAAGAACGTGATGTGCGCCTGCATCCCGGTCGATGCGTACAAGGACGACGAAGTCGACGCCTGACGCCATCAGCACTACCTGACCGTTTCAATGAATCACGGCCCGCTCAAGCGGGCCGTTTTTTTTTGGCCTGGGGGACATATCCAGAACGCCACGCCGCCTGCCGTGTCGTACTTGACATGGCCAACAACGACTAGTCCGTGACTCCCTACAGCGCTCTGCGCGACATCACATTCGCGGTTGGCGCCGCGTCGCATTCAACAACCACCCACCGCTCATCGAAAACGGAACCGTGTCGCAGACGTAAGAAACCCGGGTTTTTATGCTGGGCGCGTCACATTCCAACGCTCCTGTCGCGATGGTGTAGACGCACGATGACTCCACGTTCTGACGCCGGCCAGCCAGAACGGATCCCGGATCGCGAACGGGATCGACACCGCCGCCCATTCTGGTCGGCGGAACCCGTCAAACGGAGAATCATCATGAACAATCTGAAGACCCTCGTCGCCGCCGCTGCCCTCGCCTTCACCTTCGCCATCCCCGCTGCAAATGCGCAGCCTGCGCAGGACCGTGGTGGCGTGGCGGATTGCGCCGTGAAGCTGGCCGCGTGCCTTGCTGAGGGTGGCGGTGCAGTGACCTGCGGCATCGAATTCGTGAAGTGCCTGACCTCAGACAGTCCCTCGGCTTCAATCGCCGATCGCCGCGAGGACTGAAGCCCAAGGGCACGGGCGCGAATGCTCCCGTGCTCTCTTCAGCAACGCGGTCCCCAGCCGACCAACTTCAAACAGGATCTGACATGTCCGTCATAAAAAGCGCTGCTCTGGCTGTCGCTATGACCTTCGCCATATCGCTACCTGCACTGGCCCAGCCTGCTGAGCCAAGCGCTGGTTCAATCGATTGCGCCAAGGCGTTCTTCCAATGCTATTACCTCGATGGACGCGACTTCATCAGCTGCTCGCTTGAGCTGCGCAAATGCCTGGCCAGCGACAGCCCTGTCGCGCTGCCGCCTTCACGTGATCGCTAAGTCCATTGGGCCGATGCGACGAAAAGGAAAATCCATGAACATCCGAGTCCTCGCCAGCAGTCTGTTGCTGGTCAGCGCCATTGCCGTTCCCACCGCTCACGCACAGGTCGTCCCAACCGGAAATCCGCTGACCTGCGGCGCCGAGTTCGTAAAATGCGTCGCAAAGACCGGCAACTGGCTGATCTGCGGGGTTGCCTACAAGCGGTGTATCGACACGCGCGATACAACGGCTGTGGCGACCCAACCGCAGGCGGATTGAGCGCCCGCACAGGCGCGGCCGGTGCACCGATCGCGCCGACGCGGATTGCAGAATGGTTGCTGCGTCGAGATCAGCGACGTCCGGCCCGGATGCGTCGGGCAAGCGCACTGCAGCTGGCAATGAAGGCAGTCAGCACCACCATGGACAGGAATTGCAGGCGCGTCTGTTCGCCATACAACAGCAGAGCGAAGATCAGTGCCAGGATCGCCAACGCCAGCCCCGTCAACCACGGGAAAGCCGCCATGCGGAACGGCAATGACAGCCCCGCCCGATCCGCACGTCGACGCAGCACCAGCTGCGACGCCAGCGAAATCGTCCACACCAGCAGGCAGGTCGATCCGACGATGTTCAACAGCACCGGCAGCACTCTGGTCGGGAACAGCAACTCCATGACCGTAGCGGCGAAGCCGAACAGGACGCTGGCAAGCACAGCGAGTATCGGCACCTGGCGGCGGTCTGCACGCCCCAGCGCGGCGGGCGCTTCACGGCGCTGCGCCAGCGAGAAGATCATCCGCGATGCCCCGTACAGATTGGCATTGAGCGCTGACAGCAGGGCGATCACCGCAACCAGGGTGATGGCGGTACCGGCGCCCGGAATATTGGCCGCTTCCAACACGGCGGCAAAGGGCGACTTCAACGCCTCGCTGGTCCACGGCACCACCGCGATGATGACGCTCAGCGAGCCGATGTAGAACACCAGGATCCGCCACGCCACCGTACGGATGGCGCGCGCGATGCTGCGCTCGGGGTCTTCGGTCTCGGCCGCAGCCACCGCTACGATCTCGGTCCCGCCGAAGGCGAAGATCACCACGAGCAATGCCGCCCCCACACCCGCCAGACCGGTAGGCGCGAACCCGCCATTGGCGGTGAAGTTGGACAGGCCCGGCGAGGCCGCGTTCGGCAGCCAGCCCAGCAGCAGGGCCGCACCGATGACGATGAAGCCGAGGATCGCGGCCACCTTGAGGATCGCGAACCAGAACTCGAACTCGCCGAAGTTCTTCACGCCCAGCAGGTTGATCGCGGTGAAGAACACCATGAAGGCAAGGGCTGCCATCGGAACGGAGAGACCGGGCCATACCGTTGCCAGCAGACCGGCCGCGCCTACCGCTTCGGCCGCGATCACGATCACCAGCTGGACCCACCACAGCCAGCCCACCGTGGCGCCCGCGGTCGCACCCAGCGCATCGGCGGCATATACCGAAAACGCGCCGCTGGTCGGCTTGTTCGCCGCCATCTCGCCCAGCGCGTTCATCACGATGATCACCAGTGCGCCAGCAACCAGATACGACAACAGCACGGCCGGGCCTGCCAGCTGCACGCCGACCCCGGAGCCGAGGAACAGGCCTGCGCCGATGGCGCTGCCCAGCCCCATCATGATCAGCTGGCGGGGCTTGAGCGCATGGCCAAGGCGCGTGGTGGTCGAGGCTATGGAAGCGGGGGTCGGGTTGTCAGGCATCGAAGGGCACGTGTGCGGCAACAAGGCCGTCACATTACCCTGTCCAGCGCGCGGACGGGATAGGCCGGATGGCCTGCCTGCTCAGCCGCCGGCCAGTTCGGCGATCCGGGCCCGATAGGCACGTGGCGAGACACCCGTTTCGGCCTTGAACTTGCGGGTGAACGCGCTCTGGTCACTGAAGCCACAGGCTTGGCCGATACTGGCGATGCTGTCATTTCCATGCAGCAGATGCATGGCCATCTGGATCCGCAGCCGGGTCAGCACCTGCTGCGGCGTCATCTGGAAGACCTTGCGGAAGCTGCGCTCCAGCTTGGACAACGAGAACCCGGTGATGTCCAGAAGCGTCTGCATGCGCACGTTTTCAGCGTAGTGCGCGTTGAGATGGGCCAATGCCAGACGCAGGTGCTCGTACTGCGCTCCCAGACTATGCTTCTGCCCCAGATCGCGGGAAATGCCGATCAGGCCCTGGATGCGCCCGTCCACCACCAGGGGCCGCTTGCAGGTCAGGCACCAACCCGGCTCGCGGTTGGCGAACAAGTGCAGTTCCATGAGGTTTTCGATCACCGCCCCGCCCAGCACCCGGGTGTCCTGGTCGGCGTAGTCCGCGCTCAGGCCTGTCGGGTAGATTTCCGCCGCGGTGCGGCCGATGACCTCCTTGCGCGACTTCAATCCAAGCCGCCGCAGCATGGTCTGGTTGATGTGCGTATATCGCCCGTCGCAGTCCTTCATGAAGAAGAGCACATCGGGAATGGCGTCAAAGAGGGCTTCGATTTCGGCGGGTTCAACACGCATGCGCACAGCATAACCGAGCCCCATTTTCCCTGCGCGTTCACCCGCACGGGACCGTGGATTAACACCCGTCGGGCCATGGTCGAAGGGAAAAAGCCCCGCCCACCCTCCAGGAGACCTCCCATGGCCGCCAGCAAGCCATCCGGCAAGCGCGCATCCGCCTCGACCGCCCCATCCGAAGACGCCCCCCGCGAAGAGCGCGGTACCGGTGATGAGCTGCACCAGCTGGCAGGCGGTTCGCATCCGGTGCTGACCAGCAACCAGGGCATCCCGATCGCGGACAACCAGAACTCGCTGCGCCAAGGCCCACGGGGCCCGACCTTGCTGGAAGATTTCCTGCTGCGCGAGAAGATCACCCACTTCGATCATGAGCGCATCCCGGAGCGCATCGTCCATGCGCGCGGTAGCGCCGCCCACGGGTACTTTGAACTGACGCGTTCCTTGGGCAAGTTCACCCGCGCCAAGATCCTGACCGAAGTCGGCGTGAAGACGCCGGTGTTCACGCGCTTCTCCACGGTGGCCGGCGGCGCCGGGTCGGTCGATACGCCGCGTGACGTGCGCGGATTCGCGGTCAAGTTCTACACCACTGAAGGCAACTGGGACCTGGTGGGCAACAACATCCCGGTGTTCTTCATCCAGGATGCGCTGAAGTTCCCCGACCTGATCCACGCAGTGAAGATGGAGCCGGACCGTGCCTTTCCGCAGGCGGCCAGCGCCCACGACACGTTCTGGGACTTCGTTTCGCTGATGCCCGAATCCATGCACATGATCATGTGGGCGATGAGCGACCGCACCATTCCGCGTTCGCTGCGGATGATCGAAGGGTTCGGCATCCACAGCTTCCGCCTGCTCGACGAGGCCGGCAACTCCACGTTCGTGAAGTTCCACTGGCGTCCCAAGCTCGGCCTGCAGTCGACGGTATGGGACGAAGCGCTGAAGCTGCAGGGCGCTGACAATGACTTCCAGCGCCGCGATCTGTTCGAAGCGATCCAGCGTGGCGACTTCCCCGAGTGGGAACTGGCTGTTCAGCTGTTCACTGAAGAAGAGGCCGATGCGTTCCCGTTCGACCATCTGGATTCCACGAAGATCATTCCCGAGTCGCTGGTGCCGTTGCAGGTGATCGGGCGCATGGTGCTGGATCGCTGGCCGGACAACTTCTTCGCCGAAACCGAGCAGGTGGCTTACTGCCCTGCGAACGTGCCGCCGGGCATCGATTTCAGCAACGACCCGCTGCTGCAGGGCCGTCTGTTCTCGTATCTGGATACCCAGCTGATTCGCCTGGGTGGGCCGAACTTCCACCAGATCCCGGTCAATGCACCGAAGTGCCCCTTCGCCAACCACCAGCGCGATGGCCACATGCAGATGCAGATTCCCAAGGGCCGCGTCGCCTACGATCCGAGCTCGCTGGAAGGCGACAGCCCGCGGCAGACTCCGGCTGGCTTCCGCAGCCATGCAACGCCCGATGACGGGCGCAAGGGCCGGACCCGCGCGGACAGCTTTGCCGACCACTACAGCCAGGCCCGCATGTTCTTCCGCAGTCTGGAAAAACCGGAGCAGGCACATCTCGCCTCCGCGCTGGTCTTCGAGCTGTCCAAGGTGGAGACCGGCTACATCCGCGAGCGCGTCGTCAGCCACGTGCTGAACATCGATGAGTCGCTGGCCAAGCGCGTTGCCGATGGGCTGGGCATGGACGACCTGCCCGACGCCGCCCCCACCGCCATTCCGGCGCAGGACATGCCGAAGGCACCGGAAGTGCGCACCATCGGCCGCGGCAAGGAGAGCCTGCAGGGCCGCTGCATCGGCATCCTGTTCGATCAGGGATCCGATGCGGGCACCATCGCCGCGCTCCGGAAGGCGGCACAGAAGGCCGGCGCCGACGTGAAACTGGTAGCGCCGAAAGTCGGCGGCGGGGTGCTCAGCGATGGCAAGCGCCAAGCGGCCGATGGACAGCTCGCCGGTACGCCATCGGTCGTGTTCGATGCGGTAGCGGTCGTGCTGACGGCCGATGCGGGCCGGGCGTTGTCGAAGGAATCGGCTGCCATCGATTTCGTCAGCAATGCCTGGGCCCACCTGAAAGCAATTGCGAGCGACGAAGGTGGCACCGCGCTGTTGAAGGCGGCCCGCGTGGGCACTGATCCGGGCATCGTCACTGCAGCTGACGCGGAGGCGTTCGTCGCCGCTGCATCCACCCGCCAGTGGGCGCGCGAGCCCAAGCTGCGGCTGCTGGCCTGACCTTGCAGGTGGGCGTGCCGGCCTTATGGCCGGCACTTTTCGCTCCTGCAAGTCCTCTGCTCAAAGTGGTATCTGCCTCTGCAACTACTGCCTGCCAAGCAACCCAACACTGTTCAGCACTGCCTTTAAGCTACCTGACTCGGAATAATCGATGATCGATGACCGAAGTCGAGACAGAACAGTTTTAATGGTGAAGCCTTGCACCACGCCCGCCATAGCGAACCTCCCAACATTTTGCAGAATTCAAGCGATGTCGCCCAAGGGTCGACGTCTCAAACCCATCTCATTCCACTCTGATTTCTAGGGCTTTTCATGCGGCACCATCTCCGACGAGACTGCCTTCGTTTCTTCGCCCACCATGCCGTTCCGCAGGAAGAAGAAGATGAAAAGGACGGTGTGAGTCAGGCCTAGGATCGCCTCCATCGCGACAATCCATTTAGCCTCCGGCGTTTTTGGAAGAATGTCGCCGAAGCCTAGCGTGGTGAAAGTGGCCGTGGAAAAATAAAATGCATCGGTCAGTGTGGCGGCACGCGCTAGGCCCTCTCCTCCTCCAACGAGAGGAAAAGCATAGTAAAGGGACGCGAACCCGCCGATGTAGACTACCGTGACCAGTGCGAAAAGCATCAGAATTCCCAGCGAATCCTTTTTTCTGATGACTATCTTTCGATGCGAGGTAAAGGCGAATATTGCGTAGCTAAGTATTAGCATCACAACCCAAATCCATATTCTCCAATCTACCGCGCGATCATCCCCCGTCACCAAAGTCAGGAAAGATGGACTGAAAGCGGAAACCGCCAACAGCGCAGCAAAGCCGAGACGCTTTCTGCCTGATACATCCAATTTATCCAACAAATCCACTCCTTTCTCAATAATTACCTGCATTCCCTTGCCTCATCATGACGGATCCGTATTGATCGGCCATCAGCAATGATTCTTTAGGACCGTCCTTTGAACGTCTGTCTCCAACTGGGCCTGCGGGGAGTCATCGTTTTCACGGCGGCTGCGCATGCATAACGGGCATGGTGGGGGTATTCGATGAAGGAACACATCCATGATGCCCAAGCGCCTCCGCCTCACCTGCCTGCTCGCCGCCTGCATGGGCCTGACCGCCGCTCCGTTCGCCATGGCCCAGGCGCCCGCCGCCGCTGCCCCCACTCAAGCGCCGGCCAGCGAGCCGGTGAACATCGAGCCACGCTCGCCGCTGCATGCGCAGGTGCTGCTGGACCGCGCCAACTTTTCGCCCGGTCAGATCGATGGCGAGGTCGGATCCAACCAGCGTCGCGCGGTGTCGGGTTTCCAGGCCGCCCATGGGCTGAAGGTCACCGGTGAGCTGGACGATGAAACGTGGACGGCCCTGAAGGCCGACAGCACCAACATGCTCACGCGCTACACGCTGACCGCAGAAGATGTGGCCGGGCCATTCCAGCCCACCCCGAAGGGCCCTGCCGCACAGGCGCAATTGAAGGCTCTGGGCTTCGGCACGGTGGAAGAGGCACTGGGTGAGCGCTTCCACGCATCCCCTGCGCTGCTGAAAGCACTCAACCCCGGCATCAACCTCGGCCAGGCGGGCGCCACGATCCAGGTACCAAATATCGGCAGCGGCGCGCTGCCCAAGGCAGCGAAGGTACTGATCGACAAATCGGACTCTACCCTGCAGTTGCTGGACGACCAGGGGAAAGTACTGGCGCAGGTGCCGGTGTCTTCCGGCAGCCAGCACGATCCGCTGCCGATCGGTGAATGGAAGATTCTTGGCGTAGCGCGTGACCCCACTTTCCACTACAACCCGAAGCTGTTCTGGGACGCAAAAAAGGGCGACACCAAGCAGACGCTGCCGCCGGGCCCGAACAATCCGGTGGGCGTGGTCTGGATTGACATCTCCAAGCCGCATTACGGGCTGCACGGCACCCCCGAGCCGGGCCACGTCGGCAAGACGGAATCGCACGGCTGCGTGCGCATGACGAACTGGGATGCGATGCGCGTGGCCGATGCCGTGGGACCGTCGTTGACCGTCGTGATGCAGGAGTGACCGGATGCGCGTGATGCCGTTGATTGCAGTGGGGCTGGTGGTAGGCATCGGCGTGGGCTGGTGGCTGTTCGACACACGGGGCGATGCGGTCGACATCGCGCCTGTGGATCCGGCGACCGTGATCGCCGTCCCTGAGACGGCGGCTGCCGGCGTACCGGGCGCGGTCGCGCCCGAGGCGGTCCCCGTGGCAGGCGCACCGCCGGTCACTGCCCCGCCCGTGGCGAGCCCGTCTGCCATGCCGCCGCCTGCGCCGGTGGCGTCGGGCAGTGGCCTGCTGCTGCCGGTCCAAGGTATCCAGCCATCGCAGTTGCAGGACACGTTTACCGACGCCCGGAGCGAAGGCCGGGTGCATGATGCGATCGACATCATGGCGGCGGAAGGCACGCCGGTGCTGGCGGTGGCCGATGGCCAGGTCGAAAAGCTGTTCGACAGTGATAAAGGCGGGCTGACGATGTATCAGTTCGACCCCGACGGTGTGCATTGCTATTACTACGCGCATCTGCAGCGGTATGCGGATGGCTTGGCGGAGAAGAAGCAGATCAAGCGGGGCGAAGTGATCGGGTATGTCGGCAGCACCGGCAACGCGAACAAAGATGCGCCCCACTTGCACTTCGAGATCCACCTGTTGGGGCCTGAAAAGCAGTGGTGGAAGGGCGAGTCGATCAATCCGTATCCGCTGCTGACCGCACGGTAGCGCCGCGAGCGGTACTCGGCGGACGGGTTCCGCCGAGCACCGCTGCGCTCGCCGACCGTGGGTCGGCGCTACCAGTGTCAGATCGTGATTTCGCCGTTTTCTTCGCCGTCCCACCACGTGAGGCGAGCGGCGCGGACGTGCAGCAACACGATGCCCGGGGTATCGATACCCTGCTCGAACCAGCGTTCAAGGTCGTCCACCCAATGCTCGGCAAAGGTGGCCTTGTCGGTATGCAGGTGGCAGTGCCCTTGCACGGCAATGAAGATCGGCGGCTTGCCCAACAGGGACTTCGCGCCGGTGAACGACAACCCGACCTTCGGGTCGCGCCGGATGTCGGCGACCATGCGCGTGTTTTCATAGGTGAAGAACCAGCTGTCACCGTCGTAGTCCACGTCGCCGTTGTTGCTCATCGGCCGTGCCGCGAGTTCACCGCCGTCGGTGATCGTCTGCAGCATGACGAAATCGATGTCGGCCATCTTCTTGGCCAGGTCCTGCAGCGTCTTCGTGCTCATGGGGCGGTCTCGCGTCGGTGGTTGGTCCGAGGGTGGACAGCTCGCTGTAAACCGCCCGTGCACGAACAGCGACGGCGGCGTGCGCAGGGTCACCCGATCACCCCGTAGAGCACCCCGAGCCCGAACAACGACGCCACGACGGACACCGACGCCAGGACCACGGCGATCATTTCGAGGCGCGCTGGGGTACAGACCCTTCGGCGGGGCCCGCGCACTCAACGCCGCCAATGCACGGCGTCGCAGGCGGTCTGGGCCAGCTGCCGTCCGGCCTGCAGCAGTGCGCCCTGCAGATGATCGCCAAGCTGCTGCTCCGGCCCGGCGTGCTGCCGGGTCAGATGGGCAGCGTGCAGAATCTGCAGGATGCCGTGCAGCCCCTGCAGGCTGCGACTGGCCAGCGCCAGATCACCGCAGCGCCCCAGCCCCAGGCCTTCCTCTTCCCACAGCGTACCGTCCGCACTTTCGCCGTGATGCATCAGGGAGAGATGGGCCACCAGCGCGGGGGTGGGATCGCCCATGCCCTGCGCTTTGAGGGTTGTTTCCAGACGCTCGGCCAAGTGGCGCGGGATATCGAGCACGGCATCGCCGATGAGGGCATGGAGCCGTGCGCCGGGGGGAGAGAATTCACCCATGGAATGCCTGTCCTTCGCTGTGGCCACCCGCAGGATGCGGGGTGGCGGACGGTGCGGGTTGGCATACCGGAGCTTTCAATCACCATCAAACCGGCGGATCGGGTAAGGATCCCCACGCACCGCCCGCCGCAAGCCGGCAGGACGATGCATTCTCCGCCGTCCCCGAAGGGCCACAACAGAGATGGTGATTTGAAAACTAACGGAATGCCAATCCCGGCTGGAACTGTTGATTCCAGCCTCTGCATCGTCGATGCGATGGCCCGACGGGGATATCGGCGGATGTGTAAAACGGCAGAGGGCGTGACGACCGCTGGTCGCCACGCCCTCCGTGTGAAGCCCGCCGAGCAGAGCTCGGCGCTACCGCGTCACTGCCTGGGATCAGGCGAACGGGTCCTGCAGCACCATCGTGTGGTCGCGGTCCGGGCCGGTGGACACGATGCTGATCGGGCAACCGGCCAGCTCTTCCAGCGAACGCAGGTAGGCGCGTGCGGCCGGCGGCAGGTCGTCCCAGGTGGTGATGCCGTGGGTGTTCTCGGTCCAGCCCGGGAACTCCAGGTACACCGGCGTGCACTCTTCCCAGCCCTGCCCGTCCAGCGGCGCGTACTCGGTACGCTTGCCACGGTATTCGTAAGCGATGCAGATCTTCAGCTTTTCCATGCCATCCAGCACGTCCAGCTTGGTGATGCACAGGCCGCTGATGCCGTTGATGGCAACCGCGCGCTTCAGCGCCACGATGTCCATCCAGCCGCAACGACGCGGGCGGCCGGTGGACGCACCGTACTCGGCGCCGCGGTCACGGATGCCCTGGCCGATTTCGTCGTCCAGTTCGGTCGGGAACGGGCCACCGCCCACGCGCGTTGCGTAGGCCTTGGCGATGCCCAGCACGTAGTCGATGGAATCAGCGCCGACGCCGGCACCGGCCAGTGCACCACCGACGGTGGTGTTGGAGCTGGTGACGTACGGATAGGTGCCGTGATCGATGTCCAGCAGCGCGCCCTGCGCACCCTCGAACAACACCCGCTTACCCTGCTTGCGCAGGTCGTGCAGGATGCCGGCCACGTCGGACTTCATCGGCTGCACGTATTCGCCGAAGGCCAGCGCTTCATCGAAGGTCTGCTGGAAATCGACAGCATCGGTGCCCAGGTATTTGGTCAGCACGAAGTTGTGGTAATCCAGCGCGGTGCGCAGCAGCTCTTCCAGCTGCGCCGGGTAATGCAGGTCGGCGATGCGGATGCCGCGACGCGCCACCTTGTCTTCGTATGCCGGGCCGATGCCACGGCCGGTGGTGCCGATCGCCTTGCCACCGGCAGCGCGTTCGCGCGCCTGGTCCAGGGCGATGTGGTACGGCATGATCAGCGGTGCCGCCGGGGAGATCTTCAGGCGCGAGCGCACTTCCACGCCGGAGGTTTCCAGCTCGGCGATTTCTTTCTGCAGCGCGGCCGGGGAGATCACCACGCCATTGCCGATCAGGCACAGCGCATCAGGACGCAGGATGCCTGACGGGATCAGGTGCAGGACGGTCTTCTTGCCGTTGATGACCAGCGTGTGGCCGGCATTGTGGCCGCCCTGGAAACGTACTACGGCACCGATTTCCTCGGTGAGCAGATCGACGATCTTGCCCTTGCCTTCATCGCCCCACTGGGCACCAAGCACTACGACAGACTGACCCATGACGGGCTCCTCGAATTGTGTGCGGCCATCGGGGCCGCTGACGGGTAAACCGTGGCAGGACAGGCCAGCGCGGGATGGCGGCTCCAACGGGGAGGCGCCGGCGAAGGAAGGTCCCGGACACAGAAAAAGCCGAACGGGAGGGCCCGTCCGGCTTTTGTGCATTATCCGGGTTTCAGGGGGCAGGTGCCACCCCGGCCGGGGTACGGGTCAGCCACGGTTGGGGTCGGTCGTACCGGCGGCAGCGTCGCGCACGGGGAATAGATACTCGAAGGGCTGGGCGGGGCGCGGCGTGCAACCGAAGGCGCTGTCGAAGCCCTGCACGAATCGGGCCAACCCCGCGCGAAACGGGCCCGGCGGGTGGTCATCTTCGGCAACCTGCCGCCGCAGTTGCCGCTCGGTGGGATTGGCGGCGTGCAGGCCTGCGGCGGCAAGAAAAAAGCGCTGTAGATCGAACGACTCCCCTGCCGCCTCGGCCTCGGCCTGCCCGGCGCGTCGCGCCGCACTGATACCGCGCAGGTCACACGCGGCTTCTTCCTGCACGCGCGTGGCGTTCAGATGCGTCTGGTCTATCCACATGTCCCCGATACGTTGTCGGATGGCGGTGTCTTCGCGTGCCATCAGCGCTTCCGCCTCGGGGCTCAGGTCGCGCGCTTCGCCCAGCAGGTGCGCGATCTCATGCCCCAGCATGAAACCCAGCAAGCCCCAGCGCTCCTCACGGGATGAACCAAGGTGCTCAAGGCTGTCCAGCAGCGCCGGCGAAAGCATGACCCGTTCGTCGATCACGTTCGTCCCGAGCGAGAGGTGATGCGCAGGTCCCGCAAGGAGGGAATCGGTGGGGCCTTCAATGATGGCCAGATCGTTGCGGGTCGCGAGCACGTCCAGCGCCTGCATATTGGCAAGGTGCGAGGCCGAGGCGATGAATCCGTCCCAAGGCACCTGCTGGCCTGCATCGTCGAATACCAGCTGGACGGCTTCAAGCGCGGCGTGCAGCGAGGCGCGGTCCGCATCGGGCAACGCGGACATCGCCAGGTCGTCGATGAACACCTGGCGGATCGCATCGAACATCGCCAACGCCGGCGCGGTCAGCGCCGGTGCCATGCGCTGGCCGTACCACGCACTGAGCAGCAACCTGCCGCCGCGGCTTTCATCCAGTTGTTTCAACCGCGCTGGCGGTTCGACACTCCCCAGCAGATACCCCTGTGCGCGACGCGCCTGGTGGTACTGCAGGAATGCCCGCCAATCGGCAAGCGGGCGCCGTTGCAGCATCACGTCAAGCTTCCTGCAACTCTCCATGGTGATGTACAGCGACGTCATCGGATCCAGGCCCAGCGTTTGCCAGACGGTCTGCCAGGCAAAACCCGGCAGCGCCGCCTCGGCTTGGGAAAGCGTGTAGGAATTCACCTGCACAGGGGCTTGGGCCAGCGTGCGCTCCATCTCCAGCACCGTGTCTGCGGCCGCAGCCGCGTCGGTGGGCGCCATGCCGGACGTGCGCAGCAGGTCGGCAATGCGATCACGGTAAGCCAGCACATCGGGATGCGAAGGGGGCAGGCCGTACACCGCACCATCCGGGCTGCCAAGCGCGAAACCTGCGGCCAGCACGCCGTTGAGAAAGAAGCGCTGCAGGCCGAGCACCGACTCCTGCCCTCGCAGCATGCCCTGGCATATGTGGTGCTCGATGTCGGCTCGGCTGGCGAGCGCGGCAATGGCATCGCGCTGCGGCCGGAAATGCGACCATCCCCGGCCCGCCGGATCGGCGGCGGCAGCCCAGGTTGCGGCAAGTGCGGCCTCGGCGCCCCCCGCTGCAGTGGATGCCTGCTGCGCCAGCGGCAGCAACGACTCGCTGGCGTGATGACGCATTTCCGCGAAGCGGGTCGGGATCTCACGGCCCGGTGGGTGCTGCAGTTTCCAGAAGCCGTTGACGTAGCTGTCGAGCTGGCCGCAGGGGGTGGCGAACCACGCGGCGATGCCTTGCCACAGCAGTGAACTGCCGGCGCCGCCGCTCTCTTCGGCCACCGCGAGCGCTTCGGCATTGGCCAGCATTTCCAGCGGCTGCACCAACGGGTTGAACAGATCCGGGTGGAAGGCCTGCGGAAGTGGTGCGGCAGGTGTCGGTGCAGCGGCAGGCACGCAGCGCACGGCGTGCGGGCGCACGGCGGCCAGCAGGGATGACCCCGCCGGTGGGGGCCTCGGTGGCAGGGCCGTATCGTCTTGCCGCATGCCGGCCCGCGCCCCCAGTGACGCCGCCTGCTGCCCTGCCAGCAACACGACCGTGCCCAGCGTCAGCGCGCTGCGCAGGTCCCAGGACCGGTTGCCGACAAAGCCAAGGCCCGGCACCCGTTTCGGCATGCGGCCTGCACGCCCTGAAACGGGCTGGCGGTGCGCCTCCCTCGCGACCTCATTGTTGCCCTGACGTGCGCGAACATCCCCCACTGCAATCGGCATCGTTCCACCTCCTGACCAGGAAGCTCCAACCCTAGTGAAGGTGCGTCAGGCGTCATAGGGACGCATGCGTCAATGAGCGGGAACTGGCAGTGGGGTGCGTGTCAGCAGGGTGCGTGTCAGTGCCGCGCCCACCACAGCAGGCTCAAGCCGGCCAGCAACACCAGTCCGCCAAAACTGCGCAGCGCCGGACCGGGCAGGTCCAGCAGGCGCTCGGCCATGCGCTTCCACGCCAGCGGCGCGGCGAACAGCAGCAGGCCTTCCAGCACCGCCACCAGGCACAGCGCGGCGAACAGGTCTTTCATCCGGTTTGAACTCCACGAAAAGCACGAGGCCCGGACATGCCGGGCCCCGTACGAAGCAACTACAGAACTTACTTGTCGCTCTTCAGGTACTGCAGGAACGGATCATTCTTGTCCAGCACGATCACGCCATTACCATCGGTCAACGAGTTGCGGTAAGCCTCAAGGCTGCGCGTGAACGCGTAGAACGAGGGATCGGCCGAACCCGCCTGCCCGTAGATGCGCGTGGCATCGGCATCGCCCTCGCCTCGCATCCGTTGGGCATCACGCTCGGCAACGGCCACCAGCACCGTGGCCTCACGATCGGCCTGGGCACGGATGGTCAGCGCCTGTTCCTCGCCTTCCGCCCGCAGCTTCGCGGCTTCCTGCTTGCGCTGTGCACGCATGCGCTCGTACACATCATTGATCACCTGGCTGTCGGTCGGCAGGTCGATCTGCTTGATGCGCAGGTCGATGATCTGCATGCCCAGGCCCTTCACCGCCTCGTTGATGCCGGTCAGCTGATCGGCGATCAGTTCGCTGCGGTCACCCGATACCAGCTCGGTCAACGAACGCGAGTTGATCTGGTTGCGCAGCGAGTCGGTGATGATCGGTGCCAGGCGGGCATTGGCCACGCGCGGATCGCCACCGGTGGCGCGGAAATAATCGCCCACGTTGGAGATGTACCCGATGGCGAAGAAGTCAACGCTGACATCCTTCTGCTCGGCGGTGAAATACCGCGCCGGTGCCGTGTCGAGCACCTGGAAACGGCGATCGAACACGCGCACGCTTTCCACCAGCGGCACCTTGAAATGCAGGCCCGGCTTGATGTCCGCACGGACCACACGGCCCAGATTCAGCACCATGCCGGTCTGGTCCTCACGGACCACGAACACCGAACCCAGCAGGCCGAACAGGATCACGACCACCAGGCCGATCCACAGTGAACTCCTCATTGGCTGCCCTCCTCACGGCCGTTCGGTCGACCCGTCGGACGGCCCACCGGCCGACCTGGATCACGCGGAGCGGTCGTTGCACTGCCGGTCACGGCAGGCAGCACGACATCCGGATTGGTCAATGGCAGCTGCGCCGCACCGGTCGGGCGCGTTTCACCCGGGAACGGTACGTACAGCACCTGGCGGCTGTCGCCACCGATCACCTTGCGGTTTTCGGCCAGCACCTGCTCCACCGTTTCCAGCCACAGGCGCTTGCGGGTCACGTCCGGCGAGTTCTTGTACTGCTGCTGCAGCAGGGTGAAGCGCTGGGCGTCACCCTCTGCACGCGAGACCACCGCCGCCTTGTAGCCCTCGGCCGTGGTGCGGGTACGTGCGGACTGGCCGCGCGCTTCCGGAACCACCTTCGCTGCATAGGCCTGCGCCTCGTTGATCAGACGCTCCTTGACCTGCTGCGCACCATTGACCTCGTCGAAGGCCGGCTTCACTTCTTCCGGCGGGCGCGCGTCAGGCAGGGTCAGACCGGTCACCGTCACACCGGTGCGGTACGCGGCCAGCAGGGTCTGCAGGCGCGTTTCGGCCGCCGTCGCCAGCGGGCCACGGTTGTTGAGCACCGAGTTCAGGTCGGCACGGCCGACCTCTTCACGCACCGCACTCTGCGACGACTGCTCCAGTACCTGGTTGGCATCGAATGTGCCGAACAGGAACAGGCGCGGATCATCGATGCGGTACTGCACGTTGAGCGAGACGTTGACGATGTTCTCGTCGCGGGTCAGCACCGGCACCGAGATCGAGAACGTCTTGATCTCCGTGGCGTTGACCTTGGTCACCGACTCGATCGGCCACGGCAGCTTGAAGTTCGGGCCGGGCTGCAGGATGCGCGAGAACTGGCCGAAGCGCAGGACCACGCCCCGCTGTTGTTCGCCTATCAGCTGGAAGCTGGAGAACAGCAACAGCAGGACCGCCGCGATCGCGATCCAGCGGACGATGCCTCCATCGAACATTTCCTTCAACGGCCCCGGGAACCCACCCCAGCCACCACCAAATCCGCCGCCGCGGGGCTTGGAAGGCCCCCGCCGGTTGTCTTCGGGACGTTGTCCGTCCCTGTTGCCGCCGGGTGTATTCCAGGCCATGCACGCTCCATCTGTATTGGGCCGCGCCACGGGCCCTTCCCGTGACACCAGCCTTGTACCGGTTTCCCTGATTCTACAAGATGGGGCGGATCAGGAGGATTGGAAGGGGGTAAGGTGATATTTCCCCGTCAGCGAGCGTTGCAATGTCCCTCCCCGCGTCTTTCACCGCCTTCCGTATCCACCAGGACGACCACGGCCATCGTAGCGGCCTGGAATCGATAGGCCTGGATGACCTGTCCGCCGGGCAGGTGCTGGTGCGGGCGCACTGGTCCTCGGTGAACTACAAGGACGCCCTGGCTGGCACGGGCAAGGGCCGTATCCTGCGGCGCTTCCCGCTGGTGGGAGGCATCGATGTCGCCGGCACGGTGGTGGCCTCCACGGATCCGGCCTGGCGTGAGGGCGATGCCGTACTGGCGACCGGATGTGGGCTGAGTGAGACCCGCGACGGGGGCTACAGCCCGTACGTGCGCCTGGAGTCCAGTGCCGTCATCGCCCAGCCGTCCGGGCTTTCCCCGCGCGAGGCGATGGTCATCGGCACCGCCGGATTCACCGCCGCGCTGGCGTTGGTGCGCATGCAGGACAACCGGCTCACCCCCGCTCATGGTCCCTTGGCGGTGACCGGTGCCAGCGGCGGCGTTGGCTGCCTGGCCGTGGATATCTTCAGCCGCGCGGGGTATGCCGTGCATGCGATCAGTGGCAAGCCCGGCCAAGCCGACTGGCTGCGCTCGCTGGGCGCCGCCGAGGTGCTGCCGCGTGAGGCCCTGGCGGATGCCGGGCCGCTGCAGTCGGCGCGTTTCGGCGGCGGCCTGGACAGTGCAGGCGGGACGATGCTGACCAGCCTGTTGGCCCAGACGGTGCCCTACGGCAGCGTGGTCAGCGCCGGTCTCGCTGCGGGCCCATCGCTGGAGATGACCGTGATGCCCTTCATCCTGCGGGGGGTGTCACTGCTTGGCGTGTCCTCGGCCAATGCACCCCGCGCGCTCCGCGAACAGGTCTGGGCGCAGCTGGGCACGGCCTGGCGGCCCGCACACCTCGATGCCATCTGCACACGGGAAGTGGTGCTCGCCGACCTGCCCGAGGTCTTCGATGGAATGCTGGCCGGGGGATCGACGGGGCGCACGGTCGTGCGGATCGACTGAACGTTGCAGGCGGGCGACGGACGGTGCGGCCTTTGCTTCACCCTGCCATGAGCAGCGCACTACACTGCTGGCATCACTTGGGGAACAACATGGCACGCATCCTTATCGTCGACGATTCGCCGTCGCAGCTGTTGGGGATACAGCGCATCGTCGAAAAACTCGGCCACGAGATCCTGACCGCCACCGACGGTGCCGCGGGCGTGGAAGCAGCACGCGCCGCGCTGCCCGATCTGGTCCTGATGGATGTGGTGATGCCCAACCTCAACGGGTTCCAGGCAACGCGCACGCTGGCCCGCGACGCATCCACGCGGCACATCCCAGTGATCCTGGTCACGACCAAGGATCAGGACACCGACCGTATGTGGGGCATGCGCCAAGGCGCGAAGGCGTACATCACCAAGCCGTTCTCGGAAGATGAGCTGTCCGAGGTGCTGGAGCGGGTGTTCGCCGGGCAGCCCTGACGGGGTGGTCGAACGGGTGGGGCCCCCTCGCGGCTGGCTCTGACAGCAGACTGCTTGCTTGGGGCCAGGCGGTGGGGCTGGTCGGGGGACGGCAAAAGCCGCTCCTGCGGGCCTCGTTTCGCGCCATCCATGGCGGGGTCCACGTCATCGCATTCGCGCTGCCGCTCCCACGCTTTGCTGCGCAAACCGCGGGCCCCGTCTCACCAGCACCCACACCCCGCCGCTTCGCGGCACGGGTCCACGTCATCGCATTCGCGCTGCCGCTCCCACGCTTTGCTTCGCAAACCGCGGGCCCCGTCTCACCAGCACCCACACCCCGCCGCTTCGCGACCGCCCCTGACTCAGGGGCTCCCTCCACCAGACGGGTCAATGCGGCCTGTGGTAGCGCCGACCCATGGTCGGCGAGCGCAGCGGGCCGTTGGCGTGAACACTCCGCCGAGCACGGCTCGGCGCTACCGATTCATGCCTGCCATGTTCCTGCCGACAAGCGGCCCTGCCGCCCTTGCCTCGGACGTTGCCGTTGCCGTTGCTTCAGAGCGGGTGCCGGGCGCAGCCCGGCCCCTACCACGCACCCTTACACCGATTCGCCGAACGCCTTCGCCAGGTTCTGGTAGGCCTTCTTCTGTGCTTCGTCGGTGGCCGCCGGGGCGACGATCTCCAACTCCACGATCTGGTCGCCGTCCGGATTACCCGGCAGCCCGCGCCCGCGCAGGCGCAGCTTTCGGCCCGCATCGGAATCGGCCGCGATCTTCAGGTCCACCGCGCCGCCCAGCGTGGGGACGCTGATGCTGGTGCCCAGTGCCGCCTGCCAGGGGGTCACCTGCAGGGTGTACAGGATGTTGCGCCCGTCGACCTCAAACTGCGGGTGCGCGGCGTATTCCACTTCGAGCAGGAGATTTCCGCCGTCGGTACCCTGCCCGCCCAGCCGGATGACCTGCCCCGGCTTGATGCCCTTGGGCACACGCACGTCCAGCTGCCGCCCGTTGACGGTGATGCGCAGCGTATCGCCGTTGTAGGCCGCCTCCAGCGGCACCGACAGCTTGGCCCGGGTGTCGCGCTGCGGTGCCTGGCCGGCACTGCTGAACCCCGGGCCCGGCCCACGGCCACCGGCGCCGCGCTGGCGGGCGAACAGGCTCTCGAAGAAGTCGCTGAAGCCGCCGTTGGCCGCGCCGCCACCACCGAATACCTCTTCGAAATTGAAGCCTGCGCCACCACCGTAGTTCGGCGGCACATTGAATTCTTCGCCAGGCCGGTAGCCCTGCGCGCGCAACTGATCGTAGGCGGCGCGCTTCTGCGGATCCCGCAGGGCCTCGTACGCCTCGTTGATGCCCTTGAACGTGTCTTCCGCCCCGGCCTCCTTGCTGACGTCCGGGTGGAACTTGCGTGCCAGCCGCCGGTAGGCGGTCTTGATCTCGGCCTCGCCTGCGGTCGGCTCGACCCCCAGGGTGGCGTAGTAATCCTTGAATTCCATCGTGCTACCTCGATTGATCCGTCGGCACCGGGGGCGCCGACCCATGCATATTCTAGCGGCAGCCGCGTGCGGGGCCGGTCAGCAGCTGCACCGGCGGCGCCTGGTTCGGCAGATGGGCCTCAACGCCGGTTTTTCAATCCGTTGACACCGCCATTCCACGGCCTTGCCTACCCTGCAGGCCTGCAAGGAGACCCCATGAGCATCCGCGTCGGCGACCGCATTCCGGAAGTGACACTCAAGCGTATCCGCGATGGCATCGAAACACTGGATACCCGCGCCCTGTTCCAGGGCCGCAAGGTCGTAATGTTTGCCGTCCCGGGTGCTTTCACCCCGACGTGCTCGGCACAGCACCTGCCCGGCTACGTCACGCGCTTTGCCGAGTTCCGCCAGCGTGGCATCGAGGTGTACTGCATGGCGGTCAACGACCCCTTCGTCATGAACGCCTGGGGAAAAGACCAGAACGTGCCGGACGGACTGTTGATGTTGTCCGACGGCAATGGCGACTTCAGCCGGGCACTCGATCTGCAGCAGGACGCGAGTGCATCCGGCATGGGCACCCGCTCCCGCCGGTTTGCCCTTTACGTGGAGGACGGCACCGTCCGTGGCGCATGGGTCGATGCGCCGGGCGCGTTCGAGGTGTCCTCCGCCGACCACGTGCTGCAGCAGCTACCCGCGTAGGTCGACGACCACGCGTCCCCCACCGAAAGGAGAAAAGGCCAGCCATGTCAAAGCCAGCCAACCAACCGCATCCCGCCCATCCCGCTGGCATCAGCGACCGTCAGGTACTGCGTGAGAACGCGCGCCGCAATGTGGAAGATGGGGCGATCACCGATTCCTACAGTGCCGACCGCAAGGCCGTCATCAAACTGCTCAACGATGCCCTCGCCACCGAATACGTGTGCGTGCTCCGGTACTACCGCCACTACTTCACCGCCAAGGGGATGTTCGCCGAGTCGGTGAAGGCCGAATTCCTCGAACACGCGCAGCAGGAACAGGCACACGCGGGCAAGCTGGCCGAGCGCATCGTGCAGTTGGGCGGCGAGCCGGATTTCAATCCCGACACGCTGACCGCACGGTCGCATGCCGAATACAAAGAGGGCACCGACCTGCGTGACATGGTCCGTGAGAACCTCATTGCCGAACGCATCGCGATCGACAGCTATCGCGAGATGATCAACTTCGTCGGTGACAAGGACACCACGACCAAGCGCATCCTCGAGGAGATCCTCGCGCAGGAAGAGGAACACGCGGATGAGTTCGCTGACCTGCTGGATGGCTGGATCGGCAAGTAACCCGCCCATGCAGCAGGGCAGTGGGTGACGATCGGCTGTCGTCACTCACTGCACTGGCCGATGCCCCGCGGTCCAGCATCAACGCGCCACTGTAAAACGCACCTGGGTCCATGCACCGTCGTTGGCAAGCGCGGTCAGCGTGTGTGCACCCGTCTGCTCGAGCACCGGGTTGAAGGGTTGCGCACCGCGGGTGCGTGCCAACCAGCGCCCGTCCATCAGCCAATCAATCTCGTGCTCGCTGCCCAGGGCGCGAAGCTGCAGGCGGACGCCCTGGGTGTTGCCGGGCGCACGCGCCAACGTCGCGCCGTCGTTCAGTCCGTCGATGTGCAGGGCGATGCTGGACTGGCGCCCATCGTCACGACAATCCGGTGCCAGTGCCGGCAGCTGCGAGGCCTTGCGCGCCGCCTCTGGCAGCCACGGTGACAGCAGTGCGGGCCAGCGCGCGATCTCGCGCTCTTCCTCATCGTGCACCGCGCTGCAGTCGGCTGAAAGGCGCAGGCCGGTGACGGCGTCTACCTGGTAGCGCTGCCTGCCGGGCTGCCAGCGGCGCGCATCGCGCTCGGCGAAGGTCGGCGGTACGTTGCCGTCGAGCAGCCACGCCTTCAGACGTCGCTGGCACAAAGCGGGCGGCAGCTCGGACGCCAGCCCGCCACCGGGCCAGCAGATGTCGGCCTGGCTGACGCTCACGGGCGCAGGCACGGCGTGGCCCGCGCCTGCACCGCGCGGCAGGCTGTCCACCACTTCGAACATAAGCGGCAGCGCCGTGACGGCGCCGTACTGCCCGGGCAGCGGTGTGCCATCGGGCCGTCCGACCCATACCCCCACCGTGTACTGGCGGGTGCTGCCGATCGCCCAGGCATCGCGGTAGCCATAGCTGGTTCCGGTCTTCCACGCGACCCGCGGGCGCCCTCCCACATCGAAGGTATCAGTGCCCTGCCCCGGCCGCGGGTTGGCCTCCAGCATCTCGCGGGTGATCCATGCCGCGCCCGGTGACACCAGCCTGCGCTCCTGCAGAGGCGCCTCATCGGTATAGCGCACGCGCCCGGCGATTCCGCCCCGGTTCAACGCGGAAAAGGCACCCACCAGGTCTTCCAGGCGCGCGCCTGTGCCGCCCAGGATCAACGAAAGATTCGGTGAACTGCCGCGCGGAAACCGCAACTGGATGCCGGCATGCGACAGACGCGCGGCAAAGCGCGCAGGCCCCACACGGTCCAGCAGGTCCACGGCAGGCACGTTCAGCGACAGACGCAACGCCGTGGCCGCGCTTACCGGGCCGTTGAAGGCCTCATCGAAGTTGCCCGGCCGGTAGCCGCCGAAGCTCTGCGGCGCATCCACCAGCAGGCTCTCCGAATGGATGAGTCCGTCATCCAGCGCCATGGCGTACAGGAACGGCTTCAGCGTGGAGCCTGGCGAACGCCAGGCCTGCACCATGTCCACATGGCCCAGCCGTTGCCGATCGCCGAAATTCAAGGTGCCCACATAAGCGCGCGCCTGCAGGGTCTGGTTGTCGATGACCAGCAGCGCTGCCGAAGTCCGTTCGGGCAGGGTGGAAAAATAGCTGGCGAGGCGTTCTTCCAGCGTGCGTTGCAGGTCGATGTCGATGCTGCTCTGGATGCGCGCCTGGTCAGGCTGCGCTGCATGCAGCCGCTGGGCCAGCAAGGCCGCATGCAGGGGCGGCCGCAGGGAGCGAGCCACCACGGTTTCCATGCGCGCATCGGCCACCACGTCGGCGGGCCATTGCTGCAGCGATTGCATGCGCGCCAGCACCTTGTCCCGGGCCCGCTGCGCTGCCTGCGGATGCCGGTCCGGCCGCAGCCGGCTGGGCGCCTGTGGCAGAACAGCCAGCAAGGCCGCTTCGGCGTGTGACAGGTGCGCTGCGGATTTGCCCAGATACGCCCAGCTCGCCGCCTCCACCCCTTCGATGGTGCCGCCGTAAGGCGCGCGCTCCAGGTACAGGGTCAGGATATCGCGCTTGCTGAGGTGTACTTCCAGCTGCAGCGCCCGCAGTACCTGCTTGAGCTTGCCCCACGGCGTACGCGTGTGCGGATCCAGGATGCGCGCGACCTGCATGGTCAAGGTCGAGCCGCCGGATACGATGCGGCGCTGCCCTGCCATCTGCTTGCCTGCACGCAGCAGTGCGACCGGATTGATGCCGGGGTGGCGCCAGAACCAGCGATCCTCATATCCCAACAAGGCCTGCAGATAGAGCGGCGACACCGCGTCCACCGACGCCGGATAGCGCCACACCCCTTCTGCGTCCGCAAAGGCGCGCAACGGGCTGCCGTCCTGCGCTACCACCAGCGTACTGGTATCACGCCGCGTCGGCAGCGGCGGCGGGAAGACGAGGTCCATCACCAGCAGGGTCACCAGCAGCGCAGCCAGCGCCCAGCGCACCCAGCGCAGAATCGGACCAGACCAAGGGAGGCGACGGCGGAAGCGGGCAGACGATGCGATCACGCGCTGCACCTGCCGACGACAGCGACACGGGCGAGCCATTCCGGCACGGCTGCGCAACGGTTTCCACCCTGGGCTGCGGCGCCGCGCTTTTTCTCCGCTTCCCGGACACCTCGATGCCCTTCATTGCTCGTACTTCCCTGTTCCGCACCGGCCTGCTGGCTGCAGCCGTATGCGCGACGGCCGCGTCGGCCTGCTGCGACCCATCTCACTGGGGCTAAGACAACCTGGCCAGCCCGTCCCAGTGGGCTGGCATCGCGCCTGCCTGTGCCGGCCCCCAGCAGTCGCCCATCGATCTGTTGAGCAGCGACATCCAGCACGGCGCGAAGTCCGCACTTGAATCGGATTAACAGGACACCCGCTTCGAGGTGATCAACAACGGTCACACCCTGCAGGCGACGCCGCAGCCGGGTGGCGCGAACACCATCACGCTTGACGGTGAAACGTTCACGCTGGCCCAGTTCCACGTGCACACGCCCAGCGAGCATATCCGCCTGTACGCCCCCATCAATCCGGCACGATTGCTGCCTGACCACTCCCGCGTCGTCCATTACACCGGTTCACTGACCACGCCGCCGTGCACCGAAGGCGTGCTGTGGAACATCGAAATGGAACCGCAGACCCTCTCCCGGCAGCAGCTGGACGCGCTGCGGTTTGTGTTCCCGCACAAGGCGCGACCGATCCAGTCATTCAACAAACGCGCGCTCATCGACGAGCCGGCCGCGCCGTGATCCGCCGCGCGGATGGGCTGCGTGCGCAGTCCATCCGGCGTTGCCACCAGGCACGCGATCACGGCTGCACCACCGTGATCGTCGACGGATTGCTCCGGCCTACGCCCCGCAGCTGCGGCCGGTACATGTCTTCCACCAACGAGGGTGGCACGGTGTAGGTACCCGGCGTCACCGCACGCACGAGGTAGAACACGGTCGCCTTGCTGCCGCGCGACAACTTCAGCGCGGCGACGTAGCGGTCGTCGCGGAACTCCTCATGCTGCACCTGGGCCGCATCGCTGCGGTCGTTGATGCCGATGCCGTCGACCACCACGTCGGCCCACTGCTTGGCATCGCCCAGGTTGAAGTTCTCGATCTCCAGGCCGGCCGGCAGCAGGTCAATGAGCAGCGCGTCAGGCATCGTGCCGTCCGGGGTGACCGTGACCCGCACGATCAGCGCCTCGCCTTCCTTCAACGGACGCGGCGTCCAGGGCTTACCGTCGGTACCGAACCAGCTGCGCTCCACGCCTATCACGCTGTTGTCCGGCGCCGGCGCGGTGCGCGGAATGCCGGCAACATCGATGCTGGCGAACATCGGAGGCTCGCCCGTGGGACTGAACCGTACGCCGCTGGCCAGCTGAGCCGCATCGAAGCTGCGGCCGAACAGACGGCGCTCACTGATGACTTCGGACTGCGCGCCGATGAACAGCTCGCCGGCCACCCGCTTCTTCTGGTTGGCGGCCAGCGCCTTGCCCAATCGCGCGATCGCCACCTGCTCCTGCGTGCTCAGCCACATCCAGCCGCTGTTGCGGCGCGCATCCAGCTCGCGGCCCAGGTCGACCGAACGGGCGTCCCAGGCCGACGTGGCCAGGCCGTGCTCGTGCGTGAGCGCGATCATCAACGCATCGTCGCGGATCGCACTGCCGTAGTCACCGAAGTAGGACGGCCGCTCGCTGCTCGGCTTGGCGAAGCCAGCGGCAATGGCGGCCTCACCCCGCTTGCGGTCGCCCTGCAGCGACAGCGCAACGCCCAGGTGCACCAGCGGCAGCCCGCCGATGGCCTTGGCCCGCTCGTTGTCATACAGCGTGCGCAGGGTGCCCAGCGGCGCACGGTTGACCCGTGCCAGCACATAACCGGAATACGCTTGGTTGGCGAACTTCAGGTTGTCGCGGCGATCCTGTCCATAGAACTGGTTGCCCCCGGACAGCAGATCCTCGCTGAGGCGGTTGAGCGCTTTCTGCAGTACGTTGTCCGGCACAGCGAAACCGGCATCGCGCGCATCCAGCAGGAACTCGGTGATGTAGGGCGTCAGCCAAGGATTGACGTAACCGTCGTCACCCCACATCGAGAAGTTGCCGTTGGCCACCTGCATCGACGCCAGTCGACCAAAGGCACCCTCCATGCGCTCACGCCGGACCTTCGCATCCAGGCCATCGGCGCCCAGCATCGACGACGTCGCCTGGTCCAGGATCAGGGCGGCGTAGCCCTTGCTGGTGGTCTGCTCGGCACAGCCATAGGGATAGTTCAATGCGCCCTGCAGCGCGCTGGCGAACGGAATCGGCGGCAGCGGGCTGACCAGCAGGCGTGCGGTCACCGACTCGGCCATCAACCCGTCCAGCAGGGTGCTGTCCAGGTTCACCGCGGCCAGCGGATCCAGCGTACGCACCTGCGAACGCAGCACCTGCGGCCATGCCGCGCGCACGGGCAGTTCATAGCGGCGGTCCGCCTTGAAGCCATTGCCCTCCACGCGCACGCGCACCTTGGCCACGCTGTGCCCGTCACGCGCACTCAGCGGGAAGCTCAGGGTGCTCTTGGCGTCGGCAGCCAGCTGCACGCTGCGGGTACCCTCGCCCAGGCTCAACGGGCCGTCGGTGTCCACCCGCACGTTGAACTGGCCGGGCTTTCCGGTGAAGTTCTGCACATCCAGGGTCACCGTACTGCGGTCACCCGGCGCCAGCACGCGCGGCATGCTGGCCTCGGCCAGGATCGGGGCGCGCACTACCGTCTCCACGTCACGCTTGCCGTAGTGGTCATCGGAATAGACCAGCGCCGATACCCGCAGCGTGCCGTTGAAGTCAGGCACTTTCAAACGGATGCGCGCATTGCCCTTGGCATCAAGCTGCACAGGGCCGGTGAACAGATCCACGGTCTGTACCCGCGCGGTGGGCCGCTTGGCCTGCGGCAACGCCGCCAGCGCCATGTCGCCACCGAACTTCAGCTTGCCGCTGCTGCCGTCGAAGCTCTCGATGACCCGGCTGTAGATGTCATACGCATCGATGCCCAGCCGACGCTGTGCGAAGAAATGCGCCGCCGCGTCCGGCACCGGGAACCGGGTGATGTTGAGGATGCCGACGTCCACGGCGGACACCGTCACGTAGGCGGACTTGCCCGCCAGCTGCGGCGCACTCACCGTCACCGGCAGGTCCTGCTCCGGACGCATCTGCTTCGGTGCGACCAGACCGACCGCTACCGTCCGTGCCTTGCGGTCCATCGGTACGTGCACCACGCCCACGGCCCGCGCCGGCGTCACCTTGCTGGGCGCACTGCCGCCGCGGAACACCAGCGCGGTGATGTAGACGTCGTGCCGCTCCCAGTCTGCAGTGACTGGAATCTTGAACGTACTGCCCGGCTTGGCGTCGATGTCCTGCACGTAGATCATGCGATCGGTCTCCACCATCAGCACGCCACGTCCGGCATGCGGCGGCGTCACCGTCACTTCCAGTGTGTCGCCGGCCTTGTAGCCGGTCTTGTCCAGCGCCAGCTTGACCTTGTCCGGGCGCGCATCCAGGCCGCGGTTGTCATCGCCCCAGCTCCAGCCCGCCCGGAACGGATAGCGGCTGGTCAGTCCGGTCGCCGGGTCGAATACATCGACGCGGTACTCACCCCATTCCACGGGCACGTCGAAGGCCACCGCGCTGGTACCCGCATCGACGGTGCGCGTGTCTTTGTTCTCGAAGCGACGGGTGAAATCGTAGTCCCAGCGGTTGTCGTTGAATGCCCAGTGGTAGTCACGCAACTCGCGTACCAGGGTGACTTTCAGGCCCTTCGCGGGCTGCGGCTTGCCTGCCGCATCCACGCGCATCAGCTCGAAGCGCGCGGTGCCGTTGGCATCTGCACCGTCGTCAGGGTTGAACAACGGGCGCACGCCGACCAGCGCCGCAGCCGGCCACATCACCCGCTTCAAGGAGCGGTTCACGGTGCGGCCACCAGTTTCATACAGGCTGCCCGACAGCACTACCGCCACAGGCGTCTTCGCCTTGGCTGCCTCTTCCGGCAGGTCGATATCCTGCTTCAGCGAGCCGTTGGCCGGCAGCTCGGTATCCAGCACATCCTTTGCTTCGCGCGGCAATGCCACGGTCGGGTCGCCGAAGAAATAGCCTGGCAGACCCTCCACCGGCTGTTGCTCCACCGCCACGGCCAGGCGCGCGGTCAGCCGATTGCCATCGGCCGGCGCGCCGTACAGATACGCGCCGTCTGCCTGCAGGCGCAGCGCAGCGCCCGGCTTGAGGCTTTTCTGCGGGCTGTCCAGGTCCAGCTTCATGCGCTCCGGCAGGAACTCTTCGATCCGCAGGGTCATGCCCTGGATCGCTTCCTTGCTGGCCGGGTCGGTACGGAACTCCACCTGCCAGCGGCCTGTCGGCGCGTCGGCGGGGATCAGCTGCTCGAAATTGAAGTATCCCTGCGCGCCCGGCTGCAGCTGGGTCTCGCGGAAAATCTTGCCGTCGGGCTGTTTCAGGCGCAGGAACACGGGTTGGCGGGCCTTGGCGTCCTTTGCATCCTTGCCGGCTGCGACCGGCTTGCCATCGTTGTCGCGCAGCAGCGCCGACAGCCTGATCGTTTCTCCCGGGCGATACAGGTCACGCCCGGACCAGGCAAATACATCGAACCAGGCATTGTCGCGGCCGGCGACGGCGAACTCGCTCAGGTCCAGCGCGGGCTGGTTGAACGGGATGAAACTGGTGTCCTTGCCGCTGCCTGCCACCAGCACGTGGCTGGCATCCAGCGTGTAATCCAGCAGCGCATTGCCGTTGCCGTCGGTGCTGCCGCGCAGAACGACCTCGCCCTTGCCATCGAGCACGCGCACGTCGACCTTCTTCAGCGGCGAACCGTCCTTCAACGAGGCGGTATGGACGAACAGCTTGTCCTTGTAGGCCCGCGTATGCAGGCCGATGTCACTGACGCTGAAGAACGCCGTGTCGAACTCGCCATCGAAGGCACCGGTGCGCTTGAGCACGGCGAAATACAGCCCTGGCTCCTGCAGCTCTTTGATGTCCTGCGTCGGCAGGTAGGTCAGCACGCGTCCGTTCTGCTTGCCACCCAGGATGAAACGGTTGACGTACACCGGCTCGGCCAGACGGCTGATCGGGGTGCGCTCGCTGTAATCACTGTCCAGCTCCCAGCTGCCACGGCGGCCGCCGCGCTGGTACTGGCTGAAGAACGTGGGCAGCTCCTTTTCGCGGACCCGCAGGAACTCCACGTCCACTTCCGGCACGTTGACCGACACCACGGGCAGGCCGCGGCTGTCACGGGCCGGCAGGACACTGCCCTGCGAAGCGAAGCCGGCGACCGCCTTCAGCTCACCGCTGAAGACCTTCTGCCGCAGTTCCTTGCCAAGCCGGCTGCCATCGGCGGCCAGCAGGTCCTCGGACACCACCAGTGAATATTCCTTGGCCGCTTCGACGAACGGATAGCGCAGCGTCCTGCCGTCGTCGGACAGGGTCCAGCTGCTGTCTTCGGTGCCGACCTTTTCTTCGAAGCGCACCAGCGCGTCGAAATCCTGCGTACCGACCAGCGGCCGCGAAAACTCCAGCGCCAGCGACAGACCGTCGTTCTTCTGGTCGGGGTAAGCGCGCAGCAGGACGAACTCGGTCACCTGCTCGGCCTTGGCGGTGATCGCCTCGCCGCTGGCGGCAGGCAGCTGACCGCTTTCATTGCGGTTGCAGCCGACCAGTCCCGCCAGCAGGCTTCCTGCCAGCAGGGCCGTCGCCCACCCCCATTTCCGAAGCCGCGCAGGACCGGTCATGTCGTCACTCCTTGAACAAGGAGGGCATTATGCCCCTCCCTGCACCGGTAGTGACGGCTGCTGGCCGTCATCCGTCATCCGCATCCGACAGGGTAGTGAGAGCCGCTGGCCGTCAACGGGCATCGCGCTGACGGCCAGCGGCCGTCACTACCACGTCAAGGCGTCACTACCGCTTCAAAGCGTGTCGGCCGGCACCCGCACCGTCCCTTCCATCAACACCCGTGCGCTGCGGCTCATGATGGCCTTGGTCACTACCCACTGGCCGTCGACCTGCGACGCCTGGGCCCCCACCCGCAACGTGCCGGACGGATGGCCGAAGGTGACGGCCTCGCGCGTGCCGCCGCCTGCCGCCAGGTTGACCAGCGTGCCGGGAATGGCCGCGGCCGTGCCGATCGCCACCGCGGCCGTTCCCATCATCGCGTGGTGCAGCTTGCCCATCGACAGCGCACGCGCATGCAGGTCGATGGCGGTGGCCGGAATGGTCTTGCCGCTGGACGAAACGAAGTCCTGCGCCGGGGCCACGAACGCAACCTTGGGCGTGTGCTGTCGCGTTGCGGCCTGTGACACGTCTCCGATCAGGCCCATGCGCACCGCACCCTGGGCGCGGATCGCCTCGAATTTCTCCAGCGCTGCGCGGTCCTCGTTGATCGCCGGCTGCAGTTCCGTCCCGGTGTAGCCCAGGTCTGCCGCGTTGAGGAAGATGGTGGGGATGCCCGCCGTGATCATCGTGACCTTGAACGTGCCGACACCGGGCACCTCCAGGTCATCCACCACATTACCGGTCGGGAACAGGGCCGCGCCTTCGTCACCGTCGGACGGGTCCAGGAACTCCAACTGGATCTCCGCCGCCGGGAAGGTCACGCCGTCCAGCTCGAAGTCGCCCATTTCCTGCACCTCGCCATTGCGCATCGGCACATGGGCGATGATCGTCCTGCCGATGTTGGCCTGCCAGATGCGCACCGTGCACACGCCGTCACGCGGCACGCGCGACGGATCGATGAAGCCATTGCTGATGGCGAAAGGACCGACGGCGGTGCTCAGGTTGCCGCAGTTGCCACTCCAATCGACGAATGCAGTGTCGATGGAGACCTGGCCGTAAAGGTAGTCGACATCGTGGTCCGGCACGCTGGCGCTGGAGATGATCACGCACTTGCTGGTGCTGGACGTCGCCCCGCCCATGCCGTCGGTGTGCTTGCCATACGGGTCCGGCGAGCCGATCACCCGCATCAGCAGCGCATCGCGCCCCGGGCCGGGAAGCTGCGCGGCGAACGGCAGGTCCTGCAGGCGGAAGAACACCCCCTTGCTGGTACCGCCACGCAGGTACGTGGCGGGAATGCGGCGCTGCGGGAGATCATTCATGAGACAGGATCCTGGAAGAATGAAGGCATCAGGCGACCTGGGTCGCCTCGAGGAAATCCTGCGCGAAGCGCTGCAATACCCCACCGGCCTCGTAGATGGACACCTCTTCGGCGGTATCCAGGCGGCATGTCACCGGCACCATCACCTGGCCCCCGTCGCGGCGATGGATCACCAGCGTCAGCTCGGCCCGTGGCACGCGCTCGCCGACCACATCGAAGGTCTCCGTGCCATCGATGCCCAGAGTCAGGCGGGTGACACCCGGCTTGAACTCGAGCGGCAGCACGCCCATGCCGATCAGGTTGGTGCGGTGGATGCGCTCGAAGCCCTCTGCCGCGATCGCCTCCACGCCGGCGAGTCGTACGCCCTTTGCCGCCCAGTCACGCGAACTGCCCTGCCCATAATCGGCACCCGCGATGATGATCAGCGGCTGCTTGCGCTGCATGTAGGTCTCGATCGCTTCCCACATGCGCAGTACCTGGCCTTCCGGCTCCACGCGCGCCAGCGAGCCCTGCTTCACCACGCCGTCCACCACCGCCATCTCGTTGATCAGCTTCGGGTTGGCAAAGGTGGCGCGCTGGGCGGTCAGGTGATCGCCGCGATGGGTCGCATAGGAATTGAAGTCCTCCTCGGGCAGGCCCATCTTCGCCAGGTACTCACCGGCTGCGCTGCTGGCCAGGATCGCATTGGACGGCGAAAGATGATCGGTGGTGATGTTGTCACCGAGCACCGCCAGCGGCCGCATGCCCGTCAGGCTGCGCTCGCCCGCCAGCGCACCTTCCCAGTACGGCGGTCGGCGGATGTAAGTGCTCTGCGGCCGCCAGTCGTACAACGGGCTGATCGGCGCACCGTGCTCCACCTTGAAGGTGAACATCGGCTCGTACACCTTGCGGAACTGTTCCGGCTTGACGCTGGCCTTGACCACCGCATCGATCTCTTCGTCGCTCGGCCAAAGGTCCTTCAAGGTGATCGGGTTGCCCAGCGCATCCGTGCCCAGTGCATCTTTCTCGATGTCAAAGCGCACCGTACCGGCGATGGCGTAGGCCACCACCAGCGCCGGCGACGCGAGGAAGGCCTGCTTGGCGTAAGGATGGATGCGGCCATCGAAGTTCCGGTTGCCCGACAGCACGGCCGTGGCATACAGGTCGCGGTCGATGATTTCCTGCTGGATCACCGGATCCAGCGCGCCGCTCATGCCGTTGCAGGTGGTGCAGGCGAATCCCACGATGCCAAAACCCAGCTGCTCCAGCTCGACCAGCAGATCGGCCTCTTCCAGGTACAGTTGCACGGCCTTGGAACCGGGGGCCAGCGAGCTCTTCACCCATGGCTTGCGCGTCAGGCCGGCACGGTTCGCGTTGCGCGCAAGCAGCGCCGCGCCGATCACATTGCGCGGATTGCTGGTATTGGTGCAGCTGGTGATCGCGGCGATGATCACCGCGCCGTCAGGCATCAGGCCCTCTGCCTGCTCGACCCTGCCGGACGCCAGCTTGGCCTCGTCGGAAATACCGCGTGCGGCCAGCTCGCTGGTGGCGACGCGCTTGTGCGGGTTGGACGGTCCCGCCATGTTGCGCACCACGCTGGACAGGTCGAACTGCAGCACACGCTCGTACCGCACCTGCCCCAGGTCGTCGGACCAGAGGCCGGTCGCCTTCGCATAGGTCTCCACCAACTCGATCTGGGCCTCTTCGCGTCCGGTCAGGCGCAGGTAGTCCAGCGTCTGCTGGTCGATGGAGAACATCGCAGCGGTCGCGCCGAACTCCGGCGTCATGTTGGATATCGTCGCGCGATCGCCAATGCTGAGCGCGCTCGCACCCGCGCCGAAGAACTCGATCCATGCGCCCACCACGCGCGACGCGCGCAGGAACTCGGTCAGCGCCAGCACGATGTCGGTGCAGGTGATGCCCGGCTGCGGTCGACCCGTCAATTCCACCCCGATGATGTCCGGCAGACGCATCCACGAAGCACGACCGAGCATCACACTCTCTGCTTCCAGGCCACCGACACCGATGGCGATCACCCCCAGTGCGTCCACGTGCGGGGTGTGGCTGTCGGTGCCGACGCAGGTATCCGGGAACGCGACGCCATCGCGTATCTGGATCACCGGCGACATCTTTTCCAGGTTGATCTGATGCATGATCCCGTTGCCCGGCGGAATCACGTCAACGTTCTCGAAGGCCTTCTTGGTCCAGTTGATGAAGTGGAATCGGTCTTCGTTGCGGCGGTCCTCGACGGCGCGATTACGCGCGAACGCGGCCTTGTCGAAGCCGGGATATTCCACGGCCAGCGAGTGGTCGACGATCAACTGGGTGGGCACCACCGGATTGATCCGGGCCGGGTCACCGCCCGCATCGGCGATGGCATCACGCAGCCCGGCCAGGTCCACCAGGGCGGTCTGGCCGAGGATGTCATGGCACACCACGCGCGCGGGGAACCACGGGAAGTCGAGGTCCTGGCGGCGCTCGATCAGCTGCCGCAGGGACGGCTCCAACATGGCCGGATCACAACGGCGCACCAGGTTTTCAGCCAGCACGCGCGACGTATAAGGCAGCGTGGCATAGGCACCGGGCTGGATCGCATCGATCGCAGCACGGGTATCGAAATAGTCCAGCGTCGTGCCGGCGAGGGGCTTGCGGTATTCGGTGTTCAAAACGGGGCTGTTCATGGCTGGCTCTTGATCGTTGGCGGGCCGGGTGTCGCTTCGCCGGCAAACAGGGCGCTGCGACGCCAGAACGAAGCCGGGACGGCCAGGCCGTCCCGCTCCGCAGTGCACCCTTCACGCGGGTGCACATCATGCATCAGGCGCGCTTGTCGATCGGCACGAACGCCTGGTCTTCCGGACCGGTGTAGTTGGCACTCGGACGGATGATCTTTCCATCGATGCGCTGCTCGATGACATGCGCACTCCAACCGGAGGTGCGTGCGATGACGAACAACGGGGTGAACATCGCCGTCGGCACGCCCATCATGTGGTAACTGACCGCACTGAACCAGTCCAGGTTGGGGAACATCTTCTTGATGTCCCACATCACCGTCTCAAGACGTTCGGCGATGTCGTACATCTTCGTGCTGGACTGTTCTTCGGACAGCTCGCGGGCCACGTCCTTGATCACCTTGTTGCGTGGATCGGACACCGTATACACCGGATGGCCGAAACCGATCACTACTTCCTTGCGCTCCACGCGTGCCTTGATGTCGGCCTCCGCCTCATCGGCCGTGTCGTAACGCTTCTGCACTTCGAACGCCACTTCATTGGCGCCGCCGTGCTTCGGGCCACGCAATGCGCCGATGCCGCCCGCGATGGCGCTGAACATGTCGCTGCCCGTGCCGGCGATCACGCGGCACGCGAACGTGGACGCATTGAACTCGTGCTCGGCGTAGAGAATGAGCGACGTGTGCATTGCCTTCACCCACGAATCCTGTGGCTTCTCGCCGTGCAGCAGGTGCAGGAAATGGCCACCGATGGAGTCATCGTCGGTTTCCACATCGATGGCGCGACCGTTGTGGCTCCAGTGGTACCAGTACAGCAGCATCGAACCGAGGCAGGCCATCAGCTTGTCGGCGATGTCACGCGCGCCCGGATGATTATGGTCGTCCTTCTCCGGCGATACGCAGCCGAGCACGGACACGCCCGTGCGCATCACGTCCATCGGGTGGGCCGACGGCGGCAGCTCTTCCAGCGCGGCCTTCACCGACGCCGGGATGCCGCGCAGTGCCTTCAGCTTGGCCTTGTAAGCGACCAGCTCGGCCCGGGTGGGCAGCTTGCCGTGCACCAGCAGGTGGGCGATTTCCTCGAACTCGCTGGTCGTGGCCAGGTCCAGGATGTCGTAGCCCCGGTAGCGCAGATCATTGCCACTGCGCCCTACGGTGCACAGGGCGGTGTTGCCGGCGGCGGTGCCGGACAGCGCGACGGACTTCTTCGGCTTGAAGGTCGGGGTAGCGGTGGTTTCGTTCATGGTTTTCCTCCCGGAAATCGTGAGAGCAGGTTACTTCCTGGCGGCGAACAGCGCATCGAGCTGCTGCTCGAACGCGTGGTAGCCAATGCGGTCATAGAGTTCATTGCGCGTCTGCATGGCGTCGACCACGCTGCGCTGGTGGCCGTCGCGGCGCACCGCTTCGTACACGTTCTCGGCGGCCTTGTTGGCGGCGCGGAAGGCGGACAACGGGAACAGCTGGATGGCCACACCCGCAGATGCCAGCTCATCGCGACTGAACAACGGCGTAGCGCCGAACTCGGTGATGTTGGCAAGCACCGGCACCTTCACCGCATCGACGAAACGACGATAGGTCTCCAGATCATAGGCCGCCTCGGCGAAGATGCCGTCGGCACCCGCGTCGACACAGGCGATGGCGCGCTCGATCGCGGCGTCCACGCCATCCACCTGGATCGCATCGGTGCGCGCGATCAGGAAGAACGCCGGATCCGTCTTGGCATCGGCTGCGGCTTTCACGCGGTCCACCATTTCCTCCTGCGACACGATCTCCTTGCCGGGACGATGACCGCAGCGCTTTGCGCCGACCTGGTCCTCGATATGGCAGGCGGCGGCGCCGGCCTTGATCAGCGACTTGACCGTGCGCGCGATGTTGAACGCGCTTGGCCCGAAGCCCGTATCGATGTCCACCATCAACGGCAGGTCACAGACATCGGTGATGCGGCGGACATCGATCAGCACGTCTTCGAGCGTATTGATGCCCAGGTCCGGCAGGCCCAACGATCCGGCCGCGACGCCGCCACCGGACAGGTAGATGGCACGGTAGCCGGCGCGCTTGGCCAGCAGCGCGTGGTTGGCGTTGATCGCGCCAATTACCTGCAGCGGAGATTCGGCCGCGAGCGCGTCGCGGAATCGGGTGCCAGCGGATACGGGAGAGGCAGTCATGAAGCGATCCTTTCAGTGGTCAGGGTAACAAGCGCAAACTCCGTGCCAACTGCCAAGTCATTGATTTGAATGACAACGTACCTGCTACGCAATGGAACATATGAAACACTGAAACACCTGTATCATGAAACGCCTCTCTCGATGAGCCGGTCGTGATGCATCTGCCCCGCCTCCCCTTCGTTGCCGCCGAGGCCGATCCCTCCCGACCGGTCATCTGGACCGTGAGCGTGTCTCGCCTGACGGGACTGCTCGGCGACGTGATCCCGGAGTTCGACCGCCGCGCGCGCATCGAACAGATCAACCTCGGCTTCGAAGAAGCCGTGGCCGTGATCAACCAGCGCCTGCGCCAGGAGCACTGCGATGTAGTGATCGCCGGCGGCTCCAACGCCGCTTGGCTGCGCAGCCGGCTGGACGTGCCGCTGGTGCCGATCCAGGCCAACGGCTTCGACCTGATGGAGGCGCTCGCACGGGCACGGCGCATCGCACCTCGCATAGGGCTGGTCACCCACGCCAGTGACGTGCCCACGTTCGGCAGCTTCCAGGACAGCTTCGGCCTGCAGATCGAACATCGCCGCTTCGTGACCCGGGAAGATGCGCGCGATTGCATCGCGGATCTGCGCGCCAACGGGATCGAGGTGATCGTCGGCACCGGCATGGCAATCGATCACGCCGAAGCCGCCGGTCTGCAGGGCGTGCTGCTGTATTCGGCCGACTCGGTGCGACAAGCGTTCGAGCATGCTCTGGAGCTGACGCATACCCTGGCGCGCTCCGTGACCCGCACCGCGCGCATTCCCCGGCGCAGCAGCCCGCCGGGCCACGGGCAGGTGCTGCTCGGCGACAGCCGGGTGATGCAGGACGTTCGCAAGCAGATCGCCCTGTATGCCCCACACGACAGCACGGTACTGGTCAGCGGCGAGACCGGCACCGGCAAGGAGCTGGTAGCCCGTCAGCTGCATGCGGACAGCGGTCGTCGCGGACGTTTCGTTGCACTCAACTGCGGCGCCATCAGCGAGTCGCTGCTGGAATCCGAACTGTTCGGCTACAGCGATGGCGCCTTCACCGGCGCCCGCCGCGGCGGACGTATCGGCCTGGTGGAAGCCGCGGATGGCGGCACCTTGTTCCTGGATGAAATCGGCGAACTGCCGCTTCCGCTGCAGACGCGGCTGTTGCGGGTCCTGGAAGAGCGCGAGGTGTTGCGGGTGGGCTCGACCGAACCGACGCCGGTCAACCTGCGGGTGGTTGCGGCGACGCTGCAATCGCTGGAGCAGCGGGTGCAGATGGGCCTGTTCCGTCGCGATCTCTATTACCGGCTGGCGACACTGCGCATCGCCCTGCCCGCCCTGCGCGTGCGGCGCGACGATATCCCCCTGCTGGCACGCGCGTTCTTCCAGCAACTGCGAGGCCTGGACGCTCCCCTGGATGAGGATGCCATGGTGGCGCTCGCGGCCGCCGACTGGCCCGGCAACGTGCGCGAACTACGCAATCTGATGGACCGCCTGCGGATTCACTGGCAGCCCAGCGAGGGCCCCGTCAGCCGTGCACGGCTGCTGGAGCTCGCCCCCGAACTGGGCGACGCAGCGGCCGCCGGCGCCATCGTGCCGGGGCGCCCCTCGCCGGCCCACCTGCAGCAGTTGCTTGCCACCCATCGCCATGATCGCGAAGGCATGGCCCAAGCACTGGGCATCTCACGCACCACCCTGTGGCGTTGGCTGCGGGCGGCAGGATTGGCGTAACCCCCCGCCTCCGGTAGAGCCGATTTCAGTCGGCTGTCCTTCGCGTAACGCCCAGCCTCAGGTAGAGCCGACTTCAGTCGGCTGCCCGTCGCGCAACCCCCAGCCTCCGGTAGAGCCGACTTCAGTCGGCTGCCCTTCGCGTAACTCCCGGCCTCCGGTAGAGCCGACTTCGGTCGGCTGCCCGTCGCGTAACCCCAGCCGACTGAAGTCGGCTCTACCCTTTTGCGCTGCCCTTCGCGTAACGCCCAGCCGACTGAAGTCGGCTCTACCCTTCTGCGATGCTCTTCGCGTAATGCCCAACCGACTGAAGTCGGCTCTACCCACGCGCGGATGCGGGGGGGGGGCAACGTGGGGCAATCAGGGATACAGCTGTCGCTTGCTCCACGTGTCATCGGCTGCGCGCTCGTAGCACCAGCGCTCGTGCAGCCGGAACTGCGCGCCGTACCAGAACTCGAACCGGTCAGGCACCACGCGCAGGCCGCTCCAGCCCGCCGGCCGTGGCACGTCCTGGCCTTCGAAGCGCGCCTCGACCTCGGCGACCCGCGCGTCGAACTCGTCCCGCGAGGCCAGGGTCTGCGATTGACTCGATGCCCATGCCCCGATCTGGCTCAACCGCGGCCGTGATGCGAAATAGGCATCGGCCTCGGCATCCTCCACCTGCTCGACGCGCCCTTCGATGCGCACCTGGATGCCCGCCTCGCGCAGGCTGCGCCACAGGAACAACAGCGCAGCCTGCGGATTGGCCTGGAGCTCCTGGCCCTTGTGGCTGTCCAGATGCGTATAGAACACGAAACCACGCGCGTCGAACGCCTTCAGCAGCACGGTCCGTGCCGACGGACGGCCGCTGCGATCGGCGGTCGCCACCGTCATCGCGTTGGGCTCCAGCTCGCTGCTCTTGCGTGCCTCGTCAAACAACGTGGCAAACGTGGAAAGCGCTTCGGCGTGCAGATTGCTCATGACAACGGGTTCCCTACTTGGATTGGGCTATTGTGGCGGCATGAAGGCTGCTGCGTACACGCCCCCGTCGAAAGGTTTCCCCGATGCCCTGGTAGAGCAGGCGCTCGATGATGCGATGGCGAGCGCCACCCCGGTTCCGGTGCTGGCCATCAGCGGCCTGCAGGGCAGTGGCAAATCGACGCTGGCCGCGCAGGTCGTGGCGCGCGCGCAGGCGCGTGGCCTGCGAGCCGCCGCGCTCTCCATCGACGATGTCTACCTCACCCGTGCCCAACGCCAACGGCTGGCGCGCGATGTGCATCCGTTGTTGCTCACACGGGGTCCACCCGGGACCCATGACCTCGCCTTGGCGCACAGCGTGCTGGATGACGCTGCGGGGGGAACGCTGCGGGCCCTGCCACGATTCGACAAACTGGCCGATGAACGTCTGCCGCAGGCGGAGTGGCCTCATCTGGCGGCGCCTCTGGATCTGCTTGTGTTCGAGGGCTGGTTCCTCGGCACGCCCGCTGAAGCGGCCGACACGCTGAACGCCCCTCTCAACGCATTGGAGCGTGAGGCCGATGCGGACGGACGTTGGCGACACTGGTGCAACACGGCGCTGGAAACCGAGTACCCCGCACTATGGCGACGCTGCGATCGCCTGTGGTTCCTGCAGCCGCCTGATTTCTCCGTCATACCGCGCTGGCGTTGGCAGCAGGAGCAGCATCTGCAGGCCGCGCAGCCCGGACGCAGCGGGATGACGCGACCGCAGTTGGAACGTTTCGTGCAGTACTACGAGCGGGTGAGTCGCCATGCCCTGCGTACGCTGCCCGGCATCGCCGACCGCACGATCGCACTGGACGCCGAGCGCGCCATCGTCAGCGTACGCTGACGGGCTGACCACCATTGCTGCGGCGACGTGACGCACCCGGCGCCCCCCGTCCCCCCTCTCCAGGGGGACGTGCGATTCGCACGCGCATTACCTGCTTGCAGAAACCCTGCCTGCACACCCTCATGCCGCGAGGGCATCTGCATATGCACAGAAATGCGCGCACACCGGCAGGGTCGGTTGGCTAGGGTTTTGGCTTACCGCATCCCAACCTGACCGGACCCCCACCGTGCTCCTTGCTGCTGGTAGTGCCGCCACGCTGCAGACCTTCAACGCCGTTACGAAGGGCGCACACATCCTGACGCGCAGCGTGCTTTCCTGCGTGCGCAACGCGCCCTCGTGGTCGACGCCTTCCCTGCGGAAGCCCACGCCTTTCCCGGACGCCGATGCCGTATGTCCGGACACGATCGGCGGGATGATCCGCGACCTGGGCGCGGCGCTCGAACGCGCCGACGCACATCGCGCGACGTCGCTGGCGCTCATCGCCCACCGTGCACGCGCGCCCGTGCTGGACGCCGCTGCGCTGGTGGCATTACGCAAGGCGTGCAAGGTTGAAATCGAAGCGCAGAACGGCGGGCGAATGCCAGAGATCCAGCGCATGCGCCTGCAGGCACTGCATGACCACGCACGACTTGGCCTGCAGCCGGTGCGGATAGCGCAGTCGCACCGGCGCTGGTGTGTGCGCCTCAAGCCCATGAGCGCGCCAGGGGCACAACGCAGCACCTCCTTCGGATGTTCGGCCCGCGCCGGCGTAGGCCTGACCATGGCCGGTACAGGGGCCACCGCCGGACTCTCGGTTGGCGCACAGTCCGGCAGCAAGAGCAGTTGTTTCGAGACGCTGGAATACGCGCGCGGTCGGCACCACGTCATCAGTGCCGAGGTATCGGCCGATGCGCAGTTGGCACCCGGTACCGCGGCCGGCGCCGGCCTGACGGCAAGCGTGGAGTACACCCGCTACGACGGCGCGGCATCGATCCACGACTATGCCGCTTTCCGGGCGCGGCGCTCCGTCGCCACGCCACGGCGCAGCCGAGCGGCCCAGCGCCTGCTCAGCGTCGTCTCGCTGGGCCGCGCCACGCCCCACGACCGCGTGGCCCACGCCGCACGTGCCGCGCTGCGCTGGGCCCCCTTGATGCCCACCCTGGTGTCCTGCGGCGGCGACAACAGTCCGCCCTTTGCTGCGCTGACGCAGGATGCACTGGTGCCCTCCCCGGCCCCCTTGCTCGACGTCGGCATCCGCACACGCACGATCTCGATGCAGGCCGCCGCCGACGCGATCGTCGCCAACGCGGGCATCTCCGCTGCGCGCAGCCGGCTGCGCGTGGAAATCGATGTGCCCCTGTGGTTGTGCGACCTGGATCTGGACCCTGTGCAGCGCGGAGCGCTGGCCTGGCAGCTTCGGGAGCGGATCACCGCCGGTCTCGGCTCACACGCCAAACGCTTCAGCGCTTTGCAGGTCGATGATGGGCACGCAGGTGCGGCCCGGGAAGAGGCGCTGCAACGCGTACAGACGGAGTTCCAGTGCCTGCAGTCCCTGCTACTGGAGCAGCAGCGTGGCATCGACAAACGACAGCTCAAGCACGTGTTGGCACGAACCTGCGCGGACTGGAACTGCCGTACGCCGCAGCAGGCACTGGCGCGCATGCTGGAGCTGGTGAACTGGCTCTGGCTGGTGATGCCCGCCGATCAGCGCAGCGCCGCGCAGGCACTGGCCGCCACAGTGCGTGATTCGCCTGTCCTGCGACAGGACGCCGCCTCGCTGCGCCCCCTTTACGCGCACCAGGCCCTGCAACAGTTCATCCGCACAGACACCATGGCGGTCCATGGTGGCGCGTCACAGCCCATGGCGGGCGCGGGCACGACGGACGTCACCATCAGCGTCAGCCGGAGCCATCAGCGCAACTACAATGCCCTGCGCGATGGCCGCTATGTCGAGGCCAGGATCACGCTGACCGGGGCGACCAGCACCGACACCATCCTGACGTTGCTGCAGCAGCGGCTGCCCGATGCCAGTCTGGCGGCGGAGACCCGCCATGAACTCATGCGCGTACTGGGTGATGCAGGCGCGCTGAGCCTGGCAGGCACGACCGCGGTGACCGTGGGCGTCCGGTTCTTCAGGCCATCGTTCCAGGACGATGTGCGCTTTCCCACTGCCGCCCGTGGCCTGCACCTGCAGCAGATCACCGTGCGCGGGGCATCCACCTTCAGCGTGGACGGCCGACTCCCCATTACCGGTGTCCCGCTGGCCTCGCTCGGGCTGGGGGCGCGCCTTCAGCATGCACGCCACACAGCGCTGCATGCGGACGTGTTCTGCAGCGCCACCTTGACCGCCTCGCTGTTGCGCTATCAGTGCCTGATCGGCCAGCGGATGGCACCGGCGCAGGCATGGAAGAAGATGCTCGATGCCCATGGCAGCAGTCTGACCCGCCTTGCCCACAGGATGGCGGACAAGACGTCCAGTGCCAGGGCGGAGGCGCATCACTGGCTGCCTCCTCCTCCTCTGGCCGCGGGTCACGACGCCGATGGCCTGATCACGACGGCCGGCACGCTGGAGCCCGGGCTGGCCGGGCTACATGCCTTGTTCGATGCCCTGCTGCCGCCCCTGGCCGAAGCACAGCGCCTGTCTCCCCTGTGCCACCCCATCGCGCTGGGCGGCACGCAGCTGCGCAGCACCCGGCTGTAGAGGGTGAAGTGGTAGGATTCACGGCGATGAATCCTGCTCCGAACCTGATCCTGATCGGCCCGATGGGAGCCGGCAAAACCTGCATCGGCCGCCGCCTCGCCGAGCGTTTCACGCTGGAATTCGTTGACCTGGACCAGGTCATCGTGGAGGCGGCAGGTGCCAGCATCCCGACCCTGTTCGATCTGGTCGGCGAAGCCGGTTTCCGCCGGCATGAGCAGCAGGCACTGCAGCGCGTGCTCGGCGGGCACGGGCAGTTGGTGTCTACCGGCGGAGGTGCCGTGCTGCATGCCGACAACCGTGCCGCCATCGCCGGCCATGGTTTCGTGGTCTACCTGCGGGTCAGCGTCGCGGCGCAACTGGAACGACTGGCGCGGGACAAGGCGCGGCCGCTGCTGCAGCGCCCGGACCGTGAGCAGGTGCTGCAGGACCTGGCCTATCACCGCGACCCGCTGTACCAGCAGCTGGCCGATCTCACCCTGGATACCGACCTTTACACCGCTGCCGAAGCCACGTCCCAGCTTGTGGTCAAGCTGGCCGCGCACTGGCAGCGACAGGACCCGATCGCATGACCGCACCCTCCCCCCTGCACGTCGCCGTCGCTGGCGACCATCCTTATTCGATCACCATCGGCCCGGGCCAGCTGTCCGATGGCCACGCGCTGGCGCGGCATGTCCGCGGCCGGCACGTGCTGCTGGTCAGCGATAGCGATGTGGCCCCGCTTTATCTCGCCGGCGTGCGTGGCGCGCTGATGCAGGCGCGCCCGGAGCTGTTGGTGGCCGAGCACGTGCTGCCGGCCGGTGAAGCGTCCAAGACGCTGGCCGAGTTCGGCCGGGCCATCGACGCTTTGGCCGCGCTGGGCGCCACGCGGGATGCCTGCATCTTTGCGCTGGGCGGCGGCGTGGTGGGCGACCTGTCCGGCTTCGCCGCGGCCTGCTGGATGCGCGGGGTGGACTGCGTTCAACTGCCGACCACGCTGTTGGCCATGGTCGATTCGTCGGTCGGTGGCAAGACGGCGGTGGACATCCCGGCCGGCAAGAATCTGGTGGGCGCCTTCCATCCGCCGCGGGCGGTGATCGCCGACACCCACGTGCTGGCGACCCTGCCGGTGCGCGAGCTGCGCGCAGGGCTGGCGGAGGTAGTGAAGTACGGTGCACTGGGCGATCCGGACTTCTTCGACTGGCTGCAGCAGCATGCCGATGGCCTGTCTGCCGGCGATGCCACGCTGCTCGCCGAAGCCATCGCGCGCAGTTGCAGGCACAAGGCCGCCATTGTCGAACGCGACCCCTTTGAGAAGGGCGAGCGGGCCCTGCTCAACCTGGGCCATACCTTCGGCCATGCCATCGAAACCGAACAGGGCTACTCGGCGCCAGGACGCGATGCCCTGAACCACGGCGAAGCCGTAGCGGTCGGCATGGTGCTGGCCGCCCGTCTGTCGACCGCGATGGGCAGGGCACCGGCCGCGGACGAGCACCGTCTTTCTGCGTTGCTGACATCGCTGCACTTGCCGACCGCCATTCCCACGGGGCTACAGCCTGCCGCACTGCTGGCACGCATGCGGCTGGACAAGAAGAACGTGGCCGGGCGGCTGCGCCTGGTGCTGTGGCGCGGCATCGGCCAGGCCGATGTGGTGGCCGATGTGGAAGAAGCCGCCGTGCTTGCGGTGCTGGCTGGCTGATCCTGTCGCGGGTCCGCCCTGCACGGGGTGCTTTCTCCGCCGAGGACCGCTCGACGCTGCAGGCACCGCGCGTCTCCGCCGTTCATGGGGCAGCGCTACAATTGCCCCATGCATGCCCATCTGCAACAACCGGCCATCGGTACCGAGACGCCGCGCTTCCTGCGCCTGACCCTGGCCGCCGACCTGTTCGGCGGTTGGGAACTGCTGCGCGAATCCGGCCGCGCCGGGGGCCGCTCGCAGCTCCGGCGCGAACTGTACCTGAAGGAAGCCGACGCCCGCGCCGCCTTTGCCAAGGCACGCGATGCCGAGCTTCACCGCGGCTTCGAGCTGGCCTCGCACGGCGAGTGAGCATGCCCCCCCTTCTTCCCACACGGCGTTGCATGCAGCGCCCGCACAAGGATCGCCTTCCGTGACCAGCCCTCTTCGCAACGATCGTCTGCTGCGCGCCCTGCGCCGCGAGCCGGTGGATCACACCCCCATCTGGCTGATGCGCCAGGCCGGTCGTTACCTGCCGGAGTACCGTGCGACCCGCGCGAAAGCAGGCAGTTTCCTGGCGATGGCGAAGAACCCGGATCTCGCCTGCGAAGTCACCCTGCAGCCGCTGCGCCGCTTCCCGCTGGATGCGGCCATCCTGTTTTCGGACATCCTGACCATCCCCGATGCGATGGGCCTGGAGCTGTATTTCGTCGAAGGCGAAGGTCCCAAGTTCCGGCACCCGATACGCGATACCGCCGCCATCGCCAAGCTGGCGGTGCCGGACATGGAACAGGAACTGCGCTATGTGATGGATGCCGTGCGGGTGATCCGCCGCGAGCTGGATGGCCAGGTGCCGCTGATCGGCTTTTCCGGCAGCCCGTGGACGCTGGCCTGCTACATGGTGGAAGGCGGCGGCAGCAAGGATTTCGCCCGCATCAAGGCGATGGCGCTGAACCACCCGCAGGAACTGCACCGCCTGCTGGAGGTCGTGACGGATGCGGTGGTCGCCTACCTTGGTGCGCAGCGCGCGGCCGGCGCGCAGGCCCTGCAGGTGTTCGATACCTGGGGCGGCGTGCTGTCGCCGGCGATGTACCGCGAGTTCTCGCTGCGCTACCTGCAGCGCATCTCCGCCGAGCTGGAGCGCGGTGAAGGCAGCGCGCGCACGCCGCTGATCCTGTTCGGCAAGGGCACGGGACTGCATCTGGAGGCGCTGTCCCATACCGGTGCCGATGCGCTGGGACTGGACTGGACCCTGGACCTGGACGAAGCGGTGCGCCGCACAGGGGGGCGCGTCGCGCTGCAGGGCAACCTGGATCCCACCACCCTGTACGCCAGTCCCGAGGCGATCAGCGCGGCGGCGGGCCGGGTGCTCGATACCTATGCGGCCGGCAACGGCGGCTCGCGCGAGGGCCATGTATTCAACCTGGGCCACGGCATGTCGCCTGACATGGATCCGGCCAGTGTGCAGGTACTGGTCGAGGCGGTGCACCGGCTCAGCGCACGCTGATGCTTTACCCGGCATGGCGGTACGGCGCTTCCTGATCGCGCCGTTACCGCGGTTGGTCCATCATGTCGCCTCCCGGTCGCGCGGATCCAAGCCCGATGACGTCAAGCTACGCCTCCATCCGCCCCTTGTTGTGGCTGGTATCGCTGGCGATCTTCATGCAGATGCTGGACTCCACCATCGTCAACACGGCATTGCCGGCGATGGCGCGAAGTCTGGGCGAAAGTCCGCTGCAGATGCAGTCTGTCGTTTTCAGCTACGCACTGGCCGTAGCCACCTTCATCCCGGCGTCGGGCTGGATCGCCGACCGCTTCGGCACGCGGCGTACCTTCCTGGTCGCCATCATCCTGTTCACCCTTGGCTCGCTGGCCTGCGCGTTGGCGCAGACCCTGCATCAGCTGGTCGCAGCGCGCGTGCTGCAGGGCATCGGTGGCGCGATGCTGCTGCCCGTCGGTCGCTTGGCCGTGATGCGCTCGGTACCGCGCGAGGACTTCCTGCGCGCGATGAGCTTCATCGCCATCCCGGCATTGATCGGCCCGCTGATCGGCCCGACGCTGGGTGGCTGGCTGGTCGAAGTCGCGTCGTGGCACTGGGTGTTCCTGATCAACCTGCCGATCGGCGTGATCGGTTATCTGGTCGCGATGAAGGTGATGCCCGACCACTATGCGGCCCATCGAAGCCGCTTCGATCTGCGCGGTTACGCGATGCTGGCCTTCGGCATGGTGGTGCTGTCGCTGGCATTGGACGGCATCTCGGGAATGGGCACGCCGCACGCGCTGGTGATGCTGATGACCGTCGCCGGGCTGGCCGCGCTGGCGGGCTACTGGCTGCACGCCGCCAATTCGACCGCGCCGCTGTTTTCGCTCGCGTTGTTCCGGGTGCCGAGCTACCGCATCGGCATCCTCGGCAACCTGTTCTCACGCATCGGCAGCAGCGCCATGCCGCTGCTGATCCCCCTTCTGCTGCAGGTGGGCATGGGCATGAGCCCGATGAATGCCGGCCTGATGATGATCCCCGTCGCTGCCGCCGGCATGGTGTCCAAGCGGCTGGCAGTGAAACTGGTGGAGCGCTTCGGCTACCGCCGCGTGCTGATGGTCAACACCGTGCTGGTTGGCATCGCCATGGCCAGCTTCGCGCTGATGGGGCCGGGCCAGCACCTGGGCTGGCGGCTGCTGCAACTGGCGTTGTTCGGCGCGGTGAACTCACTGCAGTTCACGGTAATGAACACGGTGACGCTGCGCGACCTGGATCGGGAGTTCGCCAGTTCCGGCAACAGCCTGTTGTCGATGGTGATGATGCTGGCGGCGGGGTTCGGCGCCGCAGCGGCGGGCAGCCTGCTGGCGGCCTTCGCACCGCTGGAATCGCACGGCGCCACGGCCGCCCTGCACGCGACCTTCCTGTGTGTCGGCGCGATCACGCTGACGTCCACGCTGATCTTCTGGCAGCTGCCGGATACAGGCCCGGACCCGAAGCAGATCGAGGAAGTCGCGGAGTGATGATGCGGGGGTTGGGCGGATGGGTTGGGCCGACCGATTGGGCCGACGGGGTGGGCCGATGGGCGCGAACGGGCTCTGCGAACGGGTTGGGCTAACGGGTTGGGCCGGCGGGCCGGGCCGACGGATTGGGCCGACTGATTGGGCTGACTGATTGGGCTGACTGATTGGGCTGACTGATTGGGCCGACTGATTGGGCTGACCGATTCGGCCGTCCGATTGGGCCGACGGGTTGGGCCTCTTGGTAGAGCCGACTTCAGTCGGCTGCTCCACCAATGCAGCCGACTGAAGTCGGCTCTACCGAAAGGCAGGGGCAGCCGACTGAAGTCGGCTCTACCAAAAGGCAGGAGCGGTCGGCGGCGCTAGCGGGCGGTCAGCGCGCGGGCGATGGCCTCGGCCAGCAGCTCGCCGGTCACCGGCTTGCGCAGGAACCCCTGCATGTCCGCCGCCGCCACCTGCTCGGCGAGATCGGGATCGGTGCGCGCGGTGACCGCCAGCAGGGGCAGGTCGTGGGCCTGGTTGCGCAGGTGCAACGCCAGGTCGAAGCCACTCAGGCCGGGCAGATCGAGGTCCAGCAGACCGATGTCGAAGCGGTCGCCGGCCATTTCGCGCAAGGCCGCGAGCGCATGTTCGGCATGCACCACCTGGTGCCCGCGGGCCGCCAGCAGGCCGGCGATGACCTCGGCCACGGTGGGATCGTCTTCCACCAGCAGGATGCGCAGCGGCGCGGCCGGTACGGCCACCGCGTGCGGCCCCTCGCCATCGGCATGCCCGCTGCCATCCTGAAGCGGCAGGGGCAGCACCACGCTGAAGCACGTCCCGTTGCCCAGCTGGCTGCGCACGGCAATGTCACCGCCCATCGCCACCGCAAGCTCGCGACTGATCGCCAGCCCCAGGCCGCTGCCGCCGTACTGCGCTGCGGTGCGTGCACCGTCGGCCTGCTCATAGCGGCGGAACAACCGTTTCTGCAGTTCGCTGCTGATGCCGGGCCCGGTATCGCTCACGTCGAAGTGCAGGCCCTGCGCGTCGGTGTCGCTGCGTGCGCGCAGGGTGATGCTGCCGCGCTGGGTGAACTTGACCGCATTGCCCAGCAGGTTGAGCAGGATCTGCCGCACCCGCAGCGGATCGCCCTGCGCGCACAGCCCGACGGTCAGCTCATTCTGCAGCCTGAACTGCACGCCCTTCTGCCGAGCCAGCGGCGCGGTGAGCGCCTGGACATCGGCAAGCAGCAGGTTCAGATCGAATAGCTGCGACTGCAGCTCCAACCGCCCCGACTCGATCCGCGCCAGGTCCAGCGCATCGTTCACCAGCAACAGCAGGTGCTCGCCCGCACTGCGGATGGACTCGGCATGGTTGCGCTGGCGCGTGTCCAGCGGCGACGACAGCAGCAGTTCGGTCATGCCAAGCACACCAGTCATCGGCGTGCGGACCTCATGGCCCAGGTTCGCCAGGAAGCGCGTCTTGGCCGCCGAGGCCTGCTCGGCAACCTCCTGCTTATGCACCGCCATCTGGTAGGCATGCCGGCGTTGCAGACGTCGCCGGTACAGCCAGGCAAATCCGCTCAGCAACAGCAGGCCCAGTGCCATCAGCATCAACACACCGGTCACGCTGCGCCACCACGGCGGCAAGACGTCGAACTCCAGCGTCTGCACCTTGGACCATACGTGGTCGGCCGAGCGCGCCTGCACCTCGAGCGCGTAATGACCGGGAGGCAGGCGTGAAAAGACGCGCTCGCCGCCCGCACCGGCATCCACCCAGTCCGGATCGTAGCCGCCCAACCGATACCGGTACACGTTGGACGCCGCATCGCTGAACGACAGCAGCCGGGCCACGATGTGCAGGTCGCGGTCACCATCTTCGATGACCATCGGCGTGGCGTGGGTCAGCTCGACCGTCCGGTCGCCACGGCTGACTTCGACACGCTCGATCACCAGCGGTGCCTGCCGGGTCGGCGGCCCCACCTTGAGTGGATCGAACAGCACCACGCCTGCCGGCGTACCTGCCAGCAGCTGGCCACTGCGGCTGGCCACCAGGGTGTTCTCGCGGAACTCCTGGCTGGGCAATCCATCATGCACGCCATACAGGCGCACGCTGGGCACGCGCGGATCCACCCGCAGCATGCCGCGTGGGCTGCTCGCCCAGACGATGCCCGTTTCGTCCACGGCCAACCCGTTGGCGGCGAGCGCCGGATACCCCTGCACCGCGCCGATCACCCGGTGCCGCTGCAGCGCGCTGCCCGTCCACCGGTGCTGGACCAAGCGCCCATCCTGCGAAAGCCAGACCTGGTCGCCACTGGCAAAGGCCATTGCATGGACCGCCCCCGCAGGACCACCGTCGACCAGGGCGAACACATGCAGGTGCGGATCCCATTCCTGCAGCCCTTGGCTGCCAGCCAGCCAGGGTTGCCCGCGCGGCCCACACTCCAGGCTGATGTTCAGCTGCCCCGCGCGCAGGCCACCCTCACCCAGCGGCACGCCCACCTGCACGCGCCCCTGCAGATCACGTGCCTGCACACCGGTCGGCGACATCGTCCACACCAGCCCGCCACATACCGCGATATCCTGGACATTGCCTTCCATCACCGCGTCGGCTCCGTCATCGCGGCCCCAGCGACGCACGCGTCGGCTGCCAGGTTCATAGCGCGCCAGTGCGTCCATGGAGCCTGTCCACACGTTGCCCTGATCATCCTCGGCGACAGACATCAGCCAGTGGTTGCCATTCACCCAGGTCAGGTGCTGTTCCACCTTGCCCGTGGCCGGGTCCAGCTTGTCCAGTGCACCGTGGCCACCCACGGTCCAGACACCGCCGTCCGCGGCAGCGGCGGTGCCGAGCACGAAGGCGTTGCGCAACGACGCAGGATCATCTTCAAGGCGGGACAGCACCGAGAACTGCCACCAGCGTGGCAGCAGGTGCCACAAGCCGGCGTTGAGGCTGGCCAGCCAGATGCCGCCTTCGCGGTCCTGGAAGGCCCCGCTCCAGTTCGGACGCACCCGCCCCCGTGCCAGCGCGCTGTACAACGGCACCTGTTGGAAGCGCCCTGCCACCCCCCGTCCGAGACCCGACCGGGTATCCAGCCAATAGCCGCCCTGCTCATCGTGCAGCATCATGCCCAGCACCTGGTCGCCAGCGGGCACCGGCCACGGCGCCGGCTCGAAGCGACCATCGGCGTGACGCACGATCACGCTGCCCAGCGTGTTGATCCACAGACTGCCATCGGCATCAGCGGTCATGCCGTTGATCATCGCATCGCCCAGCACGCTGTCCGGCGCGCGTTCGAAATCGTGTCCCGTCCATCTCGCCAGGCCGCGCTTGGTGCCCACCCACAGACTGCCGTCGGGCAGTGTCGCCAGGAAGGGCACGCTGTTGGACGGCAGGCTGCGGTCGTTGCCCTCTTCCGGCAGGAAGCGCTGCAGGGTGTCGTCGGCATCGATGCGGTACAGGCCGCCTTCGTAGGTGCCGAACCAGATCGCCCCGTCCGGCGTGGCCGCCACGCTCCACACGGTGTTGCTGGCCAGCAGCGGCTGGCTGTCACGGTCATAGAAACGCATGACCCGCCGATCAGCGGACAGCCGTACCAGACCTGCGTTTTCAGTCCCTATCCAGAGCTGGTTGCGTGCATCGGCAAGCACCGTCCAGATGCGGTTGTCGCGTAGCCCGTCTTCGGCCCGCCAGATCCGGTAGCTGCGGCCATCGAAGCGGGCGAGCCCGTCATTCGTGGCGATCCACAGATAGCCCAGACGGTCTTCCGCCATCCGGTTGACGGTATTGGACGGCAGGCCATCGAACACGGTCAGCTGCCGCGGCGTCGGCGGAACCGGCTGCGCGCTGGCCGGCAACAGAGCCAGCCATGCCGACAGCAATAGTGCCAACGTCCTACGCAAACGCATTGCCCCTGCCTGCTCCCCGTTGCCACTGGCCCCTGCGCAGCAGGGATGGACACCTCATGCCTGCGGTGCCCGCGACGGCTGATGGCTTGGATGGCATGGTAAACCGAAGGTGGCGGTCTTCACGACGTGGAACCGCCGAAGCGTGAACTCCGTGCCACCTGCGTCACGGGAGGGCGCGACGCAGGCGCGCGCGGGCAATCGCCCCGACCAGCAGGTCGCCCGTCACCGGCTTGCGCAGGAAGCCATCGAATCCGGCGTCCAGCACCTCCGCTTCGGCGTAACTGTCCGAACGGGCGGTCACCGCGATCAACGGGAACCGATGACCCATCGCCCGCAGCTGACGTGCCAGCCCCAGCCCGTCAAGGGCCGGCAGGTCCAGGTCGAGCAACCCGACTTCGAAGGACGACGTCGCCGCCGCCGACAGCGCCGCCAGTCCATGCAGCGCGTGTTCGACCTCATGCCCACGTGCGCTCAGCAGACCCTGGATCACACTAGCGACCGTCGGGTCGTCTTCGACCAGCAGGATCCGCAGGGACGGCAGCACGTCGGGCGAGGGCTGCGCCTCGGGCACGGGCGCCACGTCTTCCGGATGCCACGGCAGCGGCAGCAGCACGCTGAAACGCGCCCCGTGTCCTGGAAGGCTGTCCACGTCGATGGTGCCGCCCATCGCCATGGCAAGCTCCTGGCTGATCGCCAGACCCAGGCCGGATCCCCCGTAGCGCGACGCCGTCCGCGGACCGTCGGCCTGTTCGAATCGCTCGAACAAGCGCGCCTGCTGCTCGACGGCAATGCCCGGGCCGGAGTCCTCCACCTCGAACCGAAGGCCCACGCCGTCGCCGCCGGGACGGACGGATACCCCGACGTGGCCGCGCTCGGTGAACTTGATCGCATTGCCGAGCAGGTTCATCAGCACCTGCCGCACCCGCATCTCATCGCCGCTGACCGATATCGGACCGGTAAACGCCATCTCGCGGCGGAAGGCCAGCCCACGCTGGCGCGCGATGGGCTCCATCAAGGCCTGCACCTGGTCGAACAAGGCATCCAGCGCGAACGGCCGGATGTCCAGTTCCAGCCGACCGGCCTCGATCCGCGCCATGTCCAGCGCATCATTGACCAGCCGCAGCAGATGGGTGCCGGCCTGGTGGATGGCGCCGGCGTAGCTGCGCTGCTGGTCATCCAGCCCGGTGTCCAGCAACAGCTCGCTCATGCCCAGCACGCCGGTCATCGGCGTGCGGACCTCGTGCCCCAGCGTTGCCAGGAAATGGCTCTTCGCCTGCGATGCCTGCTCGGCCAGATGTTGCTTGTGCAGGCTCAACTGCCATTGCTGTCGCCGGCGCAGGCGCAGGCGGACGTACCACGCCACGCCAGCGACCAGCAGGGTCCCACCCACGCCGTAGGCCAGCAGGGCGACACCGCTTCGCCACCAGGGCGGCAGCACCTGCACCTGCAGTGCCTGCACAGGCGTCCAGTCGCCGCCCGCGTGTCGCGCCTGGATCTCGATCTGGAACGCGCCGGACGGCAGCCGCGAGAGCGTGCGCTCGCCATCGGCGGCGGTGACCCAGTTGAGGTCATAGCCCTGCACGCGGAATCGATAGGCATTGCTGCGTGGATTGGCGAAGGACAGCAGCCGCGCGTTGATCTGCAGATCACGGTCGTCCGGCCCCAGCGTGATGGGCGAGCGGGCGGTGACCTCCTGCCAGCCCTCGCCATCGTCGCGGCGCACGCGCACCGAGGCGATGACCAGCTGCGAAGAGGGCAGCGGCGCGTCGGCCGTATCCGGATCAAACCCGACCAGACCGGTCTGCGACACCGCCAGCACGCGTCCGGCAGCGTCCTGTGCCGGCGGGCGGCCGGTGAACTCCGCGTCCGGCAGGCCATCGCGCTCACTGTAGATGCGCAGCTGGCGCTTCCCGGTATCCCAGCGCATCAGTCCGCGCGGGCTGGTCGCCCACAGTTGCCCCGCCGCACCGATCACCAGGCCGCCGATGGACACCGGCAGCACGCCTTCTGCTGCGCCGACCTGCTCACGCAGCGTCAAGCGCTTTCCATCCCAGTCGTAGCGTTCAAACGCCCCCTGGCGCGCCAGCCACAAGCTACGCGGGCCGGCCCAGGCCAGGTCGAAGATGGTGCCGCGCGAGACGCCCGGAATGGCAATGATGCGGTCGTCCTGGAAGCGCAGCACGCCCATGTCACCCACCACCCACAGCTGGCCCTGCGGGTCGAAACGCAGCTGCTCCACCGGCGCCTGGCTGCGGCCGGGCAACGTCGCGCGAGGGAAATCGCGCAGCACGCGTCCCTGCGCGTCGCGCTGCTGCAGGCCGTGATTCATCACCGACAACCACACCGTGCCATCCGGTGCCTGCCGCATCAGATCAATCCGCTGGCGCAGATCGGCACCGCCCTGGATCAGCCAATCGCGATGCGTCCGGCGCTTGGGATCGAACACGGTGATCCGGCCGGCCCGCCCCAGCCACAACGATCCGTCCGGTCGCGGCAGCAGTGACCATATCGCGCCACTGCCGATCTGCTCATCGCTCACCAGCAACGACAGCGTGCCCCCGGCATCGAGCCGATACACCCCGTGCGCGGCGCCCACGAAGAAGTCGGTGCCGTCGCTGGCCACACTGAGCAGGTACTGGCTGTCCAGCGGCTTGCCGTCCAGCTGGAACCAGGTCGAGAAGCGCTTCCAGTCCGGCGGAAGATAGGCCAGGCCCTGCGTCAGCAATCCCACCCAGATGCCGCCTTCATGATCCTGCAGCATGTCCAGCACGCCGCTGTGCGCGGTCAGGAAGCCGCTGCCACTGTCGTGCTCGAGCCGCCGCAGCTGCCGGTCATCACCGCGCAGCAGCCCTTCGGAGCTGCCGACCCAATAGCCGCCCTGGCGATCGTGCAGCATCAGCGCCGCGCGCAGCGTGGCGGCGTGTGACCAGCCTGGTCGCTGCGCCCGGTCGTCGGCGCCGATCACGAACGCACCATCGCCCTGGGTACCTACCAGCACGCTGCCGGCTTCACCGCGGCTGAGCCGCACCACCGACACATCACCCAGCACATCCGCGCCGACACGATCAAACCCGCTGCCATTCCAACGCGCTACGCCCTGCTCGGTCCCCAACCACAGACGTCCGCGCTCGTCGACCACGCTGGAAAAGATCGTGTCGCTCGGCAGACTGTGCGGGTCGGTCGGATCATGCCGGAACCGGCGCAGTTGCCCCGTTTCGTCGCGACGGCACAGGCCGAAGGCACTGGTACCCACCCACAGCGCATTCTCCGCGTCGGCCAGTGTCCAGAACTGACCTTCGCAGGCCGCACTGATGTCGTTGATGACCTCGAAGGCTTGCCGCTCGGGCCCCATGCGGACCAGGCCCACCCCGTTGATGCCCAGCCACAGGCGATCACGGCCGTCGACCAGCATCGTCTCGATCTCATTGCCGGGCAACGAGCCTTCCTGCAGCGGGTCGTTCCGCCAGGTCTGCAGGGAAACCCCGTCATAGCGGGCCAGCCCACCGTCGGTCGCGGCCCACAGATAACCCTGCGCATCCTCGGCCAGCGCCGTCACCATCCGCGACGGGAGCCCTTCGGCCGTACCGATGCGACGCAGGCGGGGCGTCTCCGCGCCGGCGGGTGCCGCCTGCGCTGCTGGCAGCAGCAGGCTGGTGAGCAGCACCAGCAGCAACAGCACCACCCTCTGTCCTTGACGCATGCCCTTCGCCATTCCACTTCCCTGGATAAAACGATTGTCACACAGCCTTGACGAAGCGGCGTGCGGCAGGCTGCTCCGCAGGCCAGCGACGACACGCGCTGGCAGGCACGGTGCCATCCGCACCATGAACTGTTGCAGCCATGTGGCTGCTCGCGAAGCCAGCGGGGTGGGTATGATCGCTGCGTCCCCTGCAGGAGCTGCACGCGTGCTGCTACGTCTTACCCTCAGCCTGTTGTTGTCCGCCCTGCCCGGCCTGGCTGTGGCAGCCGATACGCTCTATCGCCTCGATCCGGTCCACACCCGGGTGCTGTTCGCCATCAAGCACGCAGCCTTTTCGAATGCCTTGGGTACCGTGTCCGGCAGCGAGGGCGAACTGTATTTCAGCCCGGACGACTGGGCAGCCGCGCGGTTGGACGTGCGCGTTCCCATCGCGCACCTGGACCTGGGGGACAGCAAGTGGAACCAGGCCGTCCTGGCGCGCAACCTGCTTGATGGCGAGCGTTTCCCGGAAGCCCGCTTCGTGTCGACCTCCGTACAGCCCATCGACGAAACGCACGCCCGCGTGTTGGGGGATCTGACCCTGCGCGGCGTGACGCGTCCCGTTACGCTGGACGTCACCCTCAATGCGCTCAAGCGCCACCCGCTGCCGCCCTTCCGCCGCACTGCCGGCTTTTCCGCCACCGCCACGCTGAGCCGCCGTGACTTCGGCATCACCGCGTGGTCGAGCGTGATCGGCGATGACGTGCAGCTCCGCCTGGAAGTGGAAGCCGTGCGCGACCGCAAGGGGGACGATGACGCCCCCGACACGGCACCGCCGTCCGGGTCCAAACCCCCGATCGACGCCACGCCGGCGCCCAGGAGCCTGCCATGAGCCGTCCCAATACCCAGCGCTGGGGTGGCGTCAGCCAGACCCTGCACTGGCTGATCGCACTGCTGATCCTCACCCTGGGCATCGTCGGCCTGACCATGGGCGAACTGCCGAAGACGCCGAAGTACTTCTGGGTGTACACCGCCCACAAGTCGCTGGGCATCACCGTGCTGACGCTGGTCGTGCTGCGCTTGGGCTGGCGTCTGTATGCCGGTGCGCCGCCCGCGGTGCCTGGCACGCCGACCTGGCAGGAGCGCATCGCGAGCGTGACCCACGCCTTGCTCTACGTGCTGATGTTCGGCATCCCGCTGTCCGGCTGGATCTACGACTCGGCCAGTGGCCTGCGGCCGTTCCGCTGGTTTGGTCTGGTCGACGTACCCAAGCTGGTCGCGCCGGATCCGCAGACCGTGTCCATTTCCCATGCGATCCACGAATACGGCTTCTGGCTGCTGGTGGCCGTCGTCGCCGCGCATGCCGGTGCCGCGCTCTACCACCACGTTTTCCAGCGTGATGCCACCCTGGTGCGGATGCTTCCGCGCGGCTGGATCTCCTCTCCCCAGAAGGATTGAACGATGACCATCAAACTGACCTCCCCGACAGCCGTTGCTGCCGCCCTGGCGGGCCTGCTTGCCGCCTCCCCGGCCATCGCCGCCGACTACGTGCAGGCACCCGGTTCCACCCTTGCCTTCGCGACCAAGTACGACGGCGAAGTCTTCGCCGGCACCTTCCCGGGCTTCACCACGCAGCTCAGCTTCGACCCGGCCAATCTGGCTGCCGGCAAGCTGGATGTGACGATCCCGCTGGCTGGCGCGAAGAGCGGCAACGCCGACCGCGACTCCACGCTGCAGGGGGCGGATTTCTTCGATGTGGGCAAGTTCGCCACCGCGCATTACCGCGCCAGCGGCTTCCGCGCACTGGGCAACGACAAATACGCTGCGGACGGCACGCTGGAACTGCGCGGCGTCAGCAAGCCGGTCACCCTGACGTTCACCTGGACGCCGGGCGCACAGCCGGTCCTGAAGGGTCAGGCGAGCGTCAAGCGACTGGAATTCGGCGTCGGCGGCGGTGACTGGGCCGATACCAAGACCATCCCGGATGAGACCGCGATCAGCACCGTGGTCAACTTCAAGGCGAAGTGACATCCTGCCATCAGGCTGCGGGCGTCCGGACATCCGGCGTCCGCCGCGCATGGTGCGGCACTACCTACCCGGCCCGCAGCCATCCCGCGAGCGTATGCGCGTCGAACGGCCAGTCCAGCTCGCGTCTGCCGGTGCTGTCACGCAGCACCGGCACCCGCGCGCCATAGCGTGTTTCAAGTTCTGGATCTGCGTCGATGAATACCGACTCGAGCCGGGGCACCCGTGCCTGCGCCAGCACAGCCAGCGCCAGGTCACACAGATGGCAGTCGTCACGCTGGTACAGGATGAACACCGGGCCCGCTCCGTAGGGGTTTGCTGCGCCGCAGCCAAGGAACCGCCGCATCAACCGCTAGAATAGCGGCTTTCCCGGTACCTGCAGCACGGCATCCATGGCAGTCAGCACGTTCGACGTATTCAAGATCGGCATTGGCCCGAGCTCTTCGCACACCGTAGGGCCCATGAAGGCGGCCGAACGGTTCGTGCATCGCTGGCTGATGGATCCGGGCAGACTGCAGGATGTGGTACGCATCCGTGCAGACGTCTACGGATCACTCGCGCTGACCGGGCGCGGCCACGGCACGGACAAAGCCGTGCTGCTGGGACTGGAAGGACAGCGCCCCAACCTGATCGATCCGGACATCATCCCGGCGACGCTGGAGCGTATCCGGACCAGCAAGCGGCTCAACCTGATGGGTCAGCACGAGATCGTGTTCGATGAAAAACGCGATCTGGGACTGAACAAGCGGCAGAAACTGCCTTATCACACCAACGGCATGCGCTTCACCGCTTTCGATGCGAACGACGAGGTGATCGCCACGCGCGACTATTATTCCGTCGGTGGCGGCTTCGTGGTCAACCAGGACGATGCCGCCGATGATCGCATCGTGCCCGATGAGACCCCGCTGCCCTACCCCTTCAAGAGCGGCGACGAACTGTTGGCGCAGACTGCGCGCAGTGGGCTGAGCATCGCCCAGTTGATGTTCGAGAATGAGAAATCCTGGCGCAGCGAGGACGAGATCCGCGAGCTGCTGCGCGAGATCTGGACGGCCATGCAGGCATGCGTGGCACGTGGCATCCGCCAAGAGGGCGTCCTGCCGGGGGGACTGAAGGTGGGCCGACGCGCACCGGCGCTGTATCGCGAGCTGTCATCGAAACCCGAAGCGGCGATGCGTGACCCGCTGACCACGCTGGACTGGGTGAATCTGTACGCCTTGGCGGTGAACGAAGAGAACGCCGCGGGCGGTCGCGTGGTCACGGCACCGACCAATGGCGCGGCGGGCGTTCTGCCATCGGTGCTGCATTACTTCGATCGCTTCTGCCCGGGCGCCAATGAACAGCGCATCTTCGACTTCCTGCTGACGTCGGCGGCGATCGGCATCCTGTACAAGGAAAACGCCTCGATCTCCGGCGCCGAAGTGGGTTGCCAGGGGGAAGTCGGGGTGGCGTGCTCGATGGCGGCCGGCGGGCTGGTCGCGGCGTTGGGCGGCAGTCCCAGCCAGATCGAGAATGCCGCCGAAATCGGCATGGAGCACAACCTCGGGTTGACCTGTGACCCCATTGGCGGACTGGTTCAGATCCCCTGCATCGAACGCAATGCGATGGGGGCGGTGAAGGCGATCAACGCCTCACGCATGGCGATGCGCGGCGACGGCAAGCACAAGGTGTCGCTGGACAAGGTCATCAAGACCATGCGCGATACCGGCCGCGACATGCAGGACAAGTACAAGGAAACCAGCCGCGGCGGCTTGGCGGTCAACGTCATCGAGTGCTGACGGCGGGTGGTGCCGAGCGCGGCTCGGCGCTACCGGATGGATGCGATGGTTCGACAAGGTGATGTTTGGCGCTGCGGTATGCTCGGCCTCCCCTTCCATGGAGACCGCCATGCGCCTGCTGGCCGCCGCCCTGATCGCTTGCTGTCCTGTCGCTGCTACTGCCGCGGATGTCTACGGCCCCCGCCTGGAGGGGTTTGATTACCCCTATCCGGTAAAGACGTTCGCATTGGAATCCCAGCGCCAGTCGCTGGAGATGGCTTACCTGGACGTCGCTCCAGCGCGGTCACCGATTGGCACCGTGGTGCTGCTGCATGGGAAGAACTTCTGCGCCGCCACGTGGCAGGAGACCATCAAGCCGTTGCTTGATGCCGGATACCGGGTCATCGCACCGGACCAGATCGGCTTCTGCCGGTCCAGCAAGCCTGCCGGCTACCAGTATTCGTTCGGCCAATTGGCGGCCAACACCCATGCCCTGCTTGAGCAGCTGGGCGTGCAGCGGGCGCATATCGTCGGCCATTCGATGGGCGGCATGCTGGCCGCGCGCTATGCGCTGCTGTATCCGCAGGCCACCCAGTCGCTGTCACTGGTCAATCCGATCGGACTGGAAGACTGGAAAGCCCTCGGCGTGCCGTGGCGCAGTGTCGATGCGTGGTATTCCAACGAGTTGAAGACAACCTTCGATTCGATCAAGAAGTACCAGCTGGACGTTTACTACAGCGGCGACTGGCAACCCTCGTTCGAACACTGGGCGCGCATGCAGGCCGGCATGTACGCCGGCGCAGGCAAAGAGGCGGTGGCCTGGAGCCAGGCGCTGACCTCGGACATGGTGTTCAACCAGCCGGTGGTGTACGAACTGAAGAACATCCGCGTGCCGACCACGCTGTACATCGGCCAGAAGGATCGCACCGCGATCGGTCGCGACCAGGCGCCCCCTGCGCTCAAGGCCAAGCTGGGCAATTACCCGCTGTTGGGCAAGGCCGCCGCAGCGGCCATACCCGGTGCACAGCTGGTGGAGTTCGCCGACCTGGGGCATTCGCCACAGGTGCAGGATCCGGCGCGCTTCAATGCTGCGCTGTTGCGGTCACTGGAGGCGCACCGGTAATTCATGCAGCGGGCACGCGCTCGGCGTGCCCGCGTACAGAGGAGACGATCAGCGCGCGATCGCGGTCACGCCAACGCCGGTGAAGTCCGCCTCTCCGACCACCTTCAGATACCACGTGCCAGCGCTCGGTGCGCTGACGATGATCACCTCCGCATTGCCTGCCCGGCGCGAGCGGTATTGGGCGTCATCGACGGTGGGTTCCACGCCGGCCGAAGCATACAGACTGACGTCCCCTCGCCCCCCCAGCGTGCGCAGGTTGATGCTGCGGGTACCTGCGGGCACATCGAAGCGGTAGCTGACCGAATCGCCGGCAGCACCGTTGATCGCAACGCTGGTCACGCCGTTCTGCAGACTGGGCAGGGGCAACGGGTTGCCCAGTGCCAACTGTACGGCGCGCCCCGCGTCGGCCAGGCCTGCGCCGATCGGGCGGGCCGCTGGCGGCGCGACCGGGAACACGCGGGCCGAATCAACCAGCATCTGCCGCACCTGTGCGGGCGTCAGCGCGGGGCGGCCGGCGCCCACCGCCGCGGACTGCATCAACGCTACGATGCCCGCCACATGAGGTGACGCCATCGACGTGCCCATCATGCCGACCACGGCGTCATCGCCAGGAACGGTGGTACCTGCGTTGCTGGTAGACCAGATGTTGCCTTTCGCTATACCGCCGCTGTTGTCTGTGTCACCGCCCGGTGCGGCGAGCGTGACCGTGGGGCCAAAATTGCTGTAGCTGGCAATCCGCCCACCGACGCCGGTCGCCCCGACCGAAATGACGTTACGGCAACTGGCCGGGCTGAACCCGGCGGCATCGGCGCCCTGATTGCCGGCCTCCACCACCACCGTGGTGCCTTGCGCGACAGCGAAATCGATAGCCTCCTGCGTAACCGGGTCGTCCGTGCAGGCGCCGCTGCCGCCCAGGCTCATGTTGATCACGTCGGCTGGCGTCGGGTTGGCGGGGACGCCCTCGATCGTGCCGCCCGCAGCCCACACGATCGCGTCGGCGATATCGGAGGTAAATCCGCCACAGTGACCGAGCACCCGGACGGGTTGCACCTTCGCGCCCCAGGCGGTCCCGGCGACGTCACGCCCGTTGTTGGTCATCGCCGCTACCGTGCCGGCCACATGGGTGCCGTGCCAGGTGCTGTCCCGGGTGCTGCCACACCAGGGCATCGACGCGTCGGTCCAGTCACCCGGGTCCGACGCATCCGGGTCGCGCCCATCGCCGTCACCGGCAATATCCCAATCGTCTTCGGACTGACCATACGAAGACACGAAGTCGTAGCCCGGCAGCAGGTTGTCCTTCAAGTCAGCATGTGGCCTGTAACCGGTGTCCAGCACCGCTACCACCACACCTTCGCCAGTGCTTTCACCCCATGCCTCGGGCCCGTGGATGCCCCCGATCGTATTAAGCAGATCCCACTGGTAGATCGGCAGCTGCGGATCGTTCGGCATGACATCCGCCGCATACTTCAGGGTGTCCAGCTGCGCATAAGCGACATCCGGATCCTGGCGCAGCTGCTTCAACAGCGCCTGCGCTTCGTTGCTGGCCAACCGGCGTGAGCTGCTGACGATGTCCGCCCCGGTCGCAGTGCGGCGTACGCTGTGCAGCGCGAACGCAGTATTGGTGGAGGCAACCGCCATCCCGCGCGCCACTGCCGAGTTCAAGCTGACCGTCACCCGGCCCCGGTCGCGGGCTGGCGCGCTGCCAGGCTTGTATTTGACGATCAAACGAGTGGAGGTATCACCTGCGTTGGCAGCAGGCAGTGACCGCAGCGGCATGACGCGTTGCTCGATGGCTGCCACCGGCGCGGCCAAGGTGATGAGCGCAATACTGGCGGCCACGGCACACGCGCAGTGGGAAACGTACGATTTTTTCATGATGTTCCTTCAAGAGAAATGCAGAGGGTGCGGAAGCGCGTCATCAGAGGTCGATACCGAAGCCGATGCCGGCTGAACGGTCACTGCCGCTGAACGCGCCGCCCAGGCTGATGCTGGCGCGCTCGCCTACCTGCTTGCCGTAGCCAACGGACAGCGCCTGCTCACCGTTCTGCCAACCGGCGCCCACCGCCACGCGACCACGGGGGCTACGGCTGCCCGATGCGTTGATGGCCATGTTCATCATGGCGCTGCTCATTGCGGCCTGCCGGTCGATGCGACGGTCCTGCTGGCGCAGACGCTGATCCACACCCTGTGACAGATCGAGGAAGCGGTCGTCCAACTCCTTGTAACGCGAGTCCGTGTAACTGCGGGCCGATGCCAGGGTCTGTGCGTCGCCTGCATTGACCTGACCGACATTGGCCGCATCGGTGTCTGCCGTGCCCGTACCTACGTGAGTGACGCGACGTGGCTGAGCGTCGGTGCCCACCGACACCGTTCCGGTCTCATCGGCGACGGAACCCTTACCGATGGCCACCGAATCTGGCGCACTGCCAGCAGCGATCAAGCCGTTATCCGGATCGACACCGCCGCCACCGCCACCGACGGGAGGAGGCGTAACGCCGGTTTCAAGCGCACCCACTCGCGTGTCCAGCTTGCCCAGTGCGTTGTCGAGTGCTCCAAAGGCCCCTCCGACATTGTCGTAACCCGCCCCGCCTATCGTATAAACCGGCCTCACCAGCATGCCGTCGGTGCCAAGTTGCGCGCCACCGCCCAACGCATGCGCAACACCTTGCAACTGCGAGACATTGACGGCGTCCCGGTCAGCGATACCCGCCTTGAGGTTGCTGATGGTGGTGCCCTGCTCGCCGCCCAAGCCGATGCGCGCCTTGTCTTCATCGTCGTAGCGCACTGCCGTGGCGGTGACCTCGCCGACATCGGCCATGGCTGAATCGAGCTGACGCTTGTTGACCGCATCGGTCGCCTCGGTCCCGTCGGCAACGTTGGTGATCTGTCGTTCGGCCCCGACGCTGCCCACCGACACGGCGTTCGGGCGATCAGCTACTGAGCCGGTTCCCAATGCGACGGCATTTTCCGCCGTGGCGCTGCTGAGTCTGCCAAGCGCGATCGAGCCTTCGCCGGATGACACCGCGCTGTCTCCGATGGCCATGGCGAAGTCTCCCGGCGCTCGTGATTGCTCACCAATAGCGAGTGAATCCATGCCCAGCGCTGATGCCCATGTGCCGAGCGCAATTGCGCCAGGCGCGCCAGCCGTGGAGTACGCACCAATCGCCACAGACCGGTTGCCTTCGGCATTCGTCCAGCGGCCCACCGCTATCGAGCTCTCACCATTGGCGCTGGACAAGTACCCCAGGGCGGTGGATCCGATCGCGTCGGCTGTCGACAGTGCCCCCACGGCGGTCCCGTTCTCGGCGTTGGCGCGGCTGACGTAGCCAATGGACACGCTGTTGTCAGCCAGTGCGCCCGCAGAGCGCCCCAAGGCAGTGGAATTGGCTCCGGTCGCCTGACTGCGCTGTCCCACCGCAACTGCACTCGGCACCGTGGCCTGGGCATCACCGCCCACCGCCACCGCCCCGTCGCCACGCGCCGTGGCGCCTCCACCGAATGCCGCCGCCAGCGTGCCATCGGCGCTCGCGCCGGCCCCTACGGCGGCTGCCGATACTCCCAGCGCCGTGCTGGCCGCACCCACTGCAACGGTGCGCTCGCCGTAAGCAAGCGACTGCGCACCCGCTGCGATTGCGCCCTCTCCCAACGCATTGCTCTGGTAGCCCGCAGCGCTTGCCCCGTCACCTTCCGCAATCGCCTGCGGCCCGACCGCCATGGCACCGTCACCGCTGGCCAGCGGATCCTCACTGCCATCGGTCACCGAATCCACCGCCAGGAAGCGCGTCGTTCCCGCCTTCGCTTCCACTGCCTTCAGCTGGGCCACGTTGACTGCATCGAAATCTTCCGTACCGGCCGCCACATCGGTGATCTGCCGCTGCATCACCCCGTGGGCGTCGTCCAGGATGTCGAACCACTCCTGCGATGCGCCCACCGACACCGCATTGGGCCGCGTCGCCAGCGATCCGTAGCCGAGGGCCACGCTGCCGGTGGCCTGCTCCTGCGTCCAGGCGTTGCCGATGGCGACACTGCGATCTGCATACGCAATCGCCATGGTGCCTATTCCGGTCGCGTATTCCCCATGCGTGTAAGACAGCTTGCCCACGGCAACACTGCCCAGGCCATCGGACACGCTGGAACCGCCCAATGCCATTGCCGCGCTGCCGGTGGCCTTGGCGCCGGCACCCAGCGCGACGGCCTGGAACGCGCCGGCCTGGCTGCTGTCACCCAGGGCCACGCCAAACGCCCCGCTCGCCGCCGCGCGAGTTCCGACCGCCAGCGCACTCCATTCCGACGCCTGTGCGTTCGAGCCCAGTGCCATCGACGACAAGCCCGTGGCCCGAGCCTGCGGACCCAGCGCGGTGGCATTGGCATAATCGGCCAGGCTGTTGGCACCGATGGCGATGTTGTTGCTCAACGTCGCGGGATTTTCCGTACCCATCGCACGCGCGTTGCTGCCCAGCGCGATGCTGTTGGCCCCCGTGGTGACGGCCTGCTGGCCGATAGCCGTGCTGTTGTTGCCCTGGGCCCTGCTGTCCGCACCAATGCCCACCGCACGGTCGCCGAAGGCGGCGCTCAGCGCCCCCAAGGCAACCGCATCGCTGCCCAGCGCGCGCGCAGACTGGCCTACGGCCATGCTGTTGCTGCCGCTCGCTTGGGTGTTTTCCGCCACGCACAGATCACACACGTACTGACCGCCGATGGCGATCGCGCCATCGCCGCTGGCGGTGGCCAGGTACCCCGTGGCGACGCCACGGAAACCCGATGCGCTGGCGCTGGTACCCAGCGCGACTGCCCCGTTGCCGGCGGCTTGGCTGTCCATGCCGATGGCGGTGGAGAAATCCCCCTCTGCCGCGGACTGCAATCCCACGGCAATGCCGGCGGCGCCCTTCGCGTGCGACTGCGTACCCAGCGCCACCGAACTGTTGCCCTCGGCGTTGGCCAGCCCACCAGTGGCCACGCTGGCGTACCCACTGGACGACGACTGCGAGCCCACCGCGACCGCACCGGCACCGGATGCTGTGCTGCCATCGCCGACCGCGATGGCAGACTGCGCCGAAGCGACTGCCCCCGTACCCAGCGCGATCGCATTGGTCGCCTGCGCCTGGGCCATCACACCCACTGCCAAAGCACCGTCACCGCTTGCGCTCGCATCGTCGCTCCCATCGTCCTTGCCATCGACATCCACATAACCCGAGGCAGTGGACGTGGTGGGCAGTGGTGAGGCGTCCGATGCCATCGACGCCCACGCCGGCACCAACAACGCACCGGCTACCAGGCAACGCACCACGCGTCGCCTCTGGCCTGTCCCGCGGCCCGGCGAGGCCAGCTCCGAGGCCACGACCAGTTGCTGTAGCGAGCGGCTCCACACACGACTGAAAATCCTGTTCATTCATCACCTGATGAGTTGAAGGGCAAGGCACTCCCGTCCCGCAGGCAGGCAGCGCAAGGCGCTGCACTGGATCGCAGGTCCAGAAGCAGAAGGTGTGCACGTCCCAGCAACTTGAATGCGCGAAAACTGAAAGCGCGCTGCGACGGCGCGGATGAACGTACGGTTCAGCTGCAATCGTTGTCACGCACGCAACCTCACCAAATACTCGCCATTTCTCACCGTCACCCGCGACGACGCATGTCATGACGAGTCAGTACGCACCGCGTTCCCTTTCCCCCGCCGAGACGACGCAGCGGCCTTGGGCGACGCTACCCAGCGCATGCTCCGGCCGGCTGTTCGTGCAGCTGCAGCTGCTGCTGTTGCTGCACGCAGGCGTGCAGCTGCTGGATGGGGGATCGATGCTGTCCGTACGCCCGTTGCCCCCGCACTGGATGCCGGACCTGTTGATGGCCTTGCTGGCAACGACCACCGCCGTGCTGTGCGCGACGTGGGTTGCGGCGGGACGCGTGCGGTCGGGTGTGGGCACGCTGGTGGCTGTAAGCCTTGTCAGCAGCCTGTCCGCCGCGCATTGGATAGGCGTTTCGACCGCTGCGCTGCATCCTGTCACCTTGCTTTTACTGCCGCTGCTGGCGGGCCTTGCGGCAGGAAGGGCCGCGCTCTGGTCCGTCTGGTTCGCCCTGGTCTGCCTGCTGGCACTGAACAGAGAAACCATGCCGCTGCCGTGGGCGGCGGGATACACCCTGCTGACGCTGGGCATCGATGGCGCGCTACGGATGCACACCGTAGAGCGGACACGCCAGCACCACGACGCCGCGCGGGTGCAGCAGGAGGTGGCACGTTGCAAGCAGCTGCGGGCACGTCTGCATCGCGCCGAAAAGCTGGCGGTAATTGGCCGCTTGAACCGGGGCATCGCCCACGATTTCAATCACGTCCTGGCGCTTTTGCAGGGCTTCTGCGACCAGGCGCAGCGCCGTTCGATGCAGCTGCCGCCGCACGAGGAACTGGACAATACCCTGCAGGGAATGAACCAGGCGGTACAGCTCGGCGAACATCTGAGTGGTGCGCTGCTGCGCGTCAGTCGCCTGGATGACATGCGCCCTGAGCGGTTTGACGCAGGCTGCGCGCTGCTGCAGCTGCGGCCGCTGCTGGAGCCGCTTTTCATCAACCGCAGCCAACTGCGTCCGCTGCACATCAGCAGTACGGCAAGCCTGCACATGGACCGCAGCGAGTTCGCGCTGATGATCCTGAATCTGGTAATCAATGCACGCGATGCGCTGCGACCCGCGTCGGCCGACCATGTGCGCATCGCGCTGGACCGGCACGGCGATCAGGTAGAAATATCGGTCCGCGACAGCGGCCGCGGCATGCACGCGCTGCAACGACAGCGGCTGTTCGATCCCCTTTACAGCGGTCGGACGTCGGGGCGCGGCCACGGGCTAGGGCTGATGCTGGTGCAGGAGCGGGTGACCGCCTACGGGGGCACGATCAGCGTGCACAGCGCGTTGGGCGAAGGCACCGACGTGCGACTGCGGCTGCCTGCCGCCTAGGGCGCGAACACGTAGCCCTGGCCGTGTACGGCAAGCAAGGGAAAGCGATGGCCGCTGGCGGCCGCTATCTTGCGCCGCAGACGATGGATCAGCGAGTCGAGCCGATGCGGATCAAACGTATGCACATCACCTGTCAGCAGGGCGATCAGTGCATCGCGGCCCACGACTTCACCGCTGCGAGCGATCAGGCAGTGCAACAGCGGGCGCTCACTGCGGGTGAGCGCCATCGTGCGGCCGCAGGGAGCCAGCAGGCGCCAGCCGTCCGCGTCCAACTGCCATCTTCCGGTCAGCGCGTGCTCCTGCGTGGCACCTGCGTGGCTATCGGCCAAGCGCCGGCCCACGCTGTGCAGCGTGGCCGCCAGCAACTCGATCTTCACCGGCTTGACCAGATAGGCATCGGCGCCGTCGACCAGGCCACGCACCTGGTCGGCCAAGGCACGGCGGCCGGTCAGCATGACGATCCCGACACCGGGCAGCTGTAACCGCAGCGAGGGCGCCAGCTCGAAGCCGTCAGCGTCTGGCAGACCCGGATCCAGCACGATGAGGTCCGGAACCGCCACCCGCAGTGCCTCCTGCAGCGCCGCCGCCGTGCCGACACCGTGGGCCTGGAAGCCGTGCTCGCGCAGTCCCGGCAGCAGGATGCGCTCACGCAGAAGACCGTCATCTTCGACAACGATCAGCCGCAACGCGGAAGAATCAGATGGGTGCACGTGCTGCCCTTCAACAGATCAACGCACTGCATCCTAGCCCAGCGATCAGCCTCACCTGCCAACGCCAATCGACGTCCGCGCGATGCGCAGCACGTCGTCCAGCAATGCCGCGGCGGTCACCTCAGCGCCCGCGCCAGGCCCCTGGATCAGAAGGGGTTGTTCGCGATAGCGGTCGCTGTGGATCGCGACACGGTTATCGGTTCCCGCGCCGAGCGCCAGCGGATGGTCAACAGGCAACGCCTGCACGCCCACCTGCGCCGTGCCACGCTCGATGCAGCCGATGAAACGCAGTCGCCGGCCTGCGTCTTCGGCCTGCCGCCAGCGCGCGTGGATGCCTGCATCCAGCAGCTGCAACTGCGCCAGTGCCTCGGCCGACGACAGGGCAGCCAGGCCGGCGGGCACCAGCGACGTCACCTGGACCTGGCTGGCGTCCATGGCCAGGCCGCAGGCGCGCGCCAGGATCAGCAGCTTGCGGCGAACGTCTTCACCGGAAAGATCTTCACGGGGATCCGGCTCGGTGTAGCCCGCTGCCACCGCCTCACGCACGGCGACGGAAAACGGCTGACGGCCATCGTAACGATTGAACAACCACGCCAGCGATCCGGACAGGACACCTTCGATGCGATGGATGCGGTCGCCTCCTTCCACCAATGCACGCAGGCTGCTCAGCAACGGCAGTCCGGCACCGACAGTGGCACTGTCGCCGTAGACCGCACCGGTGTCGGTGCAGCCCCGATGGATCTGCTGCGCGCGTTCCAGCTGCGCGCCCTGCCCCAGCTTGTTGGCGGTGACCACGTGCACCCCCCGCGCTACCCACGGGGCGTGCTCGGCGGCCACAAGGTCGCTCGCCGTGGCATCGACCACCACGTCACCGGCACGCAGCGTGTCGGCGTGCGACCACGGCAATGCGCCGACGGTCCGCTGCGGCGCACTGCGCACCTGCTCCAGCGATTCCGCCGGATCGGCAGTGCAGGCCAGCGTGGTACGCGAATTGGCCAGCCACTGCAGCGCAGGCAGCTGGGCGCCACCGGCCCGTAGCGCCTGATAGCGGGTGACGAAGGCAGTACCGACCGTGCCCGTACCCAACAGGGCCAGGCGCGCGGTCTGCGGCGGGGTGCATCTGGCGAGCAGCGCATTCATGCGTCGACAGCCTGTTTCCGGCCTGCGCCCGCAGTGACCACCGTCGCCGCACGCTCCAGCGCCAAGGTCAGGTCGACCAGCAGGTCACGCTCGGATTCGATGCCGACCGACAGGCGCAGCAGACCCTCGCTGATGCCGGCAGCCTGACGCGCCTCGACGCTCATTGCCGCGTGCGTCATGGTGGCCGGATGCGCCACCAGGCTCTCTACACCCCCCAGCGACTCGGCCAGCGTGAAGTACCGCAGGCCGTCGACGAAGGCGCGCACCGCCGCATGCGGGTCGTCGCCTTCGCACTGGACCAGCTCGAACGACAGCATCGCGCCGAATCCACTCTGCTGCCGCGCCGCGATCGCATGGCCGGGATGGTCCGCCAGGCCGGGGTAGTACACCTGCGCCACGGCCGGATGGTCCGCCAGCAGCGACACGATGGCCGCCGTGTTTTCCTGGTGCACGCGCAGGCGCGCGTCCAGCGTGCGCAGCCCGCGCAGGGTCAGGAAGGCGTCGAACGGCGAGCCGGTCAAGCCGAGCGCGTTGGCCCACCAGGTCAACTGCTGTGCCAGTTCGGGATCACGCGCCACGACCGCTCCACCGACGACATCACTGTGACCATTGATGTACTTGGTGGTCGAGTGCAGCACCAGGTCAGCACCAAACGCCAGTGGCTGCTGCAGCGCCGGCGACAGGAACGTGTTGTCGACCACGACCCGCGCGCCGGCTTTGTGCGCGGCATCGATCACGAAGCGCAGGTCGGTGATGCGCAGCAGCGGGTTGGACGGCGTTTCCACCAGCACCAGTTTCGGCGAGGTGGCCAGGGCCTGTGCCAGCGAGCGCGGGTCGGTCAGGTCGGCAGTGACCAGCTTGAACTGGCCTTTGCCGGCCAACGCGTTGAACAGGCGCCAGCTGCCGCCGTACGCGTCATGCGGCACCACCAGCGTGTCGTCCGGTCCCAGCAGTGCCTGCAGGACCAGGTTGATCGCGCCCATGCCGGTCGCCGTCACCACGCCACCCGCACCGCCTTCGAGTTCGGCCAGTGCCTCGCCCAGCAGGTCGCGGGTCGGGTTGCCACTGCGCGTGTAGTCGTATTGCCGCTTGTTGTTGAAGCCATCGAAGCTGAAGTTCGAGGACAGCACGATCGGCGGTGTCACCGCACCGTGTGCCGTATCGCGGTCAATGCCGGCGCGGACGGCGGCCGTGGTGCGACTACAGGGCAGTGCAGCGTTATCGGAGCGGCTCATGCGGTTTCTCCCGGGATGCGGATGGCGTTGGCGAGGATCGCGTCGATGCGATCGGTTTCTTTGAGGAAGGCGTCGTGGCCGTAAGGCGAGCGCAGCACGCGCAGACTGCCGCGCGGACCCAGGCCTTCAACCAGGCTGACAAGATCGGCCAGCGGTACCAGCCGATCACCTTCCACGGCGACGACCACGGTCGGCAGCAACAGCTGCGCCGGATCGATGCGATGCAGGTCGATGGATTCAGACAGGCGCAGCCACGCGATGACCGGTGTGCGCGCGACGTACTGCGCGGCAGCCGCATCCAGATAATCTTCGGCAGCGACACGCACGCGCCCATTGATGACTTCCGGGGCCGCATCGAAGCGTTCACTGAACTCTTCCGGCGTGCGGTAGCTCAGCATGGCGAACTGGCGGGCGAGTGCGAGGCCGTTCTCGTCGCTGCACTGCAGCTGGCCCAGCGCGACGGCACGGCGCTGCAGAGCGCGCCAGGCGGCAGCGTAAGGATGTGCCCGATGCGCGCCGCTGACCACGACCAGACGCTGCACGCGTTGGCGGTGGCGCAGACCGAACTGCTGCGCAACCAATGCGCCGTAGGAATAGCCGACAAAGGCCTGCAGCTGCGCGATGGCCAACTGATCCAGCAGGATCGCCAGCGCGTCGGCCTGGTCGGCGGTGTCGATCGGTACGTCCAACGCGCCGTCGGCGCCGATGAAGTCGAACGCCAGAATGCGCAGCACCTGCGGATCCAGCGTGCGGCCCGAGCCGACCAGTCCCTCGGCCCAGCCTTTTTCGCTGAACTGCGCATTGGCCGCGACATGGCGGTTGGCGGAGATGCCGCCGGCCAGCACCACGACGGGCGCATCGGCGGGGCCGACGCATTCATAGCGCAGGCGGATGGCGCGTGGTCCCGCGTGGCGCATGTCCAGCACCGCGGCCAATTCGCCGCGCACGGCATGCACGCGGTCTTCTACCGGCACGCTGACGGGGACAAAGGATTCGGAACGGAGGGCAGTGGCGGGGGCGAAGCTCATGGCGGTATCCAATAAGGGAAACATTCCCGAGGAGTGGCCATCGAGCCTTCGCAGGGCTCGCGTCCAAGCGGCACCCACGGGTGCACGCTCGAACCATCTTCCGGTAGACACGACAGTCCCCGCAGGATTTGGCACCTACGCCGACGCTTGCGCGCCTGCGGGCTGCCCCGGCTTCAAAGGGCCTGTCCCTCTGCCGGTCTCGATGGTGGAGCCACGATGCCAGCAGATTTTCGACCTGTCAATCCCTTCATGCGGATGAAGAGATGGACGCCGAGCGCTGCAGCCTTGGGTCCGTACGGCACGGTCGGGCCTGCTAGAGTCCGACGTCCCCCCTTTTCGGCCGCTTCATGCGTCGCCTGCTGCTCTGCCCCGTCCTGCTGCCATTGTTGGCCCTGTCCAGCCCTGCCTCTGACTGGCGCAGTGGCTGGGGACTGACGGCTGGCGGGCACGACGCACCCGTCGCCTACCAGCTTCCGTTCGATGAACGACGCTTCAGTGTCGGTCAGGCGCCCGAGGGCCGGTTCAGCCACCGCGATGCGGAGAACCGCTACGCCGTGGATTTCACCCTGCCCGAAGGCACGCCGGTGCTTGCTGCCCGCGCCGGACGCGTCACCCGCGTGCAGTCAGGCTTCAGCGGCAACGGACTGGCACCGCGCGACCGCGAACGGGCGAACTATGTCCGCATCACCCACGACGACGGCAGCATGGCCGTGTACGCCCACCTGCTGCAGGACGGTGTCACGGTGCGCGAAGGCCAGTACGTGGACGCCGGCCAGCGCATCGCCCTGTCCGGCAACACCGGCTACAGCACCGCTCCGCACCTTCACTTTGCCGTCCAGGTACAGCAGGGCACCCAACTGCACTCCATCCCAGTGCGCATCGTCACCCCCCGCGGCGAACTCCACTTCCCAAAAGGGGACGGAGGGGATTAAGACGCATCTGGCCTCCGACATGGCCAGATGCGTCTTAATCCCCTCCGTCCCCTTTTTCGGCGATAATCATCGGCTTACTTCATTGATCTGCGCCCCGGGCGGGCGCCCCCTGCCATGTCCGATGTCGCCACTGAAGCCGCGCGCCGCCGCACCTTCGCCATCATTTCCCACCCCGATGCGGGCAAGACCACGCTGACCGAAAAGCTGTTGCTGTTCGGCGGCGCGATCCAGATGGCCGGCTCGGTCAAGGGCCGCAAGGCCGCGCGCCATGCGACGTCCGACTGGATGGCGCTGGAAAAGGAGCGCGGTATCTCGGTCACCTCGTCGGTGATGCAGTTCCCCTACGAAGGCAAGATCGTCAACCTGCTCGACACGCCGGGCCATGCCGACTTCGGCGAGGACACCTATCGCGTGCTGACCGCGGTCGATTCGGCGCTGATGGTGATCGACGTCGCCAAGGGCGTGGAAGAGCGCACCATCAAGCTGATGGAGGTCTGCCGGCTTCGCGACACGCCGATCATGACCTTCATCAACAAGCTGGACCGCGAAGGCAAGGAACCGATCGACCTGCTGGACGAAGTCGAAAGCGTGCTGGGCATCCAGTGTGCGCCGGTGACCTGGCCGATCGGCATGGGCCAGCGCCTGAAGGGCGTCGTGCACCTGATCAGCGGCGAAGTGCATCTGTACGAGCAGGGGCGCAACTTCACCCGCCAGGACTCGACCATCTTCCCCTCCATCGACGCACCGGGACTGGCCGAGAAGATCGGCGCGCAGATGCTGGCCGAACTGCGCGATGAACTGGAACTCGTACAGGGCGCCAGCCATCCGTTCGACCTGGATGCTTACCGCGCCGGCAAGCAGACGCCGGTGTTCTTCGGCTCGGGCGTGAACAACTTCGGCGTGCAGCCGCTGCTGGATTTCTTCGTCGAACACGCGCCGTCGCCGCAGGCACGCGCCAGCACCGGCCGGAACGTCGCGCCGCAGGAGAACAAGCTCACCGGCTTCGTGTTCAAGATCCAGGCCAACATGGACCCGCAGCACCGCGACCGCGTGGCCTTCATGCGCGTATGTTCGGGCCGTTTCGCCGCTGGCATGAAGACCCTGCATGTGCGCACGGGCAAGGATATGAAGCTGGCCAACGCGCTGACCTTCATGGCCAGCGACCGCGAGATCGCCGCCGAGGCGTGGCCGGGCGATGTGATCGGCATTCACAACCACGGCACCATTTCCATCGGCGACACGTTCACCGAGGGTGAGGCGATCACCTTCACCGGCATCCCCAACTTCGCTCCGGAGCTGTTCCGCCGGGCCCGCCTGCGCGATCCGCTGAAGCTCAAGCAGCTGCAGAAGGGCCTGGCGCAGCTGTCCGAAGAAGGCGCCACCCAGTTCTTCCGTCCGCTCATGAGCAACGACCTGATCCTGGGTGCGGTGGGCGTGCTGCAGTTTGACGTGGCGGCGTATCGCCTCAAGGACGAATACGGCGTGGAAGCGGCCTTCGAACCGGTCGGTGTGGTCACCGCGCGCTGGGTCACCTGCAGCAACGAAAAGAAGCTGGAAGAGTTCCGCGAGAAGAACGCGCTGAATCTGGCGGTGGATGCGGCCGGTCAGCTGGTGTATCTGGCCCCGACCCGCGTCAACCTGCAGCTGGCGCAGGAACGTGCGCCGGACGTGCGCTTCTCCGCTACCCGCGAAGCAGCGTATACCGCTACGTCCTGAACCCGCGTCTGGCCGGGCGTGCACGCACCGGCCATCGCGGCGATGATAGGGGGGATGCAGGACCCCCTCCCTGCGACCCCTCTCACTGTCCATGACCTCTGTTGAATCAATCCGCGAGGAAATCGCGAGCGCACTGACCCACGGACTGGGCGCGGTAGCGGCGTTGGCTGGCAGCGCCGTGTTGATCACCCTGGCTGCCATCCATGGCGACGGCTGGCAGTTGTTCAGCTCGATCGTGTTCGGCGTGGCGCTGTTGCTGCTGTACACGGCCTCGACGCTGTATCACGCGATCCAGCACCCGGTGGCGAAAGGACGGTTGAAAGTATTCGACCACTGCGCGATCTACCTGCTGATTGCCGGCACCTATACGCCCTTCATGCTGATCGGTCTACGCGGTCCGTGGGGCTGGGGCATGTTCACGGCGATCTGGATCCTCGCGTTCGCCGGGGTGGTGTTCAAGCTGTTCTTCACCGGTCGGTTCAAGGCCTTGTCCACCGGCATCTACATCGCGATGGGCTGGCTGATCGTCGTGGCGATCAAGCCGATGCTGGCGGCGATCGACATGTGGACGCTGGGCTGGCTGCTGGCGGGCGGCCTGTCTTACACCTTGGGTACGTACTTCTATCATCGTGAATCGATCCGCTACTCGCATGCGATCTGGCATCTGTTCGTGATCGGCGGCAGCGTCTGCCACTTCGTCGCCGTCACCGCGCAGGTGCTGTGATTTTCTGCGCTGCGCTTGGCTTTTAAGCACCAGCACCAGCAACAGCAACAGCAACAGCAATAACAACTTCAACGGCTGCGGGGACGTGTGCTGGCGGGGCGGGGTGGGTTGGCGGGGGACGGCAAAAGCCACTCCTGCGTGCCTTGTTTCGCGCCATCCATGGCGCTCAACACCCCCGCCAACCCACCCCGCCCCACCTTCGACAGATCCACGGTGCTGCGTTGGTAGCACCGACCCATGGTCGGCGGATTCTTTGGTTAATGGGGTCGGATGGTTCCCGCCGAGCGTGGCTCGGCGCTACCGGTGACAGTAAACCGTCTGGTGGAGGGAGCCTGCGGTAGCGCCGAGCCGTGCTCGGCGGAATGTCCCCGCCAAGGGCCCGCTGCGCTCGCCGACCATGGGTCGGCGCTACCGCTTTTCTTTTTTATTACGCGGCTGGCGGCCACGGAACCTGTCAGGGGGCCGGGCGGTGGGGCTGGGCGGGGGCGTTGAGCGCCATGGATGGCGGGTCCACGTCATCGCATTCGCGCTGCCGCTCCCACGCTTTGCTTCGCAAACCGAGGGCCCCGTCTCACCAGCACCCACACCCCGCCGCTTCGCGGCCGCCCCTGACTCAGGGGCTCCCTCCACCCGACTGGTCAACGAGGTCTGCGGTAGCGCCGACCCATGTTCGGCTGAATGTTTCCGCCAACGGCCCGCTGCGCTCGCCGACCATGGGTCGGCGCTACGGCTTTTCTCTTTTTTATTACGCGGAGGGCGGCCACGGAACCTGTCAGGGGGCCGGGCGGTGGAGCTGGGACGGGGGCGTTGAGCGCCATGGATGGCGCGAAACGAGGCCCGCATGGATGCGGCTCTCGCCGTACCCCGTCCCAGCCCCACCGCCCGGCCCCAAGCAAGCAGCCTGCTGTCAAAGCCCACCGCGAGGGGGTCTCACCCGTTCGACAACCGCACCTGCACGTAATCCGAATGCCCCATTCGCGCTATGTGCACGATGAACGGGCAACCATGCGGATGTGAATGCCACCCTGCCCCCTGAAACCAGCCCTCCGGTTCGCCGGCGTTTCCGTCGTCCCGGCAAGCGGGGCCAGCGCTGGCTGGCGGTGTTGGTGTTCCTGATCGCCGCCGTGCTGCTGCTGATCGCGCTGTGGGACTGGAACTGGTTCAAGGGCCCGGTGGAGCGTGCCGTGCAGGCAAAAACGGGGCGCGCGCTGCATATCGGCAACCTGGATGTCGACCTTGGCCGCGTGACCACCATCCGCGGTGATTCCGTCACCTTCGCCAACGCAGAGTGGGCCAAGCGCCCGCAGATGGTCAGCGCCGACCGCGTGGAAATCGACGTGCGCGTCTGGCCGCTGCTGCGCGGCAGCGTACAGCTGCCGGAAGTACGTCTTACCCGTCCGGACGCGTTGTTGCAGACCGCGCCGCGCGCGGACCAGGCGGGCAACTGGGATTTCATGGGCGAAAGCAGTGGCGGCGAGCCGTTGCAACTGCAGCGGCTGTACATCGATGACGGCCGATTGCAGTTTCTTGATGAGCGGGGCCGTACCGACATCCAGGTGGCGGTCCGCAGTGGCAAGCCGAAGCAGGCCGATGCCGCACCGCCGTTGCTGGTCGGCGGCAAGGGCTCATGGCAGGGCAATGCCTTCACCCTCAACGGCAATACGGAATCACCGCTCGAGCTGACCAACAGCGGCCATCCCTTCCGCATCCATCTGGATGGGCGAGCGGGTGGCACGCATGCGGTGGCCAGCGGCACGCTGATCAATCCGTTCCAGTTCCAGACCTTCAGCCTGCAGTTCCGCCTCAGCGGCCAGGACCTGGAAGACCTGTATCCGCTGGTCGGCATCGCCTTGCCCTCTACTCCGCCCTATCGCCTGGACGGGCAGCTGACGCGCGACCACCAGGTCTGGCAGTACCAGAAGTTCAACGGCCGTGTCGGCGACAGTGATCTCGGCGGTGATGTAAAGGTGGAGGTTGGCGGCGAGCGCCCGCGACTGACCGCCAACCTGGTCTCCAAACGCCTGGATTTCGATGACCTCGCCGGCTTCATCGGTGCGCCGCCGAAGACCGGTGGCGACGAAACCGCGAATGCCGAGCAGAAAGCGGAGGCCGCGCGCTTGGCCGCCAAGCCGACGATCCTGCCCGACACGCCGTATGACCTCGGCAAACTGCGCGCGATGGATGCCGACGTTCGGTTGAAGGCGCAGCGCATCAATGCCCCCAGCCTGCCGCTGGATGACATGGATGCCCACCTGAAGCTCGACGATGGCCTGTTGCGCTTGGATCCGCTCAACTTCGGCGTGGCAGGCGGCGACATCCGCAGCACGATCCGCATGGATGCGCGTCGGCCCCAGATCGCCACGTCGTTGAAAGCCAGCGTGCGTCGGGTGCAGCTCGGCCAGTTGTTCCCGGATGCGAAGCTGGCCGAGCAGGCCTCCGGCGGCATCGGCGGTGAGATCGACCTGAGCGGCAACGGCAATTCAATCGCCGCCATGCTGGGCAGCAGCGACGGCACCGTTGCCATCGGCATGGGCAAAGGCCACGTGGGCAACCTGATCATGGAACTGGCCGGCTTGGACGTCGCCGAATCGTTGAAATTCCTGTTCACCGGCGACCGACAGATCCCGCTGCGCTGTGCCTTCGCCGACTTCGGCGTGAAGGATGGGCGCATGGACAGCCGTGCCCTGGCGGTAGATACCACCGATACGCTGATCGTCGGCGAAGGCAGCATCAACCTGAAGAACGAGCAGATGGACCTGCTGCTGAAACCGCGTCCGAAGGACATCAGCATCCTGGCGCTGCGTTCGCCACTACGCATCGACGGCACGTTCAAGGACCCGTCGTTCCGTCCCGATTTCAAGGCACTGGGCCTGCGCGGTGCGATCGCCCTGGCGCTGGGCAGCATCGCACCGCCGGCCGCGTTGCTGGCCACGTTCGAGCCCGGTCCGGGCAAGGACAGTGACTGCGGCGGGAAGTACGCCCGCTGAGGGATACGGGCAGGGCGGCCGCTGGTCGCCCCCGCCCCGTCGTCGGTCAGCCGGCGACGATGTACTGCTGCAACTGCTCCAGCTCCCGCGCCTGCGCGTCAATCACCGCCTTGACCAGATCGCCGATGGAGATCACGCCCAGTACGCGGCCTTCCTCCACCACCGGTAGATGGCGGATGCGATGGTCGGTCACCAGTTGCAGGCAGTGCGCGACCTGCGAATCGGGCGATACCGTCACCACCTGCGATGTCATGATGTCCGCCACGCGCGTGTCCCGCGAGGAGCGGTCACGCAGCACGATCTTGCGCGCGTAATCGCGCTCGGAGAGGATGCCGGCAAGCTGCGGCCCCTCCATCACCAGGACCGCGCCAACGCCCTTTTCCGCCATCAACTGGATCGCATCGAATACCGCCGCCTGTGGCGCGACGGCGTGCACTTCAGGAGACTTGCCGTCCAATACCTGCCGAACCGTGGTCATCTGCCTGCCCTCCGAGGGTGGGTTGCAGGTTCGAGTCTGCCACGGACGGGCCTATGCAGGTGTCAAGCAGGTACAGCGGCCGCTGTTTGGACTCTTCGTATAGCCGCCCCAGGTATTCCCCGATCAGTCCGAGCGCGATCAGCTGGACCCCGCCAAGGAACAGGATGACCGCCATCATCGTCGGCCAGCCGGCGACACGGTCGCCGTACAACGCCGCTTTCACCACCACGCCCACGGCGAACAGGAAGGCACCGGCCGCGGTCAGCATCCCCAGATACGTCGCCGCCCGCAGCGGCACCGTGGTGAAACTGGTGATGCCTTCCAGCGCGAAGTTCCACAGGCGCCAGAGGCTGAACTTGCTGGTGCCGGCCACCCGCGCATGCCGGTGATAGGGCACCGCGATACGGTTGTAGCCTACCCAGCTGAAGAGCCCTTTCATGAAGCGATGGCGCTCGCGCAGTTCCCGCAGCGCCTGCAGCGCGCGAGGCGACAACAAGCGGAAATCCCCGGTGTCGGCGGGAATCGGCGTCGGCGACATGCGGCCGATGACGCGATAGAACATGCCGGCAGTGGCTCGCTTGGTCCAGCTCTCGCCCTCGCGCGCCAGGCGTGTCCCGTATACGTTGTCATAGCCTTCGCGCCAACGTGCCACGAAGGCAGGAATCAATTCGGGCGGGTCCTGGCAGTCCGCATCCAGGATCATGGCGGCGCCGACGCACACCTGGTCCAGCCCAGCGGTCAGCGCGGCCTCCTTGCCGAAGTTGCGCGACAGACGCAATGCCGACACGCGGGGGTCCTGGCGGGCCAGCGTTTCAATGCACGCCCAGGTCGCGTCGCTGCTGCCGTCGTCGACATACAGAATGCGGCCGGTCACATCCGGCATGTCGGCGAACACCGCCGATACGCGCGCGTGCAGCTGCGGCAGTGCGGCCTCCTCATTGAAGGCAGCGACGACGACGGTCAACGGTTCTGGGTTCATCGTCGGATTGTACTCAGTCATCCTGCAGGTACGCGCCGCCACCCAGCTGCCGCGCCTGCCGTTGGATCCACGTGGCGCGCCGCTGCACGTAAGGGCCCGGCTGCGCAGCGTCGTAACGCCGGGGTGCCGGCAGCACGGCGGCCAACCGAGCGCTTTCCGCAGGGGTCAGACGCGACGCATCCTTGTTCCAGAACTGCCGTGACGCGGCCTGGGCACCATAGATACCGTCACCGAACTCGGCGATGTTGGCGTACATCTCCAGGATGCGCTGCTTGGGCCAGAAGGTCTCTATCAACAGCGTGTACCAGACCTCCAGCCCTTTCCGCAGCCAGCTGCGGCCCTGCCACAGGAACAGGTTCTTGGCCACCTGCTGGCTGATCGTGCTGGCCCCGCGCACGCGTCCACCCCGCGCATTGTGATCGCGGGCTTTCTCGATGGCCTGCAGATCAAACCCATTGTGCTGCGGAAAGCGCTGATCTTCCGCAGCCACCAGCGAGATCGGCAGGCTGGGTGCCATCTTCTGCAGATCGCGCCATTCATAGTGCAGGCGGTAAGCACGATCGCCCTGCCCCACCGCCTCGCCATAGCGCCACAGCATCACCGTAGACACGGGAGGGTCCACGAAGCGCAGCACCAGCACCTGCAGCACACTGAACGCGGCCAGCACGACCGGCAGCCACAGCAGACGCCGCCAGCGCCAGCGGGAGGTACCGGCGGCCTGCACTGCCTTGAGGTTGTCGTCCCCTGACCCCATTGATGGCTCACTCATTTCTTCATCGGTTGTCGGCGCATTATCCGGCAACCTCACCTTCTTATATACGTGCGGCCCCAACCATGACCGATCAGAACGACTCCCTGTTCCGCTTCCTGCTTCCCGATGCCGGCGTGCGCGGTGTACACGTACGCCTGCATGAGACGTGGAAACAGATCCTGTCGCATGCGGACTACCCCGCCCGCGCGGCCGGCATGCTGGGCGACGCCACCGTGGCGGCCGCCCTCTTCACCGGCCATACCAAGGTGGACGGCCGCCTGTCGATCCAGTTGCGCAGCAGCAGCTCCCTGCGCACCCTCTTCGCCGAGTGCACCGCCGCCGGTACGCTGCGCGGCATCGCCAAGCTGGAAGAAGGCCAGGACGCGCCGGCCAGCCTGGATGGACTGGGCGATGACGCGGTGCTGGCCATCACCATCGAGAACCCGGGCCTGGATCCGCGCGAACCGCAGCGCTATCAGAGCCTTGTCGCGCTCAGCGCGCCGAACCTGGACGAGGCATTCGAGGACTACTTCCGCCAGTCCGAGCAGCTGCCGACGCGCCTGCTGCTGGCGACCGACGGCGAACGTGCCGCCGGCCTGCTGATCCAGAAGCTGCCGGGCGAAGAGGGCGACCTGGACAGCTGGACCCGTATCAGCGCCCTGTTCGAGACGCTGGGCAAGGCCGAACTGCTGGCCACCTCGGCGGAGGACCTGGTCTACCGCCTGTTCCATGAGGAGCAGCCGGAGCACATGGGCGACAAGCCGCTGCGCTTCGAATGCACCTGCTCGCGCGAACGCGTGGCGGGCATGCTGCAGTCGCTGGGTGAGGAAGAAGCCCGGGCCGCCGCCGAGCCCACCGGTGCGGTGGAGGTCCGTTGCGAATTCTGCGGGAAGGAGTATCACTTTCCTTTGACGGAATTCGGGATACTGTTCCACGGTGGCGGTACTTCCATCCCGGCACCTGAGCGACTTCAGTAAAGCAGGCCAGCCGCTGGCGAGCTCGTGTTCTGGGGAGGACAACGACTTGTTAAAGAATCATAAACAGCCTACGCTCCAGATCCCGCTCCGGCGGGAACTTGCCATGCATCTGACTGTCTGACTGGACTCATGACTACATTCCTGCGCCAATCGCTTGCACTGCTGATCGCCCTCGGGGCGGCCTCCGGCGTGCACGCGCAGGCCAAGGACACCCGCACCGTCATTCCGGTGTGGAACAAGGGCAGCGGCAAAGTAGAGGCCCTGCTCTATCTGGAGCCGACCGGTGAGCAGGTAGCCGGTGCACGCTGGCATTTTGGTCGCAGCTCGCTGGATGCGGCCTTCGGTCTGTCCTCCGGTGACTCCCTCGGCCTGCTGTGCAACAGCAGCCGTGGCACGAACATCAGCGGATTGGCCAGCCATTGCATGCTGGCCAGCCTTGGCGACGACGAAGACACCTTGTCACGGCGCTTCAGTGGCACCGCCGCATTCAATCGACCGGGCGGGCGCGTGGGCCTTACCGTCGGCAGTGGACGTGAAACCCTTCCCGGCTGGTTGTCAGGCCCGAACAAGGCGACGTCGCTGCGCGCCGAGCAGAACGACCTGACCGTCTTCGGCCAGAAGAACATCGGCCGCGAGGGCTTCGTCTCGATCGGCGGTACCTATGCGAAGGCCCGTCTGGTTCCGTTGGCGGATGTCGCGCCTTCGATCGTCGACCGCTGGGACAGCAAGAGCCTGAGCATCGGCGCCGGCTACGGTAATTTCAGCGGAAACATCATCGGACGCGTGGTCGACGTGCCCGGCCAGCCCGGCAAATGGGAAGGCCTGGGCGTTGGACTGACCTGGCGGACCCCGTGGTCGGGCCAGTTGACGGTCGGCGCGGAAAACGTGGTCAGCCGGGGCAAGAATCCGTTCTCACCGCGCAATGAGAGCAACGATGATGGCACGGTTCCGTACGTACGGTACGAACAGGACCTTTAAGCCCCTGTTATTAAAGCATTTTTTTTGAAAACGCCCCGACTTTCGGGGCGTTTTCGTTTGTGCGCGACCTGAACGGGTTTGCCGAATTTCACCAAAATCACGCGAATCATTAACAAAGCTTTAATTTTGCAAAAGACGGAAGTAGTATCGGGACCAGCCCAGCGAAACTTGGAAGCGCCTTTCGCCTCCTTCGCGGGCCACACCACGTAGTTACCAAGACCACTTGGAGAGAGAGTCCAATGAACCGCAACAGCAACACACTGCGTGACGCCGTCGTCCTGGCGCTGATCACCAGCGCTGCCGGCACGGGTACTGCCATCGCGCAGGAAGCCTCGGGCACCACCAACCTGGACCGTATCTCGGTCACCGGTTCGCGCATCAAGAGCACCGACGTTGAGACCTCCCAGCCGGTTCTGAGCCTCACCCGCGCAGACATCGAAAAGCAGGGCGTGACCTCGGTTGCCGACATCCTGCAGCGCGTCGCCGCCAACGGCGCCGCACTGAACCGTACCTTCAACAACGGCGGTGACGGTTCGTCCGGCATCAGCCTGCGCAACCTGGGCAGCTCGCGCACCCTGGTGCTGGTCAACGGCCGCCGCTGGACCACCGGCCTGGACGGCAGCGTCGACCTGAACACCATCCCGGTGGCCATGGTCGAGCGTATCGACGTGCTGAAGGACGGCGCTTCGACGATCTACGGCTCCGACGCCATCGCCGGCGTGGTGAACATCATCACCAAGCGTGACTTCGACGGTGCGGAAGCCAACTTCTACAAGGGCCAGTACAGCGACGGCGACGGCGAGCGCGAAGCCTATGACTTCACGCTGGGCACCACCACCGATCGCGCATCGGTGATGATCGGCGCCTCGTACGTCAATGAAAAGGAAGTCATGGCGGGTGATCGTGCGATCTCCGCAGGTGGCCCGCCGTTCTTCAGCGGCCAGAGCGGCACCGGCATCCCGGGTTCGTACGTCCGTAACGGCACCCGTCGCATCATCATCGATGGCACGGAAGTTCCGTTCGTCAGCAACGTGCACGGCTACAACACCTCGCCGGACAACTACCTGCTGACCCCGAACGAGCGCACCTCGCTGTTCGCTGCCGGTTCGTACAACATCACCGACAACGTCACGTTCCGTACGGAAGCGATGTACAACGAGCGCAAGTCCGAGCAGCTGCTGGCCGCCATGCCGGTGACCGGCATGACCCTCAGCGCCGACAGCGTCTACAACCCGTACGGCGTCAACCTGACCGGCGTGAACCGCCGCTTCAACGAGACCGGCGGCCGTTCGTTCAACCAGAACGTCAAGAACTGGCACTTCTACGGTGGCTTCGAAGGCTTCTTCGAGTTTGCTGACCGTACCTTCGATTGGGACGTCGGCTACCGCTACGACAAGACCGACCAGAACGACCTGACCTACGGCCTGCTCAACGTGGCGCGTCTGGACGAAGCCTATGGCCCGTCCGAGATCCGTGGCGGCGTGCCGGTCTGCGTCACCGCCCCGGGCGGCGACGTGATCACCGGTTGTGCCCCGATCAATCCGCTGGGCGGCCTGGGCTCGATCAGCCCGGAAGCGCTGGAGTACACCACCTTCACCGCGCATGACTCGGCGACCCAGGAGTCGAAGGGCTACTACGCCAACATCTCCGGTGAAATCGTGCAGCTGCCGGCCGGTGCGCTGGGCTTCGCGGCCGGTTATGAATACCGCAAGGAAAGCGGCCAGTTCGACCCGGATGCGTTCATCGCATCGGGCCTGAGCACCGGCAACGGCGCCAGCCCGACCAAGGGTTCGTACGACCTGGACGAAATGTACCTGGAGCTGTCGATCCCGGTGCTGGCCGACCTGCCGGGCGCCCAGCTACTGGACTTCAGCGTGGCGACCCGCTACTCCAAGTACAGCAACTTCGGTAACACCACGAACAACAAGTTCGGTTTCCGCTGGAAGCCGATCGACGACCTGATGGTCCGTGGTAACTACTCCGAAGGCTTCCGCGCAGCAAGCATCAACGATCTGTTCCGCGGCAACACCGATTCGTTCGAAACCTACGCCGATCCGTGCGCCGCCGCCAACCTGCCCACCGGTGCCGTTCTGGCCCAGTGCCAGGCGCAGGGCGTGCCGGCTGGCCTGGTCCAGCCGGGTACCGATGGCGACGCAGGTCCGCTGCAGACCGTCGAGCCGTTCACCTGGACCTCGAACCCGAACCTCAAGCCGGAAACCTCGACCAGCAAGACGCTGGGCCTGGTCTTCAGCCCGAGCTTCGTGCAAGGCCTGAACGTGACCCTGGACTGGTGGCAGATCAAGATCGAAGACGCGATCACCCGCCCGTCGATCGACGACATCATGGACCGCTGCTACGGCGGCACCGCGCAGGAACAGGCAGCGTACTGCGGCCTGATCACGCGTGACCCGAACTACGGCACCACCGCCGAGAACGGCGCCATCGTCAATGTCGACATGCCGCTGCAGAACCTGTCCTCCTACAAGGTGGAAGGCTGGGATCTGGGCATGCTGTACCGCCTGCCGGAGTTCTCCTTCGGCCAGTTCACCATCAGCTGGGACAGCACGTACCTGAGCAAGTGGGAAACGCAGGCAACGGCCGACTCGGCAGTTGAAGGTCGTCAGGGCAAGTACCTGAACCAGGATCCGTACTGGCGCATCCGTTCCAATCTGTACCTGGATTGGAGCTACCAGGACTTCGGCATCAACTACGGTTTCCGCTACAAGTCGGGCATGACCGAAGCCTGCCTGCTGGGCGCCGCAACCCGCGCATACTGCTCGGATGCTGTGAACCGCGAGAACCACATCAGCTCGACCGTTTATCACGACGTCCAGTTCCGCTACAACACCCCGTGGAACGGCACCGTCATGGTGGGTCTGAACAACGTGTGGGACAAGGATCCGCCGCAGTCCTACGCCGTGTCGTACAACATGTTCGACCCGCAGTACGACCTGCCGGGCCGCTACATGTACATGCAGTACAAGCAGAAGTTCTGATCGATCCACTGATCGGAAATGTCTGATGCAACGGCCCCGAAAGGGGCCGTTGTTGTTTGTGCGGTCTGCGCCGGCAAGGCGAGGATCGCAGCCACAAAAAAGCCGCGCTGGTGCGCGGCTTCGGGTAACGCGGATCTGGCGCCGGATCAGCCCGGGATCAGCGTATCGATCACATGCTCCACGTACGCCTCGAACTCTTCACGCGCCTGCTTCGGCTGCTGCAACTGCAACGACAGTTGCAGGAAGCCGACATAGGCCGCATAGGCCAGGCGCGCACGATGCCGCGCATCGGTCGAGCTCAACCCGGCCTGGCGGAATGAGGCGATCAGATAATCCATGCGACGCTGCGACACGCGGTCGATCACCGGGCGCACCATCGGGTGGTCCAGCGCTTTCAGCAACTCGCTGTAGATGATATGTGGCTGTACTTCATGGGCCACGACCTGGAACAGCTGGCGCAGGCGCACCCGCGGATCCGGCACCTCTTCCAGGCTGCCGAACACCTGCTCCTGTTCGAACAGCTCCCAGCGCTCCAGCGCCGCCTGCAGCAGCGCATCGCGGGACGGGAAATGCCAGTAGAAACTGCCCTTGGTCACCCCAAGGCGGCGGGCCAAAGGCTCCACGGCCACCGCGCTGACGCCCTGCTCGGCAATGAGATCAAGGGCGGCCTGGGCCCAGTCTTCCGCACTGAGGCGGCTGTTGCGTCCAGCGCGCACGTCGCTGGCAGGAGTTTCGGATTCGCTCATCCGCTGATTTAACCATACGCAGGGGTTGGTTGCAGTATGAGGGCAGGCGCATTGATGCCGCCCGGTAGCGCCGAGCCAGGCTCGCAGGCTCGTTGCCGTTGGATTTTCCAAGCCCGCTGCGATGCACCATACGTCGGAGTATTGACTTCCCTCGCAGGCACTCCATACTAATAGGTATGGTTACCCCTACTCCCTCCCTTACCCTCAACGATCTGCGCCTGGACGCTGCGCACGGCGCGACGTTGGCCGTATCGGCCGAGACGACCGGTCGCCGCGGGCCCGTGCTGTTCGCGCACGGATTCGGGCAGACCCGTCACGCATGGACGCCCGCGGCGCACGCGCTCGCCGCCCATGGATTCCAGACCCTCGCCTATGACGCACGCGGCCACGGTGATTCGGACTGGAACGCGCCGGATGTGCCTTATCACGGTGACCAGTTCGCCGATGACCTGATCGTGCTGGCGGGCGAGCAGACCCGGCCGCCCGTGCTGGTGGCTGCGTCAATGGGCGGCCTGTTCGGCCTGCTGGCCGAATCGCGTTGGCCCGGCCTGTTCTCCGCGATGGTGCTGGTGGACATCACACCGCGCTGGGACACCGCCGGTGTCGAACGCATTCTTGCCTTCATGACCGCGCATCCACAGGGATTCGGGTCACTCGCAGAGGCGGCGGATGTCATCGCGGCCTATCTGCCGCATCGGCCACGCAAAGCGGACGATTCCCTTCGCGCCCTGCTGCGCGAAGACGGCCACGGCCGTTGGCGCTGGCACTGGGATCCGCGCCTGGTGGCTGAGCTGGTGCGTGACAGTGAACAGCACCAGGATGCACTCGCAGCGGCGGCGAGCAAGGTGAAGTGCCCGCTGCTGCTGGTCAGTGGCGGACGCAGTGATCTGGTGACACCGCAGACCATCGCCGATTTCCTTGCATTGGCACCGCATGCCACACACGTACAGCTTCCGCAGGCCACCCACATGGTGGCCGGCGACGACAACGACGCTTTTACCGCTACTGTGTTGAACTATCTGGACGTGTTGCCACCGGCCCTGGCCGCAGCATCGTCCGCCGAACCCGAGCACGTCACCGGAGTACGCTCATGAGCATCGTTCTTCCCTTCCTTGCCCTTCTGCTGGCAAGTGCATTCGCGGCCTATCACCGCATGCGCCTCATTACGTGGACGATCATCAGCGTGGCCGTGTTGGCTGTGTGCTGGTTCGTCCCGTATATCAACCAGACGGCAACGATCGTCGCCGCTGCCATCGTGGCGGTCATCGCGATTCCGCTGCTGCTGCCCTTCGTCCGCAAGCCGCTGCTGACCGCGCCGATGATGAAGGTGTTCCGCAAGGTGCTGCCGCCGCTGTCGCAGACCGAGCGGATTGCCCTGGAAACCGGCTCGGTCGGTTTCGAGGGTGAGCTGTTCACCGGTGACCCGGACTGGAACATCCTGCTGAACTATCCCAAGCCGCAGCTCACCGCCGAAGAACAGGCCTTCATGGACGGCCCGGTGGAAGAACTGTGCAAGATGGTCAACGACTGGGAAATCACCCATGTCCATGCCGACCTGCCGCCGGAGATGTGGGCCTTCATCAAGAAGAACCGTTTCTTCGGCATGATCATTCCGAAAGAATATGGCGGCCTTGGCTTCAGCGCGCTGGCCCACCACAAGGTGATCCAGAAGCTGGCCTCGGTGTCGTCGGTGGTCAGTTCCACCGTCGGTGTGCCGAACTCGCTCGGTCCGGGTGAACTGCTCAACCACTACGGCACCCAGGAACAGAAAGACCAGTACCTGCCGCGCCTGGCCGATGGCCGCGAAGTGCCCTGCTTCGGTCTGACCGGCCCGTTCGCCGGCTCCGATGCCACGTCCATCCCCGACTACGGCATCGTCTGCCACGGTGAGTGGAACGGCGAGCGCGTGCTGGGCGTCAAGCTGACCTTCGACAAGCGCTACATCACCCTGGCCCCGGTCGCGACCCTGATCGGCCTGGCCTTCCGCATGTACGACCCGGACAAGCTGATCGGTGACACGCGCGACATCGGCATCACTCTGGGCCTGCTGCCGCGCGAAACACCCGGCGTTGAAGTCGGCCGTCGCCATTTCCCGCTGAACTCGCCGTTCCAGAACGGCCCGATCAAGGGCAAGGATGTCTTCATCCCGCTGACCCAGCTGATCGGCGGCGCCGCCATGGCCGGCAAGGGCTGGAACATGCTCAACGAATGCCTCGCCGTGGGCCGCTCGATCACCCTGCCCTCCACGGGCAGCGGCGGTGCGAAGGCCGGCGCGGTCATCACCGGTGCGTACGCACGCATCCGCAAGCAGTTCGGCCTCTCGGTCGGTCGCTTCGAAGGCGTGGAAGAAGCCTTGGCGCGTATCGGTGGCAAGGCCTACAAGATCAGCGCACTGGCCCAGGCTACTGCTGCGGCGGTCGACCGCGGTGACGTGCCGTCGGTGCCGTCGGCAATTGCCAAGTACCACTGCACCAGCATGAGCCGCGAAGTGATCTCGGACATGATGGATGTGATCGGCGGCAAGGGCATCATCCTGGGGCCACGCAACTTCGCCGGCCGCAGCTGGCAGGCCGCGCCCATCGCGATCACCGTGGAAGGCGCGAACATCATGACGCGCAGCCTGCTGATCTTCGGCCAGGGCGCGATCCTGTGCCACCCTTGGGTGATGAAGGAAATGAAGGCCGCGCAGGATCCGGACCGCAAGGCCGGCCTGCAGGAATTCGACCGCAGCCTGTTCGGCCACATCCGCTACGGCATCTCCAACGCCGTGCGTTCGTTCTGGTTCGGCCTGACCGGCGCGCGCTTCGGTGCCGCCCCGGGCGATGCCTACACCCGCCGCTACTTCCGCAAGCTGGACCGCTACTCCGCCAACCTGGCGCTGATGGCCGACATCTCGATGATGACGCTCGGCGGCAAGCTGAAGTTCAAGGAATCGCTGTCCGGGCGCCTCGGTGATGTGCTGAGCCATGTCTACATGACCAGCGCCATGCTCAAGCGTTACCACGATGAAGGCGCACCGCAGGCCGACCAGCCGTTGCTGGCCTGGGGTTTCCACGACAGCGTGCACAAGATCGAAGAGTCGCTGTCGGCGGCGCTGCGCAACTTCCCGATCCGCCCGATCGGTTGGTTGATGTGGCTGTTGATCTTCCCGCTGGGCCGCCGTGCCGAAGCGCCGGGTGACCGCCTGAGCCGCCGCGTTGCCGCCCTGCTGATGGCCCCCAACGAGGCCCGTGACCGCCTGGCCGACGGCGTGTTCCTGACGCCGTGCGAGAACAACCCGGGTGGCCGCATCAACAGCTACCTGGCCAAGGCCATCATGGCCGAGCCGGTGGAGCGCAAGTTCCTGAAGGCGCTGAAGAGCAAGGGCATCGAGGCGCTGGACTACAACAAGCAGCTCGACGAAGCCGTGGCCGAAGGCGTGCTGACCCAGGACGAACGCACCCTGCTGGACGAGCTGCGTGCGATCACCCTGGAGGCGATCACCGTGGACGACTTCGATACCCACGAGCTGCGTTCGGCGGGTTACTACGACCTGCCGCGCAAGGAATCCGGTTCGCAGCAGGCGGCCTGATCACCTTGGACAGTGAATAAAAAAACGGCGAGCCTCGGCTCGCCGTTTTCCATTGCAGCGTCACGCCATCCAGGGCGAGCGACCCGCACTACGCGGCTGAGAGACCCCGCCGCTGGCGCGGCGTTACAACCGGCTGCCTGCGTGCCAGATCGCGGCCAGCGCCAGCAGTGCCGGCAGCGCCTGCACATAGAAGATCCGCTTGTTGACGGACCATGCGCCGTAGCAGCCTGCCACGACCACGCAGACCAGGCAGAAAATGGTGATCTCGAAATGGCGGACCAGTCCCACCAGGATGCCGGCCGCCAGGAAGCCGTTGTAGAGCCCCTGGTTGGCCGCCAGCACGCGCGTGGCCTGCGCCTTCTCCGGCGTGTTGCGGAAGGTCTTCAGGCCCAGTGGACGCGTCCACAGGAACATCTCCAGCACCAGGAAGTAAACGTGCAACGCGGCTACCAGCAGCGTCAGGGAAAGGGCAACGGAAATCCAGAACATGACGGTCCTTCTGAGAGTTGGGTGAACTGAGCAGCGCCCTCACCGCTAGCACCGAGCCATGCTCGGCGAGCGCAGCGGCAGGCTATTGATCGCGCGGCAGCTTCTTTTCTTCGCGCAGCACGCCGAACGCGGCCACGGTCATCATGCCGGCCACCACCACACCGCCGACGAACACCAGGTGCGGACCCATCAGCGACAGCACCTTGTGCAGCCAGGCGAAGCTCAGGTCGGCACCGCGGTAGACCACGGTGTCGATGGCCGCGCCGGCCTTGTAGCGCCACTGGCGGTCAACGCGCGTATAGATCGTCTCGCGCGCCGGCTTGAACAGCGAGAACTCGCTGGCGCGGGTAACGATCTGCACCACCGCTACCAACAGCGGCAAGGGCGAAGCGGCAAGTACCGAGAAGCCGACGATGATTGCGAAGGCCGGGATGAGCAGGGCCGGCGCCACGCCATGGCGCGACAGCAGCCAGCGCGTCAGCCCCAGCTGCACCAGCAGGGTCAGTGCGTTCACCGCCAGGTCGATATGCGAATAGAACGCCGTGCGCGCTTCCGGATCCGGGTAGGCCGCCCGCACGATGGACGCCTGTTCGTTGTACAGCAAGGTGCCTACGCCCACGCCGAAGACCACCAGTACAGCCAGCCAGCGCAACAGCGGCTCACGCACGATCAGCTTCAGCCCGTCCAGCACGCTGCCGCCCATCGGTTTTTCGCCCGACACCAGCTGCTGCTCACGCTCGCGCAGCACGGCCCAGTGCCGCAGCCGCCAGATGCACAGCAGGCACACACTGAGGAAGCCCGCGGAGACCAGCATCAGGTTGGCGATGCCCACCCGCTGCACCAGCGCACCGGTGATGATCGGGCCGAGAAACGCTCCGATGGTTCCCGCCGCGCCGATGTAACCGTAGTACGCCCGTGCCTGCACGTTGGTGAACACATCGGCCATGAAGCTCCAGAACACCGCGACGGCGAACAGGTTGAACACGGTGATCCAGAAGAAGAACGCCATGCCGCGTCCCGGCACGTCGCTGTCGAACATGACGTGGAAACCAAGCAGGGTGACGATGAAGAACCCGTACACCACCGGCATGAACACCCGCCGTGGATGGCGACTGACCAGCCAGCCATATACCGGCTGCAGCACCAGCATGATCAGGAACACGCAGGTGAACAGGAACTGCAGGACGAAATCCTGCAGCGCCACCCCATGGCTGGCAAACCAGGCGATCAGCGAAGGCGGAAACACTTCCTGCATGTCCGACGAGGACGCCATCGCCTCGCGCACCGGCCGCAGCACGTAATACCCGCTGAGCAGGCAGAAGAAATACAGGAACGACCACCATAACGCGGGCGTCTCGCGCAGCGCCTGCGTCAGTTGCCGTACCGGTCCGCCCACGGTGGCAGGTGCCAGCGGCGCGCTCACGTGTCACCCGGCGCGCGCGTCAGGCGGCAGCAGGAAGGCATGGGCGACTCCGGATGCGGGGAAGCGCGTACGGTATCCAATGCACTGCAACATCGCCAGCATCGCGGGCCGGTCCAGGCCGGATGTCCGCCGTACACCAACAGTACCGCTGCGCATGGCAGTGCTCACGAGCGCTGCTTTTGCCCCTCAAATCATCGATTATTCAATAAGATGCGCATTCATCTTCGCTTTGTTTGTGCAATGACGAAAAGCGGGGATAGAATCGGTCACAGCAGTCGCGCTCGGGTCCCGATCTAATGAACAAGAACAGCCGCCGTCGTCCGTTCCGTACGGCGGCCACCGGAATGCTGGGCATGTTGATGCCCGTTGCCCTGTCCACCACCGCGCAGACGTCGGCGCTGCCGCCGATGCCGGCCAACATCGAAGTGGCAGCCGCTGCCCCGGCGCATACCCAACCGGCGGCCTATCGCACCGGATTGACGGCCAACCCGCAGGCCCCCGCCGCCGGCTTCAATGTCAGCCAGATCGAATCAATGGCCCAGCAGCTGACCTATGGCGAGCGTGTGCCGGGCATGGCCGTGGCCATCGTCCAAGGCGGTCGCATCCTCAGCGCGCGCGGCTACGGGGTCACCGACGTCAACAATCCCCTGCCCGTCGATTCGCACACCGTATTCCGCCTGGCCTCGTTGTCCAAGGCCTTCGCCGGCACCATGGCCGGGTTGCTGGTCAACGATGGCACCCTGCGCTGGGACAGCAAGGTCACTGACTACGTGCCGGGCTTCCAGCTCACCACGCCCGAGGCCACCGAACGGCTTACGGTCGCCGATCTGCTCAGCCATCGGGTGGGCCTGCCGTACAACGCGTATGACCGCGATATCGAAGCGAATGCGGAGTACTACACGCTGACCCAGAAGCTGGGGTCCACGTCGTTGAAATGCCTGCCGGGTGATTGCTATGCCTATCAGAACGTGGCCTACAGCCTGATCGGCGATGTGGTCTACGCCGCCTCCGGCAGCTTCTACGAACAGGCGGTGGAACGCCGGCTGTTCAAGCCACTGGGCATGGACGATGCCAGCCTCGGGCTGGCGGGCATCCAGGCCAGTTCGCGCTGGGCGCGCCCGCACGTGCGCAGCCGCAATGGCTGGGTCTCGCTGACGCCCAAGCCGACCTACTACCGCCTCGCACCAGCGGCGGGCGTCAACGCCAGCGCCAACGACATGGCGCAGTGGCTGCTGGCACAGACCGGACATCGCCCTGACGTGCTGCCCGCGCCGCTGCTGGCCACCCTGCACGCCTCGCTGGTCAACACGCCCGGCGAAATGCGCTCGGGCTGGCGCCGTGAGCGCCTGCGCTCGGCCGGTTACGCACTGGGCTGGCGCAACTTCGATTACGCCGGTCACGAAGTGGTGTTCCATGCCGGCGCCGTGCAGGGCTACCGCGGCCTGGTGGCGCTTGTGCCGGAACGTGACCTGGGCATCGCCATCCTCTGGAATGGCGAAAGCAGCCTGCCCAGCGGACTGCTGCCCACCGTGCTGGATGCGGCCATGGGCCTGCCGACCCAGCGCTGGCTGGATGTCGATACCGATTTCGGCAGCGACAGCCTGATGGCGGAAGGCGCACCGGCCCAGGACAAGCGCAAGGGCGCCTCCTCCAGCCGCGCTACGGCCTCACCCCGATAACGGAACAAAAAAAGGGGACGGAGGGGATTAATCTCGATTAATTCCCTCCGTCCCCTTTTTGCTGCATAAAAAAAACCCCCGCTCCGCTGGGCTGTCGGAGAGGGGGCTTCAGGTATCGCTATCGGGACGTGCTTAGATCAGCGGCGCCGGGGTTGCGGGCAAGGCCACCGGAGCGGACTTCTTGCGACGGACCGGGGTCTTGCGCGCTGCTTTCTTCGCAGCCGGCTTCTTCGCGGTGGCCTTCTTCGCCGCCTTCTTGGCGGTCTTCTTTACGGCCTTCTTCGCGGTCGCCTTTTTCGCGGTCGCCTTACGCGCGGTTGCCTTCTTGGCTACCTTTTTGGTCGCCTTCTTGGCGGTCTTCTTGGCCGCAGCCTTCTTTACCGCTTTCTTGGCGGGCTTGCGCGCGACCTTCTTGGCAGCCTTCTTCGCGGTGGTCTTCTTCGCGACCTTCTTGGCGGTCGCCTTCTTGGCTACCTTTTTCGCGGTCTTCTTTACGGCCTTCTTCGCCGTTGCCTTCTTGGCGACCTTCTTGGTTGCCTTCTTTACTGCCTTCTTCGCCGTTGCCTTCTTGGCGACCTTCTTCACTGCTTTCTTGGCAGTCGCCTTCTTCGCGACCTTCTTCACTGCCTTTTTCGCAGCGGCTTTCTTGACTACCTTCTTCGTCGCCTTTTTGGCGGCGGGCTTCTTCTTCGCAGTGGCCATGGGATGGCTCCTCGTCAGTGATGGAGAATTGAAACGCCCAGGTAAATCGAACCCGCCGGATGGGTTGGCGGGGACCGCCGACGCGTACCACGCGTCGTGACGGGTGCTGCGGTGCCCGCTTCGATCGGCGAGGCTGGCATCGCGGCAGAACGGATGGTGCGAATCTCCGGGGGAAGCTGTGCCGACTCCACCGTCGCTCGACGTGCAGTGGATGTCCGGGTTGTGCTTCGCGCCTGTCGGTTGATCGGGTGCACTCGGTTTCGAAGAAAGGTCCGTTGGGCGAAACCTAATCACGCTTTTTTGGGCTGTCAACAACCCCAGGCAAAAACTTTCACGCAGAACCCGCCTCGCGCCTGCTCGATCACTGCAGCGCAGGCAGGGCACCAGCGCCCCGCGAGGGCCTTGCGCGCCTTCGACGGCGCGACGCGCAGCGCCTCGGTCGCGCGCGAAAGTGCTTTAAACAAGTCCTTTTCAAAAACGACGTGCAACGCATGCGTTGGCACGCACGTTACCCGTGGGCAAACGTATCGCTGCAACCTGGTTACCGGAACACTTCGGAAACGTGCCGTTTTTTTTTCACACGAATGAAGCCGATGCACGTGGTGCAAACGCGGTTTTGCGCAAAACTTTTCCGCTTTACGCGACCAGCAGGTGCACGATTCCGACCGCACATCGAACGGGCGTGGGCGACACGCATGTCATCAGCGCGCGGTCGGCGCCGGTCCGGCGCAAGAGAAAACGCATCACGCGTCGGCCAAAAAAAAGACCGCCCCTGGGGGCGGTCCTTCGCTGCAACCGGTCAACCCCGATCAGTGATCGTCGTCTTCCAGCACCTCGGCGTAGTCGTCCGGACCGAGCAGCTCATCGAGCTCACCCGCACCCGCGGCATCGACCACATACAGCCAGCCTTCGCCGTACGCATCTTCATTGATGGTCTCCGGCTTGTCAGCCAGCGCCGAATTGACCTCGACGATGGTGCCGGTGACCGGGCTGTAGACGTCCGAAGCCGCCTTGACCGATTCGACAACGGCGATGGCTTCGCCCGCCTTTGCCTCGATGCCGACTTCGGGCAGCTCGACATAGACCAGATCGCCGAGGAGGCCCTGGGCGTGGTCGGAAATGCCAACGGTGATGCGGCCGTCGGACTCGACGCGCGCCCACTCGTGGGACTTGAGGAACTTGAGGTCGCCGGGGATCTCGCTCATGACACTGCTCCAGGAATACAGGGTGTGGAAAAAACGCCGCTAGTGTAACCAACCGGCCGGGCCTGCTGGCAGGCCCGTGCCGACAAACCCGCGATCACGCCTCGCCCAGCACACCGGCCTGCGCTTGCCCTTCGCGCACGAACGGGAACTTGACCACGCGCACGGGGACGGCGCGGCCGCGGATGTCGACGGTGACTCCGCCCAGTTCACCCGCGGGTACGCGGGCGAAGGCGATGCCCTTGCCCAGCGTGGGCGAGAAGGTGCCGGAGAGGATTTCGCCCTGGCCGCTCGCGGTCGTTACGACCTGACCGTGGCGCAGCACGCCCTTTTCGTCCATCACCAGCCCGATCATCTGCCGTGCATCGCCGGCGGCCTTCTGCGCTTCCAGTACATCGCGGCCGATGAAATCGCGGCCCTCGTCCAGCGATACCGTCCAGGCAAGCGCCGCCTCGTACGGCGTGATCGCTTCGTCCATGTCCTGACCATACAGGTTCATGCCGGCTTCCAGCCGCAATGTATCGCGCGCGCCCAGACCGGCCGGCTTGACCCCGGCCTTGATCAGCTTGTCCCAGAACGCGACGACCGCGACCTGCGGCAGCAGGATCTCGAAACCGTCTTCGCCGGTGTAGCCGGTACGCGCGACGAACAACGGCACGCCATCGGCGGCACTTACCTGGGTGGCGGCGAAGCGACCGAGCTTGGCCAGTGCGTCCTTGTCGTCGGTGTCGACCAATCCGCCCACCGCGTCACGGGCCTTCGGCCCCTGCACCGCGAGGATCGCCAGATCCGGACGCTGCTGCACGCTGACGGCGAACGGGATGGCCTGTTCGGTAAGCCACGCCAGGTCCTTTTCGCGCGTCGAGGCATTGACGACCATGCGGAAGAAATCATCGGCCACGTAGTAGACGATCAGGTCATCGATGACGCCACCGCGCGCATTGAGCATGCAGGAATACAGCGCCTTGCCTGGGCCCTTCAGCTTGTCCACGGAATTCGCCAGCAGGCGACGCAGGAACGGCTTGACCTGATCACCCCGCAGATCGACGACGGTCATGTGGCTGACGTCGAACACGCCGGCCTCGCGGCGCACCAGGTGATGCTCATCCAACTGCGAACCGTAGTGGATGGGCATGTCCCAGCCCCCGAAGTCGACCATCTTTGCGCCGAGGGCGCGGTGGGAATCGTTGAGCAGCGTCTTCTGGGTCATGACCGGTCCGGGAACTAGGAAACAAGACCCGCATTATCCCAGATAGCACCACAGGGTCCACGTCATCGCATTCGCGCTGCCGCTCCCACGCTTTGCTGCGCAAACCGCGGGCCCCGTCTCACCAGCACCCACACCCCGCCGCTTCGCGTCCGCCCCTGACTCAGGGGCTCCCTCCACCAGACGGCTTGCTGTCATCGGAATGTTCCCGCCAACGGCCCGCTGCGCTCGCCGACCATGGGTCGGCGCTACCGCTTTCCTCTTTTTCATACGCGGCTGGCGGCCACGGAACCTGTCAGGGGGTCGGGCGGGGGGGCTGGGCGGGGGCGTTGAGCGCCATGGATGGCGCGAAACGAGGCACGCAGGAGCGGCCTTTGCCGTCCCCCGCACAGCCCCACCGCCCGGCCCAACCCCAGATGCACCCCAGCCACCCGCGAGGGGGTCTCACCCGTTCGCTTCCACCTGCAGCACACCATTGACCACCGCCACCACGCGCACCGGCGTGCCCGCCGCCAGCTCCGGTCCGGTGACCTGCCACGACGAATCATCGATGCTGACCCGCCCCTGCCCCGCCACGATGCCCTGCTGCAGCACCGCCACGCGGCCCACCAACTGCGCGCTGCGACGGTTCAACAGCGGCGCATCGCTCTGCCGACCGTGCGTCCTGCCCCAGCGGCGATACGCCTGGATAGCGACCACGCTGAGGACCACGAACGCGACCACCTGCCACAGCACCGGAATGCCGGGCACCAGTGCGGTGATCAGAAACACCGCCGCCGCGCCGATGCCGATCCACAGCATGAACGCACCCGGCGCCATCGCTTCGGCAGCGAACAACAGCAGCGCCAGTGCCCCCCATCCGACGACTTCCCAGCGCATGTCAGTCTCCAAAGCGCGGCGGCACCGCGCGGGCAGGCTTGTCGTCCTGTTTGGCGAAAGCATGCTTGGCCAGTTCGGCAACGCCGGCGATCGAGCCAATCACGCCACTGGCCTCCATCGGCATCAGCACCAGCTTCTGGTTCGGCGAGGTCGCCAGGGCCTTGAACGCTTCTACATACTTCTGTGCGATGAAGTAATTGATTGCCTGCACGTCCCCTTCGGCGATCGCCACCGAAACCATCTGGGTGGCCTTGGCTTCGGCCTCTGCCAGGCGCTCGCGTGCCTCTGCATCGCGGAATGCGGCCTCACGGCGGCCCTCGGCCTCCAGCACGGTCGCCTGCTTTTCACCGTCGGCACGCAGGATCTCGGACTGGCGCGCGCCTTCGGCTTCGAGAATCTGCGCGCGCTTTTCGCGTTCGGCCTTCATCTGCCGCGCCATCGCGTCCAGCAGATCACGCGGTGGCTGGATGTCGCGGATCTCGATCCGGTTGACCTTCAGGCCCCACGGATTGGTCGCCTGATCGACGACGCTCAGTAGCTGCGCATTGATCACCTCGCGCTGGCTCAGGGATTCGTCCAGGTCCATCGAGCCGATCACGGTGCGGATGTTGGTCTGTACCAGGGCGATCATCGCCACTTCCAGGTTGGAGACCTCGTAGGCCGCCTTGGCCGCGTCCAGCACCTGGAAGAACACCACGCCGTCCACGCGCACCGCGGCGTTGTCCTTGGTGATCACTTCCTGGCTGGGCACGTCCAGCACCTGCTCCATCATGTTCACCTTGCGCCCTACCCCGTACACGATCGGGATCAGGAAATGCAGGCCGGGCGACATCGTATGGGTATAGCGGCCGAACCGCTCCACCGTCCATTCAAAGCCCTGCGGCACCATGCGCACCGCCTTGAACAGCACGATCACGGCCACGATCGCCAGTACCACCGTAAAGAACATCGTCGGGAACATCGCGCTTCCTCTTCCATGAAAACCGACCTGCAGCATACCCCGCAGGTAGGTTTGCCGCGCTGGCGGGCGTTTTCGTCTGGGTCTCGCGGCGACGGGAGAGGCTGCACGGGACAAACGAGAAGAAAAGAAAGAGCAGTGGTAGCGCCGGAGCCATGCTCGGCGAGCGCCGTCCGTAGGCGTAGACAGCAAGCCGCCGAGCATGGCTCGGCGCTACCGCTTATTTTAAATGCGGGTGGTAGCCATGAAGCGTTCGCGGTCCTGCGCGGTGCGTCGGCGGATCTCGGCCAGCGCCTGGTTCTCGGTCGCCTCCAGCATCGCTTCGAACAGGCGCTGGAAGTGATAACGCATCGCATTGCGCGCTGCAGCAGGATCGCGCGACGCCAGTGCCTCGAAGATCGCCATGTGCTCGTCGGCACGGCTGGCGCCGTCGTCGTGGCAGACACGGGCATACACCTCTGCCACGCGCGGCATGTCGCTGCGCATGCGCCAGATCTGCTGCACGAAATACTCCACCACCGGATTGCCGGACAGGCGGGCGATGGTCAGATGGAAGCGGCGGTCGAAATCACCCGCCTCGGCATCGGTCAGGTCGCGACGGCAGAGCGCCTCGGCCAGCACCCGCAGTTCGGCGATGTCCGCGTCTTCCAGGTTGCCGGCCGCCAGTGCGGCGGCCTCGGCCTCGAACACCGCACGTGCCGCGGTCAGGTCGAATGCGCTGACATCCGGAAAGCCACCCAGGCCATCCAGTGGCCGCGGTTTCACATACACGCCCGAGCCGATGCGGATCGCGATCCAGCCCTGAGCTTCCAGGGCGATCTCCGCTTCACGCACGGTGACCCGGCTGACGCCGAAGCGTTCGGCCAGTTCGCGTTCGCCGGGCAGCCGTGTGCCGGGCGGGAACTCTCCGTCCTCGATCAACGTGCGGAGTTTGGCGGCGATGGTCTGGTACAGGCGGTTGGCGGACATGGGCTGACCCTTGGTGGTTCCCTCCGGCACCGTCCCGGGCCACCGCGCGCGGGGCTGGTCCGGTTGGAGCAACGGCGCGACCCTGAAGGCCGCGCCGTCTCGATTTAGAACTTGTATCGTACACCGAAAAACGCACGTCGCCCGTAGCTCACGACCTCGCGGAAGTTGCCAAAGGACGGTTGGTACGCCACGCGCGGTTCGTTGGTGAGGTTCATCAGTTCCAGTGACAGCGACAGGTTGCGGCTGACCCGGTAACGCGCGCGCAGGTCCACGCTGGTGTTGTCGTCGTAGTAGCGATTCTGCTGTGCGGTGTTGCCGGTGAAATCCTGGTAGTAGCTTGAGCGGAACTTGGCGATCGCCTGGATGTTGAACGGGCCCACGTCCCAGTACAGCGAACCGGACAGCACGTGCCGCGAGAACCCGCTCAAGCCGGCCGTCGGCACGATCGCCGGGATGACGCTGCCATCGCTGGCCAACTGCTCGCCCAGACGCGAATCCTGCGTCTCGTAATCCGAATCGGCGTAGTTGTAGCTCACCTTGAAGCCCAGGCCGTCAAACGGCTTCGGCAGGTACGAGAAGCGGTGTGTCGCACTGAGCTCCATACCGGTCAGCGTGCTGTCTTCGTCGGTGGTGACCTGCTGGCGCACCGGCACGGTCACCGTCTGGCCATCGATGGTGTAGGTCTCATCCACCAGCGAGGTCGCGGTTCCGCCATTGAACTGCTTCCAGTACACGGCGGCGGCCAGCAGCGTATCCGGGTTCGGGTACCACTCCAGCGACAGATCGCCGTTCCAGCTCATCAGCGGCTGCGCGGCCGGGTTGCCGCTGGCACTGATGTCGTCCAGTGCATCGGCCAGGTTGCCGAAGGTCGCATCGCTGTTGACGTTGATCGTGCGGCCCGCACCCAGCGCGGAAATGTCCGGGCGCGACATCGCGCGGTAGCCGGCGACACGCAGCAGCAGGTCCTCACGCAGCGCGAATGACGCATTGGCGCTGGGCAGCAGCTTGTCGTTGCCGGCCTTGAACGTCTGCGTGCTGAACTCGCCGGTCGGCTGCAGGCGGATCGTGCCGTCGCCGTTGTCACGCACGGTCAGGCCGGTGCGTACGCCTTCGGAACGCACGTCGGTCTTGACCCAGCGCGCGCCGACGTTGCCGGTGACGGGCAGGCCGAACCACTCACTGCTGAACTCACCGAGCAGATACAGCGAGCGTGTCTTCTCGGTGATGTCGACGTTGTTCGGGTCCGGCCGATCCGGATCGAGCAGGTTGTCGGTGGTACCGCGGAAGGACTGGTACAGGCACATCGGATCGAAGTACGCCCACTCGGAGATCGTGTTGCCGCTGGCGGCATCCATGAAATCCTTCTGCGGGAACGCCGCGCGGCAGCTGGTGTTGGCCGCGATGATGGCGGCCTTGTCGCCCGCCACGCGCTGGTCGTAATCGGTGATCAGCGTATTGTCACGCAGGGTGTAGTCCGCCTGGCTGGCGCGCAGCCCTGCCTTGATGCGGGTGAAGAATCCTTCCTCCGGCATGAAGCTGGCATCGAAGCGGCCGGCGCGGATCTGATGGTCGTTCTCGGTCTGGCTGGAGGTGACGCGGGCGGCGCCGGTGTAGGCGTCCCAATTGCTCGCATCGAACGCCGGATCCAGTGCCACGCTGGGCACCTCGCCCTGCCAGGCCCAGTCGTAGTTCACATAGCCGGTGGTCCCGCTGCTGATGCCCGGCACGATCGCATTGGCGGTATCGCGCTGGTTGGCCCGCAGGCGGGTGGCACGCTCGTCGTCCACGCGCTGGGTGTGCGAATAGGACAGGTCGGTGGACAGCTCCCAGGCCGGGCTCGGTCGCACGATCAGGTTGATTCCGCCGCCGGTGTATTCCTCGTTGCGCGTGTAGCGGTTGGAGGTCGAATCGATGGAGGTACTGCCGGACAGCTGGCGCAGCACGCCGTCTTCGTCGACCACCCGGTTGACGATGCCACGCCGCGCATTCGACAGGCTCAGGTCGCTGCGGTTTTCATACCAGTTGCGGTCCGTGTGCTCGACATCGACGTTGACCTCGACGACGTCGTTGGGGCGCCATTGCACCGCAGCGAACTCACTCTGCCGGTCGTTGCGTTCCTGCTTCAGGCGATAGATGCGGCTGCTGGGCACCAGGTAGAACGGCGTGCCGGCCGCGATGGCCGCTGCACCCGGCTCGGTGCAGTTCGCGTTGGCCACGTTGACCCGGCCATCGCAGGCATACCAGGTGGATCCGCTGGTGATGCTCTCTTCCGGATCCGACCCGTCCAGCCGCTGCACGCCCAGCGATACCCCCAGCTTTCCGCCGTTCTTGAATTCGAACTGGTCGATGTAGCTGGCGGTGCCGCGATAGCCGATGCCGTCGTCGTCGCGATACTTCTTGTCGTACTCCGCCCAGCTGCCACGCAGGTCCAACTGTATCGCCTGCTTGCCGTACTCCAGCGGCTTGACCGTTTCCAGGCCGATGGTGCCGGCCACGCCGCCTTCGATGATGTCGGCCCGCTGGGTCTTGTAGATCGCGACCGTGTTGATCAGCTCGGCGGGGAACATGTTGAAGTTAACCGAACGATCGCCGCTGCCGTTGGTGATCTCGCGCCCGTTGAAGTTGGTGCTGCTGAGAAACGCGCCCAAGCCACGGATCGAGATTTCCGATGCACCGGTCTTGTCACGGGTAGACGCTGCACCGGTCAGCGTTTCGATGGCGTCCGCCAGCGACGGGGCCGGCAGGTCGCCGATATCTTCGGCCGACAACACGTCTGAGATCACCGTGTCGTCGCGCTTCTTGTTGATCGAGCTCTGCATCGACTCGCGGATGCCGGTCACCTGGACCTGGTCCAGGTTGGTCGCGGTGCCGCCTGCCGGCGGCGGGTCGGTCTGCTGCGCCATTGCCGGGCCGCTGGCGAAGAGCGCAGCCATCAGGGCAAGGGACAGGGCATTTCGGTGGAACGGTGCTGCAGGCATTTCGATACGACGCATGGTGTCCTCCTCCCAAAGGATGTCCCGCAGTGCGGGCATGGGGCGCACTTTCGACATGCGGACACACAAATGTCAACCAATTGGACTGATTCTTTCGTCTTACCTTTGCTATAGGCCAATTCAGCATGAAATCTTGTGCTGTTGCAGCATGACTTGCCGACACACATGCCCTACAACTGCATCCCACTGGTCTAGCAAACCGGCTTACAATCCGTCCTGAGTCAGTGCCATCGTCCGGAGGAGACACCATGAAGTTTCCATCACAATCCCTGCCTTTAGCACTGCTGTTGGTCACGGGTGCTTCGTGGGCCGGGGCCGCTCATGCGGCGAGCCACCTGGTGCACGACGTGAGTGCGTTCAACGCGGTGGCGGCCACTCTCCAGCCCGGCGATGAGGTGGTGCTGGCCAATGGCACGTGGACGGATGCACGGCTGCTGCTGAAGGCGAACGGCACCGCGGCGGCGCCGATCACTCTGCGCGCGCAGACCCCCGGCCAGGTGATCCTCAGCGGTCAATCGGATCTGCGGCTGGCGGGTGAGTACCTGCACGTGGCGGATCTGGTGTTCCGCGATGGCTTTTCGCCCAGCGAGGCGGTGGTGGCCTTCCGTGAATCCAGCAAATCGGTCGCCCGCCACAGCCGGGTCAGCGGTGTGGTGATAGACGATTACAGCAACCCGGACAGCAGCGACCAGGATCAGTGGGTGATGCTCTACGGCGCGTTCAACCGGCTCGACCACAGCCAGTTGCGCGGCAAGACCAACGCCGGCCCCACCGTGGTGGTGGTGCGCGATGCAGCACAGGGCCTGGACAACCAGCACCGCATCGATCACAACTGGTTCGGCCCGCGCCCGGCGCTGGGCGTCAACGGCGGCGAAACCCTGCGCGTGGGCACCAGTGACAGCTCGCTCAGCGATTCCAACAGCACCGTCGAGTACAACTGGTTCGAGGGCTGCGACGGCGAGACCGAGATCATTTCCAACAAGTCCGGCGGCAACGTTTACCGCGGCAATGTGTTCTATCGCTCGGCCGGCGCATTGACGTTGCGTCATGGCAACGGCAACCAGGTGATCGACAACATCTTCCTCGGTGATGGCAAGTCCGGCACCGGCGGCGTGCGGGTGATCAATGCACAGCAGCAGGTCAGCAACAATTACTTCCAGGGGTTGGCCGGCAGCAGCAACCGCGCAGCGCTGGCGGTGATGCATGGCCAGGCCACGCCGGCGTTGTCCGGCTACGCGCCGGTGGTCGATGCGACGATCGAGCGCAACACCTTCGTCGATGTCTCCAAGGTGAGTTTCGGCGTCGGCTACAACGCGGCGACCGGCGTCGTGGTGCCCGCCAGCAACAGCCGCTTCCGCAACAACCTGCTGGTCAACCGCACTGGCGCGGATCCGGTCACGGTGAACGGCAGCATGGCCGGCGTCGCCTCCACCGGCAACCTGCAGTCGCCGCTCGCGTCCCCCGCCCTGCCCGGCGGCGTGGACAGCGTCGCGGCAACCCTCGTACAGGCGCCGAACGGACTGTGGGTGCCCTCGCCGGCCCTCCCATCGGCCGGCGCCTCTGCCACCCTGAGCGTGACATCCCGCGATGCCACCGGCGTGGCCTGGTATCCCAAACAAGGGGAATGGACGGATGCGGCCGTTGTCGGCCACCGCCTGCCCACCAATGGAGCTGATCGATGAAGCACACGTACCTGTCGCTTGCCCTCGCGTTGGCCACGGCCAGCGGCGCCGTGGCCGTGCTGCCCGCGCCCGCCTACGCGGCGACGGCGGCGTCCACGCCGGCCGAAACCGCAGTGGCGCCGGTGCTGGTCACCGCCAGCCAATGGAAGCAGATGGCCAGCGAGGGCGCTCGTTATCCTTCCTTCGCCAAGGAGCAGGCACGCAACGAGGCGATGCTGCGGCGGATGATGAAGGCCGGCATCGACGTCCCCTTTCCCAAGGACAAGGGCGGCGGGCGCACGCATGAGCAGCACAAGCGCAACTACCAAGCGCTGCTGGCCGCCGGCACGCTGTACCGCTTGACCGGCGACACCGCCTACGTCGATTACGCCCGACGCATGCTGCTGGAATACGCCGCGCTGTACCCCACCCTGGGCCCGCATCCGGAAGGACGCGGGCAGATCCCGGGCCGGGTGTTCTGGCAGGTACTCAATGACTCGGTGTGGCTGGTGAACGCCGTCCAGGGCTACGACGCGATCCGCGACGCGCTGCCCGCCAAGGACCGTCAGACCATCGATGACCGCGTGTTCCGGCCGATGGCCGAGTTCCTTGCCAGCGAGCCGAAGAACTTCGACCAGATCCACAATCACTCCACCTGGGCGGTGGCGGCCACCGGCATGACCGGCTACGTGCTGCGCGACCAGGACCTGGTGGAGAAATCGCTGCGCGGCAGCCGCAAGGACGACGAATTCGGGTTCCTGCGCCAGGTCGACCTGCTGTTCTCGCCCGACGGGTACTACGAAGAAGGCCCCTACTACCAGCGCTATGCCCTGGCGCCATTCCTGTTGTTCGCCAATGCCATCGAGCGCAACGAGCCGCAGCGGAAGATCTTCGAGCGCCGCGACGGCGTGCTGCTGAAGGCCGTCGATGTGCTCGTGCAGAGCAGCTACGGCGGCCTGTTTTTCCCGATCAACGACGCCATCCTCGACAAGGGCGTGGATACGGAAGAACTGGTGGCAGGCATCGGCATCGCTTACGCGCGCAGCGGTGACGACCAGTTGCTGTCGGTGGCCCAGCACCAGGACCGCCTGCTGTTGACCCCGGAGGGCCTGCAGGTCGCCCAGGCGCTGGCCGCCGGCAAGGCCAAACCCTTCGATTACCGCCCGATGCTGCTGCGCGATGGCCCGGACGGTGATCGCGGCGGGTTGGCGATCCTGCGCATGGGCGACGAAGACGGCCAGGTACTGGTACAGAAAGACACCATGCAGGGCATGGGCCATGGTCACTTCGACAAGCTCAACTGGCTGTTCTATGACAACGGCCAGCGCGTGGTGACGGACTACGGTTCAGCGCGCTTCCTCAATGTGGAAGCCAAGCGCGGCGGCATCTACCTGGCCGAAAACCGCAGCTGGGCCAAACAGACCATCGCCCACAACACGCTGGTGGTGGATGAAAAGAGCCACTTCAACGGCGACTGGAAGCGGGGCGAAGCGCATGCGCCGACCGTGCGTTTCTTCCAGGCCGATGAAGATACCCAGGTTGCCTCGGCCACGATGCGCGATGCGTACCCCGGCGTGACGTTCACCCGCACCCAGGCGTTGCTGCGCCATCCGGACCTGGCCCTGCCGGTCGTGCTGGACCTGATGCAGGTGAAGGGTGAGAAGGCGGCCCGCTTCGACCTGCCCCTGCACTTCAACGGCCACATCGTCAGCACCGGGTTCGAAGCCGAACGGTTCGTCGAGCAGCGTCCCGTGCTGGGCGCGGAAAACGGCTACCAGCATCTGTGGGTGGACGCGCGCAGCGCGCCCGGCACCGAACAGCGCAGCCTGGCCTGGCTGCTGGATGGACGCTTCTACACCTACCGTTTCGGCAGCACCGCGCCATCACGGGCGCTGCTGGTGGAAAGCGGTGCGAACGATCCCGAGTTCAACCTGCGCCGCGAACCGGCGCTGGTGCAGCGCGTGGAAGGCCAGCGCGAAGTGAGCTTCTTCAGCGTGCTGGAACCGCACGGTGAATACAACGGCACGGCCGAGTACGTGCACGGGGCCGACAGCCAGGTCACTGCGCTGGTGCGGGTGCGCGGCAAGGACGCCGAACTGCTGCAGCTGACGCTGGCCAGCGGCGCGCGCATCGCACTGGGCGTTGCCGATGACAGCAGTACCGATAGCGAACACAGCGTGGTGGTGGATGGCCATACCTACACGTGGCGCGGCAGCCATGCGCGCATGGACCAGGCCGCCGGCAAGCGGGGCGGCCGATGAACGTGTCTTCTGCCGGCGCGCAGTTGCGCAAGGTGCCGGTCCGCTCGGCAGTGCGGTGGCTGATCGTGGGCCTGATCGCGGTCGCGACGGTCATCAACTACATCGACCGCAATGCGTTGGCGGTGATGTGGCCGGAGATCGCCCGCGAAGTCGGGGCCACCAAGGATGACTACGCGCTGCTGGTGACGGTGTTCATGCTGTTCTACGCCGCTGGCCAGTTCCTGTTCGGCCGGTTGTTCGACCTGATCGGCACGCGCATGGGGTTCGCACTGTCCATCAGCGTGTGGTCGATATCGATCGCCCTGCATGCGGTCACCCATTCCATCCTGTCGTTCAGTCTGGTGCGGGCGATGCTGGGCGTCAGCGAAGCCGGCGCCTGGCCGGGTGCGGTCAAGGCCAACGCGGAGTGGTTCCCGGCACGCGAGCGTGCGCTGGCACAGGGCGTCTTCAACGCCGGCGCCTCCATCGGCGCGATCGTGTCTGCGCCCGCCATTGCCGGCCTGTACCTGTGGCTGGGCTGGCGCGGGACGTTCGTGGTGATCGGTGCGATGGGCTTCCTGTGGCTGCTGCCGTGGCTGTTCGTGTACCGCGCAGGGCCGGACAAACACCCGTGGGTCAGTGATGCCGAGCGTCGCCTGATCATGGAAGACCAGGCCGGCGCCGCCGATCCCGCCGCACCGCGCCGCAGCGTGCGTGAGCTGCTGGCGCACCGGCAGAGCTGGGGCATGCTCGCCTGCCGCTTCCTGCTGGACCCGATCTGGTGGCTGTTCGTGTCCTGGCTGCCGATCTACCTGGCAGAAACCTTCGGCTTCGACATCAAGCAGATCGGCCTGTTCGCATGGGTGCCCTTCGTCGGTGCGATGCTCGGCAGCCTGACCGGCGGCTGGCTGTCCGGCCGGCTGATCCGCGCCGGGCACAGCGTGGACCGCGCGCGCAAATGGTCGATCACCCTCGGCTGCATCATCATGGCGCCTGCCCTGCTGGGCGCGGTGATGGCCGCCGGCCCGTTGGCCGCGGTGCTGACCATCGCCGCCGTGCTGTTCGGCTTCCAGGTCGCCATCGGCAATATCCAGACCCTGCCGGGCGATCTGTTCGGTGGGCGCTCGGTGGGCACGCTGGCCGGCCTGGGTGGCCTGGCCGCCGTTGCCGGCACCTTGATCACCACGTGGCTGGTGCCGGTGCTGACCCGCGAGTCCTATGCCCCGATGTTCATGCTCGTCGCCGCCCTCGTGCCGCTGTCGCTGGTCGCGCTGTGGTGGTTCACCGGCACGATCCGTCGCCTCGATGCACCCACGCCGACGCCTGCGCCGCAGCGCTGAGCGCACGCCTACGTTCCCCGCCCCTTTTTTCTCTCACACACCCCACGTAACAAAGGAGTTCCAACGCATGTCATTCCAGGACAAGGTGGCCATCGTCACCGGTGGCGGCCGCGATATCGGTCGCGCCATTTCGATCAAACTCGCCGCCGCCGGCGCCCGCGTCTGCTTCAACTACGCCAACGACGAAGCCAGCGCACGCGAGACACTGGCGCAGATCGAAGCCGCCGGTGGCCAGGCCATCCTGCATCGCGCCGACGTGACCGATCCGGCCGCCGTCGCCGGGCTGGTGGCTGCCGCGCAGGCCGCGTTCGGTCCCCGCATCGACCTGCTGATCAACGTGGCCGGTGGCATGGTCGAGCGTCGCCCGCTGGCCGACATCGATCCGGCGTTCTTCCACAAGGTGATCGATCTCAACCTGACCTCGACCTACCTCACCACCCATGCCGTGGTGCCGCACATGGGCGAAGGCGCGGCAATCGTCAACTTCGCCTCGCAGGCCGGTCGCGATGGCGGTGGCCCCGGTGCATCCATCTATGCAACCGCCAAGGCCGGCGTGATGACCTTCACCCGCGCCATGGCCAAGGAACTGGGCCCGAAGGGCATCCGGGTCAACGCGCTGTGCTGCGGCATGATCGCCACGCGGTTCCATGACGAGTTCACCAAGCCGGAAGTGCGCACCGCCGTAGCCGCCGGTACGCCGCTGCGTCGCCAGGGTCGTCCGCAGGAAGCAGCCGACGTGGCCGTGTATCTGGCCTCGGACGAGGCCGCCTTCATCACCGGCGCGAACATCGACGTCAACGGCGGCACGTTCTTCTCCTGACCGGAGTTTCACCATGCTGCGCTGGATCACCGCTCTTTCCCTTGCCGTTGGTTCCGCGCTGTCCGCATCGGCTGCCCCCGCGCAGCCGGTGTGGGTCACCGCCTGGACCGCATCACCCGCGCCGGATCGCCTGGACGGCACGCCGCAGGCCCCCGTGCAGTTCGCTGCACAGACCGTCCGCCAGGACATCCGGCTGGGCAGCCGCGCCGACGCGCTGCGCCTGCGCATCAGCAATGAACTGGGCACGTCCCCACTGCGGGTCGAAGACATGACCGTACGCGGTTCCTCCGGCCGCCCGCTGCCCGTGCAGGTGGACGGACGCAGGGTCATCGACGTACCGGTAGGGGCTGCGTTGCTGACTGATCCGCTGCCATTGAAGGCCGCGGCGCTGGATGAGATCCAGGTCACCGCCTATTTCCCACAGGCGACGCGCCCCGCCGTGCGCCGTACCACCGTGCGGGTGGCCGAGGGCCGACAGCCGCGCGTGGCCGACAGCGTGGCCGTGTCCTATCGCCAGAATGTGATTTCGGCGGTGCTGGTGCAGCGCGCGGATCGACCATCGGTCATCGTGGCGCTGGGTGATTCCATCACCGAAGGCGCCACCGCCGCACGCGGCTCGTACAACCAGTGGCCCGAGCGCCTGGCCGTGCGCTTGCAGCAGGCCTGCCCGGACCGCTTCGTCGTGCTCAACCAAGGCATCAGCGGCAACAAGCTGCTGGACCACGGGCGCAGCCACAGCGCGCTGTCCCGGCTGGACCGCGACGTGATCGCCGTGGCCGATGCCGATCAGATGATCCTCTTCGAAGGCATCAATGACATCCGTCATGGCGGCGGACCCACACCGCTGCCCGGCCGCACGGCCGACGACATGCTGCTGGGTTATCGACAGATCGCCACGCGCCTGCACCAGCACGGCGCGCGCGCGTTCATCGGCACGCTGACGCCCTTCGGTGGCTCCGAGCGCTATGAACCGCTATCGGCCGCGACCCGGACTACGATCAATGCATGGGCGCGCGGCAATGACAGCGGCTTTGACGGCGTAGTGGACTTCGATGCGGCGCTGCGCGACCCGGCCACGCCGGAATCCCTGCCTGCCGGCATCACCCGCGATCACCTGCATCCCAACGACGCAGGCTATGCGCGCATGGCCGATGCCATCGACCTGACGATGCTGGGCTGTCAGGCACGTTGAGCACGCGATGCGTGGCCTGCACGGGTGGGGCGGGCGCTGACTACGCCCCGCTGCGTGGAGCGAACATGATCACGGCCATGCCGGCCAGGCACAGCGACACGCCCAGCACGTCCCACCGACCGGGACGGATGCCGTCGACCAGCCAAAGCCAGAGCAGCGCCGTGCCCACATAGACGCCACCGTAGGCCGCATAGATGCGCCCACTGGCATCGGGATGCAGGGTCAGCAGCCAGGCGAACAATGCCAGGCTGGCCGCGGCCGGCAGCAGCAGCCACGCGCTGCCATCACGACGCAGCCACAGCCACGGCAGGTAACAGCCGATGATCTCGGCCAGCGCCGTGATCAGGAACAGCCCCAAGGTCTTCACAATGCGGCTTCGTCCGCCTTCGCGCGTTGCCAGAGTGCTTCCTGCGCCTGCAGGTCCAGGTCCGCCATGCGCTCGCCCGCAGCGTCGGCGTAGCCTTCCATCGCCCGGAATCGACGTTCGAACTTGTGGTTCGCACCGCGCAGTGCACTGCCCACGTCCACATCGGCCTGCCGGGCCAGTTTCGCGCAGACGAACAGCAGGTCGCCCAGCTCTTCCTGCAGCCGCGCCTTGTTGCCGGCGATGTCACCCCGCTCGAACTCCGCGCGCAGCTCCTGGAGCTCCTCTGCCGCTTTATCCAGCACCGGCAGGGGACCAGACCAGTCGAATCCCACCTTGGCGGCGCGCGACTGCAGCTTCAGTGCGCGCTGCCATTCCGGCAGCCCGCGCGAGATACCTGCCAGCGCCGAGCGATCCGTTTCGCCCTTGGCTGCACGCTCTTCCCGCTTGATGGCGTCCCAGTTGCGCAGCACATGGGCGGCATCGTCCACGCTGGCATCGGCGAAGATATGCGGATGGCGGCGGACCATCTTTTCATTGATGGAGCGGGCAACGTCGGCAAAGGCGAACGCGCCCTGCTCTTCCGCCATCCGGGCATGGAACACGACCTGCAGCAGCAGGTCCCCAAGCTCGTCACACAGATCATCCAGGTCACCGCGATCAATCGCATCGGCGACTTCGTACGCCTCTTCGATGGTGTACGGGGCGATGGTGGAGAAGTCCTGTTCAAGATCCCACGGACAGCCACCGTCCGGATCGCGCAGGCGCGCCATGATCGCCAGCAGGCGGCCCAGTTCGGTTGCTGCGTCGGTCGCGCTCATTCGGTACTCCCGTTGCTGTCGTCGAGCCAGCCGCGCCAGGGCAACGCAGGATCACCCAGTGCCATGAAGTCACCGTTGAGCAGGCTCTCGCGGCGGTTGTAGCGGAAGGGTTTGCCGGTGCTCGCCGACAGCACGGCGCCGCCGGCGGCGTGCAGGACACACTGGCCCGCGGCGGTGTCCCATTCACTGGTCGGTCCCAACCGCGGATAGACATCCAGATCGCCCTCGGCGATCCGGCAGAACTTCAGCGAAGACCCCTGTGCCACCGTCTCGATGTCGCCCATCCGCTGCAGCAGCGCCTCGGTGCGCGCGGACCGGTGTGAACGACTGGCGGCAACGCGCAGCGGGGCATGGGCGGGCGCGCGCGTGCGCAGCACCGTGTCATGCACGCCCTGCCGTCGATAGGCCTGCTCACCCCGCATCGCGTGCCACACCAGGCCGGTTACCGGTGCCAGTACCACCCCGAAGGTCGGTGCCCCCTGGTAGACCAGCGCGATGTTCACGCTGAACTCGCCATTGCGCTTGATGAACTCACGGGTGCCGTCCAAGGGGTCGACCAGCCAGTACGCGCCCCAGTGGCGTCGCGTCTCCCAGTCAGCGGCCACGGACTCTTCCGACAGCACGGGCAGGTCCGGCGTCAGCCGCAGCAGCCCACTGACGATGCGGTCGTTGGCCGCCAGGTCCGCCGTGGTTACCGGGCTGTCGTCATCCTTCAGGCTGACGTCGAACCCGGTGGCATACACCTGCATGATGGCCGCCGCCGCATCCTGGGCGATGGCGATGACGGTTTCGCGCAGGTCGGTCGTAATGCGTACGTGGGTCACGGCAGCAGGCGCCCGCGACACCGTGACGCGGCGGCATGCCGGCTCATGGGCGACCCTGCAGCCACTGCCGCGCGATGAACAGCGCCGCCAGCGAACGGCCTTCGGAGAAATCCTCGCGCAGCATCAGCTGATCGAGTTCGGCGAGCTTCCACGGCACGACTTCCAGCTCTTCGGGTTCATCGCCCTGCAGTTTCTCCGGATAAAGATCGCGCGCCACGACGAGCCATGACTGATGGCTCATGTACGTAGGGGCCAGCGTCATCGCGCGGAGCACGTCCACGCGCCGCGCGCCATAACCGGCTTCTTCCTTCAGCTCGCGATCGGCCGCCTGTTCCGGCGTCTCGCCTGCGTCGATCCGTCCCTTCACCAGGCCCAGTTCGTAGCGGTGCATGCCCGCGGCGTACTCCCGCACCAGCAGCACGGTGTCCTCGTCCAGCATCGGCACCACCACGACGGCACCGTGGCCACGGCTGACCAGGCGCTCGAATCGCCGCTGTTCGCCATTGGAGAACTCCAGGTCCAGATGCTGGCGCTGGAAGGGCCCGTTTTCCTCGTCGGTGATCCGATGGATGATGGGCAGGCGACGGCTCATGCGGAATGCCCCGCGCGGGCCGATAGAATGGACGAAGGCAGCAACATGTTCATGAGCTCACGATGCTAGCAGAGACGCAGCCCTCCCCGCAGGGCAACCCGTTCGAAAACCCATTGTTCCATGACCGCGGTGCGTGGCCTGCGCGCCGCAAGGAGACCTGTGCATGCGTGTGACCCGCTGCCCGGTGCCGCTTGCACTGCAGGCGGGCCAGACATTTTCACTGCCTGAAGAGACCGCCAACCACCTGGTGCGCGTGCTGCGCCTGCGCGAGGGCGATGGCTGCGTGCTCTTCAATGGGGATGGCCACGATTACCACGCCACCCTGGTCACGGTTGGCAAGCGCGATGCGCAGGTACGGATCGACCGGGCCAGCCGACTGGACAACGAATCCCCCTTGCCCCTCACCCTGCTGCAGGGCGTAGCGCGTGGCGAGAAGATGGATCTGATCCTGCAGAAGGCAACGGAACTGGGGGTGGCGGCCGTGATCCCGGTCAATGCCGAACGGACCGAGGTCAAACTGGATGGCGCGCGCGCAGAAAAGCGGGTCGCGCACTGGAACAGCGTGGTGCAATCGGCGTGCGGCCAGTCCGGGCGCGCGCGGATTCCGCAGGTCGGCGCTCCGTTGTCGTTGGCGGCCGCCGTCGCGGCGCTGCCCGAAGAGACGCTGCGGCTGACCCTGGATCCCTTGGGCAGCCATCGCCTGTCCACGCTGCACGCGGCCCCGCCAGGCGGCATCGTCGTGGCCATCGGCCCGGAAGGCGGCTGGTCGCCACGTGACCGCGACCTGCTCGCCACGGCCGGCTTCCTGGGATTGCAGCTGGGGCCGCGCATCCTGCGCACGGAAACGGCGGGCCTCGCGGCGATCGCCGCGCTGCAGGCACGGCTGGGTGACCTCGGCTGACGCGTAGCGCCAAGCCGTGCTCGGCGAGCGCGAAGCGCGGGCAGTTCCGGCCTGACCGGTCACGGACGCCATCCGCCGAGCGTGGCTCGGCCCTACGGGTGTCTCACGGTTGTGCGGTGCCGTCTTCTGACGGTAGCGCCGAGCCAACGCTCGGCGAGCGCGAAGCGCGGGCAGTTCACCCTGCGCCAGCTCGCGGACGCCATCCGCCGAGCGTGGCTCGGCGCTACGGGTATCCCACGGTTGCGCGGTGCCGCCTTCTATCGGTAGCGCCGAGCCGTGCTCGGCGAGCGCGGAGCGCGGGCAGTTCACCCTGCGCCAGCTCGCGGACGCCATCCGCCGAGCGTGGCTCGGCGCTACGGATCTCTCACGGCTGCTCGGCGAGCGCGAAGCGCGGGCAGTTCAGTGAAGTGAATCCAGCGCCCTTTCCAGCGCATCCAGGTTCGGCAGCAGTGCGCTCTGCTCGCCCAGCAGCACGCGCATGTGCACGCTGTCAGGCAGGTTCTCTTCCGACGCGTCTGCCAGCAGACCGTCACGCGGCACCGAGATCAACTGCGGAAAGCCCTGCGTCAGCACCGCGTAATACGGCCGCTCTGCGTTGCCAGCCAGCGATTTCAACACCACCACCTTGTTGTTGCTGCCCACGCTTTCTTCGCCCAAGCCGGACAGGCGGGCAAAGGACACCAGCGGTATGTCCCAGCCGTGCCAGGCCAGCCGACCCAGCAGCCAGTGCGGGCCGTCCGCCGTCGGCTCGACCTGTACCTTGGCCATCATTTCAGCGACGGTCGCATTCGGCAGCAGCACGCGCTCGGGGCCGGACTGGATGAGGACACCGCGGATTTCATCATTATTGGCATGGCTCACGACGGCTCTCCTTGCTCAGGCAGTTCCCAGCGCGCACTGATGGCCTGCGCCAGCTCCTGGGGTTCGCCGGCGAACATGCCGGCAGCGACCACCGCGGTTGCGGCAGCCGGGTCATAGCATCCCTCACCGACCTGACCGCCGACCCACGCGCCGGCTTCGGCGAGGGTGAGCGCCGGGTCGACCTGGGACAGATCGGCACCGCTGAGCAGGATCACCGCACTGTGCGCGGGCGGCAACGCGGCCAGGTCCAGACCCTGCGCGCTGCCGAGGAAATACAACCCGCCATCCCGCAGGGCGGCGGCCGTATCATCGGACAGGATGTACACCTGCCCCTCGACGACGTCGGCACCGATTTCAGCCAGCTCGACCGGCAGCGGAGAGACGCGTGCCATCTGCTTCACCAGGTTGCCGTAGCGCGCGCCATCCAGCGGCATGCGGACCAGCAGGGGCACGTCGAGGCGGGCCGGCAGCGCGGCCAGCAGGCGACGCAGCGCATCGGGGCCGCCAATACCGGCCAGTACCACCACCGCGCCCTTGGCACCGCGACGTGGGCCGGCCGCTTCGTCCATCTCGACCAGTGACAGTCGATCCGAATCGAATGCCGGCAAGGGCGGCGGTCCCGCGTCCACGCGTGCGGCGGGGGCAAAGGATGCCTCGTCGTCCAGCAAGGACCAGCTTCCGTGATCGAGCGGCACGGACGGCAGCACGGGGCTGCTGATGGCGGCCGGCTCGTCCCGCTCGGTCACCTGCGATGGCTGCCAAGGGCCCGGGGGCTCGTACAGACTGTCGCCCGCCAGCAGGTCGGCCGCGTCGACGGCTTCATCGACATGGAACGCCAGCGGTGCGTTGGCATGCAGCTGCTCGGGAGTGTCCGGCAGGCCAGGTTCCGGCACGAGCTCTTCTTCGACTTCCGCACCCGGTGGCAGCACCTGGCGGTGGCCATGCAGCTTGGCCGCCAGATGGCGTGCCCAGCGCTGGGTTTCCCACCCTTCGCGGCGTGCCGCCAGTTCGGCCTCGTCGAACACCAGGGTGAAATCAGGTGAAGACAGCACCGCATCGAGGCGTTCCAATGCGTCCTCCACCGCAGGCTCCAACGCGATCACCACCGCCTGCGGCGCAACCGCAAGCAGCGCGGCCGGGTCCAGCACGTTGGGATCCTCTTCCAGCACCAGCGCTACATCGGCCTGCGCGAGTGCTTCACGCAGGCGGTCGCGTGCGGCGCCCTCCCTGGCCAGCAGTGCAACGGCCGGCGGCGGCATTACGTCATTCACGGACACGGGCGATCCCCAGCAGGTCGTACACGTTACGCATCAGGTCAAGCTCTTGGTAGGGCTTGCCCAGGTAACGCTGCACGCCGATTTCGAAGGCGCGCTGGCGATGCTTTTCGCCACTGCGCGAAGTGATCATCACAATGGGCACGTCGCGATAGCGCGGGTCGGCACGCATGGCCGTGGCCAGTTCATAACCATCCATGCGCGGCATCTCGATATCCAGCAGCATCAGGTCGGGCACCCGTTCTTCCAGCCGCTCCAGCGCCTCCACGCCGTCGCGGGCAACGCTGACATCGAAGTTGTGGCGTTCCAGGATGCGCCCGGTGACCTTGCGCATGGTGAGTGAATCGTCCACCACCATCACCAGCGGCACCTGCCGCTGCAGTTCCTGTTCGGCAACCAGCAGCGGACGCTGCGGATTGGCGACGAAGCGGCGCACCAACGGGGCCACGTCCAGGATCACCACCACGCGGCCATCGCCGGTGATCGTGGCGCCGTAGATGCCCGGAACCGACGCAATCTGCAGGCCGACCGGCTTGACCACGATTTCGCGGTTGCCGAGCACCTGGTCGATCGCCACCGCCGCGCGCAGGTCGCCTGCGCGGACCAGCAGCAGCGGCACCTGGGCCTGGCCCTCGGCACGCGCCGGCGCCTGGCCGATCAGGCTGCCGAGATCGTGCAGCGTGTACTCCTCGCCACTGTAGCGATAGGTGCTGTCGCCCGCTTCGAAGCGTTCGCGTGAGATCCGGCCGATACCGCTGACCGATGCCACCGGCACGGCGTAGGTGGTCTCGCCGATCTGCACCAGCACCGCCTGGGTCACCGCCAGCGTCTGCGGCAGGCGCAACGTGAAGCGCGCGCCCTGGCCACGGACCGAGTGGATTTCCACGCTGCCACCCAACTGGCGCACTTCGTTGCGCACCACGTCCATGCCTACGCCGCGTCCGGACAACTGGCTCAACTGGTCGGCGGTGCTGAAGCCGGCGGCGAAGATCAGGTTGTCCAACTCGTTGTCCGCCAGCACCGCCTCGGCCTGGATCAGCCCGCGTTCCAACGCACGACGACGGATCGCCTCGCGGTCCAGCCCTGCGCCATCATCCGACACGTCGAGCACGATTTCCGAGCCTTCGCGGTGCAGGCGCAGGGTGATTTCACCCTCTTCCTGCTTGCCGGCGGCGCGGCGCTGCTCGGCCGTTTCCAGACCGTGCGCCACAGAGTTGCGCAGCATGTGTTCCAGCGGCGCCACCATCCGGTCGAGCACGTTGCGATCGAGCTCGCCATGCGTGCCTTCCAGGGTGAGGTGGACCTGCTTGCCGGTATCCACGCCCGCCTGGCGAACCACCCGGCGCAGACGCGGCACCAGGCCATCGAAGGGCACCATGCGTGCGCGCATCAAGCCATCCTGCAGCTCCGAACTGACGCGCGACTGCTGCTGCAGCAAGGTGTCGTACTGCCGCGACAGGTCGTCCAGCACACCCTGCAGCCCGCCCAGATCGGCCGCCGATTCGTTCAGTGCACGGCTCAGCTGCTGCAGCGTGGAGAAGCGGTCGAGTTCCAGTGGATCAAACGTGTGGTCCGCCTGCTCCTGCTCACGCTGGTAGCGCGCCACGATCTGCGCTTCGGTCTCCAGATCAAGGCGGCGCAACTGATCACGCAGTCGGGCATTGGTGCGTTCAAGCTCGCCCATGGCGCCGCGGAAGGCACCAAGCTGCTGTTCCAGCCGCGAGCGGTAGATCGCCACTTCACCGGCGTGGTTGACGAGTCGGTCAAGCAGGTCGGCGCGCACGCGCACCTGTTCCTGCTGCGGTCGTACGCCACCCTCTTCTTCGCCACCGCCGTCCAGCGGCAGCGGTGCCGACAACGGCAGGCTGGCGATGAGGTCAGCGGCGGTCGGCTGCGCAGGTGCGACAGCCGGCTCAGGGGCCGAGCCATCGAGAACGACCTGGCCACGCGTACGTGCGTCGAAGGCGGCCACCAGGTCATCGGCGGCGTCCACGCCGCGATGCGCACCGGTGCGGGTCAGCATCTGGTGCAGGCGATCGAAGCCGCGCTCCAGCAACTGCACATCGGCGTGTCCGATGCTGGTGCGCCCGGCTGCGACAGCCTCCAGCAGCGACTCGATGCCATGCCCCAGATCACCGATGGCGTTGATGCCCGCCATACGTGCACCGCCCTTCAGCGTGTGCAGATCACGTTGCAGGCCAGCCAACGCGTCGCGGTCCTCCGGTTCGGCGCGCAGGTCGCTGATCAGGCCATCGCAATGATCCAGCAGATCCTTGCCTTCTTCGACGAAGATATCGACCAGCTCGCGGTCCAGCACGGTGAAGTCCAGCGCATCGGCAGCCGCCACCTCGTCGTCCTGCCCCGTCTGTTCGTGCGCCACGTCCTCGCCTGCAGGCGCGACGGTCGGGGGCTCCATCTCGAAGTAGGGCTGACGGTCAGCGGAGACCGCTTCGGCTTCGGCTTCGGCTTCTGCTTCGGCTTCGGCTTCTGCTTCGGCTTCGGCTTCTGCTTCTGCTTCTGCTTCTGCTTCTGCTTCGGCTTCTGCTTCGGCTTCTGCTTCGGCTTCTGCTTCGGCTTCTGCTTCGGCTTCGGCTTCTGCTTCTGCTTCTGCTTCGGGCTGCTCGTCTTCCACCTGTTCGGCGAATGCGGTGGTCTCCAGCGGAGACACGTCGTGGCCTTCTATCGAGAGCAGCGGACTGTCCTCCTCGTCCTCGGCGCCCTCCTCGATGATGTGCAGACCTTCGTCCAGCGCTTCCTGCAGGGCCACGGCATCGCCAAAGGTCGGCGCGGCAGGCAGTTTGTCATCGGCGTCTTCCTCAGCGTCAGCCGGTGCCAGCTCGGCGTCGGCGATGTCCGGTGCAGCGACTTCGTGCACATCCGGGCCCGCACTGGACGGCAGTGCAGCGTGCGCGGCATCGTCCAGATAGAGCGACAGGTCTTCGGCGCCGGTCAGCTGCACGTCTACGTCTGTTGCACTGACCGGCTCGGCCACGTCTTCGAGCGATTCGACAGCGTCGACAGACGCGGCGTCGGCCGCATCCCGCAGTGGCGCATCGTCCACGTTGGATGCTGCTTCAAAGAAGCGCGACAGATCGGTGGCACCGGTAAATTCGACCGGCGGTTCCACGACGGGCGCAGAGAGGTCGACCGGCACAGCGTCCTGCCCGACTGCCTCGTCTGGCGTCCACTTCGCGGCTTCGTCACCGTCGATCAACCGCAGCTCGCCCTCCTCGACCATGGATTCGGCCAAGGCCTCGAGGTCCGCATCGCCGTCCGTCGGGTCGGTCGGCGCCAGGCCAGCGTCGGCCTCGACCTCGACCGGTCCGTCCACCTGCGTATCGGCAGTGTCGGCAGTATCGGCATTGTCGGCATTGTCGGCATTGTCGGCATTGTCGGCATGCTGCCACGGCGCGACAGGTGCTTCCTCCTCCCCCGTGGCTTCGACGGCCTCAACATGCCCGTCCACGTCGGCAAGGTCGTCGGTGTCCTCGAACCCGTCGGCGACGGGCCAGCGGGCTTCCGGCAGCGTCGCGGCCAAGGCCTGCAGACGCTCGGCAAGCGCGTGCTGCGGCGGCACCCGGGGGGCGTCGGCCTGCAGGGCACGCATGGTGACGTCCACTGCCTGCGCGGTGGCCGCCAGTGCATCCACCGCATCCGCGGTAGGCACTTCGCCAGCGGCCAGGGCGCGCTTGATGTAAGTTTCGGCTGCACCGGTGACCGTGGTGATTTCCGGCACATCGGTCATCGCAAATGCACCATTCATGGTGTGCACTGCGCGCAGCAAGGGATCGTTGACCGGCTGCGGTTCGCTACCAGAGGCTTCCAGCCAGCCATGCAGCGTGGCCATGTGCGCTTCCACCTCGGCCTCGAGGATCTCGCGCAGCACGCTGTCGATACTGGCAGGCGTTCCGTCCAGTTCCGCGGCGACCGGGATCTCGGCGCCATCAACGGAGGGTGTGACCGCGTCGTCGGCAGATACCCCGACGGCGGCTTCTTCCACCCTGTCCACCGAGCGGGCAGGCAGCGGCACATGGAAGGTCTCCTCGCCGGCCGCCACGCGATCCGCGATGGACTGCAGCGCCTGCAGGTCCGCGGTGATGAGGTGGCCGCCACGCAGCGCTGCGTTGAGTTCCGGCAACACGCCGAAGGCCTGCTCGACCACCGCCACCACGGCCGGCGATGCCGGCCGCGTGCCGTCCAGCACGCGGTTGAGCATGCCTTCGATCTTCCACGCGAATTCACCCAGGGTGCGGGCACCGACCAGTCGGCCGCTGCCCTTCAGCGTGTGGAACACGCGGCGGATAGGCCGCAGCCGGTCCATGTTGTCGGGTTGGGCGCGCCATGCCGGCAGCAGATTGCCCAGGTTTTCAAGTTCCTCGTCGAACTCTTCGAGGAAGACATCACGGATGTCCTGATCGATATTCTCGGCGTTCTCGTCGAAACCGCCCTGCAGGCCCGTGATGACCGGTGCCGCGGACACCTCGTCGACCACCGGCACGGCCGGCGATCCGAACGCAGGATTGAAGGCCGCCGCTTCAGCCGCGAGCTCGGCAAGAAAGCGCGCATCCGCCTCGGCGAAGTCGCTGGCACTGGCACTGGTAGCGTCGTCGTCGGCGGCGCCAATGGACGGCGGATCGGCGTCCAGCACGTTGTCCATCGCAAGGCCATCGGCGTTGAACGTGATGACATCCGCTTCCACGGCATCCAGCGACAGCACGTCATCGGCGCGACTGAGCTCGCCGTCGTCGAAGCGGAAGCTCACCGGAACCGCAAACGCATCGTCTGCATCGCCTTCGGCCAGCACCGGATCGAACACGCCGCCCTCGAAGCTGATCAGCGTGTCGTCGGCTGCGCCGGCAGGTACGGAAACGGCATGTTCAAGATCTGCAGCCGCCATGTCGAGTGAACCATCCACCTGCGGGGTCGGTTCAATGGACCAGGCGGACGGATCCGGCGCATCTTCGGCCGATACCGGGTCGAAGCTGGCGAAGGTCGGTGTATGGTCCGACGTCTGCTCGACCTGGAAGCTGCCGAGCTCCCAGGCGGGGACCTCGGGCGGCGCGGCGGTTGTGGCGGCGAACAGCAGCGTCGGTTCGGACGACGGCGCGTGGATGTCGTCTTCTGCGATGTCCTGATCACGCGCCGTGGGCGGTGCGTCGAAGACGAGATCCGGCAACGGCGGAGGCCCCTGCGGCGACACGGCCGCCAACGGGCGCGTGTCGAATTCCGGCACGTCCAACGGCGGCGGCTGGATGGACTCGCGTTCTACCGGCTGCACCGGCTCGCTGGCTACGGCCTCGGCCGCGATGGCATCGGCCACCGGCAGCGGCCAGTAACGCAGGCTTTCCAGGCTGCTGCGGGTGATGTCCAGAATGTTCTCGCGCCCCGGACGGCGGTCGCGCAGCGCTTCAAGGTAGTACTCCAGGCTGGCCATCGCATCGGCCAGCGTGTCCAGCTGGCGACCGCTGGGTACACGTTGGCGCTCCACCAGCTCTGCCTTGATGTACAGCTGCACGCCCTTCAGGTAATCCGCCGGCACCTGCAGGTCCAGCATGCGCAGCGCGCCGCCGACCTCGCCCAGCAGGCGTGGCACGTCCTGCAGTTCGGCGTGGTTCCAGTTTGTCTCGATGAAGGCGACGAAGTGCTCGCGGGCCACGGTGAAATTGGCGATGGCTTCGTGGGCCAGAACCTCCAGCGTGCGGCGGGTCTCTGCGGCGGACGGATCGTCCTCGCCGGTTCCCGCTGCGCCCAGATGGGCGACCTGGTCATCCAGCGATGCATCGACGTAAAGCAGCGCACCGGCGACATCGAGCAGCATGCCCTCATCGATCGCCTGATTGCCTTCCACCACCGCGCTCAGCGCGTCACGCTGCTGCACCACCACGTTGCGCGCCACATCCAGGCCCATCATGGCCAGCGTGTCACCCACCGCCGTCAGCTCACGTACCTGCTGGTGCAGCTGTTCGGGCTGCCCGCCCGTGCGCAGGTGCAGGTCAAGGGCATCCTTGATGCGCAGCAGTTCTTCCTTCACCGCGCTGCCGACCGTATCCAGCAGTTCACGGTTGCGTCCGCTCAGGCTGCCCCGTGCGTGGTCCAGTTCGGCTTCGCTGGCACTGACGCTGTCGGGCGCGAACGCCAGCAGCACGCTTTCGTTGATGCCGGCCACGCCGCGCGCGGCACGGATCTCATTGAGCAGCGGCAGCAGCACGATGGGAATATCGCGATGGCCATTCTGCAGCCGCTCCAGATAGTCGGGCAGCAGCACGCTGCCACGCATCAGCGTCGCGCAGGATTCATCACGCTCGGCCACCTCGCCGGTGCCGATCGCCAGCGCGAGCTGCTCCAGCTCTTCGGCCACCATCGCCGGGGCGTACAGCTCCACCATCCGCAGGGTGCCCTGCACCTGGTGCAGGTAGCCGGCGCACAGGCGCATGCGGCTGCCATCGGCGGGGGCCTCGACGAAGTACTCGACCTCATTGCGCACCTGGCGCAGGGTCTCGTCCAGCTCAGGTTTCACCCAGCCGAGGGCGGCGTGGCTCATTGCGTCACGCAGGCTGCTCATGGGCGGGCTCCGGTCGCCAGTACGACCCTGCACACGCGGGCAGGACGTTCAATGTGGCGGATGTCATGTCGATGCTTCATCAGGTGATCCTTGCTTCTCCGCGCCACACCGCTTACGCGGGCAGCTTGAAGTCGGCGACCGAGCGGCGAAGGTCGGCGGCCAGCTGTGCCAGGTGGCCGATCGATTCGGCGGTCTGCCCCGCACCCTGCGATGTCTGGCCGGTGATCTGCCGGATCACGCCCATGGTCTGGGTGATGTCCGATGCAGCCGACGACTGCTGCTGGGCGGCGACGGAGATGTTCTTGATCAGGTTGTTCAGCGCATTGGACACGCGCTCGATCTCGGTCAGTGCCGTACCGGCGTCTTCCGCCAGGCGGGCACCGGACACCACTTCGGCCGTGGTCTGCTCCATCGAGGTAACCGCTTCGTTGGTATCGGCCTGAATGGCCTGTACCAGGCCCTCGATCCGACGCGTCGCACCGGACGTACGTTCTGCCAGGCGCTGCACTTCGTCGGCCACTACGGCAAAGCCACGACCGGCCTCGCCTGCCGAAGCCGCCTGCACCGCGGCGTTCAGTGCCAGGATGTTGGTCTGCTCGGAAATGTCGTTGATGAGTTCCACGATCGAGCCGATCTCCTGCGAGGACTCGCCCAGGCGCTTGATGCGCTTCGACGTTTCCTGGATCTGGTCACGGATCTGGTCCATGCCCTGGATCGTCTCGCGCACCACGCCGGCACCCTCGGCGGCGATCACCACCGAGCGCTGTGCCACTTCGGCCGATTCAGACGAGTTGCGCGACACCTGTTCGATGCTCGCTGCGATTTCACCGATGCGGTCCGACGCGTTGGTGATCTGGTTGGCCTGGTGGCCTGCCGCCTCGGCCAGCTGCATGGCCGTGGCCTGCGTTTCCTGGGTGGACAGCGCGACCTTGGCCGAGGTGTCGTTGATGGTGGTCACCAGATGGCGCAGTTCGTCCACGGCATAGTTGATGGCGTCGGCAATGGCGCCGGTCATGTCTTCGGTGACCGATGCCTTCACCGTCAGATCGCCTTCACCGAGCGAACTGATTTCATCCAGCAGCCGCATGATGGCCTGCTGGTTGCGGCTGTTGAATTCCACCTGGGTCTGGTAGCGCAGCTCCTGCTCGCGCGAGCGGCCGCGCACCGAGGTACTGACGAAGCCGATGATCGCGATCAGCGACAGGACACCGGAGACCACGCCGATCCAGAAATTGGGGAACAAGCGGGTATCGCTGACCGAACCGAACGAGGAGAACGCATTGAAGAGCGTCTTGCTGTCGGCCAGCATGTCCGCCGAGCCGGTGGCCAAGCTGGCTGATGCGGCCTGCGCGGCAAACAGCTGGCGCGAACTGGCCAGGATGGCATCGGCGTCCGTTTTCATCGCCGTCCACTGCTGCTGCGACTGCTCCAGCGCAGCCAACGCGGCCGCACCGCGCACCGCAACGATGCCAAGTTCGTCATTGCCGTTGCGCAATGCATCCATCACCTGGCTGAAGACCGTGATGTCGCGGGCCAGCGCATCACCGGCCGCCGATGCCGATGAGCCCCCGGCCCGGATTTCGGTGATACGACGGGCCATCGAGCCGGCCACGACGACCTGCTGCAGTGCACTGTAAATCTGCGAGGAGGGGGCGCCGGCGGCGCTCATCGCGCGGACGACCTCGTTGAGCTGTGCCTGCAGGCCGGGGATCGCGCCGCTGAAGTTGTTCGCGTTGCCCGCCAACGTCAGCACCGCCGACTCACTGGCGATCAGCTGCGTCGCACTCTTGCCCAGCGGCTGCCACGTCGCGGCCAGCTTGCTGATCGGCGAGGACACGCCCGGCTCATTGCCGTAACGGCCCTGCAGCGTCGACATGTTCTCGTCGATCGCGGTGCGCGTGGCCTTGAACGCGGTGAACGCCTGCGCATTGCCGGCGACCGCATCACGGCCCTGGTTGGCCAACTGCTGGGACAGCACCTGCAGATCGGCTGCCTTCGTGCTGGCGTCGGCCAGACGGCTGCCCTGCCAGGTCGCCACACCGGTGTTCAGGCCGAACAGCGCCATCGCCACCAGCAACAGGATCAACCACGCGTTGGTGCCACCGAGGCGCAGCTTGCTGGCCTTGTTGGAATCCGAAGTAGTACTCATCGTTCAACCTCGATGTTCAATGCAATGCAGAGACGACGTACCGGTACCTTCAGGCAGCGGCTTGTCGGAATTCAGGAGTGCGCGACAGCAGCGAGAGCGAGAAAACGCCCCAATCGTGCCCGTCGGCCTGGAATGCGCGGTCGACGAAGTGGCCGTAGCGGCCTTCGGCCAAGCCACCGACCGATACTTCCTGGTCCAGCTCGAAGCTGCGCTGGCCGAACAGTTCGTCGATGGTCAGCGCCACGTCACCGCCGGCCTGTCGCATCACCAGCACGCGCTGGCCTTCCTGCTGCACGGTGCGGTTGCCTTCCAGGAACAGCTTCAGGTCGATCACCGGAAACAGGTTGCCTCGCAGGTTGCCCACGCCCAGCAGCCACGGCTGCGCACAGGGCACCGGCGTCACCGGCGGCATCGGGACGATTTCCACCACTTCGCGGAAATCCGATACCAGCCGACGGTTGCCGACCCGGTAGCCCACGCCACGCCACAGATCCTGCGCGAACTGCCGCTCGGGCAACTGCACGGCATGGGCGAGGCTGCGCCGTTCGTAGGCTTCAAGAATGTCGAAGGGTGAACGCATCAGGACACCAGCTCGTTGATGCGGGCGATCAGGTCTTCTTCGCGCGGCGGCTTGACCATGTAGTCACGCGCACCCTGGCGAAGGCCCCACGCCTTATCCGTGTCCATCGCCTTGGTGCTGACGATGATGACCGGAATATTCTTGGTCGCCGCGTCGCGGGCCAGCGAACGGGTAGCCTGGAAGCCACTCATGCCCGGCAGCACGACGTCCATCAGGACCAGCTGCGGCATGTGTTCCTTGACCAGCACGATCCCGTCCTCGGCGTTGTCCGCTTGCAGAACTTCGTGCCCGGCCTTGGTCAGCCATTGCGTGAACACCGCCCTGTCGGTCGGTGAGTCCTCGATAAGAACGATTCGAGCCATTTTGCCTTTCCCCCCTGGTCAGGCGTTGACGTATGTGCGGATGGCACCCAGCAGTTCTTCACGCGTAAAGGGCTTGGTCAGGTACTGCTCCGAACCCACGATGCGACCACGCGCCTTGTCGAACAGGCCATCCTTGGAGGACAGCATGATCACCGGCGTGGACTTGAACAGCTGGTTTCCCTTGATCAGCGCGCAGGTCTGATACCCATCCAGACGCGGCATCATGATGTCCACGAAGATGATCTGTGGCTGCTGGTCGGCGATCTTGGCAAGTGCCTCGAAGCCGTCGGTCGCGGTGACGACCTCGCAGCCTTCCCGTTTCAACAACGTTTCCGCGGTCCGGCGGATCGTCTTCGAATCATCGATGACCATCACCCGGAGTCCTGCGAGCTCCCCGCCCGCAGTCATGTTCTCAGTCATTGCCGTTCCCCATGCGCGGCACTTCGGTCGGTGCCGCTGCGAAGGCGTATCTATATCGCACTTGCGTGACCGCCAGCAAGTTCGGCGATGAATCTTCTGCGCAACCCCCGTCCGGCGGGCCTGCGGCCATCGGCCGCACGCAGCGTTGCGCGCCACGGGGCAGGCAACACCGGGCCGGAGCCGCTACCATCAGCACCTTGCCCCACAGGTGCTCCCATGCCGCTGAACGTCATCGTGGTGATGGATCCCATCGCCCACATCAAGATCGCCAAGGACACGACCTTCGCCATGCTGCTCGAAGCGCAGCGGCGCGGCCATGCCCTGCACTACGTCAAACCCGGTGGCCTCAGCCTGGACAGCGGACGGGCCGTAGCCCGCACGGCGCCCCTGCAGGTCCGCGACGACGCGGCCGACTGGTACACGCTGGGCGAGTTCAGCCTGACCGAGTTCGGTCCCGGCCAGGTCGTACTGATGCGCAAGGATCCGCCGGTCGATGCGGAATTCATCTACGACACGCAGGTGCTGGACGTGGCCGCGACGGCCGGTGCGTTGGTGGTCAACAACCCGCAGGGACTGCGCGACTACAACGAGAAGCTCGCCGCGCTGCTGTTCCCGCAGTGCTGCCCCCCTACCCTGGTCAGCCGCGATGCCAAGGCGTTGAAGGCCTTCGTGCTGGAACACGGGCAAGCCGTGCTGAAGCCGCTGGATGGCATGGGAGGCCGTTCGATCTTCCGCAGCGGCACGGGCGACCCGAACCTCAACGTCATCCTGGAAACGCTGACCGACGGCGACCGCAAGTTGACCCTGGCGCAGAAGTTCATCCCCGACATCACTGCCGGTGACAAGCGCATCCTGCTGGTGGATGGCGAACCGGTGGATTACTGCCTGGCCCGCATTCCGCAGGGCGACGAGTTCCGCGGGAACCTGGCTGCCGGTGGTCGCGGCGAAGGCCGCCCGCTGAGCGAGCGCGACCGCTGGATCGCCGCCCAGGTGGGGCCGGAGATGAAGCGTCGCGGCATGCGCTTCGTCGGCCTGGACGTGATCGGCGATTACCTGACCGAGGTCAACGTGACCAGCCCGACCTGCGTTCGTGAACTGGATGCCCAGTATGGGCTGAACATCGCCGGCACCCTCTTCGATGCCATCGAGGCCAGCCTGCCGTAATGCCGGTGGTCGCGCCCCTGCTCTTGGCGGACCGCTCCGCGCAGCGTCTGGGCACCACCCTGGCGCTGTCGGTGGCGGTGCATGGCGCGCTGCTGCTGGGCGTCGGCTTCGCCGTTCGCGGCGAAGCGCCGCTGGTGCCGACGCTGGATGTGATCTTCAGCCAGACGCGCACCGCGTTGACGCCGAAGCAGGCGGATTTCCTGGCCGCTGCCAGTCAGGTCGGTGGTGGCGAGCACGACAAGGCGCTGCGCCCACGCGACAGCCAGGCGGGGGTAGTGCCGCAGGCGCTGCCAGGCAGCAGTCCGGTGCCGCAGCAGCGCCAGGATGCCGCGGCCCCGCCGCCACCGCAGTCGCGGGTGGTCAGCAGCCGCAATGGTGAGCAACAGGTCGCACAGGCCCAGTCGCAGCCGATGCCGGAGCAGCCACGCCCCGACGCGCCGTTGAACGCACGCGAGCAGCGCGATGCCGACATGGCGCGCCTGGCGGCCGAGGTGCACCTGCGTTCGGCGCAGTACGCCAAGCGGCCAAACCGCAAGTTCGTTTCAGCCAGCACCCGCGAGTATGCGTGGGCCACGTATCTGCGCGCCTGGGTGGACCGCGCTGAGCGCGTGGGCAACCTGAACTACCCCGATGACGTGCGCCGTCGTCGCCTTGGCGGGCAGGTCGTGATCACGGTCGGTGTGCGCCGCGATGGCAGCGTGGAAAGCGCGCGCATCCTGAGATCCAGTGGGACGCCGTTGCTGGACGAGACCGCGCTGCGCGTGGTTCGCCTGGCCCAGCCCTTCCCCGCCCTGCCACAGACGAAGGATGACATCGACATCCTGCAGGTGACGCGTACCTGGGCGTTCCTGCCCGGCGGCGAACTGCGCGACGACTGAGGGTGGATGAGGCCGGGCTGCGCCCGGCACCTGCTTTGAAGCAACGGCAACGGCAACGGCAACGGCAACGGCAACAGCAACGGCAACGGCAACGGCAACGGCAACGTCAAAGGCCTGCAGAGCTGTGTGCTGGGCGGGGCGGGGTGCGGTGGCGGGGGACGGCAAAAACTGCATCCATGCGGGCCTTGTTTCGCGCCATCCATGGCGGGGTCCACGTCATCGCATTCGCGCTGCCG